>NZ_JBIVOX010000016.1:0-164385 GCF_044754345.1 Streptomyces sp. NPDC093094 | reverse complement strand
GCGGAGTCCAGGCCCGCCTTCACGCACTCGTCCAGGAAGACCGAGTTCAGCAGGATCCGGGCGGCCGGGTTCAGCCCGAAGGAGATGTTCGACAGACCCAGGGTGGTCTGCACGTCGGGGTGGCGGCGCTTGAGCTCGCGGATCGCCCCGATGGTGGCGATGCCGTCCTTGCGGGACTCCTCCTGCCCGGTGCAGATGGTGAACGTCAGGGTGTCGATGAGGATGTCCTCCTCACGGATGCCCCAGTTGCCGGTCAGGTCCTCGATCAGCCGCTCGGCGATGGCGACCTTGTGCCCGACGGTGCGGGCCTGGCCCTCCTCGTCGATGGTCAGCGCGATCAGCGCCGCCCCGTGCTCGCGGGCCAGCGCGGTGACCCGGGCGAAACGGGAGTCGGGGCCGTCACCGTCCTCGTAGTTCACCGAGTTGATCACCGCACGGCCGCCCAGCTTCTGCAGGCCGGCCTCGATCACGTCGACCTCGGTGGAGTCCAGCACGATCGGCAGGGTGGAGGCGGTGGCGAACCGGCCGGCGAGTTCCTCCATGTCCGCGACACCGTCACGGCCCACGTAGTCCACGCACAGGTCCAGCATGTGCGCGCCCTCACGGATCTGGTCCCGGGCCATCTCCACACAGTCGTCCCAGCGGGCCGCCAGCATCGCCTCACGGAACTTCTTCGACCCGTTGGCGTTGGTGCGCTCACCGATCGCCAGGTAGGAGGTGTCCTGACGGAACGGCACCGTCTGGTACAGGGACGCGGCACCCGGCTCGGGACGCGGACTGCGCTCGGCGGGGGCGAGGTCACGGACGCGTTCGACGACCTGCCGCAGGTGCTCGGGGGTGGTGCCGCAGCAGCCGCCGACCAGCGACAGCCCGTAGTCCCGGACGAAGTTCTCCTGCGCGTCGGCGAGCTCGGGCGCGGTGAGCGGGTAGTGGGCGCCGTCGGAGGTGAGCACGGGCAGGCCCGCGTTGGGCATGCAGGACAGCGGGATGCGCGCGTTGCGGGCGAGATAGCGCAGGTGCTCGCTCATCTCGGCGGGGCCGGTGGCGCAGTTCAGGCCGATCATGTCGATGCCGAGCGGCTCCAGGGCCGTCAGGGCGGCGCCGATCTCGGAGCCGAGCAGCATGGTGCCGGTGGTCTCGACGGTGACGGAGACGATCAGCGGCACGTCGTAGCCGGCGGTGGCCATGGCGCGGCGGGCGGCGACGACCGATGCCTTGGTCTGGAGGAGGTCCTGGGTGGTCTCCACCAGCAGGGCGTCGGCACCGCCGGCGAGGAGGCCCTCGGCGTTCTTCTGGTAGGCGTCGCGGATCGCGGTGAAGGTGGTGTGGCCGAGGGTGGGCAGCTTGGTGCCCGGGCCGATCGAGCCGAGGACCCAGCGCTGCCGGCCGGTGCGCGCGGTGACGTCGTCGGCGGTCTCGCGGGCGATGCGGGCACCCGCCTCGGACAGCTCGTGGACGCGGTCGGCGATGTCGTACTCGCCCAGCGCGCTGAGGTTGGCGCCGAAGGTGTTGGTCTCCACGCAGTCCACGCCGACGTCGAAGTACGCCTCGTGCACGGAGCGCACGATGTCGGGGCGGGTGACGTTGAGGACCTCGTTGCAGCCCTCCAGGTTCTGGAAGTCCTCCAGAGTGGGGTCCTGGGCCTGGAGCATCGTGCCCATGGCTCCGTCGGCGACCACCACACGGGTGGCGAGTGCCTCGCGGAGCGCGGACGCGCGGGTCCGGCTGTCGGCGGAAGGGGTCGGCGGCACAGAGGCCATGAAGGGCTCCCTCGGATGCGACGGCTGTCGGCTTCGCGCCCTTACTAGGGCCTGACGGACCAGGCCATAGCGGTGAAGCCCATGGGGAGCTTCCCGAGGAGGGCGCACGCCGTCAGGGTAGCCGGGAGCGTGCGCCTGTGTTCAGGGGCGTCCACCACCCGGACGAGCCGGTACGGCCGATCGACGGGGCCGGACGGGTGACGAGCGGGGGGCGCGTGGCTCACCATGTGGCGACCGGAATGACGACGGACCATTAGCGGTGGGTCGGCATGGACCGGTAGTGTTCGACATTGCCGAACGATGAGCAATGTTGAGGAATGACAGCCGAGACGACGACGGCAGCGTCGCGGCGCCGAGCCCGGCGCCCACGTCACGGATCGGCGGTCGAAGGGGACGGAGGCAGGACGGCGATGTCACGGAACATCCAGTCGCTGGAGCGGGCTGCGGCGATGCTGCGCCTGCTCGGAGGCGGCGAGCGGCGGCTGGGCCTGTCGGACATCGCCTCCTCGCTGGGCCTCGCCAAGGGCACCGCGCACGGCATCCTGCGCACCCTTCAGCAGGAGGGGTTCGTCGAGCAGGACGAGGCGTCGGGCCGCTATCAGCTGGGCGCGGAGCTGCTGCGTCTGGGCACGACCTATCTGGACGTGCACGAGCTGCGCGCGCGGGCCCTGGTGTGGACGGACGACCTGGCCCGCTCCAGCGGGGAGAGCGTGTATCTGGGGGTCCTGCACCAGCAGGGCGTGCTGATCGTGCACCACGTCTTCCGGCCCGACGACAGCCGTCAAGTGCTGGAGATCGGGGCGATGCAGCCCCTTCACTCCACGGCGCTGGGCAAGGTGCTGTCGGCGTACGACCCGGTGGCGCACAGCGAGGCCGTGGAGGCCGACCGCAAGGCGTTCACGGACCGCACGGTGTGCGATCTGGAGTCCTTCGAGCGGATCCTCGACGTGACACGCGCGCGCGGCTACGCGGCGGACGTGGAGGAGACATGGGAGGGCGTGGCGTCGGTGGCCGCGCCGATCCACGACCGGCGGCGCATGCCGGTGGGGGCGGTGGGCATCACGGGCGCGGTGGAGCGGCTGGGGCGCGACGGCGAGCTGCGTCCCGAACTGATCGCCGCCGTCCGGGACTGCGCCCGCGCCGTGTCGCGCGATCTGGGCGGCGGGCGCTTCTGAGCCGCGCGCGACAGGGCGCGCAAAAGACCTGATCAGGGCCGGGACACCGTTCGGCGTCCCGGCCTTCGGCATACCCTGAAACGGGCATAGCGCCCGAAGTCGCGCAGATTGAGTACAGACAAGGGCACACCATCGATAAGCCCAGTCGATCAATAACGATCCCGCTTTCGATAACAGAACCCTTGACGGGCGCCTTATGCCGGGACAAGACTCCCGTCCATCGGTCGGCAATGCCGAACACCTACCGGCAATACGCGTTAGAGTGTGGCAACGCCAAGGGACCGGCACAGCTCTCACCCCCGAGGGCGCAGCACCCCCGAAGGGACTCGGGGATCTGCTTCCCCTGGACGAAGGACAAAGGAGTCGCGGGTGTCCAGCTCCGACATCTTCATCGGCGAGACCATCGGTACCGCCATACTCATCCTGCTCGGCGGTGGCGTGTGCGCCGCCGTGACGCTGAAGGCCTCCAAGGCCCGTAACGCCGGCTGGCTCGCCATCACCTTCGGGTGGGGCTTCGCCGTGCTGACGGCGGTCTACACCTCGGCGCCGCTGTCCGGCGCCCACCTCAACCCGGCGGTCACGCTCGCACTCGCGATCAAGGACAACGTCTGGAACAACGTCGCCACCTACATGGGCGGCCAGCTCCTCGGCGCCATGATCGGTGCCACCCTGGTCTGGGTCGCCTACTACGGCCAGTTCCAGGCGCACCTGACCGACAAGGAGATCGTCGGCGGTCCGGGCGCGCAGGCCACGGCCACCAAGGCCGTCGAGGCCCAGGAGAAGGGCGCGGGCCCGGTCCTGGGCGTGTTCTCCACCGGTCCCGAGATCCGGAACGTGGTGCAGAACCTCGCCACCGAGATCATCGGCACGATCGTGCTGGTGCTCGCCATCCTCACGCAGGGCCTGAACGACAACGGCAACGGCCTCGGCGTCCTTGGTGCTCTGATCGTCGCCCTGGTGGTCGTCAGTATCGGTCTGTCGCTGGGCGGCCCGACCGGCTACGCGATCAACCCGGCCCGTGACCTCGGTCCGCGCATCGTGCACTCCCTCCTGCCCCTGCCCAACAAGGGCGGCTCGGACTGGAGCTACGCCTGGATCCCCGTCGTCGGTCCGCTGATCGGCGCGGCGATCGCCGCAGGCATCTACAACGTCGCCTTCGCCTAAAAGGGCCGCTGCGAGAGCAAGGCTTCTTCGACAAGCACATTCGAGAACAAGCACTTCGAGCTCGACAGCACGCGCCGTACGTACAGCCCCGTATCCAAGGACTCCCAGGAGTACACAGTGACCGACGCACACGCCGGCCCCTTCATCGCCGCCATCGACCAGGGCACGACCTCCAGCCGCTGCATCGTCTTCGACCGGGACGGCCGTATCGTCTCCGTCGACCAGAAGGAGCACGAGCAGATCTTCCCGAAGCCGGGCTGGGTCGAGCACGACGCCACCGAGATCTGGACCAACGTCCAGGAGGTCGTCGCCGGAGCGGTCGAGAAGGCCGGCATCACCCGTGACGACATCAAGGCCATCGGCATCACCAACCAGCGCGAGACCACCGTGCTGTGGGACAAGAACACCGGTGAGCCCGTCCACAACGCCATCGTCTGGCAGGACACCCGCACCGACGCCCTGTGCAAGGACCTGGGCCGCAACGTCGGCCAGGACCGCTTCCGCCGCGAGACCGGCCTGCCGCTGGCGTCCTACTTCGCCGGCCCCAAGGCCCGCTGGCTGCTCGACAACGTCGAGGGACTGCGCGAGCGCGCCGAGGCCGGGGACATCCTCTTCGGCACCATGGACACCTGGGTCATCTGGAACCTGACCGGCGGTGTCGACGGCGGCAAGCACTACACCGACGTCACCAACGCCTCCCGCACCATGCTGATGAACCTGCACACGCTGGAGTGGGACGAGAAGATCGCCGAGTCGATCGGCGTGCCGCTGGCCATGCTCCCGGAGATCCGTTCCTCCGCCGAGGTCTACGGCGAGATCACCGGCGGCAAGCTGGGCGACCTGCTCGGCGGCATCCCGGTCGCCTCCGCGCTGGGCGACCAGCAGGCGGCCCTGTTCGGCCAGACCTGTTTCGCCGAGGGCGAGGCCAAGTCCACGTACGGCACCGGCACGTTCATGCTGATGAACACCGGCGAGAAGATCATCAACTCCTACTCCGGACTGCTGACCACCGTCGGCTACCGGATCGGCGACCAGGCTCCGGTCTACGCCCTGGAGGGCTCGATCGCCGTCACCGGTTCGCTGGTGCAGTGGATGCGCGACCAGATGGGCCTGATCTCCACGGCCGCCGAGATCGAGACGCTCGCGCTCTCGGTGGAGGACAACGGCGGCGCGTACTTCGTGCCGGCCTTCTCCGGCCTGTTCGCCCCGCACTGGCGCTCCGACGCCCGCGGCGTCATCGCCGGCCTGACCCGGTACGTCACCAAGGCGCACCTCGCGCGCGCCGTCCTGGAGGCGACCGCCTGGCAGACCCGTGAGATCACCGACGCCATGACCAAGGACTCCGGCGTCGAGCTGGCGGCCCTCAAGGTCGACGGCGGCATGACCTCCAACAACCTGCTGATGCAGACGCTCTCGGACTTCCTGGACGCCCCCGTGGTGCGCCCCATGGTCGCCGAGACCACCTGCCTCGGCGCCGCCTACGCCGCCGGTCTCGCCGTCGGCTTCTGGACCAGCACCGACGACCTGCGCGCCAACTGGCGCCGGGCCGCCGAGTGGACCCCCCGCATGGACGCGGATTCCCGCGACCGTGAGTACAAGACCTGGCTCAAGGCCGTCGAGCGGACCATGGGCTGGATCGAGGACGAGGAGTAAGAAACCACATGACCACGCAGTCCACCCTGCAGTCCGTGCCTGCCCTGGGATCGCGCCCGGCCTCCGGCTCCCGCCCGAGCCGCGCCGAGACCCGGGAGCAACTCTCCAAGGCGTCGTACGACCTTCTCGTCATCGGCGGCGGCATCCTGGGCATCTCCACCGCCTGGCACGCCGCGCAGTCCGGCCTCAGGGTGGCTCTGGTCGACGCCGGCGACTTCGCCGGCGCCACCTCCTCCGCCTCCTCCAAGCTTCTCCACGGCGGTCTGCGCTACCTGCAGACCGGCGCGGTGAAGCTGGTGGCGGAGAACCACTTCGAGCGCCGTGCGGTCTCCCGTCAGGTGGCCCCCCACCTGGCGAACCCGCTCACGTTCTACCTCCCTGTGTACAAGGGCGGGCCGCACGGCGCCGCGAAGCTCGGGGCGGGCGTCTTCGCCTACTCCGCGCTCTCCGCGTTCGGTGACGGCGTCGGTCACCTCCTGTCCCCCGCGAAGGCGGCGCAGGACGTGCCGGAGCTGCGTACCGACAACCTCAAGGCCGTCGCCGTGTACGGCGACGACCAGATGAACGACTCGCGCATGGCGCTGATGACGGTCCGCGCGGCCGTCGAGGCGGGCGCGGTCGTGCTCAACCACGCCGAGGTCACCGGCCTGCGCTTCACCAAGGGCCGGGTGACCGGCGCGGAGCTCAGGGACCGGCTGTCCGGTGACGAGTTCGGTGTCGGCGCCCGTCTGGTGCTGAACGCGACCGGCCCGTGGGTCGATCACCTGCGCCGCATGGAGGACCCGGACGCCGCGCCGTCGATCCGTCTGTCGAAGGGCGCGCATCTGGTCCTGAAGCGCACCGCGCCGTGGAAGGCCGCGCTGGCCACCCCGATCGACAAGTACCGCATCACCTTCGCCCTCCCCTGGGAGGACATGCTGCTGCTCGGCACGACCGACGAGGAGTACGAGGGCGACCCGGGCGAGGTCGCGGTCAACGACAAGGACATAGCGCAGATCCTGGACGAGGCCGCGTTCTCCATCCGCGACCAGCAGCTCGACCGTGATCTGATCACCTACTCCTTCGCGGGTCTCCGGGTGCTTCCTGGCGGTCCCGGTGACACCGCGAAGGCCAAGCGGGAGACGGTGGTGACCGAGGGCCGGGGCGGGATGCTGTCCATCGCGGGCGGCAAGTGGACGACGTTCCGGCACATCGGCCGTACGGTGATGCAGAAGCTGGAGACGCTGCCGGGCCGTCCGCTGGGCGAGGACTTCGAGCCGATCTCCTCGCTGCCGAAGAAGCTGCCGCTGCCGGGTGTCGCCAACCCGCGCGCGGTCGCCCACCGGCTGCTGACGGACCGTCCGGCACCGGGTCCGCGGATGGCGGCGGACACCGCCCGGCATCTGGCCACGCACTACGGTTCGCTGGCCTTCGACATCGCCCGTGTGGCGAACGAGAACCCCGAGCTGGCCGCGCGCGTCCACCCCGACGCGCCGGAGATCTGGGCGCAGGTCGTCTGGGCCCGTGACCACGAGTGGGCCGAGACCGCGGACGACGTGCTGCGCCGCCGCACCACCCTGACCATCCGCGGCCTGGCCACGGACGAGGTGCGCGGCAAGGTCCAGGACCTGCTCGACAAGAAGTAGGGCCGGTACAGGATCGACGGCCGGACGGTCCTACGTCATGAAGGGGGCGGCTCCCCGCACGGAGCCGCCCCCTTCCCGTGCCCTACGGCTGTGCGGGGCCGCCGGCCTTCAGGAGGACCTCGGCCAGCAGCCGCCAGGAGGGCATCGAGGTGCCGCCCGGCCGGGTGCCGACGACCTGGACGGCGACATGGTCGGCGCCCGCCTCCAGATGACCGCGCAGCCGGGCGGCGACGCTCTCCGGGTCGCCCCAGAGGACCAGGTCGTCGACGAGGCGGTCGCTGCCGCCGCCGCTCAGGTCGTCCTCGCCGTAGCCGAGCCTGCGGAACTTGGCGAGGTTGTACGGGGTGTCGAGGTACGGCACGAGGTGCTCGCGGGCGATCGCACGGGCCGTGCCCGGGTCGGTCTCCAGCAGCACGGCGTGCTCGACGCCGAGGAACGCGTCCGGCCCGAGGATCTGCCGGGCCTCGGCGGTGTGGGCCACGTTGACGTGGTAGGTGTGCGCGCCGGCCGTGCGGTCGCGGGCGAGCGCCAGCATCTTGGGCCCGTAGGCGGCCAGCAGCCGGCGTGCCGGGGACTTCAGGGGCGCGGAGGGCGGCGCCTGGAGGGTGTCCATCTCGTCGAGGTACGCGGCCATCGCCGCCAGTGGCTTCACCCCGGCGTGGGGGCTGCCGCCGTAACCGAGGCCGAGCACATGCCGGTCGGGGAAGGCGTCGGCCAGGAACAGCGCCGCGCCCTGCGCGCTGTGGGCCTGCCGGGTCCAGATCTGCGCGATGCCGTTGATCACGTGCAGCCGCTCGGTGGCCGCGAGGAGCCGGCCGGCCAGGGTGAGCGGCTCACGCCCGCCCACTTCGGGGAACCAGACGGCTTGCCAGCCGAGTTCCTCCAGTTCCCGCGCCGACTCGGCGATCTGCGCGGCCGGTTGGTGCTCGAAGTCGAAGGTGTAGATGCCGAAGGATCCGGGGTTCAGTCCGTCGATCGTCGCCATGCATCGAAATATCGCAGATTCTCGATTCGAACGGCAACGGGAACGCCGCCACGGCTGGGGCGAGTTGCCCTACAGGGTCCGTCCGAGCTCCGCGACCAGCGCGGCTATGCGCTGCTCGTCGCGCTTGTAGTGGGTCCACTTGCCCACCCTGGTGGCCCGTACCAGTCCGGCCCGCTGGAGTTCGGCCAGATACGCGGAGACGGTGGACTGGGCCAGCCCGGCCTTCTCCTGGATGTGGCTCACGCACACGCCGACCTCCGCGAGGTCGGCGGCGGAACGGCCCACCGGGAAGTGCCGCTCGGGTTCGCGCAGCCACTGGAGCAACTGGAGCCGCACCGGGTTGGACAGCGCCCGCAGGGCACCGACCAGCTCCGGGTCCGGTGTGCTCGCAGGGTCCGCCATGGCTGTGGAGTATAGGTCGCGGCCCCGCACGGGCCGGTCGCAGGCTTGGGGATCCTGTGATCGTCCCGGGGTGTCCGGGCGTGACGAACGGGGCAGTGATCCGTTCACTCCCCTGTGCAAGGGGGCTGCGGGCGCCCCCGCCGAACGCCGTAAGGTTGGGACGACAAGCGAGGGCACGTCGGAAGGAGGCACTGGGTGATCGAGCTCGAGGGGGTTCCCGAGCTGATCGACCCGGTCATGGTGGCCGCGTTCGAGGGCTGGAACGATGCCGGCGACGCCGCTTCCACCGCGGTCGCGCATCTGGAGAAGGAGTGGAAGGGCGAGGTGTTCGCGGCGCTGGACGCCGAGGACTACTACGACTTCCAGGTGAACCGCCCCACGGTGTTCATGGACGGCGGCGTACGCAAGATCACCTGGCCGACGACCCGGCTGTCGGTGGTGCGGGTCGGCGGGGACAAGCCGCGCGACCTGGTTCTGGTGCGCGGTATCGAACCGTCCATGCGCTGGCGGTCGTTCTGCAACGAACTGCTCGGCTTCGCCCACGAACTGGGTGTGGAACTGGTCGTCGTCCTGGGCGCCCTGCTCGGTGACACCCCGCACACCCGTCCGGTCCCGATCAGCGGGACCACCTCCGACCCCGACCTGGCCCGCCGGATGGACCTGGAGGAGACCAAGTACGAGGGTCCGACGGGCATCGTCGGCGTGCTCCAGGAAGCCTGCACGCACGCGGGCGTCCCGGCGGTGTCGCTGTGGGCGGCCGTACCGCACTACGTGTCGCAGCCGCCCAACCCGAAGGCCACGCTGGCGCTGCTGAACCGCCTGGAGGACCTGATCGACGTGCGCATCCCGCTGGGCGAACTGCCCGAGGACGCGCGCGCCTGGCAGGTCGGTGTGGACCAGCTGGCCGCGGAGGACAGCGAGGTCGCCGAGTACGTGCAGACGCTGGAGGAGGCCCGGGACACCGCGGAGCTTCCGGAGGCGTCGGGCGAGGCGATCGCCCGTGAGTTCGAGCGGTATCTGCGGCGCCGGGACGGCGGCGCACCGGGCGGGCACGCCACGGACGGCGAGAGCTCGCCGTACCGGCGGGACAGCTCCGGGGACCGGACACGGCCGCCGAAGCCGCCGAAGCCGGGTACGGACGACGGGGACTCGCCGGAGGACTGAGGACGCACGGCAGGAGGGGCGGCGCTTCACGCGCCGCCCCTCCTGCCGTGCGTCGTTCCCGTCCGCCGTCCTTACAGGGCCACGCCCAGCAGCGCGTCCACCGCACGCGAGACGACCCCGGGGGCGCCGAGGTCGGTACCGCCCCCGGACTGCTGGAGAGCCGCCCAGCGGTCGACCGCGGCGAGCGCGGCCGGGGCGTCGAGGTCGTTCGCGAGGGCCTCGCGGATCTCCTCGACGAGGGCCTCGGCGGCCGGGCCGTCGGGCCGGGAGACGGCGGCACGCCAGCGGCCGAGCCGGTCCACGGCGTCCTGGAGGACCTGGTCGGTCCACTCCCAGTCGGCACGGTAGTGGTGGGCGAGCAGCGCGAGCCGGATGGCGGCGGGGTCGACGCCCTCACGGCGCAGCGCCGAGACGAAGACCAGGTTGCC
Organism: Streptomyces sp. NPDC093094; assembly: GCF_044754345.1. Classification (NCBI taxonomy): domain Bacteria; kingdom Bacillati; phylum Actinomycetota; class Actinomycetes; order Kitasatosporales; family Streptomycetaceae; genus Streptomyces; species Streptomyces sp. NPDC093094. The sequence goes on along the minus strand of NZ_JBIVOX010000016.1, from coordinate 154,029 downwards.
CTTGGACTTCGACATCTTCTCGCCGTGCAGGGCGACCATGCCGGCGTGGACGTACGCCTTGGCCATGGGGAACTCGCCGGTGAGCACCTGGGCGTGCGAGGCGCCCATCTCGTGGTGCGGGAAGGCGAGGTCGGAGCCGCCGCCCTGGACGTCGAAGCCCATGCCGAGGTGGTCCAGGGCGATGGCGACGCACTCGATGTGCCAGCCGGGCCGGCCTGGGCCGAGGGAGGCGCCGTCCCAGCTGGGCTCGCCCTCGCGGGCGGCCATCCACAGCATCGGGTCCAGCGGGTTCTTCTTGCCGGGCCGGTCGGGGTCGCCGCCGCGCTCGGCGGACAGCAGCCGCATGGCGGCGGCGTCGAGGCCGGAGACCTGGCCGAAGTGCGCGTCGGCCTCGACGGAGAAGTAGACGTCACCCTCCAGCTCGTAGGCGGCGCCCATGTCCCGCAGCCGCTCGACGAGCGGCACGATGCCGGGTATGGCCTCGACGGCGCCTATGTAGTGCTGCGGCGGGAGCATCCGCAGGGCGGTCATGTCCTCGCGGAAGAGGGCCGTCTCCTTCTCGGCGAGGGCGACCCAGTCGATGTCGTCGCGCGCGGCCCGCTCCAGGAGCGGGTCGTCGACGTCGGTGACGTTCTGGACGTACTGAACCTGCCGCTTGGTGTCCAGCCAGACGCGCTGGACGAGGTCGAACGCGTTGTAGGTCGCCGCGTGCCCCATGTGGGTGGCGTCGTACGGCGTGATGCCGCAGACGTAGATGCGGGCGACGGGACCGGGCTCGAGAGGGACGAGCCCACCGGTCGCGGTGTCGTGGATCCTCAGGTCGCGGCCCTGACCAGGCAGGGCGGGGACCTCGGAAGCGGGCCAGGCATGCATGTCATGAGCGTAACCGGACTGCAGTTCCGTCTACGAACCGGATGGCGCCGGTTGGCCGGGAAGGCGTTCTTGTCATGTGCGGCCGGATGTGCCTACACGGGCGGCCAGGGGATCGCGGGCCATTCGCCCCCGGGCTCGGGGTGTCTTCCGGAGGCGAGCAGGGCGTCGACACGCGCGCGTGCCGCGTCGGTCTCGGCGGGGGTGATCAGGCCGGAGAGACGCGCGGCGAGGGCGCCGCCCGGGGCCATGGCCTTCTGGAGGCCCTCAAGGACCTCGACCGCGTCCCCGGGCAGGGGATCCCCCGCCCAGCCCCACAGCAGGGTGCGGAGCTTGTCCTCGACGTGGAAGGAGACCCCGTGGTCGATGCCGTAGAGCCGGCCGTCGGGGGCGGGGAGCAGATGGCCGCCCTTGCGGTCGGCGTTGTTGATCACCGCGTCGAGCACCGCCAGCCGGCGCAGCCGCTCGTCGTCGGCGTGCACCAGCAGGGCGGTGCGCCCCTCCCCCACCTCGGCGAAGCCGATGGCCTTCCAGCCCGGCTCGGGCTCCTCGCCGTCGACCAGGGCGAGCAGCTCGGCGTCGGCCGTGGCCTCGATCCACAGCTGGACCATGCCCTCGCCGTACGGGCCGTCGCGCAGCACGGTGGGCGGGACCAGCTGCCAGCCGGTCGCCTCGGAGACCTCGTAGGCGGCCAGCTCGCGCTGGGCGAGGGTGCCGTCGGGGAAGTCCCACAGCGGGCGTTCCCCGGCGACGGGTTTGTAGACGCAGGCGACTTCCTGACCTTCACGGGCGACGGTGCAGTACAGCACCGCGTTGGATGCCTCGCGCAGGCGTCCGCGTACGGTCAGCTCGCCCTCGGCGAGCAGCTCCGCCGCGGTCATGCTCCGCGGCGGTATCCGTTCTGGCGCGGACATACGTGTCCTTCCGGGTCGAGCGGCAGGCTGCACAGCGGGCAGGGCGGCCGGCCGGCGTTGACGACGTCGAGGGCACGCTTGGCGAAGGCGCGGGCCTGCGTCCCGGTGAGTCTGACCCGCAGCATCGGGGGGCCGTTCTCCTCGTCCTGGAGAAGCCTCTCCTCCGCCTCGGCGAGGTCCTCGTCGGTGTCGGCGTCCAGCTCCACGAGGGCCTGCGCCTCGACGATCATGCGCTGCTCCTCGCCGTCCCAGGCGAGGGCCATGGTGCCGACCCGGAACTCCTCCTCGATGGGGGTGTCCAGAGGGCCGGTGTCGGAGATCTCCGTGGGGGCCATCGCGGGGACGGCCGCGTTTCCCCCGGTGCGCCGTACGACCTCGTCGAGCAGCTCGTCCATGCGTTCGGCGAGCGCTGCGACCTGGGTCTTCTCCAGGGCCACGCTGGTCACCCGGGGGCCTGACGTGGCCTGGAGGAAGAACGTACGGCGCCCGGGCAGTCCGACCGTGCCGGCCACGAAGCGGTCCGGGGGGTCGTAGAGGAACACCTGACGGGACACGTCCAGCTCCAAGAATCGTGAAGGCGGGCAATCACGGCGCTACTGCGGTCGCTTCACCCTACTGCGGGCGACGATCACGGTGCGCCCGCACCGCCCCCGACCGTGGCCTGGTCGCTCGGAGGTTCCGCGCGCGGCGCCAGGGAGGCGAGGTCGCCGGTGTCCCCGAGACGGACGAGAAACGGCCGCAGCCGGGTGTAACGGATCGCGGTGATGGAACACGGTTCGACGGAGATCCGTTGGAAGAGGTCGAGATGAAGTCCGAGTGCGTCGGCGACGAGCGACTTGATGATGTCGCCGTGGGAGCACATCAGATAGACGGCGTCGGCGCCGTGGTCGCGCTCCACGCGCGCGTTCCACTCGCGTACGGCCTCGGCGGCGCGGGTCTGCATGGCGCGCATGGACTCCCCTCCGGGGAAGGCCGCGGCGGAGGGGTGCGCCTGGACGACCTCCATGAGAGGTTCGTCCTTGAGCTCGGCGAGTTTACGGCCGGACCAGTCGCCGTAGTGGCACTCGCCGATGCGTTCCTCGGTGTGGGCGGTGAGTTCCGGGCGGGCGTCGAGCAGCGGCCGGATCGTCTCCCGGCAGCGCTGCAGGGGGCTGGTGACGATCTCGTGGACCGGCAGACCGGCGAGCCGTCCGGGCAGGGCGGCGGCCTGGGCGAGGCCGCGCTCGTCGAGGGCGACGCCGGGCGTCCAGCCGGCGAGCAGTCCCGCGGTGTTGGCGGTGGAGCGTCCGTGCCGGACCAGAAGCAGCGTGGGCATGCCGCCCAGAGTAGGCATACGAACGGGTGCGACGGTGGGCGCCCGGAAGGAGAATTCGCTGCGTGATCGTCGACTGTGCCGTCTACCGGGACGGCAGGCGCACCGGGGGACCGTCGGACCTGTCCGACGCGCTGGACGAGGCGCGGGCGGCGGGCGGGTTCGTGTGGATCGGTCTGCACGAGCCGTCGCCGGAGGAGTTCGCCCTGGTCAGCGAGGAGTTCGGGCTGCATCCACTGGCGGTGGAGGACGCGCTGAAGGCGCACCAGCGGCCGAAGCTGGAGGTCTACGAGGACTCGCTGTTCATGGTGCTGAAGCCGGTCTTCTACGAGCCGGAGGGCGACACCGTGTCCTCGGGCGAGGTGATGATCTTCCTCGGTGACGCGTTCGTGGTCACCGTCCGTCATGGCGCGGGTTCGCCGCTCGCGGCCGTGCGGCGGCGGCTGGAGGACGAGCCGCAGATCCTGGCCAAGGGGCCCACGGCGGTGCTGTACGCGGTCACCGACGCGACCGTGGACGACTATCTGGACGTGGCGGGCGAGCTCCAGACCGACCTGGAGGAGCTGGAGACGGAGGTCTTCTCCGCCGAGGGCGGCGGCTCGCGGAACACGGCCTCGCGGATCTACACCTTCAAGCGCCAGGTGCTGGAGTTCCGCCGTGCGACGGGCCCGCTGACAGCGCCGCTGGCCCGGCTCGCGGGCACGGGTCCGACCGGCGTGGCGGTGCCGTTCGCGGACGCCGGGTCCCGGCCGTACTTCCAGGACGTCGGCGACCATCTGACGCGGGTGAACGAGTCGGTGGAGGGCCTGGACCGGCTGGTGTCGGACATCCTGTCGGCGCATCTGGCGCAGACGAGCGTCCGGCAGAACGACGACATGCGGAAGATCTCCGCGTGGGCGGCCATGGCCGCGGTCCCCACGATGCTCGCGGGGATCTACGGCATGAACTTCGACCACATGCCCGAGCTGCACTGGGCGTGGTCGTATCCGGCGCTGATCGCGCTCATGGCCGCCCTGGAGGTGCTGCTGTACCGGCTGTTCAAGCACCGCGGCTGGCTCTAGGGCGGCGGATCAGGCGAACTCGGGGGCGCCGGTGGCCGGGCCGCCGAGCGCGTCACGGCGTTCGGGCATCTCCAGGGAGACCATGCGGCGCCAGCCCGCGAGGCGCTCCCAGGCGTACACGGCGTGGATGCCGGCCGCGAGGACGCCCGCCCTGGCCCTGGACCAGCCGAGGACCCGGCCCATGTGGTCCATGACCGCGAGACTGACGTCGCGGTAGACGCGGATCTCGGCGAGCGCGCAGGAGCGCAGGGTGGCCTGGATGGCGCGGCCGTGGCCGGCCCGGGCGAGGCGCAGGAGTTCCTCGTGGCAGTAGGCGAGGTGGTTGTCCTCGTCGTGGGAGATCATCCGCACCGCGCGGCCGATGTCGGGGTGGTCGGCGAAGTGCTTGCGCAGCAGATCCATCTGCTCGGAGGCGCGCTGTTCGGTGACGCGGCTGTGCGCGAGGTAGGTGACGATGTCCGCCACGGTCAGCGGCTCGTCGCCCTTGAGCTTGTCGTGCGCGAGGCCGATGCCGCTCTTCTCCAGCAGCATCGTGTAGTCGGTCTCGGGGGGCACGGGGACGGGCCGCAGGCCGCGCTTCTTCAGCAGGGCGTTGAAGATCCGGCCGTGTTTGTCCTCGTCGGCCCCGTGCCGGGTGATCTTGGGAGCGAGGTCGCGCGCGCTCTCGGGGACGAGCGCGGCGATGCGGGCGTTCTCCCAGCCGCCCTGCGACTCGCCGCTGGCGGCGATCGAGCAGAACAGCCGGAAGGACTCGTCGTTGTCGAGGATCTCCTGGAAAAGACTCTTGGCCGAAAGCATCTGAGGCACCTCTCCGCTCTCTGCGGTGCTCCACAGGGTCCGCAAAGAACGAGTGAAATGCGCCATGAGAGGTGCCGCAACACCTGTGTCGGACAACTGGGCCGAAAGAAGGACGCGACGAGTCGCGCCGGAGGCGTAACCGCGTGCGGTCCGGCGCGTTGTTCTCCGTGACGGCCGTGGCGGGGAAGACCCCCGAGCCCCCACCACGGCCGCTGGAATTTCCTCCCCCTGGGGCCTGTCCGACCATTCGCGTCGTCGCCCGAAGGGCGGCCGCGCGCCGTCAGGTGCGTGCTCTCGGCGTGCCGGCTCCAGGCCCTCGTACCGGACGTACCCGGGTCCGGAGCCGGTGCGGCGAGAGTGCGTGCACGGCGTCGCTCTGCAGACGGGAACGGTCGGACAGGCCCTACGCCAGTCCGGCGCGCTCCATGGCCTCGACGCCGGCGCGCAGGGAGGCGAGCCGGTCGTCCAGGGTGAAGCCCGCCGGAGCGAGGGTGAGCGTGGTGACGCCTGCGGCGGCGTACGCCTTCATGCGGTCGGCGATGCGGTCGACGGAGCCGAGCAGTGCGGTGCGGTCGATCAGGTCGTGCGGCACGGCGGCCGCGGCGCCCTGCTTGTCGCCGGCGAGGTACTTGTCCTGGATCTCGGCGGCGGCCTGCTCGTAGCCCATGCGCCGGGCGAGCTGGTTGTAGAAGTTCTGCTTGCGGCTGCCCATGCCGCCGACGTACAGGGCGGTGTAGGGGCGGAAGAAGTCGGCGAGCGCGGGGACGTCCTTGTCCTCGCCGACGGCGAGCGGCAGGGTCGGGCAGACGTCGAAGCCGTCGAGGGTCTTGCCCGCCTTCTCGCGTCCGGCGCGCAGGTGGCGGATCGCGGTGTCCTCCAGGTGCTCCGCGGAGGGGAAGATCAGCAGGGCGCCGTCGGCGATCTCGCCGGTCTGCTCCAGGTTCTTCGGGCCGATCGCAGCGATGTACAGCGGGATGTGCTCGCGCTCCGGGTGCACGGTCAGCTTGATCGGCTTGCCGGGGCCGCCGGGCAGCGGCAGCGTCCAGTGCTCGCCCTCGTAGGACAGCCGCTCGCGGGTCATGGCCTTGCGGACGATCTCGACGTACTCGCGCGTGCGGGCCAGCGGCTTGTCGAACTTGACGCCGTACCAGCCCTCGGAGACCTGGGGTCCGGAGACGCCGAGGCCGAGGCGGAAGCGGCCGCCGGAGAGCGAGTCCAGGGTGGCGGCGGTCATCGCGGTCATGGCGGGCTGCCGGGCGGGGATCTGGAAGATGGCCGAGCCGACGTCGATGCGCTCGGTCTGGGCGGCGACCCAGGTGAGCACGGTGGCGGCGTCGGATCCGTACGCCTCGGCGGCCCAGCAGACCGCGTAGCCGAGCCGGTCGGCCTCCTTGGCGACCGCGAGGTTGTCGGCGTCCATTCCGGCACCCCAGTAGCCGAGGTTGATCCCGAGCTGCATGCCAGATCCCCTTACTGATGAGTAACGTCCCTGTTCCGGAGACCCTAGCGGACCGGCGCGGCCCCGGGCAGGGGTGTGATCGGCGCGCCGGGGACCGCTGTTGCGATCATCGGAAACGCTCGGCCGCGGAACCCCACGTGACAGGCTCTGGCCAGTACTCTCGGCGTCCATGGAGCAGAGGCATCTCGGCCGCACCGGCCTGCGTGTGTCCCGTATCGGTCTCGGCACCCTGACCTGGGGCAGGGACACCGACGAGCACGACGCGGCGGACCTCTTGAAGACGTTCTGGGAGGCGGGCGGGAACCTCGTCGACACAGCGGACGTGTACGGCGACGGAGAGGCCGAGTATCTGCTGGGGCAGCTGATGGAGGGCCTCGTGCCGCGCCGGGATCTGGTCATCTCGACCAAGGCGGGCAGCGTCCCGGATCCGGACCGCCGCTTCGACGGCTCGCGCGGCCATCTGCTCGCCGCGCTCGACGCCTCCCTGGCCCGGCTGGGCACCGACTACGTCGACGTCTGGCACGTGCACGCGTTCGACCCCTCGACCCCGCTGGAGGAGACGCTCCAGGCGCTCGACCTCGCGGTCGCCAGCGGACGTGCCCGGTACGCGGGCGTGTCCAACTTCTGCGGCTGGCAGCTCGCCAAGGCGGCCACCTGGCAGCTGGCGGCCCCGGGGGCGCGTACCCGGCTGGCCAGTACGCAGATGGAGTACTCCCTGCTCCAGCGGGGCGTGGAGCGCGAGGTGCTGCCGGCCGCGCTCGACCTCGGGCTCGGGCTGCTGCCCTCCTCTCCGCTGGGGCGCGGCGTGCTCACCGGAAAGTACCGGGGCGCGGCGCTGCCGCCGGACTCCCGGGGGGCCTCGGAGCATCTGGCCCCCTTCGTGGAGCCGTACCTCGACGACACCGCGAGCCGGATCGTGGACGCGGTGACGACCGCCGCGGACGGGCTCGCGGTGACACCGCTCCAGGTGGCCCTCGCCTGGGTGCGCGACCGGCCCGGGGTGGCCGCCCCGGTGATCGGCGCGCGCAACGCGCAGCAGCTCACGGCGGCGTTGTCAGTGGAGGCGCTTAGTCTTCCTGACGAGATCTGCCGGGCGCTCGACGATGTGTCGGCACCCGTGCACCGCTATCCCGATCACGACTGGAGCACGCTGTGAGCACGGAGCCGGAGACCGCCGAGGACACCACGCCGGAGACACCGTCCGCCGCGGAGGGCTCCGCCGTCGAGGAGGCCGCCGGGAAGCCTTCGTCCTCCGGCGAGGACGCCGCCGAAGCCGCTGACGGGACCGCCGGGGACGTCGGCGGGGACACCGGCGCCGAGGAGGCGGCCGAGAGCACCGGGGCGGGCTCCTCGGCGAGCGCGGAGGCCGCCGGTGAGGTGTCCGAGGCCCAGGCCGAGCTGGCCGCGCAGCGGCTGGAGCGGGAGCGGATCGAGCGGCGCAGAGCCGAGAGGCAGGGGCCGGTCGACAGCGGGGCGAAGCTGAGCGGCAGGGCGGCCGACCTGCTCGCGGCCGTGCGTGCCGTGGAGGGCGGCTCCAGGCCCTCGGCCGGTGTCTTCGGCGCGCCCGAACCGCCGCGCCGGCCTGCCGCGCCGGAGCCGGTACGACGGCCGCAGCCGGACCCGGCCGGACCCGGTGCCCGGCCGGCCGCGCCCGCCCGGGAGACGGTCGAGGCCGTGGCGGCCGTGCTGCGCGAGGGCGGCGCTCCCCCGGACCTGGCCGCGCAGACCGCCGCCGCGCTCGGCGAGGGGGCCGGGGACGGGCTCCGCGAGGACCCCTGGCAGCTGCTGCGGGTCGCCGGGGTGCGGCCCGAGCAGGCCGACGGGTTCGCACGGGCCCTGCTCGGCGCGGAATGCGCGCCGGACGACGAGCGGCGCGGCCGGGCGCTCACCGGCTGGCTGCTGGAGCAGGCCGCGGTGGCCGGGCACACCGCCCTGGAGCTGCCCGCGCTCACCGCAGCCCTCGGCCGGTACACCGTGCCCGGCCCTGACGCGGCCGTGCAGAGCGCCCTCACCGAGGGAGACGCCCTGGCCTTCCAGGACGCCCCGGACGAGCCGGGCGCGACACCGGCCGGCACCGGGGAGGGGGAGGACGAGAGCCGCCCGGTGCGCGTCCTCGTCGGCCTGGAGCGGTACGCGCTCGCGGAGGAGAGCCTCGCCGACGGCCTGGGCCGGCTGATCAACTCGGCGCCCGAGGAGGGCGGTTCGGCCGAGGAGTGGGAGGAGGCCGCCGCCTCGGCGCAGGGATCCGCCGCCGAGCTGATCCGCGCGGTCGCGGCGCACGGCCTGGTCCTGCACACCGGCGCGGACGCCTCCCTCGCCGAACCCGCGCAGCTGCTCCACCGCGCGGACGCCCTCGGCCTGCGCGCCTGGGCGGTCACCCACGGCCCGCTCGGCCGCGACCGCTTCGGCGCCCTGCTGCGGACGTCCCGCTCCGAAGCGGCCGCCGGCCGCGCCCTGCCGGACGGTCCGGGCGTCGGCACCGTCGCCGGGCTGCTCTCCGGTGCCGAGGGACCGGGGCGGGACGCCGACGGTGCGCTGGATCTCGACGTCCTCGTCGTGCTCGACTCACCGCAGCTCGACGTCGAGACGGCGGCGCTGCTCGTGGAGTCGCTGCCGGACGGGGCGCGGCTGGTGCTGGCCGGGGACCCGGGCGTGCTGTGGTCCGCGGGGCCGGGCCGGGTGTTCGCCGACCTGCTCGTCGCGCGGGTCTGCCCCCAGATCGCCTCGCGCCGCCCCGATCCCGGCCCGCTGGGCGAGCTGGTCTCCGGCATCGGCGTCGGCGAGCTGGGCCGGGTGGACGCGCCCGGCAAGGAGGTAGTCGTCGTGCCCGTGCGGGATGCCGGCGAGGCCGTGCACCGCACCGTGCAGCTCGTCGCGGACTCCGTGCCCCGGGCGATCGGCGTGCCCGCCGAGCAGACCGTGGTGATCACACCCGGCCACGGCGGCGCCGCGGGCACCCGGGCCCTCAACGCGGCCCTCAAGGAACGGCTCAACCCCGGGCCGGGCCGCTTCGGCGGCTTCGACCCCGGCGACCGCGTCGCCTACTCCCCCGCGCCCGGCCGCACCCTGCCCGGCCAGGTGGTGAAGGCCGACGCCGACGGACTGCACCTGTCCTGCTCCGGCGACGCCGTCGTCGTCGCGAGGGAGCGGGTGGAGCGGACCGTGCGGCACGGGTGGGCGCTCACCGCGCACCAGGCGGTCGGTGGCCGCTGGCCCGCCGCCGTGGTGGTGCTGCCGGGCGACGCCGCGCAGTCGCTGAGCAGGCCCTGGGTGTACACGGCGTTCGGCCGGGCCGAGCGGCATCTGTCGGTGGTCCACGGCGTGGAGCAGGCGCTGCCGCGGGCGGTCGCGGAGGTCCCGGCCAAGCCGCGTACGACCCGTCTGCCGGTGCTGCTCGCCGCCCAGGCGGCCGCGCGGGACTGAACGGCCGGCCGCGCCGGGGAGGGCAGGGCGCGGGAAGGGCCGGACACGGCGCACGGCGGCCGCGGGACGGATGCCCCGCGGCCGCCGTGCGCTCACTCGCCGCCCGTCCGCCGCTCACTCAGCGGTCCGCCTCCAGCCGTTCCAGCTCTTCGGCCTCGCCGGCGTCCTCGGCGTCGTACTCGAAGTCCTCGTCCTCGGCCCCGTCGGCGTCCTCGGCGTCGTGCGTCTCGTCGAGGTCGTCGGCCTCCTCGTCGTCGACGTCGTCGCCGTCCTCCTCGTCGAACATCGCGCTGGCGTCGAAGCGGCACACCACGTGCTCGGGGTCGACCTGGTCGAAGGGTGCCTCCAGCCATTCGCCCGCCTCGGCCGGCTCGTCCGCGGCGGTCACCCAGAGTGTGGAGTCGCCCTCCTCCAGACCGAACTCCTTGTGCCGGGTCGCGATCTCGTCCGGTTCGTACTCGCCGAACAGGATGCCCAGCGCGCCGTGCACCGTACCGGCGGCGTCCGCGTCGTCGTAGTCCGCGGCCTCGACCCGCTGGGCCTGGGCGAGCAGTCGCTGCGGCTCCACCACTGCGTAGTCACGACGGATCAGCACGCTCAGCGCGTTCGGCTCCTCGGGGCCCGTGTAGGGCGGCGTGGAGTCGGCACCGGGGATCTCGAAGGGGGTGACCTCGTCGTAGCGGTCGTAGAGAAGCTCGTCGTACGCCTCCGCGGCCGCGGCCAGCTGGTTGAACGCCTCGTAGACGGCCGGGTCCTCGTCCCCCGACCGGCGTTCGACCGCGGCCAGGTGGCGGTCGAGCGCGGTCTTGACCGCCTCGGCGGCGGCGCGTACCTCGGCAGCGGTGGGCTGCGCAGCATCAGACATAGTGCAGACGCTATCCGTACCGGGCCCCAGCCCGCACAATAGATGCGATGCCGGAATACGAATTTGTCGACGTGTACGTACCGCGCGGGGTGTCCCGCAAGGAGACGGCACGTCTGCTGACGGACCATGCAGAGTACGGACACTGGGAGTTGTACCGCCTGAGCCTGATGCGCGACGGAAGCCGCAGGGTGCGGCTGCGACGGAGGATCATCCGTCAGGTACGCGCCACCTGGTGAGCGGAAAAAGGCGGAAACGGAGCGGGCCCCGCAGTCGCGGGGCCCGCTCCGTCGTGAGGGATGTGAAGAGTGCTACGCCGAGGCGCGCGCCCTGCGGTAGAGGAGCGCGCCGCCGAGGACCGCTCCGACGCCGAGGGCGCCGGCCGCGCCGAGCGGGAGTTCGCTGCCGGTGGAGGCGAGCTGTGTGCCGCTGCGGGGGTGCGGAACCGTGGGGGTCGCGGGCCGGTCGTGGTCCGGGGTGCGGTCGCCGGGGACCGGCGGCCGGTCGTCCGGCGGCTGCGGGAGGGGCGGGACGTTCCGGTCGACGGGGGTGCCGGGCGGGGTGCCGTAGCCGTCGTCCTCCGGCGGGGCGGCCTGATACCCGGAACCGCAGTCGTTGCCCATGGCCGGGTTGAGGACGCCGACGACGTCGACGGTGTTGCCGCAGACGTTCACCGGCGCGTCGACGGGGGCCTGGACGTGGTTGCCGGAGCCGACGCCGGGTGAGCCGGTGGTGCTGCCGTGGGCGCCGGAGCCGCCATGGCCGCCGGAGTCCCCGTAGCCGCTGTGGCCTCCGTGACCACCATGACCACCGGAGTTCCCGTGGCCGTTGTGGCCGCCGCCCTGGTGGCCGGCGCCGCCGGGGGAACCGCTGCGGTTGGCGCACGAGTTGCCCATGGCCGGGTTGAGGACGCCGACGACGTCGACGGTGTTGCCGCAGACGTTCACCGGCGCGTGCACCGGCGCCTGCACCGAGTTTCCGGACAGCACGCCGGGGGAGTTCGAGGCGGAGCCGCTCGCGCCGGACGACGCCTGAGCCGTACCGCCGGCGGCCGCGATCACTCCGGTCGCCGCGGCCACCGTCATGAGGCCCTTGCGGGTGACCTGTCGCATGTACGTACTTCCCTGCCTTTCGTGAAAGACGCTTTCGTGAAAAGACGCGGAGAAAGACCGGTCGGCCCCGGAGCGCATGGCGCGCACTCCGGGGCCGATCGAGGTGGGGCGCCCCTCAGAGGGCGAGCCTCACTGGTTGACGCAGGTGTTGCCGAAGGCGGGGTTCAGCAGCCCGATCACCGAGATCGTGTTGCCGCAGACGTTCACCGGGATGTGCACCGGAACCTGAACGACATTGCCGGACAGGACACCCGGGGAGTGCACCGCGGCACCCTGGGCACCCGAGTCGGCGACAGCCATGCCCGCACCCGCGAGAACCAGGCCACCCGTGGCAGCCGCAGCAGCGACGACCTTCTTGATCATTATTCCTCCTAGTAGGCAAAGCGATCCCGACCGCGGATCGCATCACCAGTAACGAGGAGGCGCGATTAGGGCTACGACCCTATGAGCGCATTCACCCTTCCCGGTCAATGCCGTACAGGCGGACGAATAATGAAGTGTCGTTTCAGTGGGTGAATTCAGGACGCATCGAGGAACCGGTCGAGCACCCGTACGCCGAACTTGAGGCCCTCCACCGGCACCCGCTCGTCCACGCCGTGGAACATTCCGGCGAAGTCCAGCTCCGGCGGCAACTGGAGCGGGGCGAAGCCGAAGCAGCGGATGCCGAGGTCGTCGAAGGACTTGGCGTCGGTGCCGCCGGAGAGCATGTAGGGCACGGCGCGCGCGATGGGGTCCTCGGCGCTGAGGGCGGTCTGCATGGCGTCGACGAGCCTGCCGTCGAAGTCGGTCTCCAGCGCCTTGTCGCCGTGCACGTCCTCGCGCCTCACGCGCGGGCCGAGGATCCGGTCGAGGTCGGCGAGGAACTCCTCCTCGTAGCCGGGCAGGAAGCGGCCGTCGACGTGCGCGGTGGCCTGACCGGGGATGACGTTGACCTTGTAGCCGGCGCCGAGCATGGTGGGCGCCGCCGAGTTGCGCAGGGTGGCGCCGACCATCTTGGCGATGCCGCCGAGCTTGGCGAGGGTCTCGTCCATGTTCTCCGGGTCGAGCTCGGTGCCGAGCGCGTCGGAGAGCTCGTCCAGGAAGGACCGCACGGTCTTGGTGACCCGCACCGGCCAGGTGTGGCGGCCGAGCCGGCCGACGGCCTCGCACAGCTCGGTGATGGCGTTGTCGGTGTTGGTCATCGAGCCGTGGCCGGCGGTGCCGTCGACGGTGAGCCGCATCCAGTGCATGCCCTTCTGGGCGGTCTCGACGAGGTAGAGGCGCAGCTTCTCGTTGACGGTGAAGGAGAAGCCGCCGACCTCGCCGATCGCCTCGGTGACGCCCTCGAACAGGTCGGGGTGCTTGTCGACGAGGTACCGGGCGCCGTACGTGCCGCCCGCCTCCTCGTCGGCGAGGAAGGCGAGGACGATGTCGCGCGGGGGTTTGCGGCCGCTGCGCAGCCGGTCGCGGACGACCGCCAGGGTCATCGCGTCCATGTCCTTCATGTCGACGGCGCCCCGGCCCCACACGCAGCCGTCGGCGATCTCGCCGGAGAAGGGGTGGTGGGTCCAGTCGTCCGCGTTGGCCGGGACGACGTCGGTGTGGCCGTGGATGAGCAGCGCCGGCCGGGACGGGTCCTCGCCCTCGATGCGCGCGACCGTGGAGGCGCGTCCCTGGTGCGACTCGATGATCTGCGGTTCGAGACCCACCTCCGCGAGCTTCTCGGCGACGTACTCGGCCGCCTTGCGCTCGCCGGGGCCGGAATGGTCGCCGTAGTTGCTGGTGTCGATCCGGATCAGCTCGCGGCAGAGGTCGACGACCTCGTCCTCGCCGGTGACGCCGCCGGCCGTGCCCGTCTGGCTCACGCTGGTTCCTCCCGCTGTCACTGCTGGTGGTCCATCACTGCTGGTGGTCTCTCTCATCCTCCACCCCGTCCGGCCGCACCCCAAGACCGGTCCCGGCCCGACACACACCGTTCACGCGGCGGAGGCCGGTGCACGGAGGCGAACGGCGGCGAACGGCGGTGAGGACCCTCACCCCCGGGCTGTGATCGGGCTCCCCGGAAAGCCTGGTAATGTTTACGACGTCGCCGCGGGGGAAACCCCGCCCGACAGACACCTTGTCCGGGTGGCGGAATGGCAGACGCGCTAGCTTGAGGTGCTAGTGCCCTTTATCGGGCGTGGGGGTTCAAGTCCCCCCTCGGACACCAGCTGAGACCCCTGTAGATCAGGGGTCTTCTGCTTTTGCGGAGGATTTCCGGCCATGACCACGCGTGCGTGCCCGTGCGGGCTGCCCGAGCCCTACGAGACGTGCTGCGGCCGCTGTCACTCCGGGGCCGCGGCCGCGCCCACCGCGGAGGCCCTCATGCGGTCGCGGTACAGCGCCTTCGTGCAGCGGGACGCGGGGTACCTGCTGCGGACCTGGCATCCGCGCACCCGGCCGGCCCGGATCGACCTCGACCCCGCGATGCGCTGGACCGGTCTGGAGATCCTGGAGACCGGCGCCGGGTCGGCCTTCCACACCACCGGCACCGTGACCTTCCGGGCGTCGTACCGCGGCGGCTCGCTGCACGAGCGCAGCCGGTTCGAGCGGGTCGACGGGGCGTGGGTGTACGTCGACGGGGACTTCCTGGACTGACGGGGGCCTCCTGGACCGACAGGGGCTTCCCGGGCCGGCGGGGGCTTCCCGGGTCGGCGGGGACGGACCCCCCTGCCGGGAGCCCGCCGGGTGTCCCGGCCGGGGCTACGGCGCCAGGATGTCCAGTTCCTGGAGGGCGCCGACCGTGATCTGGCGGGTGAGTTCCTCGGCGCGGGCCGCGTCACGGGCGCGCACCGCCTCGGCGACCCGCACATGGAGGGTGACGGCCGCGGGGTCGGGGTCCTCGAACATGACCTCGTGATGGGTGCGGCCGGTCAGGACCTCCGCGACGACGTCACCGAGGCGGGCGAACATCTCGTTGCCCGACGCCGCGAGGATCACGCGGTGGAAGGCGATGTCATGGATCAGATAGCCCTCCAGCTGGTGGCCGCGTGAGTTGGCGACCATGCCGAGCGCACACTCGGTGAGCTCGGCGCACTGCTCGGCGGAGGCGTTGCGGGCGGCGAGACCCGCGGCGACGGGTTCGACCGCGGAACGCAGCACGGTGAGCGAGCGCAGCTGCCGGGCGCGGTCGGCGCCGGCCAGACGCCAGCGGATGACCTGCGGGTCGTAGACGTTCCACTCGCACTCGGGGAGCACGGTCACGCCCACACGGCGGCGGGACTCCACCAGATGCATCGTCTCCAGGACACGCACGGCCTCGCGCATGACCGAGCGGGAGACGTCGAAGCGCTGGGCCAGTTCGTCGGTGCGCAGAACACTGCCCTGCGGGTAGTCACCCGCGGTGATCTCGGGGCCGAGGGTGTCGAGTACACGGCCGTGCAGCCCGCGGCCCGGTGTGGTCATGCACTCAGGGTACGAGGCCCCCACAGGAACAAAAAGTCAGACTTATTTGTCACAGCGTCTTGAATTCGTCGTACCTAATGAGTTTCAGTATGGCGACGTCAGGCGCCGGAGGCCGGCGTCGCGTGTCGAGGAAGACAGCGAGGCAGTCATGCGTACCCCCCACGTGGTCGTGGTGATGGGCGTCGCCGGGACGGGCAAGACCACGATCGGTCCTCTGCTCGCCGCCCGGCTCGGCGTCCCCTATGCCGAGGGCGACGACTTCCATCCGCAGACCAACATCGACAGGATGTCGGCCGGTGTCCCGCTGGACGACGACGACAGATGGCCGTGGCTCGACGCCATCGGCGTCTGGGCCCACGGCCGGGCCGGGCTCGGCGGCGTGGTGAGCAGCTCGGCCCTGAAGCGGGTGTACCGCGACCGGCTCCGGGCGGCCGCCCCCGGCATCGTCTTCGTGCATCTCACCGGCGACCGCGCGCTGATCGAGGACCGCATGTCGCACCGCACGGGGCACTTCATGCCCACCGCGCTGCTCGACTCGCAGTTCGCCACGCTCCAGCCGCTGGAGGCGGACGAGGCCGGTGTGGCCGTCGACGTCCGCGGCGGCCCGGAGCAGATCACCGAACGGGCCGTGGCCGCCCTCCGCGCGCTTCCCTGACCGGCGCGGTGACGTCCCGCGCCTCCCCGTAGCACCCCTCCCCCTCCCCCGTCCCCCGTACCTGCAAGGGAATCCCCGTGACCAGACTCAGCGTCGAGATGCTGGCAGCGGACACCGTCGAGCCGATCACCTCGGCCGGCCACGCCCAGCTGGGCATCGCCGTGCTGGGCGGTATCGCCGTCATCGTCCTGCTCATCACCAAGTTCAAGCTCCACGCCTTCCTGGCGCTGACCGTCGGGGCGCTCGCGCTGGGCGCGTTCGCCGGGGCGCCGCTGGACAAGGTGATCGTCAGCTTCACCACCGGCCTCGGCACCACCGTCGCCGGTGTGGGCGTGCTGATCGCGCTCGGCGCGATCCTCGGCAAGCTGCTCGCCGACTCCGGAGGCGCCGACCAGATCGTCGACACGATCCTCGCCCGCGCGAAGGGCCGTTCGATGCCGTGGGCGATGGTGCTGATCGCCTCCGTGATCGGTCTGCCGCTGTTCTTCGAGGTCGGCGTCGTGCTGCTGATCCCGGTCGTGCTGATGGTCGCCAAGCGCGGCAACTACTCGCTGATGCGCATCGGCATCCCGGCGCTCGCCGGCCTGTCCGTGATGCACGGCCTGGTGCCGCCGCACCCCGGTCCGCTGGTGGCGATCGACGCGGTGGGGGCCAACCTGGGTGTGACGCTGGCGCTCGGTGTGCTCGTCGCCGTCCCGACCGTCGTCATCGCCGGGCCGGTGTTCTCCCGGTACGCCGCGCGCTGGGTGGACGTCCCGGCTCCCGAACGCATGGTCCCCCCGCGTGCCTCCGAGGACCTGGAGCACCGTCCGGGCTTCGCGGCCACGCTGGCGACGATCCTGCTGCCGGTCGTCCTGATGCTGTCCAAGGCGCTGGTCGACATCGTCGTGGACGACCCAGAGCACTCCGTGCAGCGGGTGTTCGACGTCGTCGGCTCCCCGCTGATCGCGCTGCTCGCCGCGGTGTTCGTCGGGTTCTTCACGCTGGGCCGGCCCGCCGGGTTCAGCAAGGAGCGTCTGTCGCGGACGGTGGAGAAGGGCCTGGCGCCCATCGCCGGCATCCTGCTGATCGTCGGCGCGGGCGGCGGCTTCAAGCAGACGCTGATCGACTCCGGCGTGGGCCGGATGATCCTGGAGATCTCCGAGGACTGGTCGATCCCGGCCCTGCTGCTGGCCTGGCTCATCGCGGTGGCGATCCGGCTCGCGACGGGCTCGGCGACGGTGGCGACCGTCTCGGCGGCCGGTCTGGTCGCACCGCTCGCGGCCGACATGTCGACCACGCACACGGCCCTGCTGGTCCTGGCCATCGGCGCCGGCTCGCTGTTCTTCAGCCACGTCAACGACGCCGGGTTCTGGCTGGTGAAGGAGTACTTCGGCCTGACGGTCGGGCAGACCGTCAAGACGTGGTCGGTGATGGAGACGATCATCTCGGTCGTCGCCGGTGCCCTGGTGCTGCTGCTGTCGCTGGTCATATAGCCGGGGTCACACAGCCGGCACCGGCCGGTGCACCCGAGCCCGCGCAGAGCCGCCGGGCCCCCCGAGGGGGTCCGGCGGCTTCGTGCGTGGGCCCTCCGCCCCGGCGGTCACGGCGGTCACGGCGGTCACGGCGGTCACGGCCGCCACAGCGAGTGCTCGCGCCGTGCCCATTCCCGGCTCACCTTCCCCGTGCGCAGCCCCCGGCGGGCCTCCGGGTCGGCGAGGGCCATGCCGATGTGGCCGGCGAGGACGACACCCGCGGTGAGGGCGAGCCAGTCGTGCACGAACGTCGCGCTGGTGCGCCACCGCAGGGGGGTGAGATGGGTGAACCACATGAGCAGGCCGGTGCCGAGCATGACCAGGACGGCTCCCGCGATCCAGGCGGCGTAGATCTTCTGTCCGGCGTTGAACTTGCCCGCCGGACGGGCCGAGGGGCGTCTGTCCCGCCGCAGTACGGCACGCAGCCAGAGCCGGTCGTGCGGGCCGAAGCGGTTGAGCCGGCCGAGGTCGGCCCGCAGGGCGCGGGAGGCGAGACCGGCCAGCAGCGGCACCGGCAGGGCGAGGCCCGCCCACTCGTGGAGCCGGACCACGAGGGCACGGCGGCCGACGAGCTGGGCGAGCTCCGGAATGTAGAGGCAGGCGGCCGTCGCCACGCAGACGCCCATGAGCAGGGCCGTCGTACGGTGCACCCAGCGCTCGGCCGGTGTGAAGCGCGGGAGGCCGTCGCGGTCAGCTCGTGGGCTCATCGTCGCGTCCGTTCGAACGGCCGACCCATGCGTCGACGTCGTAGCCGAGCTCCTCCCAGTAGCCGGGGCGGACACGGTCGGTGACGGTGATGCCCGAGAGCCACTTGGCGGACTTGTAGAAGTACATGGGGGCCACGTAGAGGCGGGCCGGACCGCCGTGGGCGTGGCCCAGGTCCTCGCCGGCCATGCGCAGGGCGACCAGGACGTCGGCACGGCGGGCCTGGGCGAGGGTGAGGCTCTCGGAGTAGGTGCCGTCGAAGCAGGTGAAGCGCACGGCGCGGGCCTCGGGGCGCACTCGGGCGGCGTCCAGCAGCCGCGACAGCCGTACGCCCTCGAAGAGGGTCTCCGGGACCCGCCAGCCCGTGACGCACTGCACGTCCCGCACCAGGCGGGTCGGGGGCATGGCTCTGAGGTCGGACAGGGTGTAGGTGGCGGGGCGGTCGACCAGTCCGTCGACGGTGAGGCGGTAGTCGCGGGAGGACCTGCGGGGGACGGAGGAGGCGACCGAGTAGTAGCGGAAGCCGCCGCCGTTGGGGAGCAGGTCGGTCAGGCCGGTGGGGTCCTTGTCGGCCACACCCCCCAGGAAGGCTTCCAGGGTGCGCTGGAGCGGCGGAGCGGCGACGACGCCGAGCGCGCCCAGACCGAGCGTGCCGAGGAAGACGCGGCGGCCCACGGGGGTGCCGCGCGGTTCCTCGGGTTCGGGGTCGGGGTCGGGGTCGGGCCCGCGGCCGGATGCGGGGTCGGGTTCGGGGGCTGGTGCGGGGGTCACCTCTTCATTCGAACACCCGCGTCCCCTGCGGGACCAGGGGAGGCGGGTGCTCGTCAGAATTCCGTCATCAGCAGGGCGGTGTTCGTCGCGCTGCGGTGACGGTGATCCGTCGTGGGTGCGGCGGCGGTGATCCGTCGTGGGTGCGGCGGCCGGGCCGGCGGCCGCCGGTGGGCCGGCCGGTGGATCAGTCGGTGGACCCGGCCGCCTTCTCCAGCTGGAACGCCTCGTTCCCGAGGCCGATGCGGGCGTGCGCCTCGGGGGCGCGGGAGCGCATCAGCAGACCGTGGACGAGGCCGGCGAGGAGGGCGAGGCCGATGACACCGGGCAGGATCCAGCTCAGGGAGGAGCCGGGTCCGGCGCCGATCAGGACGTCGATGTCCTTGATCGTGTATCCGGCGATCACCAGCAGGACCACGCCGGACAGGGACGAGGCGGCCAGCCGCCATGCCTGGGCACCCGCGGCGCCACGGCGTACGAAGAAGGCGACGACGGAGAAGGACGCCGCCGCCATCAGCAGGATCACACCGAGCGCGCCGGTGTTGCCGCCCCAGGTGAACAGGTGCAGCACGGGCGCGGTGGGGTCGCCGGCCGGTCCGTCGTCGGCGATCGCGAAGCCGGCGACGACGACGAGGGAGATCACCGTCTGGAGCAGGGAGCCGGTGCCGGGCGCGCCGCTGCTGCCGGTGGTGCGGCCGAACGCGGCCGGGAGCAGGCCCTCGCGGCCCATGGCGAAGGCGTAGCGGGCGACGACGTTGTGGAAGCTGAGCAGGGCGGCGAACATGCCGGTCACGAACAGGACGTGCATGACGTCGGTGAAGGTGCCGCCGAGCCGGGACTCGCTGAGGAAGAACAGCAGTCCGGCGCTCTGTTCCTGTGCGGTCGGCACGATCTTGTCCGGGCCGGTGGCGACGGTCAGCGCCCAGGAGCTGAGGGCGAAGAAGACGGCGACGAAGCCGACGGCGAGGAACATCACCCGCGGCACGAGGACATGCGGACGGCTGGTCTCCTCGGCGTAGACAGGAGCCTGCTCGAAGCCGGTGAAGGCGGCGATGCAGAAGCACAGCGCGGTGCCCACGCCCGCGCCGGTGAGGGTGCCGGGGTCGAAGGCGTGCAGGGACAGGCCCTCGGCACCGGGGTCGGCGACGACGGCGATGTCGAAGACCACGACCAGGACCAGCTCGATCAGCAGCAGGACACCCAGCAGCCGGGCGTTGACGTCGATCTTCATCCAGCCCAGCGCGCCGACGACGGCGACGGCCAGCAGGGCCGGTATCCACCAGGCCACCTCGGTCTCGGCGTAGGTGGCGAGCAGTCCGGAGACCTCGAAGCCGAAGATGCCGTAGATGCCGACCTGGAGGGCGCTGTAGGCGACGAGGGCGACGAACGAGGCGCCCGCGCCCGCGGTGCCGCCGAGGCCGCGGGAGATGTAGGCGTAGAACGCGCCGGCGTTGTGGACGTGCCGGCTCATCTCGGCGTAGCCGACGCTGAACAGCACCAGCGTCACGCCGAGCACGACGAAGAGCAGCGGCTGGCCGACGACACCCATCACCGCGAATGCCGTGGGCATGACACCCGCGACGACCATGAGGGGCGCGGTCGCGGCGAGGACGGACAGCAGCAGGCCGCCCGTGCCGAGGCGGTCGGCGCGCAGCGCGCGCTCCTGCCCCTTGAAGGTGCTGATGCCTTCGGGGGCGCCGGAGGGAGTCCCGGCGGGGGTCGTTCTCGGACTGTCCGTCGTCATCGGGGATGGTCCTTTCGGGGACGGTTCGGGGGACCGGGGAAAGGG
Organism: Streptomyces sp. NPDC093094; assembly: GCF_044754345.1. Taxonomy (NCBI): domain Bacteria; kingdom Bacillati; phylum Actinomycetota; class Actinomycetes; order Kitasatosporales; family Streptomycetaceae; genus Streptomyces; species Streptomyces sp. NPDC093094. Next base: position 133,364 of record NZ_JBIVOX010000016.1, on the reverse strand, counting down.
TGCTCGGGTGGTGCGGATGGAGCGGGTGGAGCGGGTGGAGCGGGTGGAGCGGGTGGTGCGGGTGGTTCAGCCCATGCCGAGCGCGGCGGCGCGCGCGGCCTGGAAGGCGGCGTGCGGGTCGCGGTCGGGGTAGGACCACGGCTGGGGGGTGAGGTGCTCCCCGATGCGGTGGAACAGGGCGGCGGCCTCGGCCCCCCGGCCCTCGCAGGACTTGGCGTGGGCGAGGAAGTTGAGGTCCACCAGCCGGCGCGGATGGTCCTCGTGCTCCCACTCCAGCCACCAGTCGAAGGCGGCCTTCATCACCTGGCGGGCGCGGCGGCCGGCCCAGTGGCCGGAGGCGGCCGGGTCCGTGCTCTCGTGCCCCGCGGCGGCGAGCACGCGGTAGCGCTCGGCGTGCGCGACGACGGGCAGGATCGCGAGGGGGGAGTCGGCGGGCGCCTGCTCGGCGGACCAGTTGGCGAAGTCGTAGACCTCGTGCAGCGGGTCGGGCCCGTCCTCGGCGCGGACCTCGGCGAGACGGGCGACCATCAGATGGTGGGCGTGGTGATGGTCGGCGTGCCGGTGGCGGACCTCGTCGAAGGCGCGTGCGGTGTCCTGGTCGCCGCCGTGGTCGCGCTCCAGCATCAGCAGCCCGAGCCAGGGGGTGGGGTCGGCCGGCACCAGGCCGGCGGCGGCCCGGCACGCCTCGCGGGCGCTGTCCGGCTTCTCCTTGCCGTCCAGGGCGCGATGCACGAGCGACAGGGCGAGCAGCACGGAGGCGTCGGTGGACTCGGGTTCGGCGAGCCGCCACTCACGGGCCCAGGCGGCGCTGTACTTCTCCGTCGCGAGGACGGTGACGCGGTGACCGCGGCGGTCCCAGTCGTCGCCCGTGTGGGCGAGCAGGGAGCGGACGGCCTGCCAGCGGCCCTGGGCCAGCGCGGCGCGGGCGGTCACGAGGTCGGTGTCGTCGAGGGCCGCGTCGAACGTCTGGGGAGAGCGCTTGCGGGCGCGGCCCAGGGGTGGCGGGGGTGGTGACACCGAGGGGACTTCCTCAGACGGCTGCGTGGGGAGGGTGGGGGGTGGTGCGGAAGGTCGGAACAGGGCAGGGATCCGGCATGGTCATCGGTTGATCACACACAGCCAACCGGGAGCGGGCGGCCGACGTCAAGTGGAGCCGCCCGCGTGACACGCGTCAACTCATGTGACCAGGGGGACAGTTGTGACACATGAGGTTGCCTGGAGGGATCCGTTCCGTTTTTGGCCCGATTTCGGGATAGTGTGACGTACGCCATAGCGCCGGTCCGTCCGGCGTCGGACCATGGGCAGGACGGTCGCGCCGGCGCCGGGGGTCCACGGACCTCTCCGCGAGGGCGACCCGATCGGCGCCCGCCCCGGCATCCGCCGGGAGCGCGTCCGGGCGCTCCCGGGAGCACACCGGCTTCCGGGGACCCTACCGACCGGCCCCGCCCGTCCCCGCGGCCCGGCCGGACGAATCCCGAGGTACTTCTGCGTGTCGGTTCTGATTCTGCTTCTCGCCGTCGGTGCCGCCTGCTGCCTGGGGTTCGGGTTCGTCCTCCAGCAGAACGTCGCCCACCGTGCGCCGCGCGCGGACTTCCTGTCCCCGCGGCTGCTGCTCGACCTGGTGAAGGTGCCGCGCTGGCTGGGCGGCATCGCGCTGATGGTCGTCGGCATGGCGCTCGGGGCGGCCGCTCTCGGCCAGGGCGAGATCTCCTTCGTGGAACCGCTGCTCGCCACCAACCTCCTCTTCGCCCTCGCCCTCTCCCGCAAGCAGACCAAGCAGCCGCTGGGCCGCCAGGGCTGGTCGGGCCTTCTGCTGCTCGCGGGCGGGGTGACCGCGTTCATCGTGGCGGGCCAGCCGCGCGGCGGCGAGGCCGTCTCCGACCCGACGCGCCCCTGGCTGATCATCGGCGCGATGGTGGGCCTGGCCCTGCTGCTCACGGGCTGGGCCCGGCGCACCCGGCTCGGCTCCGGCCCGACCCTGCTCGCGCTGGCCGCCGGACTGCTCTACGGCGTCCAGGACGCGCTCACCCGGGTCAGCGGGGAGCGCTTCTCGGCGGGCGGCTTCGCCGAGCTGCTGACCGGCTGGCAGCCCTACGCCGTGCTGCTGCTGGGCGTCTCGGGGCTGCTGCTGGTGCAGTCCGCCTTCGAGGCGGCCTCGCTGCGGGCCTCCCTGCCCGCCCTCACCGCGGCCCAGCCGCTGGCCGGCATCCTCTGCGGCGTCGGCTTCCTCGGCGACCGGCTGCGCGCCGACGCCGGCGCCCTCGCCTGGGAGGCGGCCGGCCTCGCGGCCGTCGTCACCGGCATCGTCCTGCTGGGGATGCACCCGGCGATGCCGCGGGGAGCCGTGGCACCTGCGCGGGTGGCGCTGCAGACGTCCTGACCCGGGGACGGGGCCCTGCTGCTTGGATGGGCCCATGAGCTCCGCTGACGAGATACTCGACATCGTCGACGAACACGACCGGGTCGTCGGACGCAGGCCGCGCGGTGAGGTCTACGCCGAGGGGCTGCGCCACCGGTGCGTGTTCGTCCAGGCCCGCGACGCGCAGGGCCGGATCTTCGTCCACCGGCGGACGGCGGACAAGCTGGTGTTCCCGTCGCTGTACGACATGTTCGTCGGCGGCGTCGTCGGGGCGGGCGAGACCTACGACGACGCCGCGCTGCGCGAGGCGGAGGAGGAACTGGGGGTGAGCGGGCTGCCGCGGCCCGAGTTCCTGTTCAAGTTCCTCTACGACGACGGAGCCGGGGGCGGCTGGTGGTCGGCCGTGTACGAGGTGCGCTGCGAACTGCCGGTGCGGCCGCAGGCCGAGGAGGTCGCCTGGCACGCGTTCGTCACGGAGGAGGAGCTGCGGGCGCGGCTGCCCGAGTGGGAGTGGGTGCCGGACGGGCTGGACGCGCACCGGCGGCTGGCGGCCCACCACGAGGCGCGCTGAGCGGGCGGTGCCCGCGGTGAGGGCGGCCGCGCCCGGGGCGGCGGAGACCGCCACCGGCGGAGCCTGCGGCCCGGCCTGCGGATAGGCTCGTTCACATGATCGACCTCGTGCGGAACGTCCGGCTGTGGTTCGCGCCCGAGCGGGTCCGCACGGAGGGCGACACTCCCGACTACCGCTTCTCCCTGGCCAACGAGCGCACGTTCCTCGCCTGGCTGCGTACCGCGCTCGCGCTGATCGGCGGCGGATTCGCGGTGGACCAGTTCCTGCCGGACCTGCGGTGGGGGTGGCGGGTCGGTCTGGCGCTGGCGCTGCTCGCGGCGGGCGTGCTGTGCTCGCTGCGGGCGATGAACCACTGGGTGCGCTGCGAGCGGGCCATGCGGCGGGGCGAGGACCTGCCGGTCTCACGCTTCCCGGCGCTGCTGAGCCTGGTCGTCGCGGTCGTCGCGGTCGCCATGGTGGTCGTCGTGCTCGTCGGATGGGACGGATGAGCGCGGCGCCCCAGGACCGCGACCCGGGGCTCCAGCCCGAGCGGACGCGCCTCGCGTGGCGGCGTACGACCCTGGCGTCCACGGTGACCGCCGTGCTCGCCGTACGCATGACCCTGCGCGGCAGCGTCTCGGCCGCCTCGGCCCTCGCCTGCGCCCTGTGCTGTCTGCTGTGGCTCGGCTTCCTGCTGGTCGCCCATCTCCGCATCCGTGCCCTGTCGGAGTCCGGCCGGCCCCGTGCCCTGAGCGCCCGGCGGGCCGTCGTCGCGACGCTGTGCACGGTGGCGCTGGCGCTGTGCGCGACGACCCTGGTGTTCCAGGGCGCCTGACGGCCGGCACCCCCGGTCCACCGGGCCCTCGGCCTCCCGGCCTCCCACGTGTCGCCCCACCGGCCCACCGGTGCGCCCCGCCCACCGGCCCGCAGGCCCGCAGGCCGATCGGCCGATCGGCCTGCGGGTCCGCCTGCCCGTCGCCGCACCGGCTCACCGGTCCGTGGGACCCTCGGCCGCCCGTCCGGCCCCCGACCGCCCGTCGCCTCCTCGGCCCACCCGGCCGGCCGCCTGTCGGCCGGCTCGTGGGCCCGTCGGCTCACTGCGGCCGCAGGCTCCTCGACCTCCCACCCGTCACCCCCGTCACCCCCTCGGCCCCCCGACCGCCCGGCGGTCCGTCGCCCCGCAGGCCGGAAAGGGGCGGCCCGCGGCTCGCCCGCAGGGTGGGGCGCCCACTGATGCGGCCGCCCCCGGCCTATCGTGGCCCTGATCACGTTCGCTCCCCGCACTGGACGGCATACCGACCGGTCGGCATCATAAGTCGCGACCCGTTCACCGGCATGCAGGAGCGACGATGGCATCCGACCACCCTCCCGGACTCGACCTCGACCGGCTGCGCGGCCTGTTCGACCGCGAGCGCCCCGGACTCGCGCAGGGGCCCCTGACCGGCAGGCTGATCGAGGGCGGACGGTCGAACCTGACGTACGAGGTCTCGGACGGCACGTCGAAGTGGGTCGTCCGCCGGCCGCCGCTCGGCCACGTCCTGGCGACCGCTCACGACATGAAGCGCGAGCACCGGGTGATCAGCGCCCTGCACCCGACGGACGTGCCGGTGCCCGCCCCGGTGCTGCTGTGCGAGGACGAGGAGGTGCTGGGGGCGCCGTTCTACGTCATGAAGTTCGTGGCCGGCACGCCCTACCGCACCGCCGAACAGCTCGCCCCGCTGGGTCCGCAGCGCACCCGGGACGCCGTGCTGTCGCTGGTGGACACCCTCGTCGAGCTGCACGCCGTCGACCCGGGCGCGGTGGGCCTGGGGGACTTCGGGCGGCCCGAGGGCTTCCTGGACCGGCAGCTGCGCCGCTGGGGCAAGCAGCTGGACGCCTCCCGCAACCGCGACCTCGCCGGGATCGACGAGCTGCACGCGTCGCTCGGCCGGGAGCTGCCCGGCTCCCCCGCCCCCACGGTGGTGCACGGCGACTACCGGCTCGACAACGTCCTGATCGGCCCCGACGACCGGATCAGGGCGATCCTCGACTGGGAGATGTCGACGCTCGGCGATCCGCTGACCGACCTCGGTCTGCTGGTGATGTACAGCGAGCCGCTGGAGCTGCCCGACTCGCCCGTGAGCACCACCGCGGCCGCCGCCGGGCACCCCTCCCCCGCCGAGCTGATCGAGCGTTACGCCGCCCGCTCGGGCCGTGACGTCTCCGCGGTCTCCTGGTACACGGCGTTCGCCTGGTTCAAGCTCGCCGTGATCCTGGAGGGCATCCACTACCGCTACACGCTGGGCCAGACGGTCGGCCGCGGCTTCGACCGCATCGGCGATCTGGTGCCGGTCTTCATCGAGCACGGTCTGACCACTCTCCAGGAAGGCTGACGGGACATGGACTTCGCGTTCGACGCGCGCACCGAGGAGCTGCGCGCCAGGCTGCTGGCCTTCATGGACGAGCACGTGTACCCGGCCGAGCCGGTGGCCGAGGAGCAGCGTGCCGCGCTGGCCTCGCCGTGGGACACCCCGGCGGTGGTGGAGGAGCTGAAGGCCGAGGCCCGTCGGCAGGGGCTGTGGAACCTCTTCCTGCCGGACGCCGGGTACGGGGCGGGCCTGACCAACCTCCAGTACGCGCCGCTGGCCGAGATCACCGGCCGGTCCCCGCAGCTCGCGCCGACCGCGCTGAACTGTTCCGCGCCCGACACGGGCAACATGGAGGTGCTGCACCAGTTCGGCAGCGAGGAGCAGAAGAAGCAGTGGCTGGAGCCGCTGCTGGCCGGTGAGATCCGCTCGGCGTTCGCGATGACCGAGCCGGAGGTGGCCTCCTCGGACGCCACCAACATCACCACGCACATCGAGCGGGACGGCGACGAGTACGTCGTCACCGGCCGCAAGTGGTACATCTCCGGGGCGATGGACCCGAACTGCTCGATCTTCATCGTGATGGGCAAGACGGACCCGGACGGGCCGGACATCCGGCGCCAGCAGTCCATGGTGCTGGTCCCGCGGGACACGCCCGGTGTGACGGTGAAGCGGGCCATGCGGGTGTTCGGCTACGAGGACCACTACCACGGCGGCCACGCCGAGGTGGTCTTCGACCACGCACGGGTGCCGGTGTCGAACCTGATCGGCGAGGAGGGCGGCGGCTTCGCCATCGCCCAGGCCCGTCTCGGCCCGGGCCGCATCCACCACTGCATGCGGCTGATCGGCATGGCGGAGCGGGCGATCGAGCTGATGTGCCGGCGGGCCGTGTCGCGTACGGCGTTCGGCAAGGCGCTGGCCCAGCAGGGGGTGGTGCACAACTGGATCGCCGACGCGCGGGTGACCGTCGAGCAGCTGCGGCTGCTGGTGCTGAAGACGGCCTGGCTGATGGACACCGTGGGCAACAGGGGCGCGCACACGGAGATCCAGTCCATCAAGATCGCCACGCCGCGCGCGGTGGTGGACATCATCGACCGGGCGATCCAGCTGCACGGCGCGGGCGGGGTGAGCCAGGACTTCCCGCTGGCCGAGCTGTACGCGGGCGCGCGCACGCTGATGATCGCCGACGGGCCGGACGAGGTGCACCAGCGGTCGCTGGCGCGGCGGGAGCTGAAGAAGTACCTGTGACGTCGTGCGCAAGGGGCGGCCACCCACGGGTGGCCGCCCCTTGCGCGTGTCCTCGGGACCAGGCCCGTCCCCCGCTACGGGCGCAGGGCGCGCAGCAGCAGGTCGGCCAGGTGGTCGGCGAGCTCCTGGGGGCTCATCGGGCCGTCCGGGCGGTACCACGTCGACAGATGGTGGACGGAGCCGAAGTGGTAGTCGACCACCAGATCGGCCGGGGTCGCCCTGGAGAAGACGCCCGCCTCCTGTCCCTCCTCGATCAGGGCCCGGAAGCGCTCGTGGTAGCGCCGGCGCTCGGCACGCACCTGCTTGTTCTTCTCCGGGCTGAGGTGGTGCATCGACCGGAAGAAGATCGACGCGTCGTCGAGGTTCTCGATGGTCGTGACGACGACGTCGGCCGCCGCGCCCCGCAGACGCTTCTCGATCGGCTCGTCGGCGTTCGCGTAGGCGTCGAGGCGCTCCTGCTGGACGCGCAGCACGCGCGCGTACACCTCGTGCAGAAGGTCGTCCTTGGAGCCGAAGTAGTGGTACAGCGCGCCCTTGGTGACGCCGGCCGCCTCCACGATCTCCTGCACGGAGGTGCGGTCGTACCCCTGCTCGGCGAAGAGGCGGGTGGCGGCGGCCAGGAGCCGCTGCGGCACAGGCGTACCGTCCCCGTCCGTCGTCCTGGCCACTGCCGCCACCCGCCCTTCTGTTCGTGTCTCCCGCGGGTCCGTGCCGCGGGAAGCGTCTCCTGCCGGGAGATCTTCCCACGGACCGTTCAGGCCCCGGACTCCCATGTGCGCTGGACCCGGTTCATCCCGCCCAGCCAGCGGTCGGGCTCGGCGGCCCTGGCCTGGTAGAAGCCGGCCACCTCCGGGTGCGGCAGGATGAGGAAGCGGTCGTCCTCCATGCCCTTGAACAGGGCGTCGGCCACGTCGTCCGGTTCGATCGCGGTGGGCGCGAGCACCAGGTCACCGGCGGTGCCGGTGGCGGACAGCATGTCGGTGCGCACGCCCTGCGGACAGATGGCGTGGACCTTCAGACCTCGGTGGCGATAGGTGAGCGACAGCCACTCGGCGAAGGCGTAGGCGCCGTGCTTGGTGACGCTGTAGGGGGCGGCTCCGATCATGGTGAGCAGACCGGCGGCCGAGACGGTGGAGACGAAACGGCCGTGACCGCGCTCCAGCCAGTCCGGGAGCAGGGCGCGCGCCGCGCGGACGTGGGCCATGACGTTGACGTCCCAGGCGAGCGCCCAGACGTCCTCGGCGGCCGCCTCCGAGCCGCCCGAGCCGACGCCGGCGTTGGCGCAGTAGACGTCGACGGCGCCGCCGAGCGCGTCGCGGGCCTCCTCGACGATCAGGGAGGCGTCGCCCGGCACCGCGACACCGCCGATCTCCGCGGCGACGGCCTCGGCCCGGGCGGGGTCCAGGTCGTTGACCACGACACGGGCGCCCCCGGCGGCGAAGCGGCGGGCCAGGGCGGCCCCGATGCCGCCTCCCGCCCCGGTGACGACCACTCGGGCATCCTGCACGGCTTCCACCATCGGTCTCCTTCGGCACACGGCGTCGACGACGACTGCGACGCCCGGCTGCGGCACACGGCTCTGACTGCGGACTCTGATCTGACTGCGGACTCTGATCGCGCACTCCGCGCAGCGACAGACTAACCGGTCGGTATGTCGTGCGGAAGGCTTTCGGGGGACGGCCGCGGTCGGCCTCGTTCCACGCGGCCCGGGTGCGCGCTAGCGTGCGTGGGCATGACACCCGCCGCGATCACGGAGGTCACCGCATGAAGCTGTCCAGACGAAGCCTGCTCGCCACGACGGCCGCGGTCGCGGCGACGACCGCACCCGCGGCCGCGGCGCCCTCCGGCGGCAGGCACCGGCTGCGGACCGGGTTCGAGCGACTGGCCGCCGACGGCTACGCCCTGCTGGACGGGCAGAAGGTCGGCATGGTCACCAACCCCACCGGCGTCACCCGGGACGCGCGCCACATCGTCGACGTCATGCACGCCGACGACCGGGTGGACCTGACCGCGGTCTTCGGCCCCGAGCACGGGTTCCGCGGCACCGCGCAGGCGGGCGGCTCCGAGGGCCGCCACGACGACCCGGCGACCGGGCTGCCGGTCTACGACACCTATCTCAAGAGCGGGCAGCCGCTGGCCGACGTCTTCACCGCGTCCGGTGTGGACACGGTCGTCTTCGACATCCAGGACGTGGGCGCGCGTTTCTACACGTACATCTGGACCCTGTACGACTGCATGGACGCGGCCCGGCTCGCGGGGAAACGGTTCGTCGTGCTGGACCGGCCCAACCCGGTGAGCGGGCGGTCCGCCGAAGGGCCGGTGCTGCACAAGGAGTTCGCGACCTTCGTCGGGCGCGAGCCCGTCTCCCAGGCCCACGGGATGACCGTCGCCGAGCTGGCCCTGCTGTTCAACGGCGAGTTCCTGGCCGCCCCCGTACCGCTGGAGACGGTGGAGATGACGGGCTGGCGGCGGTCGGAGTTCCACGACGGCTCCGGGCTGCCCTGGGTACCGCCGAGCCCCAACATGCCGACGCCGGAGACCGCGCTGGTGTACTCGGGGACCTGCCTGTTCGAGGGCACCAACCTCTCCGAGGGGCGCGGGACGACCCGGCCGTTCGAGCTGCTGGGCGCGGAGGGCCTGGACGGGCGCTGGGCGGCCGCGGCGAACGAACTGGGGCTGCCCGGCGTGCGGTTCAGGGAGGCGTACTTCGCGCCCACGTTCTCCAAGTTCCAGGGCAGGACCGTGGGCGGGGTGCAGATCCACGTCCACGACCGGGCCGCCTACGAGCCCGTGCGCACCGGGATCGCGCTGCTGGTGACCGCCCGGCGGGCCTGGAGCGGGTTCGCCTGGCGCCCGGACAACTGGATCGACAAGCTGACCGGCTCCACCTGGGTGCGTACCGCGATCGACTCGGGGGCGGACACCGGCGAGGTGGTGGCGGGCTGGCAGGAGGAACTGGCGGCCTTCCGGCGGGTGCGGCGGGAGTACCTGCTGTACCGCTGAGCGGGCGGGGACTCCGGCCCCGGCACGCCGAGCGGCGCGCGCGCGGGGCCGGTGGCCGTCCGACGACGACCGTCCGGTGGGCCGGTGGCCGTCCGGTGAGCCGGTGGCCGTCCGGTGAGCCGTGACGTATGGCCAAGTGCCCCCGTTGGCAGGACGATGCGCCACACCGCGCGGCGTCCGGGGGACGAGGGGGCTTGTCATGGCAGAGACGGCAGTGAGCGTCGCTCCCTACTGGGAGCTCACCTTCGACGCGGACGGCGACGCCGATCCACGGCGCCGGGAACGGTTCCTCGCCGAGGCGGTGCGGCGCGGGGTGCGGGATCTGGTGGTCTTCGCGCACGGCTGGAACAGCGACCGTTCGGCGGCGACCCGGCTCTACAGCCGTTTCCTGGAGCCGTTCCCCGGCCTCGCCCCGGACGCGGTGCTCGGGTACGCGGGCGTGGTGTGGCCGTCGATGCGGTTCTCGGACGAGCCGATCCCGGACTTCCCGCGTGCGCTCGCCGCCGACGGGCCCGCTCGTCCCGCGCTCGGCAAGGACACCCGGCACGCCCTGCTGGAGACGTTCCCGGGGCGGGCCACCGTCGTGGAGCAACTGGCCCGGCTGCTCGACCGGCAGTCGCGCGAGGAGGCGGAACTGGAGGAGTTCGGCCGGCTGGTGCGGCTGCTGGTCGAGGTCGTGCCGCCGGGGCCGCAGGGCCCGTTCGCCGCCGACACCGAGGCGGAGGGGGTGCCGCAGAGCGAGCCCGGCATGTTCTCGGCGCCCGTGGCGGAGGTCTGCGAGGACTTCGCACGGGCCCTCGCCCTGTGCGGCACCCCGCCGGGGGCCGCCTCCTTCTCGGTCCCGAACCCCTGGGACGGGGCGCACGAACTCCTGCGGCAGGCGACGTACTACGCCATGAAACGCCGGGCCGGCACGGTCGGCGAGCGCGGACTCGGCCGGCTGATCGGACAGCTCGCGGCGGTGGCGCCCGGGGTGCGGGTGCATCTCGTGGGGCACAGTTTCGGCGCCCGGCTGGTGTCGTTCGCCCTGCGCGGACTGCCGAAGGGGGTGCACTCGGTCAAGTCGGTGACGCTGCTCCAGGGCGCCTTCTCGCACTACGCCTTCGCGGCGCGGCTGCCCCACGACCCCCGTGCTGGCGGTGTGCTGCACGGCCAGGACAAGCGGGTGGACGGCCCGCTGGTGTGCTGCCACTCCCGGCACGACTCGGCGCTCGGCACGATCTACCCGCTGGCCTCGCGGATGGCGGGCCACGACCGCGAGGTCACCGGGTTCGACCTCGGCCGCTCGCTCGGCCCCCGGTGGGGCGCCCTCGGCCACGACGGGATCCAGGCCGTGCCCGGCACGCGCGTGTGCACGCTCGACGACGCGGTGGCGGGCCGGATCCCGGCCTCCGGCTGCGTGAACGTCGACGTGGCCTCCGTGGTGCGGCGCGGCGGACCGCCGGCCGGGGCGCACAGCGACATCGTGCACCGGGAACTCGCCCAGGTCGTGGTGGCGGCCGGCCGCATCCGGTGACCCGCGCGCCGTCCCCCGCGGCGGCGGGCCGTCACCTCCCGGGTACGGCCCGCCGCTCCGGACACGGCTCACGGGCCGGTCCGGCGAGGACGCCTCAGCGGTGCGAGGTGAACTCCACGACCTGCTGGTACGTCGGCCGGTTCTGCCAGCCGATCCTGTCGTGCCTGATGCCGCCGAGCGTGCGGTGGACGATCGCGTCGGCGCACCACTGGTCGCCCGCCGCGCACTGGTCGTCACCGGGATACACCTGGGCCGCCGTCCTGCCCGCCGCGTCCTTGAGGGTGGTCAGCAGCATGTCGCGGCAGGCGCTCGGGCTGCCGCCGCCGCAGTACGGACGGGCCAGCGGTCCGCGCACCGGCTCACCGAGCACCGACCGGATGTCCTTGTCGACATAGCTCCACCAGCCGTACTGGAAGGAGCTGCCCGCGTGGGCCCCGGTCGGTCCGTGCGCGGCCGAAGGTGCCTCGTCGACCGGCAGGTTCGCGGTGAAGGCGCTGTACAGGCCGCTGCCGAGGCCGGGTTCGAACTCGGCCCTGACCAGCAGCGGCCACCAGGCGTCCAGGACGCGGATCGCGTCGGCGTGCGCGTAGGTGCGCGAACCCGCCGAGGTCTCCGCGCGCCGCCCGCTGGCCGCCAGCCACGCCTGGAGCCTGGACACCGCCGTGGCGGTCGCCGGATCCGTCACCGGCGCCGTGGCGATCACCTTGAGCAGGTCCGGCAGGACGTCCTCCGCGCGCAGGTCGGTGAGCCCCGCCTCCGCCATCGCCCTGACCAGCGAGGCCCGGGTCACCCCGCCCGCGTCCACCAGCCGGCGCACCCGGTCGTCGAGGAGGTCGCCCCGGTGGACCGACCCCTCGCCCCAGGGGGCGGCCGCGTAGTCGTTCGCCTGCTTGTTGTTCCAGGAGATGTAGTAGTCCTGGTCCGTGGAGTTCGGGTGGGCCGACGGCGGGGTGTACTCGGCGGTGTTCGGCGCGGGGTCCCAGCCGCGCCACTCGTACGCCGCACGCGCCCACACCGGGAACTCGGCGTCCACGTCCTGGGCGCGCACCGGGTTGTCGCCGCTGTTGTGGTACGCGGTGCGCCCGGCGTCGGCGTAGAACCAGTTGAAGGTGTAGTTGATCCGCCGCACCGCGCTCTGGAACGAGGCGGGATCCTTCACATGGCCCGGGTCGTTCAGCATCTGGAAGCCGATGATGGAGTCGGCCTCGTGCAGGAAGGAGGTGCGCAGGGTGGTGTAGGCGACCTTCTTGCCGCCCACGGTCGCGCGGTACTCGACGGGGCCGTACGCGGTGCGCCAGACCCGCATGGTGTAGGAACCGGCGGCGGTGCCGTCGGCGGTGGTGGGCTTCCAGGAGTTCTTGCGCTCGACCTTCTCCATGGGCGTGCACACGCCGCGCAGGAGGTAGTGGTGGTCGTCCTGGCACAGCTCGACGGCGTAGGTGTCGATGATGTCCTGGCCGGAGGTGGTGGCGCTCCACGCGTAGTCCTGGCCGCGGCCCAGTTCGACGTACATGCTCAGGCCCGCGAAGGAGGCGCCGCGGGCGCTCAGGCCCGGTCCCTGGATCTCCTGGAGCATCAGCAGCTGGGGCGCGAAGTAGCCGGTCTGGGGGCCGAACACCGCTATGGGGTGGCCGCTCGCGGTGTGCTCGCCGCTGACGACGAGGGCGTTGGACATGCCGCGCCGGGCCGAGCTGACGGCGGCCTTCGCCGCGGACGCGGAGGAGCCGGTCGCGGCGGGCGTGGCCGCGCTGCCGGTGCGGTCGTGCACCAGCGGCTCCCGGACCACGGAGCCCGCGTCGGGCAGCGCGCGGCCCTGCGGGGTCCCGGGCCGGCCGGCGTAGGGGAAGCTGCCCTCGTGGACGGTGAGCACGGCCTCGGGGTCGTTGCGCATCCGGAAGGACTCCCACACCTCGGTGCCCTCGGCCACGCCGTAGCGGGCCTGCGCGGCCAGCAGGGACAGGGCGTTGTTCACCTCGCCGCCGCCCCCGGAGCCGAAGAGGGCGCCGATGACGGAGGCCAGGGCGACCAGGTCGGTCGAGGTGAAGTGCGCGATGGTGCCGGCGTTGGTGATCGAGTCCTTGTGGCCGGTCAGGACGTACTCCCCGGGGAAGTACCGGCCGCTGTCGGAGGCGTCGATGTAGGCGTTGACGCCGTCGAGGTAGGCGTTCACATCGGCGAGGGCCTGGCTGCCGCGTTCCCCGTTGCGGGCGACCACGCTGTCGATCTGGGCCTGGAGCTCGGCCTCGGTGTAGGGCGCATTGCGCCAGAACTCCTGCTCCAGACCCTGGTTGGCCGGGGCGCCGCCGGCGAAGGAGGTCAACTGGCCGCGTCCGACGTGCCGGAAGACGTCCATCAGCCACAGCCGGTCCTCGGCGGCCGCGTACCCGGCGCCGAACTCGGTGCCGTAGCGGGTGGTGCCGGTGATGTGCGGCACACCGGTCTTCTTGTCGCGGACGATCGTGACGTCCGTGCGTCCGGCGGGGCGGACGGTGGAGGCGACCTGGTCGGCGGGCACGCCGAAGGAGGCGTCGTTGAAGAAGGTGTTGAGGGTGGCCTCGGTGAGGGCGGGGTAGCCGGTGGCGAGCCGGGCATAGGGGCCGAGCTGGTCCGCCGCGTGCGCGGGCTTGGTGCCGAAAGCCTGGTTGAGCAGGATCTGGGCGAGCGTGGCGTTGCCGTTCTGGCCGGGCGGCAGGACGTCCGAGCATCGGCCGCCGCAGTGGTCGGCGGCGGCCGCGGACACGGCCGCCGGGGCGGCGGGGGCGGCGAGGGCCGGGGAAAGCGGAGACAAAAGACCGGCAATGAGGGTGCATACGGATGCTGTCTTCAGGAACCCGGGGAACACGCGGGGAGTTCTCGTTCTGTCGAGCAGGTTGCGTGGGGTGAGCCGTGGCATGGCTGCTCCTACCGACGGGACGGGGCCGGACGTTACCGGCGGTATCCCCGGGTTCGAAGGTGAACATGCGTCAGTTTCCGGGTCGGACGGACCGCCGTCGGACACGGGGGAAGGACCGGACCGGGGTCGGGATCGCGTCAAGGCGGCACCGGAACGGGACCGGGAGGGAGCCGAATCGCGTGTCGACACGTCTACTCGACGACGTCCGTACGACGGGTTGTACGGCGACGCCGAAGTGACCGAAGTACAGGTGCAGATGTGACGGAGGTGCAGGGCGATGGCCGGATTCCGGAGTCTCGCGAGACAGGTGCGCGATCCGCGGTGCGATCTGGCGCTGCGGCGCTACTCGCTGCGCAAGTGCCTGGAGCGGTTCGCCCCCTACGGGCACAGGGCGACCTGGGACCATCTGTGCGACCGGGCCGGTTTCGGCCCGGAGGACCGGTCCCCCGACCCGGCGCGGCTCGTGGCCGCGCTGGAGGAGCTGGAGGAGGCGCGGGCGGTGTGGCTGGCCTACGAGGTCGAGTTCGCCGAGCGCCGCAGGAAGGAGAAGCACGACGGGCTGCGCCGCCCGGGCAGTGTGGACGACTGGCACCGGCTGACCTGGGGCGGCTTCGGGGTCGCCTGGTGCGACGACCCCCGGGTCCACCCCGGTGAGCCGCTGGCCGAGGTGCTGCGCAGGATCATCGCCGCGCTGGAGCGCGAGCCGGGGGTCTCGTGCCCGGTGTGCGACGGGGAGCGGCTCGTCTGGCGGTACGGCCTGGCCCATGAGCCGTCCTCCGGCCCGGTCTGCGTCCACTGCGGCATCCTCGTGCCGCGCCCCGTGCTGACGCCGGAGGCCCTCGCGGGAACCCGGCGGGAGAGGCTGCTGATCTCCGCCTGACAGGGGGGCACACGGCGGTACGGGGGCCGCAACGGGCGACGCCTGCACGGGGGTCGGCCGGGATCCGGGTCCGGGGGGCCGGGGTCCAGGGGGACAGGAGCGACGGGGGCCGGAGGCCGGGGGCGCGTCGGGAGTGCCGCGCCCCCGGTCCGGCCGGCGGCTGCCGCCCGCGGGGGCGCGGACACGGTTTTCGGCCAGGCGGTGCGACGCCGGGTCCAGGAAGGCGGGACCCGGACACCGGAGCGTTTTCAGCCGACCGGGCCGAGGTCCGGGAACGGAGAGCCGGACCGCCGGACCGCGGGTCGGGATGCGGGGGCGCGGACCGGGACGCGGGGCCACGGGCCGGGATGCGGGACCGCGAGCCGGGACACGGGGCCACGGGCCGGGACACGGGGCCACGGGCCGGGATGCGGGACCGCGAGCCGGGATGCGGGGCCACGGGCCGGGACACGGGGCCACGGGCCGGGATGCGGGGCCACGGGCCGGGACACGGGGCCACGGGCCGGGATGCGGGGCCACGGGCCGGGATGCGGGGCCACGGGCCGGATGCGGGGCCACGGGCCGGGACACGAAAACGCGGGCCGGAATGCGGGACCGCAGGCCGGGACACGGGGCCACGGGCCGGGATGCGGGACCGCAGGCCGGATGCGGGGGCGCGGGCCGGATGCGGGGCCACGGGCCGGGACACGAAAACGCGGGCCGGAATGCGGGACCGCAGGCCGGGACACGGGGCCACGGGCCGGGATGCGGGACCGCAGGCCGGATGCGGGGACGCGGGCCGGATGCGGGGACGCGGGCCGGATGCGGGGCCGCGGGCCGGATGCGGGGGCGTGTCGAGAGCCGTGCCGCCCTCGGCAGGTCACCGGCCGGCACCCCTGGAAGCGCCGGCCGAGGAGCGCGGCGCTACCGGAGACGGACCCGCCCCGTTGGTGCGACGGCAGCCCCTAGCAGCACTGGTCCTCCCGGGGGGCCGGGGTGGTGGCGGTACGGCCGGAGCGGGGGCGTTCGGCCATCAGGCGGGAGCCGGTGAGGCGGTCGCCGAAGGCGTCGTCCGGGTTGGACAGGGCGCAGGTGTCGAGCGACAGACAGCCGCAGCCGATGCAGTCGGTGAGATGGTCGCGCAGCCGGTTGAGCTGCTTGATGCGCTCGTCCAGCTCGGAGCGCCACGCCTCGGACAGACGGGCCCAGTCCTCGCGGGTGGGTGTGCGCTCCTCGGGGAGTTCGGCGAGGGCGTCCCTGATCGTGGCCAGCGGGATGCCCACACGCTGGGCGGCCCGGACGAAGGCGACGCGGCGCAGGGCGTCACGGGTGTAGCGGCGCTGGTTGCCCGATGTGCGCCGACTGGTGATCAGGCCCTTGGCCTCGTAGAAGTGCAGGGCGGAGACGGCGGCACCGCTGCGTGCGGCGAGCTGGCCGACCGTGAGCTCGTGGATCTTCTCGGGAATCTGGGGCACCCCTCGAACCCTACAGAGCCCGCGCGCCGGACCGTCCGTTGACAGAGGCCCCCGGCACGAGCATGCTAAGCAGTTGCTTAGACATGGTGACCGTGTGATGCACAGGGAAGGCCAGGAACGACATGGCAGAGCCGAGGATCTTCACGTCGGTGGACGAGCTCAAGGCGGCGGTGGGCGAGCAGCTCGGGTACACCGACTGGGTGGAGGTCGACCAGAAGCGGATCGACCTGTTCGCCGAGGCCACGGGTGACCATCAGTGGATCCACGTCGACCCGGAGAGGGCCGCGTCGGGCCCCTTCGGCACGACCATCGCGCACGGGTATCTGACCCTGTCGCTGCTGCCGCTGTTCGGGCCGCAGCTGATCGGCGTGCAGGGCGTGAAGATGGGTGTCAACTACGGCACGAACAAGGTCCGTTTCCCCTCGCCCGTGCCGGTCGGCTCCCGGCTGCGCTCCACCGCGACGATCACCGGCGTGGAGGACGTGCCGGGCGGCGTCCAGGTCTCCGTGGCCTTCACCGTGGAGCGGGAGGGCGGCGACAAGCCGGTGTGCGTGGCGGAGTCCGTGTCCCGCTACTACGTCTGAGCGGGACCGGCTCCGGGCGGGGCGGGCGGGTTCACCTGCCCGCCCCGACCATCCTCAGCACGAGGTCGGCGTACAGCGCGCCGACCTCGTCGGGCGTGCGCGGGCCGTCCAGGCTGAACCAGCGGGCCACGTCGATGCACAGGGAGAGCACGGCCAGGGTCGTGCCCTTGACGTCGGGCACGTCGAACTCGCCGGAGGCGACGCCCTCCTCGATGACGGCGCGCACCTCGGCGTCGACCTGGCGGCGCAGATCGAGGATCTCGGCGCGGGCGTCCGGGCCGAGGGAGTCCAGCTCGTACTGGACGACCCGGGCGGTGGTGCGTCCGCCCGCGTGCCAGCGCACGAAGGAGCTGACGGCGTCGGCGAGCCGCTCGGTGGGGGTGCCCTCGCGCCGGGCCGCCGTGCGCAGGATGTCCAGCGCCTTCTCGTGGCCGATGCGGCTGATGCGGTGGAGCAGCTCTTCCTTGGTCTTGTAGTGGATGTAGAGCGCGGCCGGGCTCATCCCGGCGCGGCCGGCGATGTCACGGGTGGTCGTGGCGTGGTAGCCGCGCTCGGCGAAGGCCTCCACCGCGGCCACGAGCAGTCGCCGGGCCGCGTCGGGCGTGACCTGGTCCCACGCCTGCGGCTCGCCGCCGGTCGTCTCCTCCGCCGTACTCATCGCTGGTTCGCCCCTCTCGCCGACAGGGGCACCACCATACCCTTGAGGGTGAGCGGGCGCTTAGAGCAGCCGCCCCGCACTGCGCCGAACGGCGTCCGCGCCGCTCGCGGCGTCGCCTTCCTCCCGGCGCCGCCCCCTCCGGGCGTCAGTGCCTCTCCCGCCGGCGTCAGTGCCTCTCCAGCGGGTGGTACGACCGGCGCTCGGCGTCCTGGCGGTCGCGGATGACCTTGGCCAGGGTGAAGGCGGAGGTGACGAGGTACAGCACGGCGATGCCCAGGAACGCCCGCACCCAGGCGTCCGCCTCCAGTTTGAAGATCCCGATGGCGGTGGCCGCCATGGCGACGGCGAAGGAGGCGACGGCCTGTCCGTAGAAGGCCGCGGTGTTCTGGGACTTGTCCGATGCGTCACTCATGGGGACAAGCATCGGCGGACGTGGCCCGCGCCACATCCGCTCGGATACTCAGCCGGTACTCAGAACGCCGAGACTCCCGTCAGCGCACGCCCGATGAGCAGCTTCTGGATCTGGCTGGTGCCCTCGTAGAGGGTCATCACCCGGGCGTCGCGCAGGAGTTTGCCGGCCGGGTACTCGTCGATGTAGCCGTAGCCGCCGAAGACCTGGAGGGCGTTGTTGGCGGCGCGTACCGCGGCCTCGGAGGCGAACAGCTTGGCCTTGGAGGACTCCAGCGCGAAGGGCTGCCCGCGGTCGACGAGGTCGGCGACGCGCCAGGTGAGCAGCCGGGCGGCGTCGACGTCGAGCGCGATGTCGCTGATCAGCTCCTGCACCAGCTGGTGATGGGCGATGGACCTGCCGAACTGCTCGCGCTCGTCCGCGTACCGCAGGGCCGCGTCGAGAGCGGCCTGGGCTATGCCGACACAGCCCGCCGCCACCGACATCCGGCCCTTGGCCAGGGCCGACATCGCGACGGAGAAGCCCTTGCCCTCCTCACCGAGCATCGCGGAGGCGGGCACACGGACGTCCTCCAGCACCAGTTCCGCGGTCGCCTGGCCGCGCAGGCCGAGTTTGCCGTGGATCTCCCTGCGGGTCAGGCCGGGGGTGCCGGCGGGGACGAGGAAGGCGGTGACGCCCTTGTGGCCGGGGGCGTCGGTGGAGCGGGCGAAGAGCAGGACGACATCGGCCCAGGTGCCGTTGGTGATGAACATCTTGCTGCCGTTGATCACGTAGTCGTCGCCGTCGCGGACGGCGCGCGTGGTGAGATTGCCGGCGTCCGAGCCGGTGCCCGGTTCGGTGAGGCCGAAGCAGCCCACGTACTCGCCGGAGGTCAGTCCGGGCAGCCACCGCCGCTTGTGCTCCTCGCTCCCCCACGCGGCGATCGTCTTGGCGACCAGGCCGAGGGAGACCGAGACGATGCCGCGGACCGAGGAGTCGCCGCGGCCCAGCTCCTCGGTGACGAGGCAGTACGCGAGATGGTCTCCGCCCGAGCCGCCGTACTCCTCGTCGACCGTCAGGCCCAGGAAGCCGACCTCGCCGAGCTTCTTGACGATGCCGCGGTCGACCTCCTCGGCACGGTCCCAGGCAACGGCGTGCGGGGCGATCTCCCGCTCCACGAAGTCCCGGGCCAGCCGCCGGACGGCGGTCTGCTCCTCGCTGAGCTCCAGATTCACGGCGCCTCACCCCTCGGAGAACGGATCTTGAAAACCGAACCTTTAAATTAGCACTGCTAGTTTCTGGTTGCAGCCCTACTATGTGCGCCATGGCCCGACCGCGCAAGCCCCTTCTCAGTACCGACCGGATCATCGCCACGGCACGGGAACTCGTGGACGCGGAAGGGCTGGCCGCGGTGTCCACCCGCCGCCTGGCCTCCGAGCTGGGAGTGAGCGGCCCCTCGCTCTACAACCACTTCCGCACCAAGGACGAGATCCTGGAGGCGGTCGCCGACGCGGTCAGCGCCCAGGTCGACCTGTCGATGTTCGAGGACGGCCGGAACTGGCGCACCGCGCTGCACGACTGGGCCGTCTCCTACCGCACCGCCCTGCGCGACCATCCGAACATCGTCCCGGTCCTCGCCCAGGGCCCCGGCCGCCGCCCCGCGGCCCTGCGGCTCGCCGACGCGGTCTACGGCGCGATGGTCGAGGCGGGCTGGCCGCCGCCGCAGGCCACCTCCATCGGCGCGCTGATGCGGTACTTCATCATGGGCTCCGCGCTCGGCTCCTTCGCCGGCGGCTTCGTGGACGACCGGAGCGCCTACGACCCGGCCGACTACCCCCACCTCGGCCAGGCCCATCTGCTGGCGGAGCTCCAGGAGAAGATCGACGAGCGGGCCTTCGAGACCGGACTGGCGGCGCTGCTGGACGGGCTCCAGCAGCAGTACGACCAACTGGCCCGGGCCGTGTAGGACCCGGGCGCGGGCGGCCCGGGATCCGGTCCCGCGCCTGCGCCCGCACAATTCGGTGGGGACCGAAGCGTCGGCGGCGCATGCTGGGGCCATGACCACGAGGGATCCACAGGCGGCCGGGCTCGCGTCGCTCGCCGCGCTGATCGCCGACGAGACCCGCGCCACGTGTCTGCTGGCGCTGCTCGACGGGCGGGCCCGGACCGCCGGCGAGCTGGCCCGGCACGCGCAGGTCGCCCCGTCGACGCTGAGCGAGCATCTGAGCAGGCTGGTCACGGGCGGGCTGCTCGCGCAGGAGCGGCAGGGGCGGCACCGGTACGTACGCCTGGCCGGGCCGGATGTCGCACAGCTCGTGGAGGACCTGGCCGCGCGGGTCGAACCGGGCCGGACGCCGAAGCCGCGCACCCTGCGCGAGTCGAGCGCCGCAGCGGCGACGGCCCGCGGACGCACCTGCTACGACCATCTCGCCGGGCGCCTCGGGACCACGGTCACCGACGCGTTCGCCTCCCGGGGGCTGCTGGGCCGGGACACCGGGTTCGCGCTCACCGACGCCGGTCTGGAGTGGTTCGACTCGGCCGGCATCCCGCTGGAGCGGGGCGGGCGGCGGCCGCTGGTACGGGCCTGCCTGGACTGGACGGAGCGGCGGCCGCATCTCGCCGGGGCCGCCGGGGCGGCCCTGTGCCGGCACGCGCTGGAGGCGGGGTGGTGCGTGCGGATCGGGTCCGGGCGGGCGGTGAAGGTGACCACGGCCGGCGAACGGGCCTTCGGTGAGCTGCTGGGCATCGAGGGCGGGGCGCTGCGGTGAGTTCTCCGGCCGGCCGTACGCCGTGGCCTGTCGCGCAGTTCCCCGCGCCCCCGGGGACACCACCTGCAAGGCGCCGGCGGGCCCAGGCGTCGCGGCGAGATCTCCCGTCGGCCGTACGCCGTGGCCTGTCGCGCAGTTCCCCGCGCCCCCGGGGACACCACCTGCAAGGCGCCGGCGGGCCCGGGCGTCGCGGCGAGATCTCCCGCCGGCCGTACGCCGTGGCCTGTCGCGCAGTTCCCCGCGCCCCCGGGGACACCACCTGCAAGGCATCGGCGGGTTTGCGGGGCCATGGACCGGTCGGATCCATGGCCCCGTCGGCCCTTCGGCCGGTGGGTCAGAACACGACCAGGGCCCGGCCGCCCTTGCCCGCCAGCATGTTCTCGAAGGCCGCGGGGATGCCGTCGAGGGCGATCCGCTCGGTCACCAGCGAGGAGAGGTCCAGACGGCCCTCCCGGACGTGCTCGGCCAGGGCCGGGAGGTCACGGGCCGGGTCGCTGTTGCCGTAGACGCAGCCGGAGAGGGTGCGGCCCCAGTGGAAGATCTCCAGGGCGTTGAAGGTGACCTGCTGGTCCTTGCCGCCGATGCCGACGACGGTGGTGCGGCCGCCGCGGCGGGTGGACTCCCAGGCGGCGCGGATGGTGACCGCGCGCCCGACGCACTCCACGGCGACGTCGACGCCCTGCTTCGCGGTGAGGGCGCGGATCGCGCGCGGGGTCTCCTCGGAGGCGACGACGTAGTCGGTGGCGCCCGCGGCGCGGGCCAGTTCCTCCTTCTCCGGGGAGACGTCGACGGCGACGATCTTGGAGGCGCCCGCGATCCGGGCTGACTGGAGGGCGGCCAGGCCCACTCCCCCGACGCCGAACACCGCGACCGTCTCGCCCTCGCGCACCCGCGCGGAGTGGTGGACGGCGCCGTAGCCGGTCAGCACGGCGCAGCCGAGCAGGGCCGCGTCGGCGAGCGGGATCCCGGCCGGTGCGGGCAGGGCGCAGGCGGCGGGGACGACGGTCTCCTCGGCGAACGCGGCGACGTTCAGGCCGGGGTACAGGTCGGTGCCGTCGGCGGTGCGGGCGTGGACGCGGGCGATGCCGTTGAGGGCGTTGGCGCACAGCCACACCTCGCCCAGCGAGCAGGCGTGGCACGCGCCGCAGGAGGGCGCCCAGTTGAGGACGACGCCGTCGCCGGGGGCGACATGGGTGACGCCCTCGCCGACGGCGACGACCGTGCCGGCGCCCTCGTGACCGAGGACGGCGGGCACCGGGACGCGCATGGTGCCGTCGGACAGCGACAGGTCGGAGTGGCAGACACCGGCGGCGGCGAGGCGGACACGGACCTCGCCGGGGCCCGGATCGGGCAGGTCGATCCCGGTGATCTCCAGCGGGGCACCGATGGCGGGAAGGACAGCGGCACGGACAGCCATGGCGGGCAACTTTCCTAGAACTGGAGGGACTTGGTCTGGAGGTACTCGGCCAGGCCGTGCGAGCCGAGCTCACGGCCGACGCCGGACTGCTTGTAGCCGCCGAAGGGGGCGAGGGGGTTGAAGCGTCCGCCGTTGATGTCGACCTGGCCGGTGTCCATGCGGCGGGCGAAGGCGACCGCCTCGGCCTCCTCGCCGGCCCAGACGGCACCGGCGAGTCCGTACACCGTGCCGTTGGCGATGCGCAGGGCGTCCTCCTCGTCCTCGTAGCGCAGGATCGACAGGACCGGCCCGAAGATCTCCTCCTGGGCGACGGTCATGTCCGGCGTCACATCGGCGAGGACGGTCGGGCTGACGAAGTAGCCCGTCTCGCGCGGGGGTTCGGAGCCGCCCGCGACCAGACGCGCGCCCTCGGCGACACCCTTGTCGATGTAACCGCGCACCCGCTCGTGCTGCCTGGCGTTGACCAGCGGGCCCATGCGGTCGGCGTACTTGGCGGCGGCGGCCGCGGCGAGCCCGACCGCCTCGTCGTAACGGGCGGTGTCGACGAGCATGCGGGTCCACGCGCTGCACGTCTGGCCGGAGTTGGCCATCACATTGGCCACGCCCACGTTCACCGCCCTGGCGAGATCGGCACTCGGCAGGATCACGTTGGCGGACTTGCCGCCGAGCTCCAGGGCGACACGCTTGACGGCGCCGCTCGCGAGGGCGCCGATCCGCCTGCCGACGGCCGTGGAGCCGGTGAAGGAGACCAGATCGACGTCCGGGTGCTCGGCGAGCGCCTGTCCGGCGACCGGGCCGAGGCCGGTGACGAGGTTGAACACACCCGCGGGGACGCCCGCCTCGTGCACGGCCTCGGCGAACAGCTGGGCCGTCAGCGGGGTGTCCTCGGCGGGCTTGAGGACGACCGTGCAGCCGGCCGCGAGGGCGGGGGCGACCTTGGCGACGATCTGGTGGAGGGGGTAGTTCCAGGGGGTGATCGCGGCGACCACGCCGACCGGCTCGTGGAGGACGACGGAGTTGCCGACCTTCTCCTCGAAGGCGTGGGTCGCCGCCAGTTCGGCGTACGAGGCGGCGACCGCGAGCGGGGCGCCGACGTGCACGTTCAGCGAGAAGGCCAGGGGTGAGCCGAGTTCGGCGGTGACCGTCCCGGCGATCTCGTCCTTACGGGCCGCCAGCGCGTCCCGCAGGGCGGCGAGCCGCGCGGCACGGGCGGCCGGGGGCGTCGCCGCCCAGCCGGGCAGCGCGGCGCGGGCGGCCCGTACCGCGGCGTCCACGTCCTCGGCACCGCCCGCGGGGACCCGGGCGACGACCCGCTCGTCGGCCGGGTTCACCACGTCGATCGCGCCCTGGCCCGCGGCGGGGCGCCACGCGCCGTCGATGTACATGCCGTCCTGGGCCTTCATGGCCTACCTCCCGAGATCGCGGCGACAACCGCAGCCAAACTAGCGGCGATAGTTTTTCCGCGCCAGAGGCATCCCGGCCGAGGCTACGTCAGGGGCCACGAGGAAGGGGCCGGTCCGATGTGACATGGACCGGCCCTGCGGTGTGACCTCGAAGACCCGGCCGGTCACTCCTCCAGGCCGGGGAGACGGGCCGGGGCCGGGCAGATCCGGTCGCCGTGCTGGTCGAAGACGAACAGATGCGCGAGGTCGACCAGGAGCGGTACCTGCATGCCGTGCCTGAGGTCGATGTCGGGTGTCGTGCGGACGATGAGGTCGCCGGGGACACGGCCCTCCGGCGGGGCGGGCTGCGGGCGTCCGGG
Organism: Streptomyces sp. NPDC093094; assembly: GCF_044754345.1. Classification (NCBI taxonomy): domain Bacteria; kingdom Bacillati; phylum Actinomycetota; class Actinomycetes; order Kitasatosporales; family Streptomycetaceae; genus Streptomyces; species Streptomyces sp. NPDC093094. Next base: position 109,539 of record NZ_JBIVOX010000016.1, on the reverse strand, counting down.
TTCCTCCTCCTCGGGGTGGTCCAGCACCACGACCGGGCCGGCCCGCACCGCGCCCGCGCGTTCCCGCAGCCGGTCCAGCATGGTGCCGCCCTCCCGGCGGCGCCGGACCCGGCCGGCCGGGCGCGCGGCCTCCAGCTCGGGGACGACGGCCGGGCGGGAGCCGGTGTTGACGTGAACGAGCACCTCGTGCCCCTGGAACTCCACATGCTCCACCAGTCCCACCAGCGGCACCTCGCCGGGACGGGCCGACGAGGCCGCGCCGAACCGCACGGCCTCCGAGCGCAGACCGACGATGACCTCGCGGCCCTGCTGGACCCGGAGCAACTGATGGTCCCGGGACAGCGGTTCGGTCAGCCGCAGGTACTGCCTGCCGAGACTGACGGTCATCGCGCCGCCGATCGGGGCCCGGACGAAGCCGCGCAGCAGATTGATGCGCGGCGTGCCGATGAAGGCGGCGACGAAGACGTTGCGGGGCAGGGCGTAGACCTCGCGGGGTGTGCCGACCTGCTGGAGGACACCGCCGCGCATCACCGCGACCCGGTCGCCGAGCGACATGGCCTCGGCCTGGTCGTGGGTGACGTAGACCGTGGTGACACCCAGGTCCCGGGTGAGCCGGGTGATCTCGGCGCGCAGATGGTTGCGGAGCTTGGCGTCCAGGTTGGACAGCGGCTCGTCCATCAGGAAGGCCGAGGGATGCCGGGCCACCGCGCGGCCCATGGCCACACGCTGCCGTTCACCGCCGGACAGCTGCCGGGGGAAGCGGTCGAGGAGGTCCTCGATGCCCAGCATGCGCGCGGTGGCGTCCACGCGCGGGCGCGGGTCCGTACCGGGCGACTCGATGCGCAGCGGGAAGCCGATGTTGTCGCGGGTGGTCATGTTCGGGTAGAGGGCGAAGTTCTGGAAGACCATCGCCATGTCCCGGCCGGCCGGGGGCAGTTCGTTGGCGTGCTCGCCGTCCAGCAGCAACTGCCCCTCGTCGATCTCCTCCAGGCCCGCGATCATGCGCAGCACCGTCGATTTCCCGCAGCCCGAGGGGCCGAGCAGGACGAGGAACTCGCCGGACCCGATGTCCAGTGTCAGCCGGTCCACCACGCGGGTGCCCTTGGTGTAGCTCTTGCTCACGTCGTGCAGAGAGATGGCGCGTGTCATGAGGGATGCCCCCGGGGGCTCATACGGGCGCTGATGCTCCACGGTCGGACGCGCCTTGCGGTGCGCAAGACGCCTGTGGGTCACGGAAGCTAACGGAAGGTGTGCGGCCGGGGAAGGTGAATGGCCGAATCCGCTCGTACGGTCCACCTGGTGAGACGGCGGACGCCCCTCCCTCCGGCCGGGGCCTTCCCTCCGGCCGGATTCAGTGCTGCCGGATTCAGTGCTGCCGCACCCGGCGCGGTCCGGCCGGCTCACCGGCCGCCGCCGGTCTCGCCGGAGAGCGCAGGGCGACGCCCGAGGAGAGCAGCAGCAGCGCCCCGAGCATCACGAACGGCGCCGCCACGCCCGCGGCTCCGGCGACCAGACCGGCCGCGGCGGGGGCGGCGACCTGGCCGAGACGGTTGCCGGTCAGGCGGAGGGCCAGGGCGGTGGAGCGGGCCCCGTCGGGGGCGGCCCGGACGACCGTCGTCATGGACAGCGGCTGGCCGACCCCGAGGCAGAAGCCCAGCACCGCCAGCATCACGGCCAGCGCCCACACCGGCACCGGCAGCGCGACCCCGGCGCACAGCACCGCGGCCGACAGGCAGGTCGCCGTGAGCAGCGCGGTGCGGCCCAGCAGCCGCAGCAGGGGCGTGAGCACCAGTCGGCAGGCGATCGTGGCGGCGGCACGCAGACCGAGCAGCAGCCCGATCACCGGCGGGGCGATGCCCCGGTGCTCACCGACCACCGGCAGATAGGCGGTGAGGACGTCGGTCGCGGACAGCACGGAGAGGCTGATCAGGATGCCGGCCGGTACGCCCCTGGTGCGCAGGATGCGCTGGACCGGGACCCGTCCGCCCGGGGCGGACCGGGGCGCGGACGCCGTCGTACGGTGCTCGATGCGCCACAGCGAGGCGAACGCGGCCGCGGCGCCCGCCCCCGCGACGAGCAGCGCCAGCGCGCTGGTGCCCGCCATGTCGCGGCCGCCGATCAGCGCGCCGGCCGCGACGGGGCCGACGAGCTGGCCGAGGGAGGCGCCGATGGTGAAGTGGCCGAAGTTGCGGTCCTGTTCGTGCGGCGCGGACTGCCGGGCGACCAGGGACTGGGCGCCGATGACGAAGGAGAGATGGCCGAGCCCCGTCACTCCGCTCCAGACGGCCATCGTCCCCGGCGAGTCCGCCAGAGCGCCGAGCACGCAGCCGCCGGAGATGAGCACCACGCCGGCCGGCAGCAGGGGCGCGCAGCGGCCGTGGTCGGTGCGGCGGCCCAGCGGGACGGCCGCGAACAGCGGCAGCAGGGCGTAGACGCCCGCGATCACACCGATCGCCGTCTCGTCCGCGCCCAGCCCGAGGGCCCGGTAGGACACGGCGGGCCGGGCCATCGACACCGCCCCCTGCGCGAAGCCGAAGGCGATGACGAGGCGGAGCAGCCAGCCGCGGTTCCCACCGGGCCTCATGGTCGGTTCCCTTCCTGGGAGGGTCAGACGATGCCGAACAGCAGGGCGGCGGCGAGGATCACCAGACAGGTGGCGGCCGCCCACTTCACGACGAACCGGGTGTGGTCGCCGAACTCGACCTTCGCCATGCCGACCAGGACGTACACGGCCGGCACCAGCGGGCTGGACATGTGCAGCGGCTGGCCGACGATGGAGGCGCGGGCCATCTCCAGCGGGGTCACACCGTGCGCCGCTCCCGCCTCGGCGAGGACCGGCAGGACACCGAAGTAGAAACCGTCGTTGGACATGAAGTAGGTCAGCGGCAGGCTCAGCAGGCCGGTGACGAGGGCCATGTGCGGGCCCATGCCGTCCGGGATGATGCCGACCAGCCACTCGGCCATGTGGTCGACCATGCCGGTGCCCTGGAGCACCCCGGTGAAGACGGCGGCGGCGAAGACCATGCCGGAGACGTTGAGGACGTTGTCGGCGTGGGCGGCCAGCCGGGCCCTCTGGTCGGGGATGCGGGGGAAGTTGACGGTGAGCGCGAGGGCGGCGCCGAGCAGGAACAGCACCGGGATCGGCAGCCACTCCATGATCATGGCGGTGAGCAGGGTGACCGTGAGCAGGGCGTTGAACCACAGGAGCCGGGGGCGCAGGGTGGGGCGGTCGGGGTCCAGGCCCTGGAAGCCGTCCTCGGTCCCGTCCTCGGTCCCGACTCCCGCACCCGCACCCGCACCCGCACCCGCACCCGCACCGGAACGCGCCTCGGTCCCGCCGGACCCGGAACCCGCGCCCACCAGCACGGTCTCCTCCTCCAGCACCTCGTCCAGCGTCAGCGTCCCGAGCCGCCTGCGCTCGCGCCGGCCGAGGACGTACGAGAGGGCGATCACGAACAGCAGGCCGACGGCGAGGGCCGGGATCATCGGGACGAAGATGTCGCTGGCGTCGACCTTCAGCGCGGTGGCCGCGCGGGCGGTGGGGCCGCCCCAGGGCAGGGTGTTCATGACGCCGTTGGCCATGGCGGCGACACCGGTCATGACGACCAGGCTCATCTTCAGGCGCTTGTACAGCGGGTACATCGCCGAGACGGTGATCATGAAGGTGGTGGAGCCGTCACCGTCCAGCGAGACGATCGCGGCGAGCAGGGCCGTGCCGACGACGATCCGCATCGGGTCGGCCTTGGCGAACTTCAGGATCGCCCGCACGATCGGATCGAACAGGCCGACGTCGATCATCACGCCGAAGTAGACGATCGCGAACATGAGCATCGCGGCGGTCGGCGCGAGGCTGGAGACGCCGTCGATGACGTAGTCGCCCAGCTCGGCGCCCTTGCCGACGAACACGCAGAACAGCGCGGGGATCAGCACGAGCGCCGCGATGGGCGACATCTTCTTCATCATGATCAGGACCAGGAAGGTCGCGATCATGGCGAAGCCGAGGATGGTCAGCATGAGTGGACACCTAACGTTCGCCCTTGAACTCCCACCAGGGCCGGCGGTGCGAGCGACGTTAGGTGCCGTACATCGGCGTCAGCAAGACGTCGGCCTGCGAGCAATAAGAGCAAAACTGCTGGTCACAGCTCTGCGCAGCTCACAGGGACACCAGGGCGGCCACCTCCACCGGCACCCCGTTGAGGACGGCGTTGCCCGACAGGGGGTCCAGCAGGGTGCCGTCGAGGAGCTGGTTGACGTTGACGCCGGGGTCCTTCGCGGCGTGGTGCAGCCGGGTCCCGGGACGGTCGTGGCCCCAGCCGTGCGGGAGGCTGACGACGCCCCGCCGCACCGCGTCCGTGACCTCGGCCGCCACGGTCACCTCTCCGCCGGCGCCCTTCACGCGTACGTCCGCCCCGTCGAGGACGCCGAGCCGTTCGGCGTCCTCGGGGTGCAGCTGGAGGGTGCAGCGGTTGGTGCCGCCGGTGAGGGCGGGCACGTTGTGCATCCAGCTGTTGTTCGAGCGCAGATGACGGCGGCCGACCAGGAGCAGCCCGGCGGGCCGTTCGGCCATGGCCTGCCGCAGCCGCGGGAGGTCGGCGGCGATCGGGGCGGGCAGCAGCTCGACCTTGCCGCTCGCGGTCTTCAGCGGCTGCGGCAGGCGCGGGCGCAGCGGGCCGAGGTCGATGCCGTGCGGACGGGCCAGCAGCCGCTCCAGGGTCAGCCCGTCCGGCTCCGCGCCGAAGCCGTCGCCGTAGGGGCCGAGGCGCAGCATCATGTCGAGCCGGCGTTCGGGGCCCGTGTCGCCGCCGAGCCGCGCGGCCAGCTCACGGGGGTCGCGGCCGTGCACCGGGGAGTGGGGTTCCTTCACCGCCCTGCCGAGGGTCTGGTCGACGACGAGCGTGTCCACCGCCGAGGGGTCGGCGCCGTGCATGCCGGTCGCGGCGAGGACCAGCCGGGCGAGGATCTCGGTCTCGGCCATGCGGCCGTCCTCCAGCGGGACGGCGGGGCGGGTGTAGCGGACCTGGTTGCGCACGGCGAGGGTGTTGAAGGCGAAGTCGTGGTGCGGGCTCTGGGAGGGCGGGGGCGGCGGCAGGACGACATGGGCGTGCCGGGAGGTCTCGTTGAGGTAGGGGTCGACACTGACCATGAAGTCCAGTGAGTCCAGGGCCTTGTCGAGGCGGTCGCCGTCGGGTGCGGAGAGCACCGGGTTCGCGGCGACGGCGATCAGCGCGCGGACCGGTACGCCGTCCCCGGTCGCGGTGTCGATCTCCTCGGCGAGGGCGGACAACGGCAGTTCGCCCTTGGCCTCGGGGTGTCCGCTCACCCGGGAGTGCCAGCGGCCGAGCGCGAACCCGCGGCCGGGGCCGGCGGGGCGGGGGGTGCGGTCGGTGGCGGCCTGCGGGAAGAGGGCTCCGCCGGGGCGGTCCAGATTGCCGGTGAGGATGTTGAGGACGTCCACGAGCCAGCTGGCCAGGGTGCCGTGGGCGACGGTGCAACTGCCGATGCGGGCGTAGACGGCGGCGGTGGGCGCGGCGGCGAGCTCGCGGGCGAGTTCGCGGATGACCGCGGCCTCGACGTCGCACGCCTCCGAGACGGCCTCGGGGGTGAAGTCCTCGACGGCGTGCCTGAGTTCGCCGAGTCCCTGGAGCAGGGGCGTCAGCTCGCCGGGGTCCGCGAGGTCCTCCTCGAACAGCACCTGGGCCATCGCGGCGAGCAGCAGGGCGTCCGTGCCGGGCCGGATCGCGAGATGCCGGTCCGCGAGCCGGGCGGTGCGGGTGCGGCGGGGGTCGACGACGGTGAGGGTGCCGCCGCGCGCCCTGAGGGCCTTGAGCTTGCCGGGGAAGTCGGGGGCGGTGCACAGACTGCCGTTGGACTCCAGAGGGTTGGCGCCGATCAGGAGGAGGTGGTCGGTGTGGTCCAGGTCGGGGACGGGGATGGCGTTGGCGTCGCCGAAGAGCAGTCCGCTGGAGACGTGCTTGGGCATCTGGTCGACCGTGGAGGCGGTGAACAGGCTGCGGGTGCTGAGGGCTGCCAGCAGGACGGGCGGGTAGAGGGCGCCGGCCATGGTGTGCACGTTGGGGTTGCCGAGCACGACGCCGACCGCGTGCGGGCCGTGGCGTTCGACGACCGGGCGCAGTCCGGCGGCGACCGCGTCGAACGCCTCCTCCCAGGTGGCCTCGCGCAGTTCGCCGTCGCGGCGCACCAAGGGGGTGCGCAGTCGGTCGGGGTCGCCGTCGACGGCGCCGAAGGAGGCGCCCTTGGGGCAGACGAAGCCGTGGCTGAAGACGTCCTCGCGGTCACCGCGGGCCCCGGTGACCCGGGTTCCGTCGATCGTGAGGGTCAGCCCGCAGGTGGCCTCGCACAGAGGGCAGATTCGCAGGGCGGTGCGGGACACGGGTCCTCCCGGAAGGGGTCGCGGCTGCGCGCACGGGGCCGCGGCCGGGCGGTGGGCACGCACATGCCGCGCCGGCGGCAGCGGTGGCGCACGGACTGCCGCCGAGCATACCGACCGGTAGGCATGGAGGGGAGCCCCCGGCTGCCGCCGAGGCGGACGAGGACGAACCCTCCGGCCACGGCCGGGACACCGGATCCCGGCCGGCCGGTCAGGCACACGGGCCGATCCGACACCCGGGACGGCCGACACCCGGGACGATCCGGCACACAAGTCAGCCCGATACCCAGGACAGCTCCATGCCCGGGACGACCCGACACCCGGGACGGCCCGACACGCAGGTCAGCCCGACACCCGCAGGACAGCCCACGCCCGAATCGGCCCGACACCCGGGACGGTCCCGACACCCGGGACGACCCGGCACACAGGTCAGCCCGACACCCGCAGGACAGCCCACGCCCGAATCGGCCCGACACCCGGGACGGTCCCGACACCCGGGACGGCCCGACACGCAGGTCAGCCCGACACCCGGGACGGCCCGGCACCCGGGACGGTCCGGCGCACAAGGCGGCCCGGCATCAGGGACGGTCCGGCGCACAGGGCGGCCCGGCATCAGGACAGCCCGACGCCCGAACCGGCTCCGCGCGCAGGTCAGTCCAGTACACGGGAGAGATAGGCACGCAGCAGTTGCCGCATCTCCGCGATGATCTTCTCGTCGCCCTCGGGGTCGACCCGGAAGGCCAGGTGGACGAGGGTGTCGGCGGTCTCCACGGCGATCAGGAAGCTGCGCCGCATGTCCTCGTCCGGCTCGCGGGAGAGGTGGCCGGCGAGCATCTCGGTGAGGCGGTCGGCGACGCGGTGGTTGGGTTCGGCGTCACGGGAGCCGACCGGGATCTGGTTGCCGAAGTCGACGAGGGAGAAGCCGGGCGCGGTGCGCTTCATGGTCAGGTACTCGTCGAGCAGGGCGTCCACGGCCGTCCGCCAGTCGCCGCCCCGGCTGCCGTACAGGCGCTCGCGGACGCGCTCGGCGAAACGGTCGAGGTTGCGTTGGGCGAGGGCGTCGGCCATGGCCCGTTTGTTGCCGAAGAAGCGGTAGACCGAGCCGATGGGCACACCGGCGCGCAGCGCCACCGCGCGGGTGCTCAGGGCGTCGTAGCCGACCTCGTCGAGGAGATCGGCGCACGCGTCGAGGATCCGGGTCAGCCGTTCGGCGCTGCGCCGCTGGACCGGGGCGCGGCGGAGCGAGGTCGCTTGGGACACGGGCTTCATGATGCCTTTCCGCCGGGGTCGGGTGAACCACGCCCCTCAGTACGCGGCGGAACGGCCGTTCGACTCGGCCGCCCGGTGGCCGGCGTCGCGCCGTCGGCCGGGGCGGCGCCGGCCGACGGGGCCGCACCGTCCGACGGCACCCCGGCCCCCGACGGCACCCCGGCCCCCGACGGCGACTCGGCTCCCGAGGCGGTGATGTCGGCGGTGCGCTCGACGGGTTCGCCGTCGACCGCCCAGACGGTGGCGTCGTCGGCGTAGAGCCGGGCGGTGAGCTGGTGGGTGCCCCGGGGGACGAACCGGGCGGCCAGCCGGTGGCCGGGTTCGCGCAGCTCGGTGACGAGCCGGCCGTCCAGGTAGAGACAGGCGAAGCCGCGTCCGGGCGCCGCCCGGTCGGGCGCTCCGGGCGGCGAGAAGCGGAAGTTGCGCAGCGCCAGGCGGACGTCCCAGCCGCCCGAGGTGTCCGGTTCGACCTCGATGCCGACCTCGGGGGCGTCCTCCTCGTCCACCTCGCGATAGGCCCGCCCCTGTTCGTCCCGGTCGTCCAGCACCTTGCCGACCGGCGAGGGCGACGCGCCGTTCCTCGCGTCGCCGGCACTTCCGACGCCTCCGGCACTCCTGGCACTCCCGGGACTCCCGGCGTCGCCGCCGCGGCAGCCTGCGGATCCGGTCAGCAGCAGGACACAGAGGGCGAGCGTGGTGAGGGATCTCCGTGTCCATGGCATGTCCGCGAGCGTAGAACGCGGGTCCGGCGCCCCGAATCCCCCTGGAGTCTGGTTCCCGTCGTCCCCACGAAGGAGGAGGAGGGGACCTCGGGAGGACCACGGGGCCACCGGGCGGCCCCGCGGGATCGCGCGGCCCTCTTGCGCCCGGGGCGAGCCAATCCTACGGTGAACCATAGGAATCAGTCGGATGCGGCATCGGACGGCAGGGAGCAGCGAGCATGAGCGCGGACGCGCGGAAGACGGCCGAGGGGCTGTCCTATCTCTCCGGTTTCGGCAACGAGCACAGCTCGGAGGCCGTGCCGGGCGCACTGCCCGAGGGCCGCAACTCACCGCAGCGGGCCCCGCTCGGCCTGTACGCGGAACAGCTCAGCGGTACGGCGTTCACCGAGCCGAGGGCCCACAACCGCCGCTCGTGGCTGTACCGGATCCACCCCTCGGCCGCGCACCCGGCGTTCACCCGCACGGGCAACGGCAGTCTGCGCACCGGTCCGTTCACCCAGACCGTCCCGGATCCCAACCGGCTGCGCTGGGACCCGCTGCCGGAGCCCGACGAGCGCACCGACTTCCTGGCGGGCCTGTGGACGCTCGGCGGCAACGGCGACGCCGCCCAGCGCGCCGGCATGGCCGTGCACCTCTACCACGCCAACGCCGACATGGACCGGGTCTTCAGCGACGCGGACGGCGAGCTGCTGATCGTCCCGGAGCGCGGCGGCCTGCTGCTGCGCACCGAGTTCGGTCTGCTGCACGCCGAGCCGGGCCATGTCGCCCTGATCCCGCGCGGTGTCCGCTTCCGGGTGGAGCTGCTCGACGAGACCGCCCGCGGCTACGTCTGCGAGAACTACGGCGCCATGTTCCGCCTGCCCGACCTCGGCCCGATCGGCGCCAACGGCCTGGCGAACGCCCGCGACTTCCGTGCGCCCGTGGCCGCGTACGAGGACGTCGAGGGCCCGGTGGAGGTGGTGAACAAGTACTGCGGCAACCTCTGGCGGGCGACGTACGACCACTCCCCGCTCGACGTCGTCGCCTGGCACGGCAACTATGTGCCGTACGTCTACGACCTGCGCCGCTTCAATGTGATCGGCACGATCTCCTACGACCACCCGGACCCCTCGATCTTCACGGTGCTGACCTCGCCGTCCGACACCCCGGGGCTCGCGGGCGTCGACTTCGTCGTCTTCGCGCCACGCTGGCTGGTCGGCGAGGACACCTTCCGGCCGCCGTACTTCCACCGCAACGTGATGAGCGAGTACATGGGCCTGATCGAGGGCGCGTACGACGCGAAGACGGCCGGGAAGGGCGGGTTCGTGCCCGGCGGCGGCTCGCTGCACACCATGATGTCGGCGCACGGACCGGACCGCGAGACGTTCGACCGGGCGAGCGCGGCCGAGCTGAGGCCGCAGAAGATCGACGACGGTCTGGCGTTCATGTTCGAGACGCGCTGGCCGCTCACCCTGACCCCGCACGCGGCCCGCGCGGAGCACCTCCAGCCGCACTACGACGACGTGTGGCAGGGCATGGAGCGGCACTTCCGCCCGGTGTGACGGGCGGGTCCGCCTCCGGTCCGCCGTGCGCCGGGGACGGCCCACCGGTTGCACGGAAGATTCCCGAAAGGGTACGGATGACCCCGTGACCTCCTTCGCCCCCGACTCCGTCGTCCTCAACCGCAAGCTGCCGCTCTGGTACCAGGTGTCGCAGTCGCTGCGCGCCTCGATACTGGGCCGCTCGCCGCAGGACCCGCTGCGGCTGCCCACCGAGGAGCAGCTGGCCGGGCACTACGGCGTGAGTGTGCTGACCATGCGGCAGGCGCTGAAGGAGCTGGAGGACGAGGGCCTGATCAGCCGGCACCGGCGGCGGGGCACGTTCATCGAGCCGGGGGTCAAGCGGGGCGCCCCGGTACGGCTGCTGGGCTCGGTCGACGCGATCGTGGCCCAGCAGTCCGGGATGACCACCGAACTGCTGGAGCACGGCCGGACCGCGCCGCCGGCCGAACTCGCCGAGCACTTCCCGGACCTGGCGGAGGTGACGGCGTACCACCGGCTGCGCAGCGACGAGAAGACGGGCGAACCGACCAACCACGCCCGCAACTACGTCCGTCCCGAGCTGGCCGAGCGCATCGATCCCGCCGATCTGGTGCGCTGGCCGATGACCAAGGTGCTGCGGGACGTGGTCGGGGCGGACATCAGCAGGATCACCGACACGGTAGAGGCCCGTCTCGCCGACCCCGAGACGGCCCGGCTGCTCGAAGTGCCGCTGCTGAGCCCGATCCTGCACTACACGGGTGTCACCTACGACACCGCGGGGCGCGTGCTGGACGTGGTCGTCATCCACTACCGGGGCGACCGCTTCTCCTTCACGGTGACGCTGGACGCCACCTGACCCGCGCCGCGGCGGCCCGTCGTACCATGCCGGGCGTGACGAACGACGACGCTCCGCCGCTCGCGGACCTCATGCCGTGGTCCGTCGCACCACCGAGGCTGGGCCGGGCCTGGCCCATGGCGCCGGATCCGGCGTCGCTGAAGGCCCGGTGGGCCGCGCTGCTGCGGGCCGAGGGCGCCGGACGCGCGGCGCTGTTCGCACCGACCCGCTCACGCACCCTGGACACGGCCGTCGCCCAGCTGCCCGGCCGGTCCGGGGGCACGGAGAGGCTGGCGCGGGCCACCGGCCCCTGCCCGGAACCCGTGAGGGTCCTGCACGCCCCGTTCGACGAGCAGTGGCTGATCCCCGACCACCGGCTGATCGACGCGGCCCGCCCCGAGCTGTGGCGGGTGGCCGACGAGCACCAGATCTTCGTCGTCGAGACGCCCGGCGCCTCGGGCCTTCCCCTGCTGGCCACCTCCCTGCCGCCGTTCACCCGGCGCGGACGGGTCCGTCCCCTGTACCGCCGGCCCGGCGCCGGGGAGCCCAACCTCGCCCCGGGCCTCACGGACCATCTGACGGGCCTGCTCGGTGCGGCCGTCGCCCCGCAGGACGTGCTCGCCTGGATCGTGGCCGCGGCCCGCCCCGATCTGACGGTGCCGCTCACCGGCGACGCCGCGGCCTGGGCCTCGGGCGTGCGGACGGGCCGGCGCATGCTCTGGCTGATGCGCCGCGACGGCGAGCGCCCCCGGCTCCCCGGCGGCCGCCGCCCCTACGTCCGCGCGCCCCTGCCGCCCCGGCCGCTCTCACTGCGCTACGACCGCGACGAGGAGACCCTGCATCTCGACGAGGGCCGGGTCTCCCCCGTACCGCCCGCGGCATGGGACTTCGCGTCGGACGGGGTGCGGGTCCTGGAGTCCTGGTTCGCCGCGCGGACCGCCGAGGCCCCGCCGGGCACCCTGGAGGCCGTCCGCCCGCGGACCTGGCCGCAGACCTGGACGTCGGAGATGCTGGAGCTGATCACCGTACTGGCGCTCCTGGCGGAACTGGAGCCCGTACGGGAGGAGCCGAAGTCCCCGGTCACGGCGAGGGATCTGAGGCGGGCGTCCGTCCTGCCGCCCCCGGACGCGGCCCGTCTGCCGGCCTCGGTGCTGGACCACGAGGAAGAAGGCCCCGGCGGCCAGTTCACCCTGATCTGAGGCACCCCAGAAGGCGTGCGGGGCCGCAGCCGGCGCGGGACCGTACCGGTATACGGCCCCGCCGCACGGACACGGGCGACCCCGTACGGCGGGGAGCCGCAGAACGCACCTGCGCCCCCCGCGGAGCGCGGCCGTCCGGCACCCGTCCGCGGGACGACGTCCCGAAGGCGCGCGGGCGACGTCCCGAAGGCGCGCGGGCGACGGCGCGCACGGCCGCGGCACACCGGGACCGGCGCACGAGACGGTCAGGAACGCGGCGCGTACGCGTCCAGCACCCTCCCCACGACCCGCTCGAAGACCTCCTCCAGGTCCACCGGCCCCACCCCGCCCTCCGCGAACGCCGCGGCCAGCCGGGGGAACTCCCCGCTCGCGAGCTGCCCGCCCACGTACGCGGAGCGCACCCCGGCCTCCTGCTCGACCGACCACGGCAGCGTCCGCGCCCGCTCGGCGACGGCCAGTTCGTTGGCGACGGACGTGGCCACCACCCCGTTGACCATGGCGATCAGCTCGACCTTCGTGGCGTGGGACGCGTCCAGCGGGTCGAGACAGGCCAGGGACCACTCCAGGTACCGCAGCGCGTTGGGCGAGAAGCCGTGGACGCCGGAGATCAGCCGGATCATCCAGGGGTGCCGGTGCACCAGGGCCCGTCCCTGCCGGGCCATGCGCAGCGTGTCCGCCCGCCAGTCGCCCGTCGGCTCGGCGAGCTCGTGCTCGCCCGCCGCCGCGTCCATCATCAGCTCGAACAGGTCTTCCTTGCGCGGCACGTAGTTGTACAGCGACATCGTGCCGCAGCCCAGCTCGGCGGCGACGCGCCGCATGGACACCGCGTCCAGGCCCTCGGCGTCGGCGAGACGCACCGCCGCTGCGGTGATGTCCGCGCGGGAGTACGCGGGCCTGGGCCCCCGGCCCGTGCGTTCGGGCCGCGTCCAGATCACATGGGGTTCGGCCGCTCGGCCCGCCATCGGTCATCACCTCGCCCACCATCGTAGTTACGTACGCCGTACGTAGTGCGCTATGGTCAGGCCATGACTTCTACGTACGGTGTACTTAGTGAAGGTCTGGAGAAGCGCTTCGGCGCTGTCCACGCCCTGCGGGGGCTGGACCTGGCGGTGGCGGCGGGCACGGTCTGCGGGATGCTCGGCCCCAACGGCGCGGGCAAGACGACGGCCGTACGGCTGCTGACCACACTGCTCCGGCCGGACGCCGGCTCGGCCAGGATCGCCGGGCACGACCTGGTGCGGGAGGCGGCCGCCGTCCGCGAGCGCATCGGGGTCACGGGGCAGTACGCCTCGGTCGACGGCGATCTGACCGGGCGGGAGAACCTGCGGCTGTTCGCCCGGCTGCACCGGGTGCGCGGCCCGAACGCGGCGGCCGACGCGCTGCTGGAGCGGTTCGGCCTCGCCGAGGCCGCCGGCCGGGCCGCGAGCACCTACTCGGGCGGCATGCGCCGCCGGCTCGACCTCGCGGCGAGCCTCGTGAGGCGTCCCGAGGTGCTGTTCCTGGACGAGCCGACCACGGGCCTCGACCCGGCGAGCCGCAACCGGATCTGGGACGCCGTGCGCGATCTGGCGGCCGAGGGCACGACCGTGCTGCTGACCACGCAGTACCTGGAGGAGGCCGACCGGCTCGCCGACGACGTCGTGCTGGTGGAACGGGGCCGGGTCGCGCACACCGGGTCGCCCGCGGAGCTGAAGTCCGCCGTCGGCACGTACGCCGAGGCCGTGGTGACCGCGCCCGAGGCGATGGCCGGGGCCGCCGCGGTGCTGGACCGGCTCACCGGCAGCGAGCCGGTGCTCGACCACGGCCGCCGCGCCGTCGGCGCGATCACCCGTGACACCACCCTCACGCTGCCCCGGCTGGTGCGCGAACTCGACGCGGCGGGCGTGCCGTTGCTCGACGCGAGCCTGCGGCCGCCGACCCTCGACGACGTCTTCCTGCGCCTGACCGGCGCCCGTCCCGGCCACGAGGAGCGTGCGGCATGAGCGCGTTGGCGTACGACGGCACCGCGATGCTGGGCCGGCAGCTGCGGCGGATCCGCAACAACCCGGGGCTGGTGGTGCTCACCCAGACCGCCCCGATCACGATGCTGCTGTTCTTCGGGTACGTCTTCGGCAGCGCGGTCGCCATGCCCGGGCAGGAGTACCGCTCCTTCCTGGTGCCGGGCCTGCTGGTCGCGACGGCCGCCGGCGGTCTGACCACCGGCATGCTCCAGGCCGCCCAGGACACCCACCGCGGCGTGACGGACCGCTTCCGCACGATGCCGGTGAGCCGGGCCGCGGTGCCGCTCGGACAGGCGGCCGCCGACCTGGTGGTCACCGCGGCCGGCACGGTACCGCTGCTGCTGGTGGGACTCGCGGTGGGCTGGCGGGTCGAGGGCTCGGCCCTCGGGGCGGCCGGGGCGATCGGGCTGCTGATGCTCTTCCGGTTCGCGGCGACCTGGGCCGGGATCCTGCTCGGGATGCTGACCCGCGACGAGGAGACGGGCGGGCAGCTGGCCAGCATGACCTTCGTGCTGCCGCTGCTGTCCAGCGCCTACATCCCCGCCGACGGCATGCCCGGCTGGCTGCGCACGGTCGCCGAGTGGAACCCGATCAGCGCGGTGACCACCGCCCTGCGCGACCTGTTCGGCAACGCGCCCGTGCCCGAGGGGGCCGCCTGGCCGGTGGCCCACCCGGTCGCCGGGTCGCTGGCCTGGTGCGGGGTGCTGCTCGTGGTGTGCGCGCCGCTCGCCGTGCGCCGGTTCACACACGCGGTTCACTGACCGCCACTGACACGGACGCCGCCCAGGGGCGATGATCCACTCCATGGACCGACTCCCCCTGCCCCTGGACGGCATCACCGTCGTCGCCGTCGAACAGGCCGTCGCGGCCCCCTTCGCCACCCGCCAGCTCGCCGACCTCGGCGCCCGGGTGATCAAGGTGGAGAGGGTCGACGGCGGCGACTTCGCCCGTGGCTACGACACCGCCGCACAGGGCCTGGCCTCGCACTTCGTGTGGTGCAACCGGGGCAAGGAGTCGGTCGCGCTGGACCTGAAGGACCCGCGGGGGCTGGCGGTCGTGAAGCGGCTGATCGCGGACGCGGACGTGTTCGTGCAGAACCTCGCCCAGGGCGCGGCCGCCCGGCTCGGCCTGGACGCGGCCACGCTGTGCGCCGCGCACCCGCGGCTGATCGCGGTGGACATCTCCGGCTACGGCCCGTCGGGGCCGTACGCGGACAAGCGGGCCTACGACATGCTCGTGCAGTGCGAGGCGGGGCTGGTGTCGGTGACCGGGACACCGGAGCAGCCGGTGAAGGCGGGCATCCCCGCGGCCGACATCGCGGCGGCCATGTACGCCTTCTCGGGAGTACTCGCGGCACTGGTGCGGCGCGGCACGACCGGACGCGGCGGGCCGGTGGAGGTGTCGATGCTGGAGGCGCTGACCGAGTGGATGGGCCATCCGCTGCATCACACGATCCACGACGGCACTCCCCCGGCGCGCACCGGCCTCGCGCACGCCGTCATCGCCCCCTACGACGCCTATGCGACGGCCGACGGGGGGCGGGTGCTGCTGTCGGTGCAGAACGACCGCGAGTGGAGGCGGCTGGCCGGGCAGGTGCTCGGCGGCGCCGGGTACGGCACCGACCCGCGGTTCGCGACGAACGCCGCGCGGGTGGCGAACCGGGAGCACACGGACGCGCTGGTGGCGCGGGCGCTGGGGGTGCTGGGCACGGACGAGGCGATGGCCCGGCTGGAGGGCGCGGGCATCGCCTGCGCACGGCTGAGGGACCTGTCCGAGGTGGCGGAGCATCCGCAGCTGGCGGCGCGGCGGCGGTGGCGTGAGGTGGGTTCGCCGGTGGGCCCGCTGCGCGCGCTGCTGCCGCCGATCACGCTGCCGGGTGGGGGCGAGGCGCGAATGGGGGACGTCCCCGCGCTCGGCCGGCACACCGAGGCGGTGCTGCGCGCCGCGGGGATGACGGACGACGAGATCGCAGCGCTGCGCCGGGACGGCGTGGCAGCCTGAACACGGCCCCCGGGGAGTGACCCCGGGGTATGCCGGTGACGGCTCAGTGACCGCCGAACAGCGAGCGGCGCAGACGGCGCAGCGGCGCGAACAGGGAGACGCGCCGCATCCGGGCGCCCTGGCCGCTGTGACGTGTACGGTCACGCGCGGTCAGTTCCAGCATCAGCGAGGTCGCCTCCGCGGCCTTCTGCTGCGGCACGGCGGGACCCCCCAGCACCGAGAGATGTCGGTCCAGACGGGAGCTGGTCGCGCTGCTCCCGCAGGTGATCGCAGGGACCCTTGCCCTGCGCACAGTTATCTGTTCCATGTCACTCCCCACCCGTACGAGTCCACCCGGCTCACGGGCAGGGTAACCCTATCGTCCTTATTGGGCACGTGTGTATCGAGGCCACAGGATTCACCTTCCCCGTAAGGGTGTTGACGACTCCTCGCCGATCACTCTCCGAATCCAACCGATTCCAGGGCGAGTTGGACAACCGGCTGACCAGTGGGCTGAGGTGAGCCGCCGCCCGGCTCGACGGTTACAGCGAGTGAGGTCGAGGACGGGTCGAGACCGTCCGCGACCAGGGGCGTGTCGGGGTCGAACAGGCCCAGGGAGCGGGGCCGCGCATCGGGGCGCATGAGCCACAGTTGGTGTACGCGGTCGCCCGGCGGATCGCCGTATCCGCTCAGGGTCACCACCGCGCGCCCCTCGGAGGCGGAAGCGATCACTCCGATACTGCGGCCGCCGGGGTCCCGCGAGGCGGCCGTCCGCACGTCGGGCGCGGCGAGAACGTGGGCGATCTCACGTGCCCGGTCGCGCTCGGCGGCCAACTGGCCCTCGGTGCGGTCCGCCTGGACGGCGAACAGCGCGGCGACGACGAGCGCGGCGGCGGCCGTCACGGTGGCGAACGGCATCAGCAGGGGGCGCGGACGGGGCGCACGGACGCGCGACGGCGGCGGCGCCGTGCCCCAGACATGGTCGGGCAGCCGCCGGCCGCGTTCCGGTGCCGGGCCCGCGGCCTCCTGGGCGGTGGCGCGTACGGCGGTCAGGACCCGGTCGCGCAGGGCGGCGGGCGGCGCCGCCGCCGTGGACCAGGCGAGCCGGACGGCGTCCTCGGACAGGGCACGCACCTCCGCGATGCAGCGGTCGCAGCCCTCCAGATGCCGCTCGAAACGGCGGCGTTCCTGTGGGTCCAGCGCGTCCAGGGCGTACGGCGCGGCCAGCGAGTGCACATCCCCGCGGCGCAGCAGACGGTCGAGCAGGCTCATGCGGCGCCTCCCAGGCACTCGCGCAGCCGGGTCAGGCCGTCGCGCATCCGTGTCTTCACCGTGCCCAGCGGCAGCTTCAGCCGCTCGGCGACCTCACGGTAGGTGTAGCCGTCGTAGTAGGCGAGGGTGACGGACTGACGCTGGAGGGCGGTCAGCCGGTCCAGACAGCGGCGCACCCACTCGCGCTCCAGCCCGGCCTCCACCTCCTCGGTGACCTGGTCGAAGGCGGGCGAGCCGGAGCGCATGGCCTCGCGCTGCTCCCGTTCGCCCGCCGCGCGGGCGCTGCGCACCCGGTCGACGGCACGCCGGTGGGCGAGGGTGAGCACCCAGGCCAGGGCGCTGCCCCGGGCCGGGTCGAACCGGGCGGCGGAGCGCCAGAGTTCGAGCAGCACCTCCTGGGACACCTCCTCGGACTGGGCCGGATCCCGCACCACGCGCCGGACCAGCCCGAACACCGGTCCCGACACCAGCTCGTACAGCGCCTCGAACGCCCGCTGATCGCCCCTGGCGACCTGCAGCAGCAGCTCGTCCGCCTCCACCCGCTCCCCCTCTCGCCGGCCGCACCGGCCCCGTCCCGTCACACCAGCCATTCGCACCGAACGCACCTCCGGATGGGATACGGATCAGGACCGGAAAAACGCGGGTGTTCACGTTTCCGGGCCGGCCGAAAATTTTTTTCCCGTCCGACCAATCCGGTCCGCGCCCCGTTCCGAATCCCCGGTCGTCAGGCAAGACGGCACGGAGGACGGACGGCATGACAGGTATCTCCAGGAACGCGGCACGGCGCAAGAGCGTCGCGACCCTCATATGCGGCGCGCTGGCCGCCGGGGGGCTCGCGGCCGCCGGCGTGACCGTGCTGGAACCGGGGGCGGCCGCCGCCTCCAGCCACCGGGAGGCCCCGCTGATCTCGGGGCAGCCGCAGTACGACAACACGGACGTGTACGCGTTCGTCAGTCCGGACAAGCCGGACACGACCACCATCGTCGCCAACTGGATCCCCTTCGAGGAGCCCGCCGGCGGCCCGAACTTCTTCCCGTTCGCCGAAGACGCCCAGTACGACCTCCACATCGACAACGACGGTGACGCGCAGGGCGATCTGCTCTACCGCTTCACCTTCAAGACGCATGTGAAGAACAAGCGGACGTTCCTGTACAACACCGGCCCCGTGGACAGCCTCAAGGACCCGGACCTCAACATCACCCAGACCTACGACATCGAGCTGCTGCGGCTGAAGAAGCAGCATCTGAAGTCCCGTACGAAGATCGCCGACGATGTGCCGGTCGCACCGTCCAACGTCGGCAAGGCGTCCATGCCCGACTACGCCAAGCTGCGCAAGCAGGCGGTCCACAAGCTGGCGGGCGGCTCCACGTCCTTCGCCGGACAGGCCGACGACCCCTTCTTCCTGGACCTGCGCGTCTTCGACCTGCTCTACGGAGGGAACCTCTCCGAGGTCGGCAACGACACCCTCAAGGGCTACAACGTCAACTCCATCGCCCTCCAGGTGCCGAACCACATGCTCCGGCAGTCCGCGCACCAGCCGGTCGTCGGCATCTGGTCCACCACCCAGCGCAAGAACGCGCACGGCGAGTTCACCCAGGTCTCCCGTCTGGGCAACCCGCTGGTGAACGAGGTCGTCAACCCGCTCGGGGACAAGGACACCTTCAACGCGAGCTCGCCCTGGGAGGACGGGAAGTTCCTGAAGAACGTCACCAACCCCGAGCTGCCCAAGCTCATCGAGGCGATCTACAAGATCAAGGCGCCCGCCGAGCCGCGCAACGACCTCGTCGACGTCTTCCTCAAGGGGGTCGACGGCCTCAACCAGCCGCCGCACGTCACCCCGTCCGAGATGCTGCGCCTCAACACGTCGATCCCGCCGACCCACAGCCCCAAGCGGCTCGGTGTCCTCGACGGCGACAACGCGGGCTTCCCCAACGGCCGCCGGCTCACCGACGACGTGATCGACGCCTCGCTGCAGGTCGTCGAGGGCGAACTGCTCGGCGCGAAGAACGACCTCGGTGACGCGGTCGACAAGAACGACAAGGCGTTCGAGAAGTCGTTCCCGTACGTGGCGCTGCCCACCGAGGGATCGCGCGGGCCGCTCGCCAAGGGCACGTCCGGCGACGCCGACGTGCGCAGCCAGCTGGGTGACGCGCTCCAGCCCGCGGGTACCTCCGGCGGCTCCACCGACACCGCGCTGATCACCGCGTCCGCCGGTGCCGGAGCCCTGGGCGTCCTGCTGATCGGCGGGGGCCTCATGTGGTGGCGGCGGGCCCGGAACCGGGCGTACTGAGCGCCGCCGGGGGCGCGGCCGTACTCATGCCGGGCCGTCCATGACGGTCCGCGCACCTCCCGCGCCCCTGGGAAGTCCCCTCGTTCCCCCGTCCGTCCCCCGTCCGTCCCCCGTCCGTCCCCTGTCGGGCCCCGTCGACCTAGGAGAGGGCGATGTCCTCCAACAAGCTCCAGCTCGGACTCAGTTCCGTCCTGCTGGCCGTCGCCCTGACGGCCGGGTCCGTCGCCCTCGGGGCCGTACGTGAGGGACAGGACGCCGGTACCGCCGCGGCGCCCGCCGCGGCCCGCCCCGGAGCGGGGATCGAGGCGCTCCAGGCCCATCTGCGCGGCCAGCCGAAGGACTACGTCGGCTGGTCCACGCTCTCGCTCGCCTACGTCGAGCGGGCCAGGGTCGACGGCGACCCCTCGCTGTACCCGAAGGCCGAGGAGGCCGTCGAGCGGTCGCTGGCGCTCTCGGCCGGCAACGACCAGGCGCTCGCCGCGCGGGCCGCGCTGGCCGCCGCACGGCACGACTTCACCCGGGCCCTCGCGGACGCCGACCGCGCTCTGGCCCGCAACCCCTACAGCGAACGGGCCCTGTGCACCCGGATCGACGCCCTCGTCGAACTCGGCCGGTACGCCGAGGCCGAGCGGGCCGCCGACACGGCCGACGCACGGAGGCCCGGGATCCCGGTGTTCACGCGGTACGCCTATGTGCACGAACTGCGGGGCGACATCCGCACGGCACGCCGGGTGCTGGAGCAGGCTCTCTCCGGGGCCACCTCCCCCGGCGACATCGCGTACGTCGCCACCCAGCTCGGCCAGCTCGACTGGAGCCAGGGCGCGTACGACAGCGCGCTGGGGCACTTCGGGCGGGCCCTGGCCGCCGACGAGGACTACCTCCCGGCGCTGGAGGGCCGTGCCCGGGCCCAGGCGGCGTCCGGGGAACGCGCCGCCGCGGTCAGGGGCCTGGAGCAGATCGTCGCCAGGGCCCCGCTGCCCGGCCCGCTCGTCGCGCTGGGCGAGCTGTACGAGGCCGGGGGCGACCGGGACCGGGCGCGTGAGCAGTACGCCCTGGTGGACGCCTGGACGGCCCTCGCCCGCGCGGGCGGCGTCGAGGCCGATCTCGACACCGCGCTCGCCGCGGCCGACCACGGGGACCGGGCCACCGCCCTGCGCGCCGCCCGGGCCGAGTGGGACCGCCGTCGCACCGTGCACACCGCGGACGCCCTCGCGTGGGCGCTGCATGTCAACGGCCGTGACGCACAGGCCCTGCCGTACGCCCGCCGGGCCACGGCGACCGGCTACCGCAACGCCGCCTTCCTCCATCACCGGGGTGTGATCGAACTGGCCACGGGCCATACGAAGGAGGGCCGCGCGCATCTCGCGGCCGCCCTGAAGCTGAACCGGGGCTTCTCGCCGCTCGGCGCCCGCGAGGCCCGTGCGGCGCTGGAGGCGGCCCGGTGAACCTCCGTCGCACCCTCGCGTCCGCCGCGGCCGTCCTGACCTCCGCCTGCGCGCTGGCGCTGGTCCCGGCCGCCGGCGCGCACGCGCACCCTCTCGGCAACTTCACCGTCAACCGTTACGACGGTCTGGTCGTCGCCCCCGGCGAGCTGCGGATCGACCATGTCGAGGACCTCGCGGAGATCCCGGCGACGCAGGCCGGGCCGCAGATCGAACGGACGGGCATCGCACGGTGGGCCCGGGAGCGGTGCGCCACGGCCGCGCGGGACAGCGAGGTCGAGGTGGACGGCCGCAGGGCCGCCCTCTCCGTGACCGCGAGCCACGCGCGCGTGCTGCCCGGCCAGGCGGGGCTCGACACCGTCCGGGTGGAGTGCCGGCTCAGGGCTCCGCTGCCGAAGGGCGAGAGCGTCGCGGTCGGTTTCCGGGCGGCGGGCGCGTCGTCCGGGCCGGGCTGGCGGGAGGTCACCGCGCAGGGCGACCGGACCACCCTCACCGCGTCGGACGTGCCGCGCACCTCAATGTCAAGCGAACTGCGCACGTACCCGAAGGAGTTGCTGTCCTCCCCGGCGGACACCTCGGCCGCCTCCCTGACGGTGCGGCCGGGCGGGCCCGCCCTGGCGGAGGACCGGCCGCAGGCTCCCGCGGCCTCGGTGCTGCCCCGCGGCGCCGACCGGTTCACCCAGGCCCTGGAGTCGCTGGTGGCCCGGCAGGACCTCACGTTCGGCTTCGCCGTGCTGGCCCTGTTCGTCGCCGTCGCGCTCGGCGCGATGCACGCGCTCGCGCCGGGGCACGGCAAGACGCTGATGGCCGCGACGGCCGTGGCGCACGGGGGCAGGGCACGGCTGAAGCACGTCCTGCCGCTGGCCGCGTCGGTGACCGTCACGCACACGCTCGGCGTGGTCGCCCTGGGCCTGCTCGTCACGGCCGGTTCCGCGGCGGCGCCCTCGGTGATCGCCTGGCTGGGCATCGCGAGCGGGGCACTGGTGACGGGGGCGGGGGTGAGCCTCCTGCGGAAGGCGTGGCACACGCGGGCGCGGCCGGCCCGGCCCCGGAAGGCGCCGGAGCGGGTCCCGGTGCTCGTCGGTGCGCACGGCCACGCGGGTCATGCGCACCGTCACGCCGAGGACGGGGAGCACACCCACTCCCCCGACGAGGAACACACCCACTCCTCCGACGGAGAGCACACGCACTCCCCCGCGCACGACCACAGCCACGACCACGGCCACGGCCACAGCCACGGCCACAGCCACGACCACGGCCACGGACACGGACACAGCCACGGGCACGCGCACGGGCACACCCACGGCGACACGCACACGCACACGCACAACGGCTTCACCCACTCGCACCCCGTCGCCCCCACCCTGCGCGGCACGCTCCTCCTCGGCTTCGCCGGCGGGCTCGTGCCCAGCCCCTCCGCGGTCGTGGTGCTGGTCGGCGCGGCCGCGCTCGGGCACGCCTGGTTCGGACTGCTGCTGGTCGTCGCCTACGGGGCGGGGCTCGCGCTGACCCTCACCGCGGCCGGGATCGCCGTCGTACGGCTGGGCGGGCGGGCCGTGCAGGCGCTGGAGCGGCGTCCGCGCTGGACCGCGCACCCGCTCGCGACGGCGGCCCGCAGGGCGCTGCCCCTCGTCTCCGCCGGGGTCGTCGTGCTGCTCGGAGCCGGATTGCTGCTCAAGGGGGCGGCATCAGCATTCGGCTGAGCTACTTTTGGGGAGAAACCAGACGGGACCGAATCGGACGGGACATGACTCCCGGAGCTGCGATGGGAGGTTCCCGTGTCGGGATCACCGGGTGGTGAACGTGTGATCGCGGGCCGCTACCGGCTGCTGTCCCCGCTCGGCGAGGGCGGGATGGGCACGGTGTGGCGGGCCCTCGACGAGGTGCTGCGGCGCGAGGTCGCGGTCAAGGAGGTGCGCGCGCCCGCCGGTCTGCCGGCCGGCGACGTGGAGCGGCTGTACGCCCGGCTGGAGCGTGAGGCGTGGGCGGCCGCCCGGGTGGCGAACCGCAATGTGGTGACGGTGTACGACGTGGCGACGCAGGAGGGCCGCCCCTGGATCGTGATGGAGCTGATCCGGGGCATCACGCTCGCCGACCTCCTCGACGCCGAGGGCCCGTTGCCGCCGCAGCGGGTGGCGCTGATCGGCGCCGAGGTGCTGTCGGCGCTGCGCGCCGCGCACGAGGCGGGGGTGCTGCACCGGGACGTGAAGCCGGGCAACGTGCTGATGGCGAACGACGGCCGGGTGGTGCTGACCGACTTCGGCATCGCCACGGTGGAGGGCAGTTCCGCGCTGACCATGACCGGGGAGGTCGTCGGCTCACCGGAGTTCCTGGCGCCGGAGCGGGCGCTGGGCCGTACTCCGGGACCGGCGTCCGACCTGTGGTCGCTGGGTGTGCTGCTGTACGCGGCGGTCGAGGGCGTCTCGCCGTTCCGCAAGGACACCCCGCTGAGCACGCTGCACTCGATCGTGGACCAGGAACTGCCGCCGCCGCACCGGGCCGGACCGCTCGCGCCCGTGATCGAGGGGCTGTTGCGCAAGGACCCGGCCGGACGGCTGGAGGCGGAGGAGGCCGAGCGGGAGCTGCGGGCCGTCGGCTCGGGCCGCGCCCCCCGGGCGGACGGCGTGCGGTCCGCGCCGCCGGCGCCTTCGGCGTCGTACGCCCCGACGGTGGCGGGCCGGCCCCAGGACGGGGGAGGGACACCGGCGCAGCCTTTCGCCGCGGGGACGGTGCCGACCCGTGAGGTGGCGGACCCCCGCCGCCGGCGGGCCGGTCTCGCGCTCGTGGCGGGTGCCGCGGCGCTGGCGCTGGCACTCGCGGGGCTGACGTACAGCCTGCTGAACAATGACGACGGCAAGAAGACCGGGGCGAGCCGTACGGAGAGCCGTACGGCGTCGGCCGTCGCACCGGCCCCGAGCGAGACCGGGAAGCCTGCGGACACCGGGAAGCCGTCACCGACGCCGACGCCGGCCCCGAGCAGCCCGAGCCCGTCGAGCACGCCACCGCCTCCGCAGACGGTGCAGGTGAGCGTGACGGGCACGCGGACGGACTACACCGGCACCTGCCCTCCCGCGAAGGAGGAGGCGCCGGTCTTCACGGCGACGTTCACGGTGGGGCGGCTGCCCGCGGAGGTGGACTACCGCTGGGTGACGGCGAACGGGGAGGTGGTGGGCGGCGGCTGGAAGACGCTGTCGTTCCCGGAGGGCGGGGCGCGGTCCGGGCAGGACTCGGTGGTCCTGACGACGCAGGCGCAGGAGGGGACGTACAGCGACCGGCTCGGCGTCGAGGTGCGGGAGCCGGTGGAGTTCACGTCCGGCTCGGTGGCGTTCTCGGTGACCTGTGTGCGGGAGACCCCGACGGACGGGGCCTCCCCTTCTCCGACGCCTTCGCAGTGAGGGTTCAGTCGTTGCTGTTCAGGACCGGCAGGTAGCCGCCCGACTGGCCGGCGGCCGTCGGGTGGTAGGACTCGCCGATGTTGAGCCAGTTGACGCTGTGCAGCCAGGCGCTGCCGGAGCAGATCTCATGCCCGGTGAAGGTGCCGCGCACGTCGCCGAAGACGAAGCCGTGTGCGGCGGCGCGCTGTGCGATGGCGCTGTTCAGAAGGTCGGACGCCTGGTTGATGGCGGATCGCTTGGCCTCGGACAGGCCCAGGCAGGTGGTGCCCAGCTTGTAGAAGCGCGGGTAGCCGATGACGACGACCCGTGCAGAGGGGGCACGGGTGCGGATCGCCGAGTACACGCCGTCGAGCTTGCCGGGCAGGGTCGAGTTGACGTAGGCCCTCGCGGTGTTGATGCGGGAGAGACAGGAGCTGTCGGACTGGAGCACGCACGTCGTCATGACGTCGGCGAAGCCGGCGTCGTTGCCGCCGATGCTGATCGAGACCAGTCCGGTGCCGGAGTTCAGCGGAGCGAGCTGGCCGGCCAGGACGTCGTCCGTGCGGGCCCCTGAACACGCGGTGAAGCTGAAGGACGAGGGCGAGTTGGCGGCCGCCCACAGGGACGGGTACGCCTTGGTGCTGCGCTTGCAGTCGCCGCTGGAGCCGATGTAGCTGCCGGCTCCGACGCCGGAGGAGTACGAGTCGCCGAGTGCCACGTACGAGAGGGCGGCGGACTCGGCGGCCTGCGCCGTGGCGGCCCCGGTGAGGGCACTGCCGAGGGCGAGGAGGATCGAGCTGACGAATACGACAAGTCGGGAACGTCTCATGGAACCTCCGTTTAGCAGGATCTCTGCCATGACTGTCGTAGCAACTACGCGTGTTGACGGGAAGTGTCCATGCCAAGAAATGTGATGCCTTTTCAGTAACTCCGCACGGCCTTCATCGCTCGTTCGATTACGTGCCCATGTCAGGTTTGTTGACAGAGCCTCAACTCCCTTGTTCTGCAAGGGCTGTTCACGGAGGCTTCTGCTGCGCGACAACACGCGCATCCCCCACAGCGCCCGCCCCACCCGGGCGTGCGCGCCTACAGGAGGACTTCCTCGTCATGGCACAACTGCGGAGCAACAAGGTGCGGCTCGCCGCGATCACCGGTGTGGCGACGGCCGCCCTGGCCGGAGGGCTGACCGCCCTGCCCGCCCAGGCCGCCCCGGCCGAGGGCCGCGTACTGGCCGCCGGCTCCCCCACGGCCGTCAAGGACAGCTACATCGTGACCCTCAGGAAGGGCACGGCCTTCAAGGCGTCCTCGGCCGCCGGGAAGAACCTCGTCGAGAAGTACGGCGGCACGGTGAAGCGGACGTTCGGCGCCGCCCTCGACGGGTACGCCGCCACCCTCTCCGCCGGTGAGGCACGACGGCTCGCGGCCGACCCGTCGGTGGCCTCCGTGGAGCAGGACCAGATCGTGCGGGCGGCCGACACCACCCAGACCGGCGCCCCCTGGGGCCTGGACCGCGTCGACCAGACCTCCCTGCCGCTGTCGGGCACCTACACCTACCCCGACTCCGCGGGCAGCGGCGTCACGGCGTACGTGATCGACACCGGTGTGCGCATCACCCACGCGCAGATCAGCGGCCGCGCCTCCTACGGCTACGACGCCGTCGACAACGACAGCACCGCCCAGGACGGCAACGGCCACGGCACCCATGTGGCCACCACCATCGCCGGTTCGACCTACGGCGTCGCCAAGAGAGCGCGGATCGTCGGCGTGCGGGTGCTCAACAACAGCGGCTCCGGCACCACCGCGGGCGTCGTGGCCGGCATCGACTGGGTGACCGCGAACCACAGCGGTCCCTCGGTCGCCAACCTGTCGCTGGGCGGCGGCGCCTCCACCGCCATCGACACGGCCGTGCGCAACTCCATAGCCAGCGGCGTGACCTACGCGGTGGCCGCGGGCAACAGCAACGCCAACGCCTCCTCCTACTCCCCCGCCCGGGTCGCCGAGGCCATCACCGTCGGCGCCACGACCAGCACCGACGCCCGCGCGAGCTACTCCAACTACGGCTCCGTCCTGGACCTCTTCGCGCCGGGCTCCTCCATCACGGCCGGCTGGTACACCTCCGACACCGCCACCAACACCATCTCCGGCACCTCGATGGCGACCCCGCACGTCGCGGGCGCCGCGGCCGTGTACCTCGCCGGCCACACCTCCGCCACCCCGGCCCAGGTCGCCACGGCGCTGGTGAACGGAGCCACCACCGGGAAGGTGACCGGCCCGGGCACCGGCTCCCCCAACCGGCTGCTGAAGATCGTCCGGTGACACTGAAGAAAGCGCTGTGACCTGCGTGTTCCCCGGGGGACCCCACTCCCTCCGGGGAACACGCGTCTGACGGGAGGAAGAACCGGGCGACGGGACTCTCGCCATCTTGACGCCCGTGCACGGGCTGCGCGACATTGAAGCCCGGCATCCGGCGCTTCGGGGGGAACCGTCGCCAATGCAGACCTTTCACGAAAATCCCGACAACACAGCTTCGGCCGACGACGCCGAGCCGGTGGGAACAGGTCCGGGGAGGGACCTGATCACCCTGCTCACGGGCGCCGCCACGGCCGCCGCCGGCACCGGGGCCCTGCTCGCGCTGAGCGACTCCGGCTCGCCGCTGCGCGGCCCGTTCACCCTGTTCTTCCTCGTCGCGGCACCGGCCACGGCGATCGCGGCGAACCTGCGCGGACTCGACCCGCTGGGCCGGGTGATCGCCGCGCTCGGCGGGGCGATCGTCGTCGACATGCTCGTGGCGCAGAGCATGCTGGCCCTGCACCGATGGTCCGTGCGCGGCGGGATCGTGGCCGTGGCCGTGGTCAGCGCCGTCATCCTCCTGCCGGTCCCGCTGCGCCTCCTGCGCGAGCGCGGCGCACGAAGGCGGGGTGCGTGACATGGACACCGGCATCCGCGTGCACCGCCCCGGCGAGCTCACCGCGGCCGACCGGGCGGCCTGGACCGCCCTGCAGTCCAAGGCCCATCTGCACGGCTCGCCCGAGCTGGCCAACCCCTTCCTGTCCCCCGAGTTCACCCTCGCCATGAGCCGGGTGCGGCGCGGCGTCCGTGTCGCGGTGGTCCGCGAGGGCGGTGAACCCGCCGCCTTCTTCCCGTTCCAGCGGTCCGTGACCGGCGTCGGCCGGGCCGTCGGACTCGGCGTCTCCGACGCCCAGGGGGTCGTCCACCGGCCCGGCTTCACCTTCGACGCCCGGGAGCTGCTGCGCGCCTGCGGACTCGCCGTGTGGGAGTTCGACCACCTGGTGGCGGGCCAGGGGCCGTTCGCGTCCGGGGCCACCGGCACCTTCGAGTCGCCGGTCATGGACGTCGACCAGGGCTGGGAGACGTACCTGGGCCGGCTGCGCGAGCGCTCCCCGAAGTTCGCCCGCACCACACTGGCCAAGCAGCGCCGGCTGATGCGGGACACGGCCGGCGCGCGGTACGTCCACGACGAGCGCGACCCGGCGGCGCTGCGCACCCTGATGGGGTGGAAGTCGGCGCAGTACCGCCGCACCGGGCGCAGCGACCGCTTCGCCAGCGCGTGGATCACCGCTCTGGTGGAGCGGCTGTTCCACACCCGCTCCGACCCGTTCGCCGGGATCCTGTCCGTGCTCTACGCGGACGGCCGGCCGGTCGCCGCCCACTTCGGGCTGCGCACCGAACGGGTCCTGGCCTGCTGGTTCCCGGCCTACGACCCGGACTACGCGAGGTACTCACCCGGACTGGTGCTGCATCTGCGCATGGCCGAGGCGGCGGCCGCCGACGGGATCGCCCAGCTGGATCTCGGCCGCGGCCGCAAAGAGTACAAGGACTCCCTCAAGACACGGGACCTGTACGTGTCCGAGGGCTGGGTGACCCGGCGTCACCCGGTGGCGGTCGGACACCGGGCACGCCGTGCCCCGGTCCGGGCGCTGCGCAACGCGGTGGTGTCCCGGCCGGAGCTGTTCGAACCGGCGGACCGGCTGCTGAAGCGCGTGGGAAGGATCCGATCACGACCGTGACCGTCAAAGGAGGTTGACCGACCGGACCCACGAAATGGTGAGGTCCTCATACAGGTCTTGCCATTCACGTCGAAGCATCAATACAGTCACATATTTCACCCGTATCGGACCTGCAGCACGAACGGCTCACAGGGGAGGGCCTAGGAGCCACGACCGGTCCGACGCGGAGCGCGGTAGGGGGGTGTCGTGCGCGGTGACCCGCGAGGGTGGCCGAACACGAGCCGCGCGACCGGCCGCCGCCTCGGGGCCGGCCAGCAGTGCCAGCTCACCCGGCATGCACGGAGGGTGCATCCGCCGTTGCCGTACACGCCGCACGGGTGAGAACCCCCCTTTCGAACCGGATACAGAGCCGGGCCGCCCCAGGGGCGGGCGGTCCACCGGACGAGAGGGACCAGACACCATGACATCTGTTCTGCACCCGGCGGTGCCGGGTGACACACCGGCATCCCGTTACCGGCCCGTCTCCTCCCACCTCGCCATCGCACCGCCGGTGAGCGTGGTGATACCGGCCATGAACGAGGCCGAGAACCTTCCGTACGTCTTCAAGACCCTGCCTGCCTGGATCCATGAAGTGGTCCTGGTGGACGGCAACTCCACCGACGACACCGTGCGGGTGGCCCGGGACCTGTGGCCCGGGGTGAAGGTGGTGGAGCAGCACGGCCGGGGCAAGGGGGACGCCCTGATCGCCGGCTTCGAGGCGGCGAGCGGCGACATCGTCGTGATGGTCGACGCGGACGGCTCCGCCGACGGCAACGAGATCGTGTCGTACGTCTCCGCCCTGGTCTCCGGCGCCGACTTCGCCAAGGGCTCCCGCTTCGCCAACGGCGGCGGCACCGACGACATGACGTTCGTCCGCAGGCTCGGCAACTGGGCGCTGTGCACGGCCGTCAACCGCAAGTTCGGCGCCCGCTACACCGACCTGTGCTACGGCTACAACGCGTTCTGGCGGCACTGCCTGGACAAGATCGACCTCGACTGCACGGGCTTCGAGGTGGAGACCCTGATGAACATCCGGGTCGTCAAGGCGGGCCTGAGAGTGCAGGAGATACCCAGCCACGAGTACCTGCGCATCCACGGCACCAGCAATCTGCGGGCCGTCCGGGACGGGCTGCGGGTGCTGAGAGTGATCCTCAGGGAGCGCTCCAACCGCCGCGAGCTGCGCCGTCAGGAACGGCACTCGCCACTGCTGGAGTCGGTGCGGGGAGAGGTGTCTTGAACTCTCCCCGCATCTCCGTCGTGATCTGCGTGTACACCGAGGACCGCTGGGAGGACATCCTCGCGGCGGTCGCCTCCGTGCGCGCACAGTCCGTCCCGGCGCTGGAGACGCTCCTGGTGGTGGACCACAACCCGGCTCTGCTGGAACGGCTGTCCCAGGAGTACACGGAACGCAAGGAGCGGAAAGGGCAGGAGGGGCGGGAGGGAGACCGGGGCGACGGTGAGGCCGGAAAGACGGCCGGGGAGACCGGCGGGACCGGCGGGACCGTGCGGGTGCTCGCCAACGCGGGCCCCCGTGGACTGTCGGCGGGCCGCAACACCGGTGTCGCGGCCGCGCGGGGCGAGGTCCTCGCCTTCCTCGACGACGACGCCGTCGCCGGACACGACTGGCTGCGGCACTTCGCCGAGGCGTACGCCGACCCGCGCGTCATGGCGGTCGGCGGCCGTACCGTGCCGGTCTGGGCCTCGGGCCGGCGCCCGGCCTGGTTCCCGGAGGAGTTCGACTGGATCGTCGGCTGCACCTACCGGGGCCTGCCCCCGGGCCGGGTGCGGGTGCGCAACGTGCTCGGGGGCAACGCCTCGTTCCGGCGCACCGCGTTCGACGCGGCGGGCGGCTTCGCCACCGGCATCGGACGCGACGGCGGCAGACGCCCGCTGGGCTGCGAGGAGACGGAGCTGTGCATCCGCCTCGGCCGGGCCCTGCCCGGCGCGGTCCTCCTGATCGACGACCGCGCGGTGATCCACCACCGGGTGCCCCCCGTACGGGAACGCTTCGCCTACTTCCGTACCCGTGCCTACGCCGAGGGCCTGTCCAAGGCGCTCGTCGCGCGCAGTGCGGGCGCGGACAAGGGCCTGGAGTCGGAGCGGCGCTACACCGTCCGGGTCCTGCCGGCCGGTGTCGCGCGCGGACTGCGCGACGCCCTGCGCGGCCGTCCCGGCGGCGCGGGCCGGGCGGGCGCCATCGTGACCGGCGTGCTGACGGCGGCGGGCGGATACCTCGTGGGCAGCGCCCGGGCACGACGCCACGGGACGGCGTTCTCCGTCCCACCGATCGCACCCCGTCGCGTCCCGCCCGGCACCGACGCCTGCGCCCCGGCCGACACCGGCCTTTCCACCCCGCCCGGCACCGACGCCTCCGTACCGGCCGACACCGGCCTTTCCACCCCGCCCGGCACCGACACCTCCGTCCCGGCCGACACCGGCCTTTCCACCCCGCCCGGCACCGACACCTGCGTCCCGGGCGGCGCCGGCGCCTGCGTCCCGGGCGAGGCCGAAAGGGGCCTGTCATGAGGGGCGAGGGCGTGCCCATCCTCATGTATCACTCCGTCACCGACGTCCCCAGCGCCGCGACCAGGGCCCTGTCGGTCGGGCCCGAGGCGTTCGCGGAGCAGATGGCGCTGATCGGCCGGCTGGGTCTGACCCCGGTCACCACGGCGGACCTCGCGGGCCGCTGGCGCGACGGCCGGCCGCTGCCGCCGCGCCCGGTGCTGATCACGTTCGACGACGGCTACGAGGGCGTGCACCGCCACGCCCTCCCCGTGCTCGCCGCGCACGGTTTCCCGGCGACCCTGTTCGTCTCCACCGGCTGGCTGCGCGGCGCCCACGACACCGGAGGTGCCCTGGACACCATGCTCGACTGGACGCAGGTGCGTGAACTGTCCGGCTCCGGCGTCGAGATCGGCGGTCACAGCCACACGCATCCCCAGCTCGACCAGCTCGACGACGCCGCCCTGCACCGGGAGCTCAGCCGCTGCCGGGACGTCGTCGCCGGTGAGCTGGGCGCCCCGCCGGTGTCGTTCGCCTACCCCTACGGCTACTCCAGCCGACGGGTGCGGCAGGAGGTGCGGGCCACCGGGTTCGCGCAGGCCCTCGCCGTGGGCAACGGCCTCGCCCGGCGCGCGCAGGGGCCGTACGCCCTGCGCCGGGTGACCGTACGCCGCACCACCGACGCCGCCGAGTTCGCGCAGCTGGTCCAGGGCCGTGCCGTCGCCCGCGTCTTCGTCCGGGACCGTGCCCTCACCCAGGGGTACGCACTGGTCCGCAGAACCCGACAGGCGAGCCGGAAGGCCATCCGATCCCGTGTCTGACACGACCACCACCGCCGAGGCCGGACCGGCCGGCGCCGGGCCCGCCGCACCGGGCGGGCGCCGGTCCGCGGGCGGCGGCCAGCTGTTCCGCAACGCCTACGCCCTGATGCTCAACACCGGTGTCTCCGCCGTGCTGGGCCTCGGCTTCTGGCTGGCGGCGGCCCGCTACTACTCCGAGTCCGCCGTCGGCCAGGGCTCCGCCGCGATCGCCGCGATGAAGCTCCTGGCAGGTCTGACCGCGGTCACCCTGACCGGCGCGCTGGCCCGGTTCATCCCGGTCGCCGGGCGCACCACCGGCAGGCTCGTCCTGTGCACGTACGCCGGCAGTTCGCTGGTGGTGGCGCTGGCCGCCGGGGTGTTCCTGCTGACGCTCGGCCTGTGGGGGCCGTCGTACGGCTTCCTGGACGGGCCGGTCAACGGACTCGGGTTCGTGGTGGCGGTCGTCGCGTGGAACGTGCTGACCCTCCAGGACGGGGTGCTGACCGGGCTGCGCAGCGCGCTGTGGGTGCCGGTCGGCAACACCGCGTTCTCCGTGGTGAAGCTGGCCCTGCTCGTCGGCTTCGCGGCGGCGGTCCCCACCACCGGTGTGTTCGTGTCCTGGGTGGCGGCGATCGCCGTGTCGGTGCTGCCGCTGGGCTGGCTGGTGTTCCGGCGGCTGGTGCCCCGGCACGTCGGGGCGACGGAGGGGCGTGCGCGGCCGCCGTCGCTGCGGGAGGCCGGCCGGTTCCTCGCGGGCGACTGCACCGGCTCGCTGTTCTCGCTCGCGGTGGTCTATCTGGTCCCGGTGATCGTGGCCGCGCGGATCGGCTCCGAGGACAACGCGTACTTCTACGTCACGGCCACCATCGGCGGCACGGTCAATCTGCTCGCCGTCAACATGGGTGCCTCCCTCACCGTCGAGGGCTCGCACGCCCCGGACCGGCTCGCCGCCTTCACGCGGGCCGCGCTGCGCCGGATGGCCCGGATCATGCTGCCGGTGGCCGCGGTGCTGTTCTTCGGGGCGCCGTGGATCCTCGGCGTGTTCGGCGCCGGTTACGCGGACGCGGCGACGCCGCTGCTGCGCTGGTTCGCCGTCGGCGGGCTGCTGCGGGTGGTGACGGAGACCTACTTCGCGGTGCTGCGCGCGCAGAGCCGCACCGCGGGACTCGCCTGGCTCCAGGGCCTGCTGTGCGCGCTGGTGCTCGGGCTGACGCTGCTGCTGCTCCCCCGGATGGGGCTGACCGGCGCGGGTGTGGCCGAGATCGCGAGCCTGGCGGTGATCGTGGCGATCGCCGCACCCCGGCTGTACCGGACGCTGCGCGCGGCCCCGGCGGACGTCCCCCGCGCCGGGGCCGACCCCTCGGACGACGCCCTCGCCGGCCCGGGCGCCGCCGGGGGCGAGGCCGCCCCGGTGCCGCGGCGGCGGCGCGGTCCGGCCTGGGCGCTGGACTCCGGGACCCTCGCCCTCGGTGTGCACGCCGACTTCGACCATCAGGAGCGCCGGCCGGACGTACGGCCGGGCCCCGGCACCCCGCCCGCGGGCACGCCGGTGCTGCGCGCGCGGACGCAGCCGGAGGTGGACGCGCCGTTCGGACCGGCCGAGCTGGAGCTCGTGCCCGAGCCGGGAAGACCGGCCGGACCGAGGGGGGCGGCCGGCCGGGAGGGCGTGTCCGGGCACGGGACCGGGCACGAGGGTGTGTCCGGTCCCGCCCCGGGCTCCGGCCCCATGGGCGCGGGACCGCCCCCGCCCCGCTCCCTCGTGCCCACCCTTCCCGGCGTGCTCCTCGGCTCTCTCCTCGTCGCCGCGCTGCTGCTCTACTGGGTGCCCGCGCTGCGGCTGACCGAGGCCGACCTGGACCGGATGGGCGGGCTCGGCCTGATCTCCGTGCTGCCGGCCGCGACCCTGACGGGTGCCGGGCTGCTGACCCTGGTGTTCGCCTCGCTGCTGTGGCTGGGCCGCGAGCACCGGGCGCTGCTGCTGGTGACGCTGCTGGCCACGGTGGTCTCGCTGCACGCGCTGCCCGCGCTGATCGAGACCGAGCCTCGGTTCGCGACGGCCTGGCAGCATCTGGGCTTCCTGGACTTCATCGGCCGCACCGGCACCGCCGTGCCCGACCTGGACGCCCGCTGGAGCTGGCCGGGCTTCTTCGCGGCGGCCTCGTTCGTCGCCGAGGCGTGCGGGGTCTCCGGCCTCACCGAGGTCGTCCGCTGGTGGCCGCTCACGGTCCAGCTGCTGTACCTCGCGCCGATGTTCCTGCTGACGCGCTCGCTGCGGGCGAGCTGGCGGGCCCGCTGGACCGGGCTGTGGTTCTTCGTGCTGAGCGGCTGGGTCGGCCAGGACTACTTCTCCCCGCAGGGTTTCACCTATCTGCTGTATCTGGTGTTCGTGGCGGTGCTCCTCGTCTGGTTCCGTGCGCCGCGCGCGATCTGGGCCGGGGCACGGCCGGGCGAGCTGGAGGTGGAGCCGGCCGGCAGACGGCAGCGGACCGTGCTGCTGCTGGTGGTGACCGGCCTGTTCGCGGCGAGCGTCCCGGCCCACCAGCTCACCCCGTTCATGATGCTCGGGGTGGTCACCGCGCTGGTCGTGACCGGCCGCTGCGAACTGCGCGGACTGCCCCTGCTGTGCACGGTGACGGTGACGGCCTGGATCGGTTTCATGGCGGAGCCGTACTGGTCGGGGCACTTCGACGAACTGTTCGGCGGGGTCGGCGGGGTCGGCGGCAATGTGTCCTCCTCGGTGTCCGGCCGGATCGAGGGCGGCAGCTCCGCGCACCGGCTCGTGCTGTACACCCGGGTGCTGCTGGCCGGCGGGGTCATGCTCCTCGCCTGCTGGGGCTTCTGGCGCCGGCGCGAGCACCGCTACCGCGAACGCGCGCTGCTCGTCCTGGCCCTCGTGCCGTTCCTCGGCTTCGGCATGCAGTCCTACGGCGGTGAGATGGCGCTGCGGGTCTTCATGTTCGCGCTGCCCGGAGCCGCGCTGCTCGGCGCGCTCGCGCTGTTCCCGCGTACCGGCGCGACCCCGGAGGAACGCGACAGGGACCGGACGAGTCTCGCCCCGCTGGCCGCGCTGACGGCGGGGCTGCTGCTGATGGGCGGCTTCCTGGTGGCGCGCTGGGGCAACGAGCCGTTCGAGCGGGTACGGCCGGGCGAGGTCGCCGCCATGGAGTACGTCTACGCCCATGACGACCCGTCGGTGCGGCTGCTGTGGCTGAGCGACGACACCGTGGAGAACGTGACGCCGGCGATGCCGTGGGGCGCGCGGGACATGGAGAAGGTGCGGTACGTCCCCGCCCTCGCGCCGATCGACCCGGTGCTGGTGTCGGGGCTGGTCAAGTCGCTGAGGGACGCGGGTCCGCACTCGTATCTGATCGTCAACCGCGGTCAGGTCACCTATCTCACGATGGACGCGGGCTACGCGCCGTCGTGGGAGCGGCGGCTGATCCGGAACCTGGACCGCAGGCCGGAGTTGCGCAAGGTGTTCGCCGACGGGGACGCGACCCTGTACACCCTGCGCGAACAGCCCGCGGGGCCCGTGCCCGAGGCGGACCCGGGCCGGACCGGGCCGCAGGTGACCTGGACGCCCTGGTCGGTGACGGGCGCGCTGTCGGCGGTCGCGCTGGTGGTGCTGCTGGCCTCGCGGGAGGTGGTGCGGGTGGCGACACGGCCGGGTGTGCGGCAGCTGCGGTGGCTCCAGAGCAGCTTCTGGTTCTCGCTGCCGCTGCTGGCGGTGCTGCTCGCGTCGCTGGTGCAGAGGTTCCTGACGATCGAGTAGGGCGTGCGGGGGCGCGGTTCAGCGGTCGAGCCAGCGCACCTCGTACGCCTGGAGTGCGGTCCTCCTGCCGTCGACCCGGGCGGTCGTCGCCCGGTCGAGGGTGTTGACGACCAGGACGGCGCGGTCGTCGGCGAGGACGCGCAGGCCCCGTCCCACGGCCTCGACGTCCTGGTAGGCCGTGCCGGGCGGGAAGGCGGCGGAGAAGCGGCTCACCAGGCCGTACATGGGCAGGGGGCGGCCTCCGTCCGCGGTGCCGGTCGGGGACCACAGGCAGCCCGCGCAGTCGGGGCCCTTCTCCTTCTGCGGGTTCCAGTAGAAGCCCGAAGCGGCTCCGCCGCGGACCATGGCGATCATCCCGGCGGCCTGGACGGCGACACGCCGGGTCTCCGACCAGCCCCTGCGCTCGTCGGCGCCGTCGGCGGGCTCGACGTAGTACTCGGCCCACCACAGCGGCAGTCCGCCCGTGCGGGCGCGCACCCAGTCGCCGACGGCGGTGAACTTGTCGGTGGCGGCGAACTCGTCGGGCAGCAGCTCGTCGTCGCGGGTGTGGCTGGAGCCGTCCACGACGACGAAGTCGGCGCCCGCCTTGTGCCGGTTCCAGTAGTCGAAGGCGTCCAGGACGCGCTGGTCGAGCGCGCCCCAGGGGCCCTTCAGGGTGTCCGAGGCGTGCTCGGCGCGCGGGTCGAGGCTGTCCGCCACCAGGTAGGGGCCGCCGACCATGATGTCCGGGTCGACGTCCTTCAGCGCCCGGTGCACCAGGTTGTAGAGGCGGGTGTACCCCTCGTAGTCCCAGCGGTTCTCGGCGTCGTTCCAGAACCCCTTGAACTCGTTCCAGACGATGAAGTGCCGTACGTCCGGATAGCGCCGGGCGACCGTGGCGGCGAGGGCGGCGAAGTCGTCGTAGTGCCCGGGCTCGGGGGCGGTCTCCAGCGCCGCCCGGCTCCAGTCGGTGGCGTCCGCGCCGGGACGGCCGCCCTTCATCCAGTCGGGGGCGCAGCACAGGGTGACGACCGGGGTGCCGCCGGTGGCGCGGACGAGGTCGACGCGCTGGTCGAGCCCCTCGAAGTCGTAACGGCCCTTCACCGGCTCGGGGTTCTCCGCGCCCCAGCCCATGATGTGCTGGTTCTGCGGCAGCGGGCGGGAGCCGAGCAGCTTCCCGGCGCGGGCGACGGCCGCCGGGTCGCCGTGCCCGGCGCTGAACCGTGTGTGGGTGAAGCCCCATCCGACATCGGGGCCGGTGGCCCTCGGGACGGCCGGGGTGCCGTGCACCTTGCCGCCGTCGGGGGTGGTGCCCGCGGTGTCGTCCCGGTCTCCGGGGAGCGTGCCGATCACGGTCACGAGCAGGGCCAGGGCGACCAGGCCCACGCCGAGCAGCGCGGCGAGACGCCACCGCCGGGCCCCCGCATTCCACCCATGTCGCCCCATCGAGGGCAACAGTAACGGCACGGCCACCAGCAGGAAACCGGGTGCACACCGGGCACTTGTGGCGGATCATGGCGGCATGTCAGCTCAGCCGCAGGACGCCCTGCCGATCCGGCTCACCGTCGACGACTCCGACTCGCCGTCCGACGTCGTCGACGCGCTGTTCCTCGGCCGCTTCGCGACCGGTGAGCAGCCGTACGCGCACGCGGCCAACATCGACCGCGTGCGTTCCGGCGCGACCCTGCTGCCCGCGGGCGCCCGGGTGCTGCGTGTGGCCCGTGACGACGACCGCAGCGCCACCCTCGCGGAGGGCGACGGCTGGACCCTGCTGATCTCCCGCTGGAACCGCGGCGCCGACGTCACGGTCACCGCGACCAGCGCCGAACTCGCCGCCGAGGTGCTGGGGAGGGCGACGGACGGCGCGGAGGACGAGCCCGAACCCCAGCCGGAGAACGTGACGATGGGGTTCTGGTACGTCTCCCCGCGCCGCGGCCCGCACCGCACCACCCGGCAGATCTCCGCGGGCACCTGGGAGGAGGTGCGGCCCAACTACACCGCGCCGGTGGCGGACGCGATGGACCGGCTGATGGGGACGACCCCGCAGGACATCGCGGGCCGTCTCCTGCTGCTGCACGGCCCGCCCGGCACCGGCAAGACCTCCGCGCTGCGCACCCTCGCCCGGTCCTGGCGGGACTGGTGCCAGGTGGACTGCGTGCTCGACCCCGAGCGGCTGTTCTCCGACGTCGGCTACCTCATGGACATCGCGATCGGCGAGGACGACTCCACCGGCAAGGGCCGCTGGCGGCTGCTGCTCCTGGAGGACTGCGACGAGCTGATCCGCGGCGAGGCCAAGCACACCGCCGGCCAGGCCCTGTCGCGGCTGCTGAACCTCACCGACGGCCTGCTCGGGCAGGGGCGCAACGTCCTGGTCGGGGTCACCACCAACGAGGACCTGGAGCGTCTGCACCCCGCCGTCGTGCGGCCCGGCCGGTGTCTGGCCCGCATCGAGGTGGGGCGGCTGACCCGCGAGGAGTCGGTGCGCTGGCTGGGCACCGAGGAGGGGATCGGCCGCGAGGGCGCGACCCTGGCCGAGCTGTACGCGCTGCGCCGGGGGACCTCCCCGACCTCGCTGCCGGAGCCGCGCGAGACCGCGGACGCGGGCCTGTACCTGTGAGTGCCTCCCCGGAGGCATGACCCTGCACGCCGGCACCTCGGGCCGGCGGAGCACGGGGACCGGCGCGGCCTGCCGCACCCGGCCGATGTGCCCGTGCGGCGGTGGCCGCAGGAGTGCACGGCCCGTTCCGCCGGCGTCGAGACCGGCGACGCCTTCCACCGGCTGCCGTCCCGGGAGACCTTCGAGGTCCGGCGGGACCGGGTCCCGCCGGACCTCGTGGCCGCGGTGAAGGCGAGCCGCCTCACCCGCATCGAGCGGCTGAACGGGGCGGCGGCGCAGGACGCGGAAGTGTTCGCGGGGACGGCCCGGGCCCAGGACCTCCCGGTGACCCGTACCCCGTGGCGGTGGGCCCGCTACTCCCCGTAGGCCGCCCGCAGGGCGTCCCGTGCCGCGGCCGACGCCTCCTCCCGGGACGCTCCCAGACGGTGGGCGCGCTCGGCGAACGCCTGCGCCTCGGAGGCCAGTTCCCGCTCCACGGCGGAGCCGGCGGCGGCGACGAACGTGCCGTTGCGCCCCCGTGTCTCGATCACCCCGTCGCCCTCCAGCACCCGGTACGCCTTGGCGACGGTGTTGGCGGCGAGGCCCAGCGACTCGGCGAGCCCGCGCACGGTCGGCAGCCGGTACCCCACCGGCAGGGCCCCGGACCGCGCCTGCCCGGAGATCTGCGCCCGGACCTGCTCGTACGGCGGGACGCCGCTGTCATCGATGTCGATCTTCAAGGTCACGGGCCGATTCTCCCGCACCCGCAGGAAAATGGGCGGCGGCGGCGTGCGCCGCCCACGTAACGTGCGGCTCCATGACCGTCATCGTGCGTGAGATCCGGCCCGGCGCGCGTGCCGACCTGGAGGGCTTCGCCGCCGTCAGGCACCACGCCCTCCCGTTCCATCTGATCACCGCGGACTCCCTCGCCCACGACCTGGACCATCTCTCCCCCGACGCCCGCTACCGGCCGCTCGTCGCCGAGGACGGGACCGGCGAGATCATCGGCTCCGCGCAGGTCGGCCTGATCGCCGACAGCCGGGACCCCGGCCAGGCATTCGTCAACGTGTACGTGCACCCACGGCACACCCGGCGCGGCGCCGGCACCCTGCTGGTGCGCGCCGCCGAGGAGTATCTGGCGGCCCAGGGCGCGACCAGGCTGCTCTCCTGGGTCCTGGACGAGCCCGGCAACCGTGCCTTCGCCCGGGCACGGGGCTACCGCGCGAGCCGTTCCGCGCACTTTCTGCGCCTGGACCTGGCGGGCGGCACGCTTCCGCCGCTGCAGGACCCGCCGCCCGGGATCGAGCTGCGCACGGGTGCCGACTTCGCGGACGACCCGCGCCCGCTGTTCGAGCTGGACGCGGAGGCGGCGGCGGACGAGCCGAGCGACGCCGGTGTCGCGCCGGACGACTACGGGGCATGGCTGGCGGAGACCTGGCGGCATCCGCTCGGCGACCCGGAGCTGACCGTCGTCGCGGTGGCCGACGGCCGCCCGGTCGCGTTCACCGCGGCCCGCACGGACGGCGTCCGCCGCTACGACAGCGGCATGACCGGCACGGCCCGGGCCCACCGCGGCCGGGGTCTGGCCAAGCTGGCCAAGAACCACTCCCTGCACCGTGCTCGCGCGGCCGGTTACACCGACGCCTTCACGGGCAACGACACCGGTAACGGACCGATGCTGGCGATCAACAAGTGGTTCGGGTACGAGATCTGCGCAACGGAGGTACGCCATGTCCGTGAACTCGGCTGACAGGACGGGGACGGTGGAGGTCGTCCTGGTCAAGGCCGGTCGCACGAAGATCCGTTACTCGGCGGAGCTGCTCGCCGACGACGGCACCCGGATCTCGGTCCGCGCCCCCTGGGCCGGCGACGGCGTCCGCGACTTCGGCTTCGTCCGCTTCGAGCCCGGTGACGTGTTCACCGAGCACTACTGGCGCGACCGCTGGTACTCCGTCAAGGAGGTCCGTGACGGCGGGGGCGCGCTGAAGGGCTGGTACTGCGACATCACCCGCCCCGCGGTGCTCTCCGGCGGCGAGCTGGTCGTCGAGGATCTCGACCTGGACCTGTGGCGCTCGGCCGACGGCACGGACGTACAGCGACTGGACGAGGACGAGTTCGAGGCGAGCGGCCTCGCCGGGCGGGATCCCGCGGCGGCGGCAGCGGCCGTGGCGGCTCTCGACGAGCTGGAGAAACTGGCTCGCGAGGGAGGCTTCGGCACCCTGCCGGCCTGAGGTCCCGCACGTTCCGCGGCCGCACGGTCACGGACGGCGTTCACGTCCCCCGGGGTGACGGACGCCACAGACAGACCGGCCGCGATGAGGAACTCTCACCAAAAGCGTCTACCTCCGTGAGAACACGGAACACGGTAGGCACTGAAGGAGGCAGCCATGCGCCGAGCAACAGTGCAGAAGCCCCTGAAGAGGTCGGACTCCCGCAGGATCCGCGACGAGGCCGAGGAACAGCCCGTCACGCGCCCGGAGATCCGAAAAGACATCGCCCGGGTCTGGTGGCCGGAGGCGCCGTGAGCGCCGGCCGGGCCAGACGTCCGCGGTGGCGGACGCGGCCCTGAAGCCGCGTCCGCACGCCGCTCGACGGCCTCGCACCCGCACTCCGGACAGACCTTCGGGTCTCCCCCGTCGTCGCGTCGGTGGAGAGCCCGGCCCCGGACGGACCCGGGGCACACGCGCGGGTCCCGGTGAACCTCGGCAGCCGTCCCCCACGCCCTGCCCACGGACGTCGGGGCGGACGGCGATGCCGTCCGGGAACAGCCGGCCCCGTACGTCTCCGGGACGACGGGACCGACGACCGGTCCACCGGTGACGCACACCCGCCCCGCGGCCACGTCTGCCGCGCGATCCGCCCCCATGGGCTGCGGCATCACACCCATGCGCTCGGCACAGGGGCGGTGAGCGGCGTCGGTGAGGGCCTTCACGGCCGGCCCGCCGGCGCCCCCGGCGGGCCGGATCCCTTCCTGTGCCGTGGCGTGGACCGCACCCACCTGATCTCAGCCTGAGCACTCCCTTAAAAGCACCATAAGGATCTCCGTCAGGGCCCCTCAGCAGGCGATTTCACGGGTTCTTGGGGCTAGCTTCTGATCGCCGCCCCACTCGGAGGAGATCACCGATGCCCGCACGTCTGAAGGCCGCCGCGACCGTCACCGCCCTCGGTCTGGCCCCGCTCGCGCTGACCGCGCTGTCCGCCGCGCCCGCGGCCGCGCACGGCTCGATGGGCGACCCGGTCAGCCGGGTCTCGCAGTGTTACGCGGAGGGCCCGGAGAACCCGAGGTCGGCGGCCTGCCGGGCGGCCGTCGCCGCGGGCGGCACACAGGCGCTCTACGACTGGAACGGCATCCGGATAGGCGACGCCGCCGGACGTCACCAGGAGCTGATCCCCGACGGGAAGCTGTGCAGCGCGAACAGCGAGGAGTTCAAGGGCCTCGACCTGGCGCGCGCCGACTGGCCCGCGACGAGCGTGAACAGCGGGCCGCACACCTTCAAGTACCGGGTGACCGCCCCGCACCGGGGCACCTTCAAGGTGTATCTGACCAAGGCGGGCCACGACCCGGCGAAGCCGCTGGCCTGGGGTGACCTGGACCTGGCGAACCCGGTGGCGACGTCGACGAACCCGGCCGCGTCGGGCGGCTTCTACACGTTCTCCGGCACGCTCCCCGAGCGCGCCGGCCGCCATGTGCTGTACGCGGTGTGGCAGCGCTCGGACAGCCCGGAGGCGTTCTACTCCTGCTCGGACGTCGACTTCGGCGGCGCGCAGGCGGCCCCGGCCGGGCCCGCGCCGAGCGCCTCCGCCCCGTCCGAGGAACAGATCTCGGACGGCAGCGACCGGTCGACGGTCGAGAACCACGGCCACGGGGACGACGACGCGCACACCTCCGCCGAGCCCACGGCGCCGGCCCGGGACGCCGACGGCGGGAACGGGCAGGACACCCCGGCCGCGCAGGACGAGCAGGCCGGGCAGGGCACCCCGGCCGCCCAGGGCGCACCGGCCTCGTCGGGCAACGAGCCGAAGGCCGCCGCGGCCGGCCGGAGCCTCGCCGAGACCGGCGGCGACAGCAGCACGGCGTATCTCGCGATGGGCGGCGCGGCCACGCTCGCGCTGGGTTCCGCGGTGCTGTTCGCCTCGGTGCGCAGGCGCGCGGCGTCCGGCGCCCGGAACGCCGGCTGAGCGGGGCCCTCGCAGACTTCCGGGGCCTGAACGGCGGCTCAGGCCGGTCAGGCCCCGGCGGACGTCAGCTGAAGACCGACGCGCAGGTGGTCCGGGTGGCACGGGCCGGGTCGAGCGCGTTGGCCACCTCGTGGAAGGCGATCCGGTCCAGCAGGCCGATCGCCAGGTGCTCGGACAGATCGAGCGGGCACAGGTCCTGGAGCAGCACATTGCGTACGCCCGGACCCTCCAGCCAGCCGCTGGTGTACGGCGTGACGACCTCGTCGTACCGGGTGGCGATGACGGTGTAGCGGACGCCGGGCACGGTGTCACCGCCCTGGTTGAGCTTGGTGAGGAAGGCGGATCCGGCGATCTGGTCGGCGAGGCCGGGGGTGGCGAGGGAGAGCAGGTCCTCGGCGCCGGGGAAGTACGGCAGCAGCTTGGTCAGGCCGTTGAGCGTGGTGCCGTGGTTGTCCGGCGCGAGGCCGATCAGGGCGTTCACCTCGGCGGCCCCGCCGAGGAACTTGAGGTAGTAGCGGGGCATCATGCCGCCCTGGGAGTGCCCGACGAGGTCGGCCTCGGGGGCGCCGGTGGCGGCGAGCACCTTGTCGACGAAGGTGTCGAGCTGCTGGGCGGACCTGTCGATCGGGCCGAGGCCGTGGAAGAACGGCACGCCCGGCAGCTGGCCGTAGTCGAGGGAGAAGACGCAGTAGCCCCGTGCGGTCAGGTAGGGCGCGAGGCCGAGCCAGTTGTCGACGGAGTTGCCCAGCGTGCCGTGGACCAGCACGACGGGGCGGGGGTGGGCGGCGGACGGCTTGCAGTGGTAGTCGTTCCAGCCGCTGCTGGTGACGGCGGCGTTCTGCGCGTGGGCGGCGGTGGCGGCGGGGACGGTGGCGACCGCGGCGGCCAGCAGCAGGGCGGAGACGGATCTGAGCAGGCGCTTGACGGGCAGCATCGGGTGATCTCCTTGCGGCTCAAGGGAAGTGGCGACTGCCTTACGCCCTGTGATCCGGATCACGGGATGCTGTTCACTCGTCAAGTTACGAACGAGTAGTCAAAGATGGAAGTTACGCGTCAGTAAAAACTTCCAGTGCTAGTCGGACTCGACCGGCGCACTGGCTGACACGAGCCACTGCGGCCCCACCGTCACCACGCGGGCCGCAGGGGCCCGCCCGGGGCGATGCGCGCCAGAGCCGCGTACAGACCCCGCAGCTCCCCCTCCCCCAGCACGTCCGCCCAGGCGCGCACCGCCTCCGCGGCCGCCTCCTCCGCCGCCCGCGTGCAGGCCCAGCCCCGTTCGGTGAGCACGATCAGCCGCGCCCGCGCGTCGTCGGGGTGCGGACGCCGCTCGGCGTACCCCTTGCGCACGATCTCGTCGACGAGCTGACTGGCGGCCTGCTTGGTGACCCCGAGATGCGCGGCGAGGTCGGTGGCCGTGGCCCCGTCGGGCGCGAGCCGCGCGAAGGCGAACCCGTGCGCGGGCCGCACCCCCTCGAAGCCGCGGGCGGCGACCCCGTCGTTGACGTGCCGGGTGAGTTCACCGGCGACGGCGAGCAGGGCGGCGGACAGGGCCATGGCGTCGGAGTTCTGCACCCCCGCATTGAAACACCCTTGACAGACCGGTCAAGCAGCTTGACCATATAGTCAAGCTGCTTGACCAAATGCACCGGCTCTCCGGCCGGTCCGGCACCCTCCGGGAGGAACCCGCCTTGCCCGTGATCCGTTCGTCCGACGCCGTCACCCATGAGATCCACGGCGCCCGCTTCGTCTCGTACGCGAACCCGCGCACCGGCAGCAAGGAGCTGTGCGCCTGGCGCGGCGAGATCCCGGCGGGGACGAAGGCCCCCGCGCACACCGTCAGCCGGGAGGAGATCTTCCTGCTCCTGATCGGCGAGCTGCTGATCACCCTCGACGGCCGCACCGAGCGCGTCACCGCCGGCGACACCGTGATCGTCGGCCCCGGCTCGACCCTCGCCGTCGAGAACCCGACCGATCACACCGCGGTCTCCTGGGTCACGACGTCCGTGGGCCTGGAGGCGGAGCTGGCCGACGGCACGCTCCTCACACCCCCCTGGGCCAACTGACCCCGAGGGCGCGCGGGTCAGTCCTTGAGCTCCGGCGGCGAGATCCGCGACTCCTCGATCGCGGAGCCCGCCGTGCCCCACTTCTCCAGGATCCGGTCGTAGGTGCCGTCGGCGATCAGCCTGTTCACCGCCGCCCGGAAGGCGGGCGCCAGCTCGGTGCCCTTCTTGAAGGCGAAGCCGACGTCGAGGCGGTGGAACTCGTTGAGGAACCTGAAGCCCTCCTGGTGGGCGACGGCGTAGCGCAGCCCGTTGATGGTGGACATCACCACGTCGCTGCGGCCCTGCTGGAGGGAGGACCAGACGGCGCCGGCCTCGCTGTACGTCTGGACCTCGTACGGCTTCTCGCCCGCCTCCTCGCAGAGGTGCCTGTTCTCCTCCAGCGTGGCCTCGAAGGTGGTGCCCGCGCCGGTGGCGACGTTCAGACCGCACAGCTGCGCCAGGTCGGTGATCTTCGGCAGGTCGCTGTCCTCGCGGGTGGCGAAGCCCTGGCCGTCGTTGACGTAGGTGACGAAGTCGACGGTCCTGCGCCGCTCGTCGGTCACACCGAAGTTGCTGGCGCCCACGTCGTACCTGCCGCTGTCCAGGGCGGGCAGGATCGCCTCGAAGCTCGCCTGTTCGGTCTTCAGGTCGATGCCGAGCACCTTGCCGACGGCTTCGGTGAAGTCGACGTCCTGGCCGGTGAGGGTCGTTCCGTCGTCGAGGTAGGTGGTGCCGGGCGGTGTGCCGCCGACACTGACGGCGACGGTGAGGCTCGTGACGCCCGGCGGGAGCAGCTTCA
This sequence comes from Streptomyces sp. NPDC093094, assembly GCF_044754345.1. NCBI lineage: Bacteria > Bacillati > Actinomycetota > Actinomycetes > Kitasatosporales > Streptomycetaceae > Streptomyces > Streptomyces sp. NPDC093094. Next base: position 64,572 of record NZ_JBIVOX010000016.1, on the reverse strand, counting down.
CCGCGGCGGGATCCTCGGCGATGCCGGAGACGACGTCCTCGGTGGGGACCTCGCCGGACTTCGCCGCGGCCTGCGCGGTGCCGCCGCCGGCGGGGTCGTCCGAACCGGAACCGCATGCGGTGAGCAGCAGGGTCGCCGAGGTGATCAGGACGAAGGGGGCGAAATGACGTGCACGGGCGTGCACGGGCGTACGACGCATGGTGTGCGGTCTCCTGAGGAGCTGAAGGGAAAAGCGCGGGGCGAGGGGAGGGGCGCGCGTGTGAAGGCTCTCGGACAGAGGGAGAGGTGAAGGAAGAGAACGCGAGATGCGCCCGGGTTCAGACAGGGCGCGCAGGGGGTCGGCTCAACAAGAACAGGACCACACTCGACCGAAGTCGATGTGGGAGCGCGTGACCAGCCACTGCTGCGGATGCATGGGCCAAGTGGAGCAGGTCTCCGGTTGTGCGTCAACTGCGCCGAGACGCGACGCTCACAGTTCGGACACCCTTGACAGCGTGGGGAATTGGCCCCGTAGTCTCGCAGGACGGCCCTGCTGAGGGGCTCGGCCGTGTCCGCCGTGTGAAGGCATCCATCCTTTGTGCCATGGAGCCCTCGCATGTCTTCCGACACCCTTGCCGAAGCCCCCGCGGCCCCTGACGTACCGGGGGATCCCGAGGTACCGCGGATCGTGCCGCGGCGCCGGTACGGACAGTGGACCGCCGCCGTCGTCGTGCTCGTCCTGCTGGGCCTCGCCGTCGACTCCGTCCTGCGCAACGACGCGTTCCGGTGGGACGTCGTCGCCGAGTACTTCACGTCCGCCTCGGTGCTGCGCGGACTGTGGCTCACCCTCTGGCTGACCGCGGTCGTCATGGTGCTCGGCTTCGCGCTCGGCACCCTGCTCGCCGTGGCCCGGCTGTCCGCCAACCCCGTTCTGCGTGCGGTGAGCTGGGGTTACGTCTGGCTGTTCCGGTCGATCCCGATCCTGGTGCAGCTGCTGCTCTGGTTCAACATCGGGGCGCTGTACCCGCAGATCCTCGGGGTGAGGACCGTCGACCTGCTCGGCCCGGTCACCGTCGCGGTCATCGGGCTGACCCTGCACGAGGCCGCGTACGCCGCCGAGGTGGTACGCGCGGGCATCCTGTCCGTCGACCGGGGCCAGATCGAGGCCGCCCAGGCGCTGGGGCTGGGCCGGTGGCGGCGCGGGCGGCGGATCGTGCTGCCGCAGGCGATGCGCTCCATCGTGCCGCCGGCCGGGAACATGCTGATCGGCACCCTCAAGGGCACCTCCATCGTCAGCGTGATCGCGGTGAGCGACCTGCTGTTCTCGGTGCAGCTCGTGTACCACCGCACCTACCAGGTCATCCCGCTGCTGATGGTCGCGACCGTCTGGTACACGGTCGTCACCTCGGTGCTGAGCGCCGGCCAGTACTACGTGGAGAAGCACTACGCGCGCGGCACGGAGACCTCCCGATGAGGCCGTCGCTGGTGATCGTCGGGGCCGGTCCGCGGGGGACCGGTCTGCTGGAGCGGATCGCCGCCAACGTGCCCGGGATGTACGCGGACCAGGGTCTGGACATCCATCTCGTCGACCCCCATCCGCCGGGCGCCGGGCGCATCTGGCGCGAGGCGCAGTCGCCGCTGCTGTGGATGAACTCGCACGCCGAGGACGTCACCATGTTCACCGACGACACCGTGAGCATGGCCGGGCCCGTCGAGGAGGGGCCCACGCTGCACGAGTGGGCCGGCATCGACGGCCGCACCTTCACCGGACGCCGGCTCCAGGGCTCCTATCTGCGCTGGGTTCACGAGCGGACGGTGGCGCGGCTGCCTCCGCGGGTGCGGGTGCATCACCATCCGAGGCGGGCCCTGCGGGTCGACGGCCCGCGCGAGGGCCGCCAGCAGGTGTGGCTGGAGGGCCGTCCGCGTCCCCTCCTCGCCGACCTCGTCGTCCTCGCGCTCGGCCATCTCGACGCCGAACCCGACGACGAGCAGCGGGCGCTGGCCTCGTACGCGCGGACCCACGGGCTGGTGCATCTGCCGCCCGGCTTCACCGCCGACAGCGACCTGTCCGCCCTCCCGGCCGGCGAGCCCGTCCTCGTACGGGGCTTCGGGCTGGCCTTCGTCGATCTGATGGTGCTGCTCACCGAGGGGCGCGGCGGACGCTTCGAGGACGGGACCTATGTGCCCTCGGGCCGGGAACCGGTGCTGTACGTCGGGTCGCGGCGCGGGGTGCCCTATCACTCCAAGATCGGCTACGACTGGACCGGCGAACGCCCGCCGCTGCCCCGCTTCCTGGGTCCGGCCGAGATCGACGCGCTCCTCGCCCGGCCGGGCGGCTTCGACTTCCGGCGGGACGTGTGGCCGCTGGTGGAGAAGGAGCTGGGCTTCGCGCACTACCACCGGCTGTTCACCGCCCACCCCGGGCGGACCGCCCTGCCCTGGCCCGACTTCGAGGCGAAGTACGCCGTCGCCGACGCGGCCGAGCGGGCGGCGCTGGTGGCGTCCGCCGTGCCCGACCCGGCCGACCGGCTCGACCTCGCGGCCCTGGACCGGCCGCTGGACGGGGTGCGGTACGCCTCCTCCGCGGACCTCCAGGAGGGCATGCGCGGCTACATCGAGAACGACCTGACCCGGCGGCACGACGCCGGGCACAGTCCCGACCTGGCCGTCTTCCTCGGGCTGCTCTCGGTCTACGGACAGCTCGTGCGGCTCGGCGACATCGGCGGCTGGTGGCACGGGTTCTTCAGCTCCCTCGCCTCCGGGCCGCCCGGCCCCCGGCTGCGGCAGATGCTCGCCCTGTCCCGGGCCGGGGTGCTGCGCCTCGTCGGCGCCGACATGGCCGTGGCCGCGCAGGACGGGGTGTTCCGGGCGTCCAGCCCGACCGTGCCCGGGGTGCGGATCGAGGCCCGTGCGCTGGTCGAGGCGCGGCTGCCGCAGCCGACGGTGGAACGGACGCGGGACGGGCTGCTGCGGGAGCTGTACGCCGACGGGGCCGCCGCCACCCCCGACGGACTGCTGGCCGTCGACCCAGCCGACGGGCGGGTGCTGGACCGGGCGGGACGCCCGCATCCCAGACGGTTCGCGCTCGGCCCGCACACCGACGCCCGCGGCTCGGGCGCCTTCACCCGGCCCCGCACCGGCGGCCCGGCCTTCCGGCAGAACGACGCCACCGCCCGGGCCGCGCTGGCCTTCCTCACGGAACTGGCCGAACGGGCCGCCGTCCAGGCGGACTCCGCCGGCTTCCACCGTCCTCCACCGGTCTTCAAGGGATGCACGCGATGAGCGTCATGGTCGACATCAGATCCGTCCACAAGAGCTTCGGCTCCCTGGAGGTCCTCAGGGGCATCGACCTCACGGTCCGTGCCGGGGAGGTCGCGGTGGTCCTCGGACCTTCCGGCTCCGGCAAGTCCACGCTGCTGCGCACCGTCAACCACCTGGAGAAGGTGGACCGGGGCACGATCAGCGTCGACGGGTCGCTGATCGGCTACCGCCGCTCCGGGAACCGGCTGCACGAGCTGCCCGAGCGCGAGGTGCTCGCGCAGCGCACCCGGATCGGTTTCGTCTTCCAGAACTTCCGGCTGTTCCCGCACCTCACCGTCCTGGAGAACGTTGTCGAGGCCCCGGTGTCGGTAGGGAAGCGGTCCCGCCGCGAGGCCGTCGCGGCCGCGCGCGCACTGCTGGACCGGGTCGGGGTCGCCGACAAGGCCGGCGCCTACCCCCGGCAGCTGTCCGGAGGGCAGCAGCAGCGGGTGGCCATCGCCCGGGCGCTGGCGCTGGAGCCGGCGCTGCTGCTGTTCGACGAACCGACCTCCGCGCTCGACCCCGAGCTGGTCGGTGAGGTCCTCGACGTCATCAAGGACCTGGCACGCCGGGGCACCACGATGATCGTGGTCACGCACGAGATCGGGTTCGCCCGGGAGGTCGCCGACACGGTGGTGTTCATGGACGCCGGGCGGATCGTCGAGCAGGGCCCGCCCGGTGAGGTGCTCGACGCACCGCGGCACGAGCGGACCCGCGCGTTCCTGTCGAAGGTGCTGTGACGATGGGGCTGCTGCATCTCGCCGCCGCGCTCGACACCGACGGCGGCCATTGCGCCGACGCGACAGCGCTCGCCGAGCGCGGCGGGCTCGACTTCGTGACCCTCGCCGGTGCGGACCCGCAGGCCGTGGTGGCACGGGCGGCGGCGCTCACCACCCGGATCGGGCTCGTGACCGGCACCGGAACGGGCGCGGGCACGGGAGCCGCGTACGGCCGCGCGGGGGTGCGGGTCGGGGAGCCCGGGCCGCACGGCGTCCCGGCGGACGCGGCCGTCCTGGTCGTGGACGTCACCGCCGACCCGGCCACCTCACGGTTCGCCGCCCGGTACGCCGACGTGGCGCTGGTGCGGGCCCTCGGGCGCGCTCAGGCCGGCGAACTGCGCGCCGGACTGCGCCGGGAGACGGCCGCGGCCGGGCGCGACCCGGACGCGCTGCGCGTGCTGGCGGGTCTGCGGGTCGACCTCGGCGGCGGCGAGCACGCGGCCGAGCCCGGCCACGGCGGAGGAGGTCCCCGGCACACCGCGGAGGGCCCCCTCTACCGCGGCGGCCCGGTCGATCTCGCCGAACTGATCGCGCGCTGGCACGCCGACGGGGCCGCCGACGGGTTCCACATCACGCCGGTCGAACCGCGCCGCGACCTGGAGCGGTTCGTCAACGGCACGGTCGCCCTGCTCCAGCACCGCGGCCTGTTCCGCACCTTCTACCCCGGCGGCACGCTCCGCGAGCATCTGGGTCTGCCCCGGCCCGTCCCGGCGGACCGGGCCGGCCACGACACCATGGAAAGGCTGATCACATGACGACCGAAGCATCCGACGCATGGAAGCGGTGGCACGAGCACCGCTCGGAAACGGTGTCGGCGCCCTACGGACCGCTGGCGCTGTCCGGTACGCATTGGCTGGAGGACTATCCGGAGGGGCGACTTCCGGACATTCCCGGGGTCTGGCGGGCCGACGGCGACGCGGTGCTGCTGACCGCGGCCGCACCGGACGGGCTGGAGGTGGACGGCACGCCCCTCACCGGCGGGATCCGCCTGACGGCCGACACCGGCCCCGCGGCCGGCGCCCGGGTGACCCTCGGCGAACGGCGCCTGGTCGTGCTGGTGCGCGAAGGCGCCTGGGGCGTGCGGGACTTCGACCCGGCGTCCGAGGCGCGACGCGCCTTCAAGGGCATCGAGGCCACGCCCTACGACCCGCGCCGGGTGGTGCCCGGGCACTTCACCCCGTACGGCGAGGACCGGACCGTGCGCGTGCCGAACGCGGACGGGCGCGAGCGCGGGCTGGGACTCGGCGGCGAGCTGTCCTTCGCCCTGGACGGACGTACGTTCACGCTCCAGGTGAGCGTCGAGCAGGACGGCTCGCTGTGGGCGGTGTTCGCCGACGCCACCAGCGGGATCAGCAGCTACCGGTTCCGCTTCCTGCGGCCCGCCGCGCCCGACGCCGAGGGCCGTACGACGGTCGACCTCAACCGTGCCCTGCTGCCGCCGTGCGCCTTCGCCGACCACTTCATATGCCCCTTCCCGCCGCCGGGCAACACCCTGGACACGGCGGTGGAGGCCGGGGAGCGCACCCTGCGCTGAGCCCGGTCCGGCGGGGCGGGGCATGCCCTGTCCGTCCTCGCGCGCCTGATGGACGCGCGTTGCTCGGCGGACAGTTGAAAGCCGCACGGCCGAAAGGCGCCCTTGCGCCGGTCGGCCGTGCGGCCGAATATTCCCCACAGCGCTTGTCAGGGGCACGACGTGTTCGGGATCCGGACGGTCGCCCCCGACTGCGCCTCACGGGCCCCGACCCCACGCGGGCCCCCGACTTCCTTTGTGGAGGAACGACAAGTGAGGATCAAGCGCACCACCCCCCGCAGTGGCTTTTCGAGACGGACCCGGCTGATCGCCGTATCCACCGGACTCGTGGCCGCCGCAGCCATCGCGATCCCCAACGCGAACGCATCCGACGTCACCACGTTCAGCGCGGCCCAGCTCCGGGGCACCGCCGACGCGGTGCTCCAGGCCGACGTCCCGGGCACCGCCTGGGCCGTCGACGGCAAGACCAACCGTGTGCTGCTGACGGTCGACAGCACGGTCTCCCAGGCCGAGCTCGCGAAGATCGAGCGGCAGGCCGGCGCGAACGCCGACGCGATCACCGTCAAGCGCACGCCCGGCACGTTCAGCAAGCTGATCCAGGGCGGCGACGCCATCTACGCGTCCAGCTGGCGCTGCTCCCTCGGCTTCAACGTCCAGAGCAGCAACGGCACCCAGTACTTCCTCACGGCCGGTCACTGCACCGACGGCGCGGGCACCTGGTACTCCAACTCCGCGCGCACCACGGCCATCGGCTCGACCGCCGGCTCCAGCTTCCCGGGCAACGACTACGGCATCGTGCGCTACACGGGGTCCGTCAGCCGGCCCGGCACCGCCAACGGCGTGGACATCACCCGGGCGGCCACGCCGAGCGTGGGCACCACCGTCATCCGCGACGGCTCCACCACCGGTACGCACAGCGGCCGGGTCACCGCCCTCAACGCGACCGTCAACTACGGCGGCGGCGACGTCGTCTCCGGCCTGATCCAGACCACGGTCTGCGCCGAGCCCGGCGACTCCGGCGGCGCGCTCTACGGCAGCAACGGCACCGCGTACGGTCTGACCTCCGGCGGCAGCGGCAACTGCTCCTCCGGCGGCACGACCTTCTTCCAGCCGGTGACCGAGGCCCTGAGCGCCTACGGAGTGAGCGTCTACTAGGACGCCCCGGGGCCGGACCGCGCACCCGGCCCCCCTCCGTACCGAACCGCCCGCAGCCGGCAGCACCCCGAGCCCCCGCACGCATCCGCCGTGCGGGGGCTCGTCCGTGTGCGCGGGCCCGGCAGCACACGGCGGCAACCGCCTCCGGCCCGCGCGGGGTCGGATTCGCGCCAGGTCCGTACCTCACCGTCCGGGACCAGTTACTCGCGCGTAGTGTTTGCAGTGCGAATTTTCTGTGTGGCTCCGGTGACGCGACCGTGGACACCCCCGCAGACACAAGGGCCAGGGGCGCACGGAGGGTTGGCACACGCGCGTCCTGAAGTCGACCTTGTGTGCTCCCTGTGAGGTTCGGAAGAGTAAGTGCCCGTCAACCAGCCTTCCGGTCCGCGAGGCCCCCACAGCCCGCGGAACCGACCCCCCACAGGAGGACGCGAGTTGAAGCACCGACGCATACCCAGGCGGCGGGCCGCCGTGGCAGGTGCGGGTATCGCCGCACTGGTGGTCGCGGGTGTCACCTTCCAGAGTGCGAACGCGAGTGAGCCGACCGACAGCGCGCAGCCGAAGACCCTCTCGGCGCCCGCGGCCGGAAAGCTCGCCTCACTGCTCGGGCAGAACCTCGGCACCGACGCCGCGGGCACGTACTACGACGCCGAGACCCGGAGCCTGGTGGTGAACGTCCTCGACGAGGCCGCCGCCCAGGTGGTCGAGGAGGCCGGCGCCGAGGCCCGGCTCGTCGAGAACTCCCTCGCCGAGCTGAGGAGCGCCCGCTCGACGCTCCGGCAGGAGGCCACGATCCCGGGCACGGCCTGGGTGACCGACCCGACCACGAACAAGGTCGTGGTCACGGCCGACCGCACCGTGTCCGACACGGAGTGGGCACAGCTCACCGACGTCGTGAGAGCGCTCGGAGGGACGGCCGGGCTCCAGCGCACGAAGGGGGAGTTCAAGCCCTTCGTCGCGGGCGGCGACGCCATCACCGACGGCAGCGGCCGCTGCTCGCTCGGCTTCAACGTGGTCAAGGGGAACGAGCCGTACTTCCTGACCGCCGGGCACTGCACGCAGTCGATCACCACCTGGTCGGACTCGTCCGGCAAGGAGATCGGGCAGAACGAGACGTCCAAGTTCCCGGGCGACGACTTCGGCCTGGTCAAGTACACGGCCGAGGTGGACCACCCGAGCGAGGTGAACCTCTACGACGGCTCCGCGCAGGCGATCTCCGGCGCCGCCGAGGCCACCGTCGGCATGGAGGTGACCCGCAGCGGCTCGACCACCCAGGTCCACTCGGGCAAGGTCACGGGCCTCGACGCCACGGTGAACTACGGCAACGGCGATGTCGTCGACGGCCTGATCCAGACCGACGTGTGCGCCGAACCCGGCGACAGCGGCGGCTCACTCTTCTCGGGCGACAAGGCCGTCGGCCTCACCTCCGGGGGCAGCGGCGACTGCACCGCCGGCGGGGAGACCTTCTTCCAGCCGGTGACCGAGGCCCTGACGGCCACGGGCACCCGGATCGGCTGACCTCCCGCACGCCCTGAGCCGAAGGCCCGCCCCGCGCGCGAGGGGCGGGCCTTCGGTGGTTCCGCGGCGACGGGCCCACGGGGCGCGGGGAACCGCGTGAGAACCCGCACGGCCGGAGCCGCGGCACGGGCTTCCGCGACGCTCGGGCGTCAGCAGTCGCACCCGCAGTCGCACCCGTCGCAGCAGCCCCCGTCCTCACCGCAGCAGCTGCAGCAGTTGCAGCAGTCCCCGCACCCGGAGCAGTCGCAGTTGGAGCACGACGCCTCCTTGCGCTCACGCGTCCAGGGGTCCTCGTACGTGCCGCAGCACAGCTGGCAGGTGCAGGCGAGGCCCGCCCACACCGCGCACCCCGCGAGCAGCCCGCGCCGGTCCCGGCGGGGCGGCTGGGGCGGCAGCGGCGCACCGGGACCGCCGGGCGGCCCGTACGGCCCCGAGGGCGGCGGCCCGTACGCGACAGGCCCCTGGCCGAGGGGCCCGTGCGCGGAAGGCCCGTGCGCGGAAGGCCCGTGCGCGGAAGGCCCGTGCGCGGAAGGCCCGTGCGCGGAAGGCCCGTGCGCGCAGGAGGCCGTCGCGCCGAAGGCGCGGTCCACGGAGGCGGGCAGCTCGTGCACCAGCAGCCGGTGGGCGAGCCGGCCGTCGGTGAACTCTGCCTCGCGCAGGGCCAGGCGGATCCCGTGCACGGCGTCGTCGGCCAGCCTGCGGGCCTCCGGGAGAGAGGTCCCGGTCGCGGTGAGCGGGTTCCAGGCGCCGGAGGCCGCGTCGGCCGCCCGGTCCTCGACGGCGTCCAGCAGATGCGCGAGCCGCCCGAAGAGCCGGCCCGCCTCGGCCAGCGGCTCGGCGTTGCCCGGCCGTCCGGCGAGGACCGCGGTGTGGGCGAAGGCCGCCGCGGTGGCGGTCTCGGTCGGCTCGGTGACGGTGAGGATCGGGGTGCCTGGTCCGGCCAGTGCCTCCAGACCCACCTGCCGGTCGACCGCCTCGACCAGCACGGCCGTGTCGAAGCCGACCTCGATGCCGCTGCGCGCGCCGGCCCGTCCCCAGCTGTCGGCGACCCGGCGCGCGGCGAGGGCCACGGGCGCCCGCGCCAGCAGTCCGTCCCCGTCGGCCATGTGGTCGCGCACCTTGGCCGAGGCCAGCACCAGGGACACGGCGGCCGCGAGCCGCGCTCCCTCGCCCCGGGCGACCGACGCCGTGCGCATCCCGCGCAGCGGGCACGGTCCGGCGGTACGGCGCCAGCCCTCGGCCTGCTCCTTCGGTGCCTGAGCCTCCGTCAGAACCGAGACCAGCAAACCGTCGTAATTCGTTACAATCCGGGCAAATTGCCCGTGATCCCGGCGCAGTGCCAGGCACAGCCCGCACAAGTGGGCCATCCACTGGGTCTTGAGCCGCTCACCGAGACGGTGACGGCACGGCCTGACTATTCCGAACACGACGATCCCCCGTGATGTGTGCGACGTCTGACGCGGCATCGACAATGAGCCGAGTGGCTCGATCGTATCGGCCGACAGTCACACCGAAGGGCCCTCCCCCGGGACCGCTTCGTTCACCCGTACGCACCTCTGTTCACTCGCGTGCCGTGAAGAATCATATTTCACTCACAGTCAGCAGCCATACGCGTCGGGACCCTTGGGGGACCTGGGCTCTCGACGGATCGACTGTGCACCAGTACCGTCACAAACCCCCCGCGCGGCGTCTATCCACTTGGCGCACCGTCCGCATCATGGATGACCATAGGGATGCAGGACAGAAGAAGAAGACCGCTGTGAGAGGAGGCGTCCATGGGATCGGTGCGCAAGGCGAGTGCGTGGCTCGGCCTCGTCGACGACAACGATGACGAGCGCTACTACGACGACGACACCTACGAAGGGAACGACTCCGGGGACGCCTGGGTCACGGACCCGCGGGTGAAGGTGGCCACGGACACGGCAGAGGAGAAGGGCCGCCGGATCGGCACGGTCACCCCGGACAGCTTCCGGGACGCCCGCGCGATCGGCGAGCTCTTCCGGGACGGGGTCCCGGTCATCATGAACCTCACGGCCATGGAGCCGGCGGACGCCAAGCGCGTCGTCGACTTCGCGGCCGGCCTGATCTTCGGACTGCGCGGCTCGATCGAACGCGTGTCCACCCGGGTGTTCCTGCTGACCCCGGCCAACACGGAGATCATCAACGGCGAGCCGGCGGCGCACCGCACCGACGGCTTCTTCAACCAGAGCTGAGGCAGGGCCGACCCACCGGCCCTGCCCCGCTCGGGGTACAGCGTTTCACCGGCTCACCGGAAGGCGTCCAGCCCGGTGAGCGCCTTGCCCAGCACCAGCTGGTGCATCTCGACGGTGCCCTCGTAGGTGAGCACCGACTCCAGGTTGGTCGCGTGCCTCATGACGGGGTACTCCAGCGAGATCCCGTTCGCCCCGAGGATCGTGCGGGCCGTACGGCAGATCTCGATCGCCTCCCGTACGTTGTTCAGTTTGCCGAAGCTGACCTGCTCCGGACGCAGCCGGCCGGCGTCCATGCGCCGCCCGAGATGGTGGGCGAGCAGGATTCCCTTGTGCAGTTCGAGCGCCATGTCGGCGAGCTTGGCCTGGGTGAGCTGGAAACCGCCGATCGGCCGCCCGAACTGTTCGCGGGACTTCGCGTAGTCCACCGCGGCCTCGAACGAGGACCGCGCCGCCCCCATCGCGCCCCAGACGATGCCGTAGCGCGCGTGGGACAGACAGCTGAGCGGGCCGCGCAGGCCCCTGACCTCGGGAAGTGCGGCGTCGGCGGGCAGCCGCACCTCGTCCATCACGAGTTCGCTGGTGACGGAGGCGCGCAGCGACCACTTGTGCTTGATCTCGGGCGCGGAGAAGCCGGCGCTGTCCGTCGGCACCACGAACCCGCGGATCCCGTCGTCGGTCTGCGCCCAGACGACCGCGACCCCGGCGACGGAACCGTTGGTGATCCACATCTTGCGCCCGCTGAGCACCCAGTCGCCGCCGTCGCGCTTGGCGTACGTCCGCATGGCGGCGGGGTCGGAGCCGACGTCGGGCTCGGTGAGCCCGAAGCAGCCGATCACCTCGCCGGCGGCCATCCGCGGCAGCCAGGTCTGCTTCTGCTCCTCGCTGCCGAACCGGTGGATCGCGTACATGGCGAGGGAGCCCTGCACCGACACCAGCGACCGGATGCCGGAGTCGGCCGCCTCCAGCTCCAGACAGGCGAGCCCGTACTGCACCGCGGACGCCCCGGCGCAGCCGTAGCCCTCCAGCGACATCCCGAGCGCGCCGATCCCGCCCAGTTCCCGGGCGAGCTCCCGGATGCCGGGCAGCTCCCCCTTCTCGTACCACTCGGCGACGTACGGGATCACCCGCTGCGAGGCCCATCGCCGCACGGTGTCCCGTACGGCGAGGTCCTCGGGCTCCAGCAGATCGTCGATCCCCAGGGGATCGGCGGGGTCAAAGGCAGGCAACTTCGCGGACACGGCTCACCTTCCGGCACAGGAAACTAGCACCGCTAACGGCATCGACTGCCAGACGCTACGACGCCCCCCGCACGACGTCCACCCCGCCCCACCGGAACCGTGCCGGCGAAGAGGATCAGGCGGAGACCCTGGACTCGGCGACGCCCCGCGGCGCGGGCAGCTCCACATCGACGGTCTCGCAGCTCATGGCACGCGGCAGTCGCAGCGCCATCACGGCGCCCAGCAGCAGCAGTCCCGCGCTCACCAGCAGCGTCACATGCAGCCCGTGCACGAAGGAGTCCCGCGCCGCCCGGCGCAGGGTCGCCCCCGCGTCCCCGCCCAGGCGCCCGGCCACCGCGTACGCCTCCCCCAGCGAATGCCCCGCGGCCGTCGACGCCGACGCCGGCACACCGGGGACGGAGGCGACGCCGGGAGCGTAGGCCGCGTTCATCACGGACCCGAGGAGGGCGATGCCGATGCCCGCCCCGAGCTGGTAAGACGTCTCACCGATGGCCGCCGCTCCCCCGGCCCGCTCCACCGGCGCCTCGCTCAGCATGGACTCGTACGCGCCGAACAGGGTCGTCTCCAGCCCGAACCCGAGCAGCACGAAACCGGCGAGCAGCAGCCCGGCGTTGTCCTCCCGTCCCATCGCCGTCAGCAGCACCACGGCCACCGCGGTCAGACAGAACCCGGCGCACACCATCCGCCGCGGCCCGAGCCCCCGCAGCATCCGCGCCCCGAACAGTCCGGCGGCCATCGCCGCCACGGTCAGCGGCAGCAGCCGCAGCCCGGTCTCCAGCGGCGACAGCCCCAGCACGAGCTGGAGGTACTGCGCGGCGATCAGTTCCAGTCCGACCAGCGCGAGCATGGCCAGCACGATGCATCCCACCGACGTGCTGAACGCCGGCCGGGCGAACATCCGCAGGTCCACCAGCGGGTGCGTCCGCCGTCGCTGCCGCTGCACGAAGAGGAGGAGCAGCACCGCACCTGCCAGCAGCGGCACCACGGTGAGCGCGTCGGCCGCGGGCTCCCCGCCGCCGAGCCGCTTCACCCCGAACACGACGCCGAACAGTCCGGCGGCCGCCATCAGGGCACCCACGACGTCCCAGGGCCCGGTCCCGTCGCCGGTCGACTCCGGCAGCAGCATCCGTCCGACCGGCAGGCTGACCAGCATCAGGGGGATGTTCACCAGGAACACCGAGCCCCACCAGAAGTGCTCCAGCAGGAACCCGCCGAGCAGCGGCCCGACGGCCGCGCCGACCGCGGCGACCGCGCTCCAGATGCCGATCGCGAGCGCCCGCTCGCGGCGGTCCGGGAACACCTGCCGCAGGATCGACAGCGTGGCGGGCATGATCATCGCCCCGCCGACGCCGAGCAGCGCCCGCGCGAGGATCAGCACCTGCGGGCCCTGGGCGAACGCGGCGACCGCGGAGGCGACGCCGAACAGGGCGTAACCGAGCAGCAGGATCCGTCTGCGGCCGACGCGGTCGCCGAGCGTGCCGAACAGGATCAGCAGCGAGGCGCAGACCAGCGGGTAGATGTCGACGATCCAGAGCAGTTCCATGGCGCCGGGCTGGAGGTCCTCGGTGACGGCGGGCACCGCCACGTGCAGCACGGTCGCGTCGACCGCGACGAGCAGCAGGCTGGCGCACAGGACGACGAGAACGACCCAGCGGTCGGCACCGGCCCCGGCCGGCCGACGGTGCGCACGCAGGGCAGCCGTGGTCGTCCCGGACATGTAAGTACCTCCCAGATGTCCCCTCGCGTACGGCGGGCTCACGGGATGGGGACTCCCCGTGCCGACGGCCGGAACTGAGCGGGGCTCCGGCCCGCGCAACGGATACGCGAGTGAGCCGTCAGCGTACGCGAGTTCGTGCCTCGGCCGCGTGGCGGAACTCTCACCCGTGTCCGGGAACCCCTGTGGCGTAGGCCACTCTCCCCGCCTTGTTCCACGTCAGCGTGGTCGGGACGGTTCCGGGCACACCGGATAATCGAGTCCGTGACCGATCTTGACACGCGTGTGGCACCGGCTTCCCCGGCCCTGCGCCGGGCGGCCCCGGCCCTCGCCGGCTACGCGGCCGTCCGCGCCCTGGGCCTGATCGCGCTGACCCTGTGGAGCGCCGCGCGCGACAAGAGCGCGCACACCCTGCTGACCGCCCGCTGGGACTCCCTCTGGTACACCCGCGTGGCCGAGCTGGGCTACGGCTACGAGGTGCGGCTGCCCAACGGGGACGTGCACTCCAATCTGGCGTTCTTCCCGCTGCTGCCGTGGCTGGAGCGGGCGCTGCACGCGGTGAGCCCGCTGTCGTACGCCGACGCGGGGCTGGTGGTGTCCCTGCTGGCCTCCCTCGCCGCGGCCTGGGGGATCTTCGCGGTCGCCGACCATGTGTACGGGCGCCGGGCCGGGGTGTGCGCGGTGCTGCTGTGGGCGGTGCTGCCGGTGGGGATCGTGCAGTCGATGGCGTACAGCGAGTCGCTGTTCACCGCGCTGGCCGCCTGGTCGCTGTACGCCGTGCTGACCGGCCGCTGGATCACCGCGGGCACCCTGGCCGCGCTGGCCGGGCTGACCCGCCCGGTCGGCCTCGCGGTGGTCGCGGCGGTGTGGGCGGCGGGGCTCGCGACGTTCGTACAGGAGCGCCGTTCCCCTTCTTTCGTGCATGGCGGGAGCACGCCGGCGAAGGGCGGCGCCCGCAATGCCGTGCACGCCCCCTCCATCGCTCCCGCAGGGCCCGGCCGGGGCGCACCTGCCTGGCGACGCGCCCTGGGACTGCTCCTCGCGCCCTTGGGCGCCGCCGCCTACGTGCTGTGGGTGGGGTGGCACACCGGCAAGGGCGTGTTCGGCTATCTCGACGTCCAGGCGGGCTGGCGCAACGGCTTCGACGGGGGCTACGCCTTCGCCCGTTTCGTCGCCGACAAGTTCACGTCGCCGCCGGGCGCCCTCGCGGGAACCGCCCTGATCGCCGGGGTGGCCCTGGTGATCTGGCTGTACGTCGTCTGCGTCCGGCAGGGCCAGCCGCTGCCCCTGCTGGTGTACGCGGGTGTGGTGACGGCGCTCGCCCTGTGCGCGTCGAGCTACTTCGGCTCGAAACCGCGGCTGCTGATGCCGGCGTTCCCGCTGCTACTGCCGCTCGCCCTGGCGCTGGCCCGGGCACGCCCCAACAGGGCGGCGGCGGTGCTGGGCGCGGTGGCGACGGCCTCCGCGGTGTACGGCGCGTTCTGGCTGAACGGCTCCGGCCCGCCGTGACGGTCCGCGCACTCCGGGTGAATTCCACGCCATAGCCCGGTGAACGAATTCAGAAGCACAGTAAAACCGGAACCGGAATGATCAAAGGAATTGAAGGGGAGGCACGCACAGGATTACGGATTCCGTGGAAATAACTCCGCCACTGAGAGGAATCCCACATCACATCGTCATTACGAAGCCCCTGCTTCCGCGAGACCGCTAGCTCACTCGCTGTAACGTCGATTGCGTGCGTACCGAACCACAGCCGACCCGGCTCGACCGGATCTTCGCCCGACTGGACCGCGAGCCCGAACGGCCACGCCTGGACGTGCCGCGGATGACGCGGCACCGCGTCGTGCTCTTCGGCGCCACTCTGGCCTTCTACGTGGCGATCGTGCTCGCCGTGGCGGCCACCACCTGGCTGGTGCGGATCGACTGGCAGGCCATGCTCTTCCGGCCTTACCAGCAGTGGCCCGAGATCCACGCCTTCCTGGACTACTGGGTGGTCCTGGGCCAGCGCGGCCCGACGGCCGTCATGGTGTCGGCCTGGCTCGGCTGGCGCTGCTGGCGGCAGCACACGCTGCGCCCGCTGCTGACCTTCGGCGCGGCGCTGCTGCTGCTGAACATCACCGTGGGCGCCGTGAAGTACGGCCTCGGCCGCTCGGGACCGCACTACGCGACCGAGGTCGGCTCCAACGAGATGTGGCACTGGCTGGAAGCCGGAAGCGACATATTTCCCTCGGGCCACACCGCGAACGCCGTGGTCACCTGGGGTGTCCTCGCCTACCTGGCGTCCACGCCGTGGACCCGGCGCTGGCTGTCGGCCCTGTCGGCCGTGCTCTCCCTGAGCGTCGGCCTGACCACCGTCTATCTCGGTACGCACTGGCTGAGCGACGTCCTGCTGGGCTGGGCGGCCGGCCTGCTGGTCCTGCTGGCGCTGCCGTGGTGCGAGCCGCTCATCTCGCGGGCCGAGTCCTTCCTGCTGGACCTGCGCGACGGCCTGGCCGCCCGCCGGCCCGGTGCGGTTCCCGCACCCGCGCCCGCCCCGGTCCTCGCCTCGGTGCAGACCGGGGAGGGCGGCGGCGACGCGACGCCGGTGCGCGAGACCATCCCGTCGGCGGCCGTCCGCGCGCCGCACGGCCCGGTCCACCCGGCCGTCCCCGGGCGGCACACGGCCCGCCCGGAACGCACGCCGGTCACCCCGGCCGGCAGCCGCCGCCCGCCGCACCCCGACCGTGTCTCGCGCGCCGCCGGCTCCCCGGCCCGCCCGCTGACCGGCGGCTGACCGGTCCCCACCCGCCGCGGGGCGCCCGGTACGCACACATCACGCCCCGGACCACGAAGGCCCCGGCTCCCCCGAGGGGAGCCGGGGCCTTCGGCGTCGCGGAACAGGCGCGGGGCGCTCCCCGGGGTGCTCAGCCCTGCCAGGCGCGGACGACCCGGCCCGCGCGCACCTCGAAGTTCAGCCGTCCCGGGCGGTACTCCATCGTGATCACCGCCCCCGGCGGCAGCGAGCGGACGCTGGACCACCCCCGTTCACGCGCGAGCCGCTCGGCCCCGGTCGCGTCGAGGCCGACATAGGCGTCCGGTTCGTCCTGGGGGCCCGCGGAGGGGGTCGGTATCGGTGCCATGCCGCCACGCTAGGCGCAACGCCCCCGCGCGGGGAAGCGGAACGCGGACACAGCCGGTAGTCGGTCCCTCGTCGGTCACGCTTCTGTCACAAGATCACTACAGGGGTTTCCGGGGAACTCCCTCACACGAACGGGCGATTCCGTACGCCTTCCGCAGGCATTCGAACGTAATTCCCGCGTGTCGCCGCACGCCTCGGAATTACCGGGCGGAAAGTTCCCGGAGGACTGTTCCCGGGCCCCGTTCCATTCCGTTTCCGGGCGCCCCGCGGACACCGGAACCGCAGCCGAAAACGCCGGCGCGACGAGCGAAGGGGCGAGCGAGGCATGGGGACGCAGAGCGTGCGGGCGACGGCCGAACCGGTGCGGGGCGAGCGGCGCGGCCGGGTGGTCGTGGACTGGCTGACCACCACCGACCACAAGAAGATCGGGCACCTCTACCTGATCACGTCCTTCGTGTTCTTCCTCGCCGGCGGGGTGATGGCCCTGCTGATGCGGGCCGAGCTGGCCCGGCCGGGCCTCCAGCTGATCACCGCCCAGGAGTTCAACCAGCTGTTCACCCTGCACGGCACGATCATGCTGCTGCTGTTCGCGACGCCGAGCTTCGCCGGGTTCGCCAACGAGCTGATGCCGCTGCAGATCGGCTCGCCGGACGTGGCCTTCCCCCGGCTGAACATGCTGTCGTACTGGCTGTTCCTGTTCGGCGGCCTGATCGTGATGGGCTCGCTGCTGGTGCCCGACGGTCCCGCCTCCTTCGGCTGGTTCGCCTACTCGCCGCTCAACAGCCTGGAGCGCTCGCCCGGGATCGGCGCCGACCTGTGGATCATGGGTCTGGCGCTGGCCGGGTTCGGCACGATCCTCGGCGCGGTCAACTTCATCACCACGATCATCGGCATGCGCGCGCCCGGCATGACCATGTTCCGGATGCCGGTGTTCACCTGGAACATCCTGTTCACGTCGATCCTGGTCCTGATGGCGTTCCCGGTGCTGGCGGCCGCGCTGCTGTGTCTGGAGGCCGACCGCCGGTTCGGCGCCCAGGTCTTCGACGCCGCCAACGGCGGGGCGCTGCTGTGGCAGCACCTGTTCTGGTTCTTCGGGCATCCCGAGGTGTACATCATCGCGCTGCCGTTCTTCGGCATCATCACGGAGATCATCCCGGTCTTCAGCCGCAAGCCGATCTTCGGCTACACCGCCCTGGTCGGCGCCACCATGGCGATCACCGGGCTGTCGGTGGTGGTGTGGGCGCACCACATGTTCGCCACGGGCGCGGTGCTGCTGCCCTTCTTCTCCTTCATGAGCTTCCTGATCGCCGTGCCGACGGGCGTGAAGTTCTTCAACTGGACCGGCACCATGCTGCGCGGCTCGCTGTCCTTCGAGACACCGATGCTGTGGGCCACCGGCTTTCTGGTGACGTTCCTGTTCGGCGGACTGACCGGGGTGATCCTCGCCTCGCCGCCGATGGACTTCGCGGTCACCGACTCGTACTTCGTGGTGGCGCACTTCCACTACGTCGTCTTCGGCACGGTCGTCTTCGCGGTCTTCGGCGGCTTCTTCTTCTGGTGGCCGAAGTTCACCGGCAGGATGCTCGACGAGCGGCTCGGCAAGATGCAGTTCTGGACGCTGTTCGTGGGCTTCCACACCACGTTCCTGGTCCAGCACTGGCTGGGTGCGGAGGGCATGCCGCGCCGGTACGCGGACTACCTCGCCGCGGACGGGTTCACCGCGCTGAACACCCTCTCCACGATCGGCTCGTTCCTGCTGGGGCTGTCGACGCTGCCGTTCCTCTACAACGTGTGGAAGACCCACAAGTACGGCGAGAAGGTCGAGGTGGACGACCCCTGGGGCTACGGCCGGTCCCTGGAGTGGGCGACCTCCTGCCCGCCGCCGCGGCACAACTTCCTCACGCTGCCCCGGGTCCGCTCGGACTCCCCGGCGTTCGACCTGCATCATCCGGAGTTCGTGGAGCTGGAGCAGCGTCACCCCGTGCAAGAGCACGGCTCAGCCGGTCCCTTCCCGTCCTGATCGCGTCCGTCAGCGCGGCGGGCTCCAGCACCTCGAACTCAAGGCCCAGCATCATCACATGGACCACCATCACGTCCAGGCTCGCCGCTCCCGTGCGCAGGACGCAGGTCTGCTCCCCCTCGGGCTCCAGCGTGCCCGTCGACGGCGAGATGTGCCGGGCCGCCTCCTCCACGGGCACGAACAGCCGGACGACGGCGTGCGCGGCGTACGCGCGCGTGGAGACACCCCGGGAGACATAGGCGGCGAGGTCGTCGGCGGGCGGCTCGCGCGGGGTGAAGCGCGGGCCGTGCGGGGGCCGCGGGCGGATGCGGTCGACGCGGAAGGTGCGCCAGTCCTCCCGGTCGAGGTCCCAGGCGACCAGGTACCAGCGCCGCTCGGAGCACACCAGCCGGTGCGGCTCGACCGTGCGCCGGGTCGGTGCGCCGCCGTGGTCCTCGTACGCGAAGCGCAGCCGCTCGGCGTCCCGGCACAGTCCGGCCAGCTCGGTCAGCAGGGCCGGGTCGACCGCGTCGGGCCGTGCGCCCCTGAGCATCGGCACGGTGAAGGCGTTCAGCGCGCCGACCCTGCGGCGCAGCCGGTGCGGCAGCACCTGCTCCAGCTTGGCCAGCGCGCGCACCGAGGAGTCTCCGATGCCCTCGACGCCCTGTCCGGCGGCGGTGCGCAGGCCCACCGCCACGGCGACGGCCTCGTCGTCGTCCAGGAGCAGCGGCGGCAGTTCGGCGCCGGCGCCGAGCTGGTAGCCGCCTCCGGTGCCGGGGCTGGCGTTCACCGGGTAGCCCAGTTCCCGCAGCCGGTCCACGTCGCGGCGCACCGTGCGCGGGGTGACACCGAGGCGTTCGGCCAGGTCGGCCCCGGACCACTCGCGGTGGGCCTGGAGCAGTGAGAGCAGACGCAGCAGTCGGGCGGAGGTCTCCAGCATGGCCACAGTCTGGCGCAGGCGGGTTCAGGGCTCGTACGGCAGCTGCGGCACCTCGAAGCAGGTGTCGTCCATCTCCCCCTGGGAGACCCAGCCGGTGCCGTCCTTCCAGCGCGCCACCGACAGACAGGTCCGGCGGGTCGCGGGCGGCTCGGCCAGCCGCTCGAAGGTGACGGGCAGCAGCAGCCCGCCGGCGGTGAAGCCCTCGCTGCGGTTCATGAAGGCGTCCACGCACGCGCGCGTGACACCCTCCGCGGCGCAGGCCGTCGCCGCCTCGGTGAACCACCGCGCGGCGGCCCATCCCTCCAGCTGCCACTGGGTGTGCGTCTCAAGGCCCTTCGTCGCGTCCCGGAACTCCCGTACGGCCGGGAAGGAGGTGTCGTCGAAGTTGCGGCTGGACCCGGTCACCCACAGGGCGTTGCGGCAGCGCGGCGCGTCCTTGTAGTCGTCGGCGACGGTGGAGGTCCAGTTCTGCACGTTGGTGACCTTGGCGGTGACCCGGGCGCCCACGTCGTCCATGGCCCGGCACAGCTGGGCGTTGCCGTGGCTGTCGATGGCGTCGAACACCAGGTCGGCGCCCTGCTCCTTCAGGTCGGCGGCGACGGCACGGAAGTTGGGCAGGACGAAGTCGACCTGCTCGGTGACCACCCGGTAGCCCTCGGCCTTCAGACCGCGCTCGATCAGACCGGCGTAGGAGGCGGAGGCGGCCTGGTTGTAGGAGACGACGGCGGCGGTGCGGGCGCCGTGCTCCCGTCTGAAGTAGCGGTAGACCTCGGTGCCGCCGTACAGCGTGCCGTCCCAGCCCGGGGTGCCCTCGCGCGGCGCGAGACTGCCGTAGACGCCGTACAGGTGGGGCCAGGTGTCGTAGGCGGCGCCGATGGGCTGGCCGCCGATGTCGGGCACGCGCGCGCGGGAGACGCGGGAGGCGCCCGCGTAGTCGAGGGCGGTGGTGGCGACCAGGGCGACGACCCTGTCCTCGTCGATCAGACGGTGCACGCACTCGTTGTCGCCGACACCGCTGCCGCCGTCGTCGCACAGCTTCACCTCGACGCGGCGGCCGCCGATGCCGCCGTGCGCGTTGAGCCGGTCGAAGAAGGCCACGGCGCCGTCACGGGGGCCGGTGAACGCGGCGCCGCCGACCGGGCTGGTGGCGCTGGAGAGGATGCCGACCCGGATCGGGGCGTCGGTACCGGCGCCCGTCGGCGTGCCCCGGTCGCGGTGCCCGAAGTCGCTCTCCGGCAGCCTGCTGCCGCAGGCGGCGGTCACGAGGACGAGCAGCGCCGCGGCGGCGGCCTCAGCAGCCCGGGATCGGCGACTGGGTCGCACTGCCGGTCCGGCTCAGCTGCACCAGCGCGCACAGCGTCCGGACGGACACCTTCCAGGTGCCGTCCTGTTCGACCGCCGTCCCGGAGGCGTTCGGGAGCGCGGTCTGCCCCTGGAGGGTCAGCGTGTACGTCACGTCCGCGTCGGTCGGCGAGGTGAAGACGATCTTCTGGACCTCGGCGCCGACCTGGCCGCCGCGTTCGTCGCCGCCGAACGCCTGGAGCACCGGGGCCATCCGGTCGCCGTTCTCCAGGACGGCCTGCTTGGCCTGGAGCGAGGTCTTCGGGTCGAAGAACTTCTGCCAGTTCTGCCTGATCTCGGCCTCGGCCGCCTTCACGTCGGACGGCTGCGGCTGGGCCTCGGGCGCGCTCGACGTCGGCGCGGGGGGCGTGCTCGCGCTGCCGCCGCCCTCGTCGTCGCTGCACGCCGCGAGGGCCGGGGCGAGGAACAGCAGCAGGGCGGCCGCCAGGGCCGTACCTCCCCGCCGGGCCTTCCCCCACCTGATGAGGTCGCTCCCGAGAACCATCTGGCTCACCACCGGGTGTCGGTCCGGGCCGTACGCGCCCGGTTCTTTCAGGGTCGGCTCACGGAAGGCATAGTGCAAGCCATTGGCCGACTTGGACATACCGCCAGCACTTCACGTGTGGGAGCCGACGATGCCGACGTTGAGGACACTCCGGGCGCGGCCCGGGCATCCTGTGCTGTGGGCCGGCTGGACCGCGCTCGCGGCCGGGGCGGTGCTGTGCGTCATCGGCTGGTACGGCGTCTCCGGGGAGCGGTTCGCCGAGCGCCAGCTGCCCTACCTGGCCTCCGGCACGATCCCCGGCGCGGCCCTGATCGTCGCCGGCGCGGTGCTGCTGGCCCGCGGCCGGGACGCCGTGGCCGCCGCGCGGGTGGAGGAGCTGTACCGGCTGCTGGTGGCGGAGCAGCCGCCCGGCGAGGAACGGCGGACGGATCCGGGCCCCGTGGCGGTGTCGCGCGAGCTGCGGGCGGTGCCCGGCGGCACGCTGTTCCACCGTGCGGACTGCCCGCTGGTGACCGGCAGGACCGAGGCCGTCGCGGTGGACGCGGAGCTGCGGGCGAGGCGGGAGCTGCGGCCCTGCCCCGTCTGCGAACCGGCCGCGGCGGACACCTGATGTCCTCGCTCACCTACGACCTGACCCTGGCCGGCCTGTCGGTGGGCGCCGCCACCGCGCTCACCGGGATCGG
Source organism: Streptomyces sp. NPDC093094 (assembly GCF_044754345.1). Classification (NCBI taxonomy): domain Bacteria; kingdom Bacillati; phylum Actinomycetota; class Actinomycetes; order Kitasatosporales; family Streptomycetaceae; genus Streptomyces; species Streptomyces sp. NPDC093094. The sequence continues at coordinate 42,559 of NZ_JBIVOX010000016.1, read as the reverse complement.
GCTGATCGTGACGTACCGCGCGACGGGCGTGCTGAACCTCGCGCACGGGGCGGTCGCCATGGTGTGCGCCTATGCCCTGCGGCAGTGCGTGGTCGGGTGGGGCTGGCCGCTGTGGCTGGGGGCGGCGGTGACGCTGCTGGTGCTGGCGCCGGGCATCGGGGTGCTGCTGGAGCGTTTCGTCTTCCGTCCGCTCGCGGTCCTCGGCGGCGATCCGGCGCAGACGCTGGTGGCCTCCATCGGTGTGTTCGTGCTGCTGGTCGGCGGGGCGGCGCTGCTGTGGGGGCAGGGCGCGCGCGACGACGCGCCGGAGCTGGCGGGGGCGGACCCGTGGACACAGCTGGCGGTGGTGCTCGTGCTCGCCGCGGGCGTGGCCGCGGTCGTCGGCCGGACCCGGTTCGGGCGGGAGCTGCGCGCGGTCGTGGACGACCGGGGGCTGGCCGTCCTCGGCGGTATCGACGCCGACCGGGTCGCGGCGGCGGGGTGGGCGTTCGGGTCGTTCACCGCGGGTCTGACGGGCGTCCTGCTGGCGCCGTACGTCCGGCTGGACCCGTACGGCATGCCGCTGCTGGTGATGGAGGTCGTGGCGGTCGCGGTGGCCGCGCGGATGCGGAGCCTGCCGGTGGCGATCGTGGTGGCGCTCGGCATCGGGGTGGCGCAGAGCCAGCTGACGCGGCTGCATCCCCCGGGCTGGGGCGAGCCGCTGCTCCAGGCGGTCGGGGCCAACCTGTTCGTGGTGGCGCTGCTGGTCGCCGCGCTGGTGCTGCCGGGTGTCGGCGGACGGGACGCGCTGCCGCGCACGGTGACCGCGCGGGTTCCGGCCCCGCCGGGCACGGGCCTCGTGGTGGTGCTGCTGTTCCTGCTGCCGCTGGGCTTCGCGGGCTCGGACCTGCACACGGCGGTACAGGTGCCGGCCCTGGCGGTGGTGCTGCTGTCGCTGGTCGTGGTGACCGGCCGGGGCGGCCAGATCTCGCTCGGGCAGGCGGCGTACGCGGGTCTGGGCGCCCTGTTCACCGCCCTGCTGGCCGCAGGGCGCTTCCCCGGTCTGCCGCGTCTGCCCGAGCTGGCGGCGCTGGCCGTGGCCGTGCTGCTGGTCGCCCCGCTGGGCCTGCTGACCGGCTGGCCGGCGATCGGCCGTCACGGTCTCGCGCTGGCCCTCGCGACGTTCGCGGTGGGGGTCGGGGTGAGCCGCTTCGTCTTCGCCCAGCCCTACGCCACGCACGGACTGTCGCTGGGCCGTCCGGCCGGGTTCGACGGGGACCGCGCCTACTACGTCCTGGAGCTGCTGGTGCTCGCGGCGGCGGTCCTCGCGGTGCGTGCGCTGCGCCGGGGCCGCACCGGACGCGCCCTGGCGGCGATCCGGGACCACGAGGCGGGCGCGTCGGCGGCGGGCGTCGGCGTCCCGTCCCTGAAGCTGCTGGCGTTCGTCGTGGGCGCCGCGCTCGCCGCGCTCGGCGGCGGCCTGCTCGGCATGGGGCTGCGCGCCTTCGACCCGGCCGCCTACGACCCCGTCCGGGGCCTGCTCTGGTTCGCCGCCGTCGTCGTCCTCGGCGCCGACAGCACCCTCGGCGCCCTCGCCGCCGCGGCACTGCTGGTCGGCCTGGACGCGGGCGCCCGCGGTGGCGTGGCCGCGGCCCTGGTCGGGGTGCTCGCGGTGCTGGTGGGCCGGTTCCCGGGCGGCCCCTACGAGGCGCTCCGCTCGGCGGCGGCCCGGCTGGGGCCACGGGCCACGCTCACCCTGACCCCGGCGGGAACCCGGGCGCGGACAAGACTGCGTGACGCCACGCTCACCGGCGAACCCCCGGCCCCTCCGGGAAAGGCCCAGCCCCCGAGGGCCACCCCCTCCGGGAAACCCGCAGCACCGACGCCCCCGCCCCCGGCGCAGGCACCCGCCCCCGGGCCCCCCGGGCCCTCCGTGCCGCCAGGACCACCGCAAGCCACCCCCTCCCGGAAATCCGCACCGCCGACCCCTCCGGGCCCGGCGCAGCCGCCCACCCCCGAACCCCCCGCACCGCCACAACCCCCCACCGCTCCCGCCCAGACACAACCACCGAAAGCCACCCCCTCCGGGAAACCCGCAGCACCGACGCCCCCGCCCCCGGTGCAGGCGCCCGTCTCCCCGAAGGAGGCGCGGGTGCCGAAGGCCGGCGGGGCCTCCGTGGCGGGGGGTGCCCCCGCCGGGGCGCCGCTGCTCGACGCCCGCGGCCTGGTCGTCCGCTACGGCGGCTTCACCGCCCTGGACGGGGTCGACCTCTCGGTGCTCCCCGGCCGGGTCACGGCGGTGGTGGGGCGCAACGGCGCCGGCAAGAGCACCCTGTTCGACTGTCTCGCCGGGACCCTGCGCCCCGCTCGCGGCCAGGTCCTGCTGGACGGCCGTGACATCACCGCCCTGCCCGCCCACGCCCGCGCCCGCCTCGGTCTGGCACGGTCCTTCCAGCAGCTCGCGGTGTTCCCCTCGATGACCGTGGCCGAGAACGTCCGGGTGGGCGCCGAGCAGGGCCGCGGCGGGCCGGGCTCGACGGACCGGGCGCTCGCGCTCTTCGGCCTGGACGGCGTACGGCACCGCCCGGCCGCCGGTCTGCCCACCGGCACCCTCCGGCGCGTGGAACTCGCCCGCGCCCTGGCCGGCGGCCCCCGTGTCCTGCTGCTCGACGAACCCGCCGCGGGTCTGGACACCGCCGAGGTCACCGCGCTGGCCCGCGTCCTCGCGGCGGTGGCCGCCGACGGCACCGCCCTGCTCGTCGTGGAGCACGACCTCGATCTGGTGGCCGGCCTGGCCGACGTCGTGCACGTGATGGCGGCCGGCCGGATCGTCGTCGGCGGGCCGCCCGGCCGGATCCTCGACCCGCACGAGCCACGCCGGACGGACACATGACGATCTCCCTGCGCCACGCGCGCGTGCGCTACGGCCCCCTGGAGGCCCTGCACGGCGTCACCCTGGCCGCCCCCTCCCCCGGTCTGACCGTGCTGCTGGGCCGCAACGGCTCCGGCCGGACGACGGCCCTGCGGGCCCTGGCCGGAACCGTGCCCCTGTCCGGTGGCGCGGTCGTGTGGGACGGAGCCGACGTGACCCGGCTGCCCCCGCACCGGCGGGCCCGCCGCGGGCTGTGCCTGGTGCCCGAACGGCAGGCCGTCTTCGCCTCCCTGACCGTCGGCGAGAACCTGGAGCTGGCCGCCCGCGCACCCGGCCCCGCCCTGGCGGCCTATCCGCAGCTCGCCCCGCTCCTCGACCGGCGGGCGGGCACCCTGTCGGGCGGTGAGCAGCGGATGCTCGCCCTGGCGCGGGCGCTGCTGTCCCGGCCGCGGGTGCTGCTGGTCGACGAGCCCGCCCAGGGCATGTCGCCGCGGACCGCAGCCCGCACCTACGAGCTGCTGGCGGGGCTGGAGGCGTGCGTGGTGCTCGCCGAACAGCGGCTGCCCGAGGCGCTGTTCGGCAGGCCGGCGTTCGTGTACGAGCTGCGCCGGGGCTCGGTGGTCCTCAGCGGGGAATCGGCAGGGTGGGAGCGGCGGTGAGCGGCGGACCGAACACCGCCGGGACATGGCCGAGCGGGTCCTGCGCCCGGCCCGAGTTCTTCGGGATGACGAGCAGCATCCCGATCAGCAGCCGGTCCGGGTGGTCGCCGAGCGTCTTCTCGTTGGCCGCGTGGAACGCCTGCCAGCCGCCCTGGACGCCGTACTTGCGGGCGAGGGAGGAGAGGGTGTCGCCGCGCTTCACGGTGTGCATCCGGCCGGAGAGCCCGTATCGCTTCGAGCACACCGGCCAGGCCGACCAGCCCTGGACGGCCAGCACCTCGCCGGCCACGGCGATCTGCTCGGCGCGGGTGGCGAGATCCGCCCGGGGGGCGTACTCCAGGCCGCCGAAGCCGACCCAGGTGGGCTGCCAGAACTGGAGTCCGCCGTAGAAGCCGTTCCCGGTGTTGATGTGCCAGTTCCCGCCGCTCTCGCACTCGGCGACGCAGCCCCAGGGCCACTGGTCGCCGGTGCAGGTGTAGGGCGCGCGCGGGGCGGCGGCCGGCGCGGGCGGCAGGGGTGCGGTGTGCGCCGCCGGAGCGGCGAGCGACGTGAGCAGGGCCGTGACGAGTCCGGTGAGCACGGTCCGCCGGAGGCGGGGCGTCGGCCGCGGGCGGGCCGTCGGGTGCGGGTGAGGCATCGGGCCACGCTAGGCCGCGGCCGGCGCCCGGCCGGTCGAGCCGCGCCCGGCACGGGCGGCGCCCCACCCGGTCGGCGGACCGGGCGGGGCGGTGCCGTGGGCCGGGAGGCCGCGCGGCTCAGACGTCGAGGCGCAGTCCGGGCACGATCAGGTCGGGGTCGGCGCCGATGACGGCCCTGTTGGCCGCGTACAGGTTCTGCCAGCTGGTGCCGTTGCGGGCGGCGATGCCGCTGAGCGTGTCGCCGCGGCGGACGGTGTAGTCCCCGCGCGAGGCGCTGCGGTCGGTGTGGCCCGAGGTGCGTGCCGGTGCCTGCGCGGGCCGGGCCGGGGCCGCCTCGGGGGTGCTCGGTGCGCTCCGGGTCCGCTCCGTGCTCCGGGTGTCCGAGGCCGGGGTCCCTGTGTCCGCGGGGGCGCCGCCGTAGGCGCCGGCCCGGGCCGAGCAGGTGGGCCAGGCGCCCCAGCCCTGCGCCTGCTGGACCTTGGTGGCCACGGAGATCTGCTGCTCACGGCTCGCGCCGTCGGCGGTCGGGGCGTAGGCGGTGCCGCCGTACGCGCTCCAGGTGCCGGCGGAGAACTGGAGTCCGCCGTAGTAGCCGTTGCCGGTGTTGATGTGCCAGTTCCCGCCGCTCTCGCACTGGGCGATGCGGTCCCACACTCCGCCGTCCGCCGCGTGGGCGCCGCCTGTCGCGGCCAGCAGGCCGAGCGGGGCGAGCAGTACCGCCCCGGCGAGAGCCGCCGTCGTACGCGCCTTGCGGGAGGAGCTGTCGTAGGTGGTATCGGCACATTCGGACATGAGCATCCCTCTCTACGGACCCGGGGTCCCCGAAGCAGGGCACGCTCCCGCGCGTCGGCGCGTTCTGCGTGCTCCGCCCCGTCCGCCGGAGGGGGTCGTGCTGTCGAACTGGTCTGGTGCGGTCGGCGGACGTACCCGAGCGGTGCTCGTTGCACACGGCCGATGAATGTACGGAGCGTGGTGAGCCGATCTCAACCAACTTCCCGTCCTGGCAGGCCAGTTCGGCGTTACCGGCGGTATCCGCGCATTGCGGGAGCCCGCTTCATTCCTGAATTTCCTGATTTTTCGAACAGGCCGCGTGGCGTTCTGTGACCCAGCTCACCGCGTCAAGTTTCTTTGATTTCCGATTACTTGACATTGAGTGGCCGATTCCGTACGGCATGTGACCCTGCGCGTCGGATGGCGCAATTCCGTTCGTGGAGCAGCGTGACCCCCGCCACAGGTCCCCCGTTGTCATCTTCATGAGGCCGTCCGGCCTCGCCCACCCCGCATCTCTAGGGAGCCACCCGTGCCGCGCATGCTCGACCTCAGCGACGAGGTACGCGCCGAGATCGGCGACGAAGAAGCAGACCGGCTGCTCGCCGGAGACCACGCCCCCGGCGGTTACGACTGCACCTCCTGCCGCACCCCGGGCGACTCCGAGCACGAGCGCACCAGCACCGTCCTCTTCGTCGGTGACGAGACCGCCGTCCTCGCCTTCGCCCACGCCACCTGCCTGCCCTCGCAGGTCGTCCAGGTCACCGAGGAGCAGCTGCGCGGTGCCGTGCGCTCCATCAGCGGCGACACCGTCGACCTGGACCCCGGCAAGGTCGTCGCCGAGCAGGCCGTGCTCGGGGTGACCAGCGGACTCGTGCTGATCGCCGGGGAGTTGCACCCCGCCCTGGTGGTCGAGCCGACCGGCCCGATCGTGCGCCCCGGCTCCGTCGCGGCCGGCGACGACTTCCTGCCGCTGCTGATCGAGCAGGGCTTCATGCCGGTCACCGAACTGTCGGCGGTGCCGCCGGTGCAGCACGGCTGGTCGGTGCTGCTCGCCATGGGCCAGCTGCACGCGGTGCTCCAGCCCGGCCCGAACGGCGGGCAGCCGGTGGCCTGGTGGCAGGCGCACCAGCCGCTCCAGGTGACCGAGGGGTGGCGGGCCGCCGCGAACAAGCACCAGCAGGTGCTGATGTTCGCCGCGCCGGTGGGCTCGATCGGCCGCCAGCCGCGCGAGGACCTGCTGCGTGACGCGCTGGACAAGGCCGCGGGGGGCGGGCAGCTGGTCGGTGCGACGCTGCCTCTCGCCGGCACCTGACGCGGTTGCGCCGAGCGGGACGCCGTGAGCGGACCGGGGCCCCAGGGCGTTCCCGGTCGCTCGCGCGGTTCCCCGCGCCCCTCGGGGGCGCCGCACCACCGCATCTCTTCAACTGGCCGGTCGTTTGGACATACGTGCACGCATACGACGCCCCCCGCCGCCAGGTCCCGCCGCCGATCCCCTCGGCGCGGGCGGCTCACGACTCCCAGAACGGGCCATCGGCCACGCCGATCTACGACAGGCTCTACGCCGAGTACGTCAAGACCTTCCGCTCGCTGCCCGGTGACCGCAGCGGCGAGGAGGCACTGGGTTTCACCGCGTTCGGCAGCAGCCCGCACGGGTCGGGGTCGTACGGCTCGGGCTCGTACGACAGCCAGAACCCGTCGTCGTACAGCAGCTCGTACAGCGCCTACAGCGCGGGCGCGAACAGCGCGCGGACCGGCACGGGCCAGCAGCCGCAGTGGCAGCGGATCGGACTGCTCGGGCAGCACGGCACGATGACACATGTGCCGGCCGCGCTGCCGCCGGGGACACGCGGGCAGTGACCCGCACGGATGCGGGGCGGCCTCCGGTGGAGGCCGCCCCGCATCCGTGCGTCACACCGCTACTTCTTCTTCTTGGCGCCGCGCTTCTCGCGCACCCGCACCGAGATGTGGATCGGGGTGCCCTCGAAGCCGAACTCCTCGCGCAGCCGGCGCTCGATGAAGCGCCGGTAGCCCGCCTCGATGAAGCCGGACGCGAACAGCACGAACCGCGGCGGCTTGGTGCCGGCCTGGGTGCCGAAGAGGATGCGCGGCTGCTTGCCGCCCCGGATCGGGTGCGGATGGGCCGCGACCAGCTCGCCGAGGAAGGCGTTCAGCCGGCCCGTGGGCACACGGGTCTCCCAGCCGTCGAGAGCCGTCTCGATCGCCGGGACCAGCTTCTCCATGTGCCGGCCGGTCCGCGCGGAGACGTTCACCCGGGGCGCCCAGGCGATCTGGCCCAGCTCGGTCTCGATCTCCCGCTCCAGGTAGTAGCGGCGCTCCTCGTCGAGGGTGTCCCACTTGTTGAAGGCCACCACCACCGCGCGCCCGGCCTCGACGGCCATGGTCACGATGCGCTGGTCCTGCACCGAGATGTTCTCGGAGGCGTCGATCAGGATGACGGCGACCTCGGCCTTCTCCACCGCGGCCGCGGTGCGCAGGGAGGCGTAGTAGTCGGCGCCCTGCTGGAGGTGGACCCGCTTGCGGATACCGGCGGTGTCGACGAACTTCCAGGTGACGCCGCCGAGGTCGATCAGCTCGTCGACCGGGTCGCGGGTGGTGCCGGCGAGCTCGTTGACGACGACGCGCTCCTCGCCCGCGACCTTGTTCAGCAGCGAGGACTTGCCGACGTTCGGGCGGCCGATCAGGGCGATGCGACGCGGGCCGCCGGCCCCGGCGCCGCCGAAGCTCTGCTCGGGCGCCTCGGGCAGCGCCTCCAGGACGGCGTCCAGCATGTCGCCGGTGCCTCGGCCGTGCAGCGCGGAGACCGGGTGCGGCTCACCGAGGCCCAGCGACCACAGGTAGGACGCGTCCGCCTCGCCGCTCGGACCGTCGACCTTGTTGGCGCACAGCACCACGGGCTTGCCGGCCTTGCGCAGCAGCCGTACGACGGCCTCGTCGGTGTCGGTGGCGCCGACCTTGGCGTCGACGACGAAGACCACCGCGTCGGCCGCCTCGATCGCGAACTCGGCCTGCGCGGCCACGGACGCGTCGATACCGAAGACGTCCTGCTCCCAGCCGCCGGTGTCGACGACCTTGAAGCGGCGGCCCGCCCACTCGGCCTCGTAGGTGACGCGGTCGCGGGTGACACCGGGCTTGTCCTCGACGACGGCCTCGCGGCGGCCGATGATCCGGTTCACCAGGGTCGACTTGCCGACATTGGGACGGCCGACGACGGCGAGCACCGGCAGCGGGCCGTGCCCGGCCGCCTCGATCGCGCCCTCGACGTCCTCCAGGTCGAAGCCCTCTTCCGCGGCGAGCTCCATGAACTCCGCGTACTCGGCGTCGCCGAGTGCCCCGTGGTCGTGCTCGAAGTGGTCCGAGCCGCCGGGCTGGATCTGGTCGTTCATGAAGTCCGTACCTCGTCGTTCATCGTGGTGATCGGTGGAGTGCCCGTTTCGGGGTGATCCACTACTCAGTGTCGCTCAGCGCCCGGTCAGACGCCTGGCGTTTTCCAGGTGGAGAGTGAGCTGCTTCTGGATGCGCTCGGTCGCCTCGTCCAGCGCCTTGCGCGTGCGCCGCCCGGAGCCGTCCCCCGCATCGAACGGGTCGCCGAAGACGACGTCGACACGGCTGCGCAGCGGGGGCAGCCCCTTTATCAACCGTCCGCGCCTCTCGGAACTTCCCAGCACGGCCACCGGCACGATCGGGGCGCCGCCGCGCACCGCGAAGTAGGCGAGTCCGGCGCGCAGGGAGGCGAAGTCGCCCTCGCCCCGGGTGCCCTCGGGGAAGATCCCGAGGACGCCGCCGCTCTCCAGCACGCCCAGGGCCCGGGTGATCGCCGTGCGGTCGGCGGTGGTGCGGTCCACCTTCAGCTGGCCGATGCCGGTCAGGAAGGGGTCCAGGGGGCCGATGAACGCCTCCTTCTTGATCAGGAAGTGGGTGGGCCGCGGCGCCACTCCCATGACCATGGGGCCGTCGATGTTGTGGCTGTGGTTCACCGCGAAGATCACCGGGCCGGTGGCGGGCACCTTCCAGGCACCCAGCACCCGCGGCCGCCACAGCCCGTACATCAGGCCGACGCCGATCCGGCGCCCGACCTCGGCGCCGCGCTCCGAGGGAGGGCCCGCCTCCCCGCGCTCCACGCTCACTGCCCGGCCCGCTTCTCCTCGACGAGGGTGACGACGCACTCGACGACCTGCTGGAGGGTCAGCTCGGTGGTGTCCACCTCGACCGCGTCGTCCGCCTTGGCGAGCGGCGAGGTCTTGCGGCTGGAGTCGGCCGCGTCCCGCTTGAGCAGCGCCTCGCGGGTGGAGTGGACGTCCGCGCCCTTGAGCTCACCGCTGCGGCGGGCGGCACGGGCCTCCGGCGAGGCGGTCAGGAAGATCTTGAGGTCGGCGTCGGGCAGCACGGTGGTGCCGATGTCCCGGCCCTCGACCACGATGCCCCGCTCCGCCGAGGCGGCGATGGACCGCTGGAGCTCGGTGATCCGGGTCCGCACCTCGGGCACCGCGCTGACGGCGCTGACCTGGGAGGTGACCTCCTGGGTGCGGATCGGGCCGGAGACGTCGATGCCGTCGACGGTGATCGTCGGACCGGCCGGGTCGGTGCCCGAGACGATCTCCGGCTTGCCCGTCACGGCGGCGATCGCGGTCGGGTCGTCGATGTCGATCCCGTTGGTCACCATCCACCAGGTGATCGCCCGGTACTGGGCGCCGGTGTCCAGGTAGCTCAGGCCGAGCTGCGCGGCGACGGCCTTCGACGTGCTCGACTTGCCGGTGCCGGAGGGACCGTCGATGGCGACGATCACGGACTGGGCGGCGCCGTTTTCCACGGAGGGACACCTTCCTGGTGCGGTGTGGCGGGAGGGGTGCGGGGCGCGAGGGCGCCCCGCACAAGGTTACCGGCCCTCGGGCACACCCCTTCCCGCCGCCTTCCCGGCACCGCCGCCGGCCGGCTCACCGCGGCTTTCCGGGCACCGCGACCCACCGGGCACCGCGACCGCCACGGCACCGCCGTCCGCCGGCCCCGCAGACCGTCCGGCGCCACAGACCGTGCGAGACATCGCCGCCCGCCGCCCGCCGCGACCCACCAGGCACCGCGACCGCCACGGCACCGCCGTCCGCCGGCCCCGCAGACCGTCCGGCGCCACAGACCGTGCGAGACATTGCCGCCCGTCGCCCGCCCCGGCACCGCGGCCCGCCGGGCACCGCGACCGTCCCGGCACCGCCGTCCGCCGGCCCCGCAGACCGTGCGAGACATCGCCGCCCGCCGCCCGCCGCGACCCTCCCGGCACCGCAGCCCGCCGGGGGCCCGCCGCCTTCTCGCCGCCGCGGGCCCACGGCTCACTGCCGGATCGACCAGCCCCGGTCGCGCAGGGCCGCGGTGAGCACCGGCGCGGCCTTCGGCTCCACCATGAGCTGCACCAGGCCCGCCTGCTGCCCGGTCGCGTGCTCGATGCGCACGTCCTCGATGTTGACGCCGGCCAGGCCGGCGTCCGCGAAGATACGGGCCAGCTGTCCCGGCTGGTCGTCGATGAGCACGGCCACGGTCTCGTAGACGCGCGGCGCGGACCCGTGCTTGCCGGGCACCCGGACCTGGCCGGCGTTGCCGCGCCGCAGCACGTCCTCGACGCCGGCGGCGCCCTCGCGGCGCTTGTCCTCGTCGGAGGACTGCAGGGCGCGCAGCGCCCGGACCGTCTCGTCGAGGTCGGCGGAGACCTCCGTGAGCAGGTCGGCGACCGGCCCGGGGTTCGCGGAGAGGATGTCGATCCACATCCGCGGGTCGGACGCGGCGATCCGGGTCACGTCGCGGATGCCCTGCCCGCACAGGCGTACGGCGGCGTCCTCGGCGTGCTCCAGGCGCGCGGCGACCATGCTGGAGAGCAGATGCGGCATGTGGGAGACCAGGGCCACCGCGCGGTCGTGGGCGTCGGCGTCCATGACGACGGGGACGGCCCGGCAGTGCGAGACCAGCTCCAGGGCGAGGTTCAGCACCTCGGTGTCGGTGTCCCGGGTCGGGGTGAGCACCCAGGGGCGGCCCTCGAAGAGGTCGCCGGTGGCGGCCAGCGGCCCGGACTTCTCGCGGCCGGACATCGGATGGCTGCCGAGGTACGTCGTGAGGTCCAGGCCGAGCGCCTCCAGCTCGCGGCGCGGCCCGCCCTTGACGCTCGCCACGTCGAGGTAGCCGCGGGCCACGCCCCGGCGGACGGCGTCGGCGAGCACCGTGGCCACATGCGCGGGCGGGGCGGCGACCACCGCGAGGTCGACCGGGCCGGCGGGCGCCTCGTCGGTGCCGGCGCCGAGGGCGGCCGCGGTGCGGGCCTGCTCCGGGTCGTGGTCGGACAGATGCACGACGACGCCGCGCTGGGCGAGGGCCAGGGCGACGGAGGTGCCGATCAGCCCGGTTCCGATGACGAGTGCGGTCCTCACTGGGCGATGTCCTTGCGCAGGGCGGCCGCCGCACCGAGGTAGACGTGTGCGATGTCGGCGCGGGGCTTGTCGGATTCGATGTGCGCGAGGATCCGTACGACCCGGGCCATGGCGCCCTCGATGTCGAGTTCCTGGGCGCAGATCAGCGGTACGTCGACGATGCCGAGCTTGCGGGCGGCCGCCGCCGGGAAGTCGCTGTGCAGATCGGGCGTGGCCGTGAACCAGATGCTGATCAGATCGTCGGCGGTCAGGCCGTTGCGTTCCAGGACGGCCGTGAGCAGCGCCCCGACCTGCTCGTCCATGTGGCCGGCCTCGTCCCGCTCCAGTTGCACGGCCCCCCGGACCGCTCGTACCGCCACCGCACCGCTCCTCGCTGATGTACGACTGTTTCGCGGCACCAGCCTAGTCAGCCCCCGCGGGTCCGGCGTCCGCCGCCCGTCCCGTGAGACACGCCGGGGGCGGCGGGCCCCGGTCCGGTCACTCGTCCCACAGCGCCCCGAGCGCGATCAGTTCCCCGTGGTGCTCGATCCGGTCGGCCCAGGCGTCGGGCCACGCCCGCGCCCCCAGGTACGCGCCCGCGAAGGCGCCCGCCAGACAGGCGATCGAGTCGGAGTCGCCGGAGGAGCAGGCGGCCCGGCGCAGGGCGGTGAGGGGCTCGTCGGGGAAGAGCAGGAAGCACAGCAGCCCGGTCGCCAGCGCCTCCTCGGCGATCCAGCCCTCCCCGGTGGCCAGGCACGGGTCGTCCTCCGGCGCGGGGTCGCGCAGCGCGGCCTCCAGCCGCTCCAGGACGCCCAGGCAGTCGTCCCAGCCGCGCGCGACGAAGTGCTCGGGGCTCGGGTCCTGGGCGCGGGTCCACAGGTCACCGAGCCAGGTGTGGTGGTAGCGGGTGCGGTTCTCCAGGGCGTACGACCGCAGGTGCCCGACCAGCTCGTCCGGCCCGGTCCCCTGCGCGAGCAGCCGTACGGCGTGCGCGGTGAGGTCGGACGCGGCGAGCGCGGTCGGATGCCCGTGGGTGAGGCCGGACTGCAACTGGGCGGCGCCCGCCCGCTGTTCGTCGCTCAGCCCGGGGACGAGTCCGACCGGCGCGACGCGCATGTTGGCGCCGCAGCCCTTGGAGCCGATCTGGGAGGCGTCCTGCCAGAGCCGGCCCTCGGTCCTGAGCAGATCGCAGGCGACGAGACAGGTGCGGCCGGGTGCCCGGTTGTTCTCCGGTGACCGGTACCAGTCCACGAACTCCTCGCGCACCGGCCGCTCCAGCCGCTCGGGCGCGAGGTGTCCGCGGTCCATGGCGGTGCGCAGACCGCGGCCGAGGGCGAGGGTCATCTGGGTGTCGTCGGTGACGAGCGCCTTCTCGGGCAGCCGCATCTCCCGCCACGGCCCGAACCGGAAGAGGATCGACTCCACGGTGCTGAACTCGGTCGGGCGGCCGAGCGCGTCGCCGAGCGCGAGGCCCAGCAGGGCTCCGGTGGCGGCGTGCTTCCTCTCGAAGACGGTCATGCGGGACGTCCTTCCCGGGGCGGTCGGAGCAGGGGCGGGTGCAGTGCGGCGGCGGGGCCCGCGCGGTAGAGGGCGGCCGGTTTGCCGCGGCCGCCGGTCAGCCGGGAGGCACCGGGCACGGGTTCCACGAAGCCGGACGTGGCGAGCACCTTGCGGCGGAAGTTGGGCCGGTCCAGCGGGGTGCCCCAGACCGTCTCGTAGACCTGCTGGAGCTCGCCGAGGGTGAACTCGGGCGGGCAGAAGGCGGTGGCGAGGCAGGTGTGTTCGAGCCGGGTGCCGACGCGGTCGTGGGCGTCGGCCAGGATGCGTCCGTGGTCGAAGGCGAGCGGCCCCGCCGCGCCGTACGGCACCCAGCGGGCCTGCGCCGCGTCCCCGCCGCCCCGCGCCTCGGGGGCGTCGGGCAGCAGCGCGGTGAACGCGACCGACACGACCCGCATACGGGGATCGCGGCCGGGTTCGCTGTAGGTGCGCAGCTGCTCCAGGTGCAGCCCCGTGACGTCCGCCAGGCCCGTCTCCTCCGCCAGCTCCCGCCGGGCGGCGGTCTCGGCCGACTCCTCGGGCAGCAGAAAGCCGCCGGGCAGGGCCCAGCGGCCGGCGTACGGCTCCTGTCCGCGCTCGACGAGCAGGACGTGCAGGGCGCCGTCGCGAAGGGTGAGCACCGCCAGGTCGACGGTGACGGCGAAGGGCTCGTACGCGTGCTTGTCGTAGTCGTCCACGGCATCCACCCCCTTTTATAGTCGTCCTGACTATAAAAGGGGGTGGATGCCGGTGACAAGCTCCGGGTGCGTCCTAGAGGTCGACTTCCTTCATCAGCATGCCGACCTCGGTGTTCGACAGCCGCCGCAGCCAGCCCGACTTCTGGTCGCCGAGGGTGATCGGACCGAAGGCGACCCGCACGAGCTTGTCGACCGGGAACCCGGCCTCGGCGAGCATGCGGCGCACGATGTGCTTGCGGCCCTCGTGCAGGGTCACCTCGACCAGGTAGTTCTTGCCGGTCTGCTCGACGACCCGGAAGTGGTCGGCGCGGGCGTAGCCGTCCTCCAGCTGGATGCCGTCCTTGAGCTGCTTGCCCAGGTCGCGCGGGATCGGGCCGACGATGTGCGCGAGGTAGGTCTTCTTCACGCCGTACTTCGGGTGGGTCAGCCGGTGGGCCAGCTCGCCGTGGTTGGTGAGCAGGATGACGCCCTCGGTCTCGGTGTCGAGCCGGCCGACGTGGAAGAGCCGCGTCTCACGGTTGGTGACGTAGTCCCCGAGGCACTGCCGCCCCTCGGGGTCCTCCATCGTGGAGACGACGCCCGCGGGCTTGTTCAGCGAGAAGAACTGGTAGGACTGCGTGGCGACGGTCAGGCCGTCGACCTTGATCTCGTCCTTCTCCGGGTCGACCCGCAGGCCCTGCTCCATGACGATCTGCCCGTTGACCTCGACACGGGCGTCCTCGATCAGCTCCTCGCAGGCACGCCGGGAGCCGTAGCCCGCACGCGCCAGGACCTTCTGCAGCCGCTCGCCCTCCTGCTCGGCGCCCGGGAAGGTCTTGGGCGGCTTGACGTCCTTCTTGCCCGCGTACCGCTCGCGGTTGCGCTCCTCGGCCCGCGCCTCGTACTCGCGGGAGCGCGCGGGGGCCGTACGGCCTCGTCCCGCGCCCTGCTGGGACTGCCGGGGGCCGCCCTTGGCGCCGCCGCGCGCGGAGGCGCCGCGCCCGGACTTGGGGCCGTCCTGGGTCGCGCCGGGGCCGACGTCGTAGCGGCGCTCCTCGGGGCGGGGCTTGCGGGGGCGGCCCTGCCCCTGCCGGTCGTCCCTGCTGTTGCCGGCACCGCGGTAGTTGCCCCGCCCGCCGTTCCTGCCGCTGCCGCTGCCGCTGCTTCGCATCAAATGTCCGTCGTCGTCGTGTGTTCGTCGTCTGCGCCCGGGCCCTCGTCGGGAGCGTCCGGGTCGAACGACGGCACCCCTTCCTGGCTCTCGGCCTCGATGGCGTCCGCCTCCGGGAGGAAGGGCGCCAGCTCCGGGAGTTCGTCCAGACCGCGCAGGCCCATCCGCTCCAGGAAGTAGTTCGTCGTCACGTACAGGATCGCACCTGTTTCGGGTTCCGTGCCCGCCTCCGCGACCAGACCGCGCTGGAGGAGGGTGCGCATGACGCCGTCGCAGTTGACTCCGCGCACGGCGGAGACCCGGCTGCGGCTGACCGGCTGGCGGTACGCGACGACGGCCAGGGTCTCCAGAGCCGCCTGGGTGAGCCGGGCCGTCTGCCCGTCCAGGACGAGCTTCTCGACGGCCGCGGCGTACTCGGGGCGGGTGTAGAACCGCCAGCCGCCCGCGACGAAGCGCAGCTCGAAGCCGCGGCCCTGCACGGTGTACTCGTCGGCCAGTTCGCGCAGCGCGTCCGCGATCTGCCGCCTGGGCCGTTCGAGGATCCTCGCCAGGTGCTCCTCGGCCGCGGGCTCGTCCACGACCATGAGGACCGCCTCCAGGGCGGGCTTGAGGCCGAGCCCGGCGACACCGTCCGCCCCGGCCCCGGCTTCGCCGGCTCGCTCGTTCACGGCTTCCTCTCCTCCTCCGGCTCCTCGGGCGGCCGGTCGAACTCGTCGGTCACCCTCGGCGTCCCGTCCCCGTGCCCGCCGGTCCAGCGCACCAGCAGGTCGCCGAGCGCCGCCTCCTGCTCCAGCGCGACGGCCTTCTCCCGGTAGAGCTCCAGCAGCGCGAGGAAGCGTGCCACCACCGTCAGGGTGTCCTCGGTGTCCTCCACCAGGGACCGGAAGCTGGCCTCGCCCAGTTCCCTGAGCCGTGCCACGACGATCCCGGCCTGCTCCCGCACGCTGACCAGCGGCGCGTGGATGTGGTCGACGTACACCTGCGGCTTGGGCTTCGGCTGCATCGCCCTGACGGCGAGCGCGGCGAACCCCTGCGCGCCGATGCTGATCACGACCTCGGGCAGCAGGTCGGCGAGCTGCGGCTCCAGGCCGACCGTACGGGGGTACCGGCGTGCCTCGTCGTCCAGGCGGCCGCTGAAGATCTCCGCGATCCGCTTGTACGCCCGGTACTGGAGCAACCGCGCGAACAGCAGGTCCCGTGCCTCCAGCAGCGCCAGGTCGGCCTCGTCCTCCACCTCCGCCGCGGGCAGCAGCCGGGCGGTCTTCAGATCGAGCAGCGTGGCCGCGACGACGAGGAACTCGGTCGTCTGGTCGAGGTCCCAGTCCGGCCCCATCGCCCGGATGTGCGCCATGAACTCGTCGGTGACCTTCGACAGCGCGACCTCGGTGACGTCCAGCTTGTGCCGGGAGATCAGCTGGAGCAGCAGGTCGAAGGGACCCTCGAAGTTGGCGAGCCGCACCTTGAAGACACCGTCGGGTGCCTCCTCCGCCCCCGGCGCACCGGACCCCGGCTCCCCGGCCGACGGCCCGGCGACGGGCTCCACGGCCGACTCGGCGACCGGCTCCACGGCCGGCCCGGCGGCAGACCGGGCCACCGGCTCCGCGGCCCGCCCGATGACGGGCCGGGCGACCGGCCCGTCGGCCGGTTCGGCGGCAGGTCCGGTGACGGGCTCCACCTCCGGCGCCTCAGCCGGTTCGGTGGCCGGTCCGGCCACCGGCTTCGCGACTCGCCCGGTGACAGACTTCTCGGCCGGCGCCTCAGCCGGTTCCGCGGCGGGCTCCACGGCTCCAGGACCGCGCCCGAGCGCGCGTCTGCGTCCGCCGGACGTACCGGCGCCGCGGGGAGGGTCGTTCGAGGTCATGGCCCCCGCAGGCTACCGCTAGCGCCCCCGCAGCCGTCGTACGAGGATGCTGGCGTCCCCGCGGGTCTCCAGATCGGCGAGCACCACGGCGACGGCCTCCCGGACGATCCGCCCGCGGTCGACGGCCAGGCCGTGCTCGCCCCGGAGCACCAGCCGCGCGTGCTCCAGGTCCATCAGCTCTTCGGCCGACACGTACACGGTGATCTTCTCGTCGTGCCGCTCACGGCCGCTGGGGCGCCGCGTGCCCGACCGCCCCCGTTTGCGCGACGCGGAGGAGTCGGCGGCCGCCCCGGCAGAACCTTCCTGCGGCGCCTGGCGCCGGGAGGCCCGCTCGGCGGCGGCCGCCCTGCTGCGGGACTCCCCGGCGTCGGCAGCCTCGGTGTCGGCCGCGACATGCTCCGCCCCGTCGCCGTCGCCGCCCTGGACGGGCACCGACTGCGGGGCGTCCTCCGCGGCGGCGTCGCTCTCCCCCGCGGGAGCCGGCACCCTGGCCTCGCCGTTGGCGGAGCGCCGGGGAGTGGACGGCTGGAGCGCCATCCCCCCTGTCGTACGGAAGAGTTCGTCGGCCCCCGGCAGACTCACTCGGCGTGACACCGGGCGAGCACCTCCCTGGCGAGCTGGCGGTAGGCGGCGGCACCGACGGAGTTGGAGGCGTACGTGGTGATCGGCTCACCGGCGACCGTGGTCTCCGGGAAGCGGACCGTGCGCCCGATGACCGTGTGGTAGACGTGGTCGTCGAACGCCTCGACGACCCGCGCGAGCACCTCACGGCTGTGCACGGTGCGCGAGTCGTACATCGTGGCGAGGATCCCGTCGAGCTCCAGCTCCGGGTTGAGCCGCTCCTGCACCTTCTCGATCGTCTCGGTCAGCAGCGCGACACCACGGAGGGCGAAGAACTCGCACTCCAGGGGGACGATCACCTTGTGGGCGGCCGTCAGCGCGTTGACGGTGAGCAGACCGAGCGAGGGCTGGCAGTCGATCACGATGTAGTCGTAGTCGTCCATCAGCGGCTTGAGCGCCCGCTGGAGCGTGGACTCGCGCGCCACCTCGGAGACCAGCTGGACCTCGGCGGCCGACAGGTCGATGTTGCTCGGCAGCAGGTCCATGTTGGGGACCGCGGTCTTCAGCAGGACCTCGTCGGCGGACATGCCCCGCTCCATGAGCAGGTTGTAGACCGTGAGGTCGAGCTCCATCGGGTTGACACCGAGACCCACCGACAGCGCGCCCTGCGGGTCGAAGTCCACGAGCAGCACGCGCCGGCCGTACTCCGCGAGCGCGGCACCCAGGTTGATGGTCGACGTGGTCTTGCCGACGCCGCCCTTCTGGTTGCACATCGCGATGATCTTCGCGGGGCCGTGGTCGGTCAGCGGGCCCGGGATCGGGAAGTACGGCAGCGGGCGCCCGGTCGGGCCGATGCGCTCACGGCGCTGGCGCGCGGCATCGGGCGCGAGCGTGGCCGCGTACTCCGGATCCGGCTCGTACTCGGCGTCGGGGTCGTAGAAGTGCCCTTCGGGCAGTTCGTCGTAGTCGGCGAAGTGGTTGCGGGGCGCGCCACTTCCGTCGCCGGCCATGGCGTTCACGTGATGGCCATCCATGCTCTGGTGTGCTGACAGAGCCGTGTGGGGGCTGGTCTGGCTCTGGTGGGCTGCGAAGGTTCGGACAGCGACGGAGCCGACAGCCTCGAGCCCCGTGGAGCCCTGGCTCCGCGTAGGCATTCCTGGTTGACCACCCCCGGGAGAAAATGTCGACTCATTCACAAGTCGTCTTACCTCCTTGGTGACCAGGAAACTTCTAGACAAGGTCAGCGTGGCACCATGCCGACGGTTGGCGACTCTATGGCGTGTCGGCGGTCCGCAGCAACACAATCCGCCGGACCCGGCACGATGTGTCGGCAATGAAACATCCCTCTGTCAAGGGCGTACGGCCGTCGCACGGCAGGTTTCACCGGTGTGCGAATCGGTCCAAGGGTTACGTTCGAGGCGAGTTGGCCCAGAGCCGCAAAGTGACCATACACACATCCGGCCGGACCTTGCGGGCAAGGTCCGGCCGGATGTGCATCGTTGACGCGCCTTGTTGACGTATCGCCTTTACGAAAAGGTGACTTAGCCGAGCAGCGAGTCGAGCTCCACGTGCTCCAGGCCGTGCGCCTCGGCGACCTCCTTGTAGACGACCTTGCCGTCGTGGGTGTTCAGACCCCTGGCGAGCGCGGCGTCGCGGCGCAGCGCCTCGGCCCAGCCGTTGTTGGCCAGCGAGACGATGTAGGGCAGCGTGGCGTTGGTGAGCGCGTAGGTGGAGGTGTTGGGCACCGCGCCGGGCATGTTGGCGACGCAGTAGAAGACCGAGTTGTGGACCATGAAGGTCGGCTCGGCGTGGGTCGTGGGGCGCGAGTCCTCGAAGCAGCCGCCCTGGTCGATCGCGATGTCGACAAGGACACTTCCGGGCTTCATGCGGGACACGAGCTCGTTGGTGACCAGCTTCGGGGCCTTGGCGCCCGGGATGAGGACCGCGCCGATGACGAGGTCGGCCTCCAGGACGGCCTTCTCCAGCTCGAAGGTGTTGGACATGACGGCCTTGACCTTCGTGCCGAAGATCTTGTCGGCCTCGCGCAGCTTGTTGATGTCGCGGTCGAGCAGGGTCACGTCGAAGCCCATGCCGACGGCGATCTGCGCGGCGTTCCAGCCGGAGACGCCGCCGCCGATGACCACGGCCTTCGCCGGGACGACACCCGGGACTCCGCCCGGCAGCACGCCGCGGCCGCCGGCCGAGCGCATCAGGTGGTAGGCGCCGACCTGCGGGGCCAGCCGGCCCGCGACCTCGGACATCGGGGCGAGCAGCGGCAGCGCGCGGTTGGCGAGCTCGACCGTCTCGTAGGCGATGGCGGTGGTGCCGGACTCCAGGAGGGCGTCCGTGCACTCCTTGGAGGCGGCCAGGTGCAGGTAGGTGAAGAGCGTCTGGTCCTTGCGGAGGCGGTGGTACTCCTCGGCGATGGGCTCCTTGACCTTCAGCAGCAGGTCGGCCGTGGCCCACACCTCGTCGGCCGTGTCCAGGATCCGGCCGCCGGCGGCGATGTACTCGGCGTCCGGGATCGAGGAGCCGAGGCCGGCGCCCCGCTCGATGACGACCTGGTGGCCGTTGCGCACCAGCTCGTGCACACCGGCGGGGGTGATGGCCACCCGGAACTCGTTGTTCTTGACCTCGCGGGGGATGCCGACCTTCACGTCGATCACGGTCCTTGGCTCAGAGGGTGTTTTCCACGACATACCGGCCATGCGGGGGCACACCGGTAGACACCGCAGGAGAACGTGCGGCAGAGCCAGTCTAATGAAGGTGTTCCCGCTGTCTAGCCTTTCATTGCATCAATCTTCGATGGATGTACTGCGGATTTCGCAGGCGTTAGGGTCTTGTTCCGGGACGGATCCCTGTGTATCGCCCTCGTGTAGCTCCTCCCCCAGCATGCGCTCGGCCGCGCCGCGGTGCAGCCGCGCGGCCGTCGGGTCCCCGAGGTGCTCCAGGGTGTCGGCCAGCCGCAGGTGCAGCGCGGCCTGCAGCCGTGTGTCCTCCGCGCGCCGCGCCCACTCCACCGCCTCCTGGCAGGTGCGCAGGGACTCCTCGGGCCGTCCGGCGTACTCCTGGACCCGCGCCAGCTCGCTCAACGCCCGCGCGTGGGCGGCGACATCACCCTCCTTGCGGTGTCCGGCGACGGCCGCCCGCCAGCCCCGCATCGCCTCCCCGTAGCGGCCCGCGTAGGTGTGCGCGGTGGCGATCCGCCCGTACAGCCGGGCGGCGTCCGTCCGCTCGTCCCGGGCCAGCCGCTGGGCCAGCGCCCGGCCGAACCAGTCGGCGGCCCGGTCGTAGTCCCCGAGCTCCAGGTGCGCACCGCCTACGGATTCCATCGCCCGGCCGGTGGCATACGGATCGTTTCCCTCGCGTCCGGCGTCCAGCGCCGCCCGGTAGCGCACCAGAGCCTTGGCGGTCCGGCCGGTGCGGACGTCCAGATCGCCCAGGTTCAGCAGCGCGGCGGCCTTCTCGCGGGGCAGCCCGCGCCGCTCGGCCACGTCCAGGACCAGGCCGTGGACGCCGTACAGGTCGGCGGCCGCCGCCTGGGTGCCCCAGTGCGCGACCATGGCCCGTACGAGCTGGGACATCAGCCTGCGGGCGAGGGTGTCCAGCTCTCCGTCGGCCACCGCCAGCCGGGCCGAGGCCAGCAGCGCGGGCCTGCGGACCTCCAGCCACTCGGCCGCCGCGCGGGGGCTCGGGAAGCGCAGCGAGCGGGGCATGCCGAGCAGCTTCTCGCGGGCCTGCGCACTGTCGGTCTCGGTGATCGCACGGCAGGACTGCAGCAGCCGTACCGTCCGCTCCAGCATCCGGGCGCGGGCCAGCTGGATCTCCGCCGGACGGTCCTGCGACTCGGCGAGCGCCTTCAGCATCGGCTGGATGCAGCCCGGGACCTCGTACTGCGGCAGCGGCGAGTCCACGGCGTGCAGCAGACCGAGGGCGACGAAGTCGTCCAGCGTGGCACGGGCGCTGCTGACCGAGCACCCGGCCAGGGCGGAGGCGGTGTGCGGGTCGACCAGGCCCGCCGGGGCGAGACAGAGCAGTCGCAGTGTCCGGGCGGCGGGCGCGGGCAGCGAGGCGTGGGCGAGCCGGAAGACCCGGGCGAGCGGGCCGGCCGTCTCGTCGCCCTCGGCGCGCAGATGCTTGGCGAGATCGGCCACGGCGGCCTTCGGGCGGGCGGCGAGCCAGCCGCCGGCCAGCATCAGCGCGGCCGGCTGGGCCTGGCACTCCTCGACCAGGCCCTCGGCGGCCCGCGGGTCGACGGTGATGCGCACCGAGCCGGTGTGCCGGGACAGCAGCTCCACGGCCGACTTGGTGTCGAGGCCGCCCAGGGTGCACGGCCGCACGTCGGTGATGCCGGTGAGCGGTCCTCTCGCGACGGCGACGACCAGGCTCTGCGGACTGTCCGGCAGCAGCGCGTCGACCTGCTCGGCGTCCGCGGCGTCGTCGAGCAGCATCAGCGTCCTGCGCCCGGCGAGCGCCTCGCGCAGCGCCTGGGCGAGATCGTCCTCGGCCGCCCCGGCGGGGACCGCCACGTCGAGGGCCGTGAGCAGTTCGCGGGCCGCGCGCTCGACCGGGACGGGCGTTCCGTCCGGCTCGCTGAGACGCGCACGCAGCACACCGTCCTCGTAACGGTCCGCGACCTGCCGGACGAGTTCCTCGGCGAGCGCGGTCCGCCCCGACCCGGGCCGCCCGGCGATGAGCAGGACGCGCGCGCGGGGGGCCTTGCGGCCGGAGAGGGTGTCCAGACCGGCGCGCTCGATGTCGGCGCACAGCCCCTTCAACTCCCTTGTGCGGCCCAGGAACCGGCTGTCCTCACCGGCCCCGTCCGACAGCCGGGCACCGTTCGTCTCCACCGCCTGATCCGTCACGGGCCACGCTCCCGTCCCACCGCACGCGCAAACCCGCCGGGACTCCGGTTCGGGCGTTTTCCAGAGCCTAGTTCACGCTCTGCAACGACCCGGTCGGAGCATGCCGACGCCGTCCGAGGACTCCCCGATCGGATCAACGGACAGTAGGACAACGCCGCCGAGGGGTGCGGGACGCGACCGATGCGCGGCTCCCCCGCGTGGGCGCGACGGGCCACCGCGGCGCGGCAGCCGCACGGCGGCGGGGCCCCGGCGGCGAACCCCGCGGAGCCCCGACGGCGGAGCCCCGGCGGCGGTCAGGCGTCGAACGGCCGCGCGGGCCACGGCGCCTCCGCGGGACGCAACTGCTCCACCCCGCCCGACTGCCGCGCGGCGACCAGCGAAAGCACCCCCACCACGAGGCAGTTGTTGTGCAGCTCCCCCGCGAGGACACCCCGCACCAGCTCGTCCAGCGGCACGCGGTCCAGCTCCAGGTCGATCTCCTCGTGCTCCGCCGTGAACCGCTCCCCCTCGGCCTCGGACAGATCCCGCGCGAGGAAGACGCGCACCGCCTCGTCGCACCCGCCGGGCGTGGTGTACACGTCCGTCAGCACCCGCCAGGACTCGGCCTTGACGTGCGCCTCCTCGTACAGCTCGCGCTGCGCCGCGTGCAGCGGGTTCTCGCCGGGCACGTCGAGCAGCCCGGCCGGGATCTCCCACAGCTTGTGCCGTACGGGGTGCCGGTACTGCCGGAGCACCAGCACCCGGTCCTGCTCGTCGAGGGCCAGGACGGCGACCGAACCGGGGTGGACCTGGTAGTCGCGGCGCACCACGGTCCCGTCGGGCATGACCACCTCGTCGGTCCGCACGGAGGTCTTGTTGCCCCGGAAGGGGATCTCCGTCGCCCGGGTCTCCCACTCCTCGGGGGTGTCCTTGATCGTCATGCCAGCCCTTCCACGTGCGAAGACGAAACCGGGGCGCGCACCTTTGAAGGTTCGCACCCCGGCCACCGTACAACTGGTGTGTTACTTCGAAGCCTTCTCCCCGGCCGCCGCCAGCTGACGCTCGACGGACGCCTTCACCAGTCCCGCGAACAGCGGGTGGGGACGCGTCGGACGCGAGCGCAGCTCCGGGTGGGCCTGCGTGGCGACCAGGTACGGGTGGACGTCACGCGGGTACTCGACGTACTCGACGAGCTTGCCGTCCGGGGAGGTGCCGGAGAACAGGATGCCCGCCTTCTTCTCCAGCTCCGCGCGGTAGGCGTTGTTCACCTCGTAGCGGTGACGGTGCCGCTCCTCGACGTACTCCTTGCCGTCGTAGACCTCGCGCACGATCGAGCCCTCGGCCAGCTTGGCCGGGTACATGCCCAGCCGCATGGTGCCGCCCATGTCGCCCTCACCGGCGACGATGTCCATCTGCTCGGCCATCGTGGAGATGACCGGGTGGGCGGTGGCCGGGTCGAACTCGGTGGAGTTGGCGTCCGTGACGTCGGCCAGGTGACGCGCCGCCTCGATCACGATGCACTGCAGGCCGAGGCAGAGGCCGAGCAGCGGGATCTTGTTCTCGCGGGCGTACTTGATCGCGCCGACCTTGCCGAGCACACCGCGGTCGCCGAAGCCGCCGGGGATGCAGATGCCGTCGACGTCGGCCAGCTGCGCCTTGGCACCGGCCGGGGTCTTGCAGTCGTCCGAGGTGACCCACTTGATCTTGACGCGGGTCCGGTTGGCGAAGCCGCCGGCGCGCAGCGCCTCGGTCACCGACAGATACGCGTCGGGCAGGTCGATGTACTTGCCGACCAGGGCGAGCGTGACCTCGTGGTCGGGGTTGTGGACCCGGTCGAGCAGGTCGTCCCAGGTCGTCCAGTCCACGTCCCGGAACGGCAGGTCCAGCTTGCGGACCGCGTAGGCGTCCAGGCCCTCGCCGTGGACGGTCTTCGGGATGTCGTAGATCGAGCGGGCGTCGGGGCAGGCCACCACGGCGTCCTCGTCGACGTCGCACATCAGCGAGATCTTGCGCTTGATCGCGGTCGGCACCTCACGGTCGCAGCGCAGCACGATCGCGTCGGGCTGGATGCCGATGTTGCGCAGGGCCGCGACCGAGTGCTGGGTCGGCTTGGTCTTCAGCTCGCCGGACGGGCCGATGTAGGGCAGCAGCGAGATGTGCACGACGAAGACGTTGTCCCGGCCGACCTCGTGGCGGACCTGGCGGACGGTCTCCAGGAACGGCAGCGACTCGATGTCGCCGACCGTGCCGCCGACCTCGGTGATCACGACGTCGACCTCGTCGGTCGCCATGCGGCGGATGCGGTGCTTGATCTCGTTGGTGATGTGCGGGATGACCTGCACGGTGTCACCGAGGTACTCGCCGCGCCGCTCCTTGGCGATCACGGTCGAGTAGACCTGCCCTGTAGTGACATTGGCGGTGCCGTCCAGGTCGCGGTCGAGGAAACGCTCGTAGTGTCCGATGTCCAGGTCGGTCTCGGCGCCGTCGTTGGTGACGAAGACCTCGCCGTGCTGGAACGGGTTCATCGTGCCCGGGTCGACGTTCAGGTACGGGTCGAGCTTCTGCATGACGACCCGCAGGCCCCTGGCCTTGAGCAGCATGCCCAGGCTGGAGGCGGTCAGCCCCTTGCCGAGAGAGGAGGCGACACCCCCGGTGACGAAGATGTGCTTGGTCGTCGTGGATTTGGGCGTCATGGCCAAGAGGGGGCTCCCGTGGTCGCTGTCTGGGGGTGCGGTGCGGCTGCCGACCGGAGGGTTCCGGGGGGCGCCGTCGCTGCGGTTCGGGGGTGCGTTCTCCTGGAAAGAACACCCACCGGTCCACGGGCTACCAGCGTATCAGCGCCTCGACCCGATGGCTTCCGGCCACGCTCCGCGCACGTGCGGACACCCGTCCGAACAGGGTCACCGCCCGTCCCGCGGGGCTCACCCGCAGCTCACTCGTCCGGCGGAGGCAGGTTGCCCGGAGCGGCACGCAGATCATCCGTGTGCGTCGTATCCTGCTCGGACACTCGCTGTCGAGCAGGCCGGGAGAGACGGCAACCACCCCCGCCCGTACCCACCGGAACAACAAGAGCTCGTCAGTTCGTTGAGCAACAGATGTCGCTTGTGTCCCCGACTCGGCGACCGATCTGCCTCACAGCTCAATGACGCAGCACAACGACCCCTTGACCGCACTTGCGACCGCCCCCATGCGGGGTGACGTGGCCGTTCGACTGGAGATGCACGTGGCCGGGCGCATCGAAGACTACGCACTCATCGGAGACATGCAGACCGCTGCACTGGTCTGCCGGGACGGGACAGTCGACTGGCTGTGCCTCCCCCGCTTCGACTCGCACGCCATCTTCGCCGGCCTGCTGGGCACCGAGGAGCACGGCTTCTGGCGCATCGGACCGGCGCACGCCGCCGACACCGCGCCCCCCACCGCGGACCGGCGCACCTACCGCGGTGACTCGCTCGTCCTGGAGTCGGAGTGGGACACCCCCCGCGGCACCGTGCGGGTGACCGATTTCATGCCCCCGCGTGACGGGGCGCCCCAGCTGATCCGCATCGTGGAGGGCGTCTCCGGGCGGGTGCCGATGCAGTCGGCGCTGCGGATGCGCTTCAGCTACGGCCGGGTCGTGCCCTGGGTGCACAAGCACGACGGACGTACGGTCGCCGTGGCGGGCCCCGACTCGGTGTGGTTCGACACCGACGCCGAGACCTACGGCCACTCGCTGACGACGTACTCCGACTTCACCGTCTCGCCCGGCGAGCGGATCGCCTTCACCGTCTCCTGGCAGCCCTCGCACAAGGAGGCACCGCCGCTGCCCGAGCCGGAGCAGTCCCTGACGGCGACCGAGGACTTCTGGCGCGAGTGGGTCGAGCACTGTACGTACCACGGCCCCTACCGTGAGGCCGTCGTCCGCTCCCTGATCACACTGAAGGCCCTGACGTACGCCCCCACCGGCGGCATCGTCGCCGCGCCCACCACCTCCCTGCCGGAGGACATCGGCGGCGTGCGCAACTGGGACTACCGCTACACCTGGCTGCGCGACGCGGCGATCACCCTGTCGTCGCTGCTGCGCACCGGCTACCGCGAGGAGGCCCGCGCCTGGCGCGAGTGGCTGCTGCGCGCGGTCGCAGGCGACCCGGAGAACCTCCAGATCATGTACGGCATCGCCGGCGAGCGCGAGCTCGGCGAGGCGGAGCTGGACTGGCTGCCGGGCTACGAGGGCTCCGCCCCGGTCCGTGTCGGCAACGGCGCCGCCCACCAGCTCCAGCTCGACGTCTACGGCGAGGTCACCGAGGCCCTGCACCTGGCCCACATGACCGGCCTGGCCCGCAACGACTACGCCTCGCTGCTCCAGCTGAAGCTGATCAGCTACCTGGAGAAGCACTGGCAGGAGCCCGACGAGGGCATCTGGGAGGTGCGCGGCCCGCGGCGGCACTTCGTGCACTCCAAGGTGATGGCCTGGGTCGCCGTCGACCGCACGATCAAGCTGATCGAGTCCGGCGACGCGGACGGCCCGCTGGAGAGCTGGAAGGAACTGCGCGACGACATCCACCGCGAGGTGTGCGAGAAGGGCTACGACAAGGAGCGCAACACCTTCACGCAGTCCTACGGCTCCAAGGAGCTGGACGCCTCGCTGCTGCTGATCCCGCAGATGGGCTTCCTCCCGCCCGACGACAAGCGCGTCATCGGCACCATCGAGGCGATCCAGCGCGAACTGTCCACGCCGGACGGCTTCATCCTGCGCTACCCCACCGAGGGCGAGTCCGAGGGCGTCGACGGCCTGCCCGGCGACGAGGGCGCCTTCCTCGCCTGCTCGTTCTGGATGGCGGACGACCTGGCGATGATCGGCCGGGTCGACGAGGCCCGCCAGCTGTTCGAGAAGCTGCTGTCGCTGCGCAACGACCTGGGTCTGCTGGCCGAGGAGTGGGACCCGCACCTGCAACGCCAGGTCGGCAACTTCCCGCAGGCGTTCAGCCACGTCCCGCTCATCGACACCGCGCTCAGGCTGACGGCGTCCGGGGCGTACGGCGGCTGAACGAGCCACCGGGCCCGTGCCCGCCTAGGCTGGAAGACATCAACCCCCCTTCCGGAAAGGGGGCGGCCATGGCTTCCCTCTCGAAGGCGGGCGCGGCCCTCACCGCGCTGCGCGAGGATCTGTCGGGCGATGTGTTCGCACCCGGCGACGAGGGCTACGACGACGCCCGGACCGTGTTCAACGCCATGATCGACCGACGGCCCGCGGTGATCGCCCAGTGCGTGGACGAGGACGACGTGGTCCGGGCCGTCCGCTTCGGCCGGGAACTCGATCTGAACATCGCCGTGCGCGGCGGCGGCCACAGCGTGGCGGGCATGGCGCTCAACGACGGCGGGCTGGTGGTCGACCTGCGTCATATGCGCACGGTCACCGTCGATCCCGGCGCCGAGGCCGTACGGATCGCCGGCGGCGCCACGATGAGCGACCTGGACCGCACCACCCAGCCCCACGGCCTCGCCACCACCGGCGGCCGGGCCTCGACCACCGGTGTCGGCGGCTTCGTCCTGGGCGGCGGCAGCGGCTGGCTGGACCGCTGGTGCGGGCTCGCCGTCGACAACCTGCTCGGCGTGGAGCTCGTCACCGCCGACGGTGAACGCGTCCACGCGAACGCCGACGAGAACCCCGACCTGTTCTGGGCCCTGCACGGCGGCGGCGGCAACTTCGGCGTCGCCACCGCGATCACGCTGAAGCTCCACGAACTGCCCGAGTTCTCCATCGCGCTGCTGCTGTACCTCCCGGAGCACGGCCCGCAGGCGGTGCGCACCTTCCGCGACCTGATCACCGTGGGCCCGAACGAGGCGAGCGGCGCCATCATCTACATCACCGGCCCGCCCGAGGAGTTCGTGCCGCCGCACCTGGTCGGCACACTGCTGTGCGGAGTGCTGCTGACGTACGCCGGTCCCGAGGCCGACATGCGCAAGGTCGCCGAGCCGCTGCTCGCGCTGCCGCACGAGGCGGAGGTCGTCGGACAGATGCCGTACGCCGACGTCCAGTGCATGATCGACGACCCGCCCGGCTTCCGGAACTACTGGTCGGCGGAGTACCTGACGGGCGCGCCCGACGCCTACATGGACCTCTTCTGCGCCCGCGCGTCCTCCATGCCCGTGCCGACCGGCACCATGCACGCGCTGTTCCCGCTCGGCGGCGCGATCACCGAGGGCCCGCACGAGTACCCGGTGCCCTACCGGGACGCCCCCTGGGGTGTGCACCCGTTCGGACTCTGGGAGGACCCGGCGGACGACGAACGCTGCATCCAGTGGGTGCGCGACGTACGCACCGACGCGCACCCCTGGAGCACCGGCGCCGTCTACCTCAACTTCATCGGCGACGAGGGCACCGACCGGGTGGTCGCCGGGGTCGGCGCCGACAACGCCCATCGGCTCGCCGAACTGAAACGGCGCTACGACCCCGACAACGTCTTCCGCTTCAACCACAACATCAAGCCGCTCTGAACGGACGCGGCCGAAAGATGTCGCCGCAGCTCACGCACCGGTAGCGTCCGCCGCATGGAAAGCCGCACGGACTACCGATCCGAAAGCCAGGGCGCCGGCATCACGGTCCAGCGGGCGCTGGAGCTGCCCGGACTGCGCAGCGGACTGCCCGAGGTCCTCGCGGGCGCCGACCGGCTCCAGCGCACCGTGCGGTGGGTGCACGCCGGCGAGGTGCCCCACATCGCCTCCCTCCTCAAGGGCGGCGAGCTGCTGCTGACGACGGGCTACGGGCTGGGCACCCGCCCGGCGGAACAGCGCGCGTTCGTGCGGACCCTGGCCGAGCGGGGCATCGCCGCCCTCGTCGTCGAACTCGGCCCGCGCTTCGCCCGGCTGCCCGCCGCGCTGGTCGAGACCGCCCGCGCGGCCGGCCTGCCGCTCGTCCAGCTGCACCGCGAGGTGCCCTTCGTGACCGTCACGGAGGAGATCCACACCGAGATCGTCAACGGCCACTACGCCCTGCTTCAACGCGCCGAGGAGGTGCACCGCCGCTGCACCCGGGCCCTGCTCGACGGCGGCGGGGTGCCCCAGGTCCTCGGCATCCTGGCCGACTTCGCCGGCAACCCCGTCTTCCTGGAGACCGGCGACGGACGCCTGCTGTACGCCGCGGGGTCCGGGCCCGAGGGCACCGATCCGCTCCAGGTGTGGGAGGGGCTGCGCGGTCCGCACAAGGACACCCCGCCGCCCGCCGGTTCGGTGCTGGTGGACGTGCCCGGCGGCGGGCCCGGCACCGGGTCGGTGCGGGCCCGGCTGGTGCTGCTGCCGGTGCGCGCCCCGCTGGCACCCGTGCACCGGATCGCCGCCGAGCGGGCCGCGGGGATCCTGGCCGTGGTGCTGATGCAGGCCCGCCAGGAGGAGGAGCTGGCCGCGCGGGGACGCGGCGACTTCCTCACCGACCTCGCCGAGGGCCGTATCGCCGCCGAGGACGCCCCCGCCCAGGCCAGGGTGCTCGGCTTCAGGCCCGGCACCGGGCCGCTCCTGCCGGTCGTCATGCGGCTCGGCGACTCCCTCTCCCCCGGCGGGGGCTGGGCCGTGCTGGCGCGCGCGGTCGCCGAGGAACTGGCCTCCGTGGGGGTGCCGGTGCTGCTGGGCGTGCGTCCGGTGGAGGGGCGGGTGCCGGTGCTGACCGGGCTGCGCGCGGAGTCGGAGCGGGCCGCGGTCGCCGACCGGGTGGCGGCCGCGCTGCGCGCCGGGGTGGAGCGGGCCGGCATGCAGCGCCCGGGCGCCCGGCCCCCGGTGGTGGTCGTCGGTGCGGCGGGCGGCTGGGCGGCCGCCTCGACGGGCCTGCGGCACGCGGCGGAGACGGCCGCAGCCGCCCAGGGCCTGGCGGACCGGCCCTGGTACGACGCCCGGCGCCTGGACATCGACCTGCTGCTGTGGCGGCTGCGCGACGATCCCGACCTGGCCGCGTTCGTGGACCGCGCGATCGGCCCGGTCCTCGCGCACGACGTCCGCTCCAGGCCCCCGCTGCTGCCCACCCTGGAGACCTATCTCGCGCACGCGGGCCGCAAGGCGGAGACCGCCCGCGAACTGCACCTGAACCGGCAGACCCTCTACAACCGGCTCGCCCGCATCGGCGAGTTGCTGGGCACCGACCTCGACGACCCGCAGACGGTGCTGGCGCTCAGCCTGGCCCTGCGGGCCCGGCGGCACGTCGGCTGACGCCGCGGGCCGGTTCAGATCAGCGGCGTCGGCCGGGTCAGCTCATCGTAGACGCTGAGCACCTGGGCGACGGTCTCGTCCTCCGTCGGCCAGGTCGCCGCCTGCCGGACCCCCCGCTCCCGCAGACGCTCGCACCGCTCGGGGTCGGCGACGAGGCCGCTCACCGCGCGGGCGAGGGCACCGGCGTCGCCGTACGGGACGAGTTCGGCCGCGTCACCGACCAGATCGGGGATGCCTCCGACCCGTGTGGCGACGAGCGGCACACGGGCGTGGAGCGCCTCCTGCGCGAGCACCGAACGGGACTCCCAGCTGCTCGCCAGCAGCGCCACGTCGGCGGCCGCGAGCAGATCGGGCACGTCGTCCCGGCGGCCCAGCAGCCGCACCGCGAGCCCCTCGTCCTCGATCCGCCGCTGCAGCAGCGGCCGCAGCGGGCCCTCCCCGGCGATCACCACCAGCGGAAGCGGCTCCAGCCGACGCCACTCGCGCGCCGCGTCCAGCAGCACATCGTACCCGCGGTGCCGGTCCAGGGAGCCGACCGCGAGCAGCAACGGCCGCCCCGTCGCCCCGAGTTCGGCACGCAGTTTGGGCCGGTGGGACTCGTCGCGCTCGACGGCGGCCCCCGGCCCGGGCAGCGCCGCCGCGGCCAGGCGGGCGTCGCGGGCGCCGGTCGAACGGGCCCGGTCCACCAGGTCGGAGGTGGTGCCCAGCACCACGGAGGCGGCCCTGACGACCCGTCGCTCCAGCAGCCGCAGGAAGTGGGCGCGCGGCCCCTCGGCGTGCGCCCGGCCGTGCCAGGTGACCACGAGCGGGACGCGCCGGCCGCTGAGCGCGAGCACGGCCCGGAACGAGGCGTGCAGCCCGTGCGCGTGCACGAGGTCGGCGTCCGCGCACGCCGCCCGCAGCGCGGCCACGGACGCCGGGTCGCTGCTGCGCGGCACATGCACATGGTCGGCGCCGGCCCCGGCGAAGTCATAGGTGTGAGCGGCCTCGTAGGGGGCGCACACCGTGACTCGCACGCCCCGCGCGACGAGCCCGGACGCCAGGGAACGCACATGCGCGCTGCTGCGGGCGTTGCCGCCGCCGACCACCTGCACGGTGCGCAGCGGCGGCTGTCCGGGCGCTGAGTGGCTGCTCACGTGGCTCACGTGGCCGGGCTCCTGGTTCGGCGTGGACGTCACGAGGAAACGTACGGAAGGAACGGGCGCCGGGGGCGGACCGTACGGTCCGGCCCCGGTCGCTCGGCGCGCACCGGGCGTGCACTCGGCCAAGGATGCCAGGGCGTACGGGTGTTCCGGGAACGCCGACGTCCCGAAGCCCGGCCGACACCCCACCGATCCTCACCCGTACGGGTGAACTTCGGCGGGGGTGCGGCTATGCGTCCGTCCTCGCCGCCGCCAGCAGTTCCTCCGCGTGTGCCCGTGCCGTCTCGGAGTCCTCCTGGCCGGCGAGCATCCGCGACAGTTCCCTGATCCGCTCCTCGCCCTCCAGGACCTTCACACCGGACCGTGTGACCGACCCGTCGCTGGTCTTCTCCACCAGCAGCTGCCGGTCGGCGAACGCGGCCACCTGGGGCAGATGCGTCACCACGACCACCTGCGCCGTCTTCGCCAGCCGGGCCAGCCGCCGCCCGATCTCCACGGCCGCCTTGCCGCCGACACCGGCGTCGACCTCGTCGAAGAGATACGTCGGCACGGGGTCGGTGCCCGCGAACACGACCTCCACGGCCAGCATCACCCGGGACAGCTCACCCCCGGACGCGCCCTTGGCGATGGGCCGCGGCGGCGCCCCCGGATGCGGGGCCAGCAGCAGCTCGACCTCGTCCACGCCCGACGGCCCGTAGGCGACCGTCCGCCCGCCGACCTCGACGCCTTCGGGGTCCTCGCTCTGGCGCAGGGCGAAGGACACCCGCGCGTGCGGCATGGCGAGCGAGGCCAGCTCGGCGGTCACGGCGGCGGCGAACCGTTCGGCGGCCTCCGCCCGGGCGTCCGTCAGCGCCTGCGCCAGCGCACCCAGTTCGACCCGCAGCGCGTCCCGTTCGGCGGTCAGCTCCCCGATCCGCTCGTCGTCCCCGTCCAGCTCGGTCAGCCGCGCGGCGCCCTGCTCGGCCCACTCCAGGACCGCGTCGACGCTCTGTCCGTACTTACGGGTCAGCACCGTCAGCGCGGCCCGGCGTTCCTCCACCGCGGCCAGCCGCAGCGGATCGGCGTCCAGGTCGTCGGCGTACCCGGCCAGTTCCCCGGCCACGTCGCCCAGCAGGATGCCGATCTCCCCGATCCGGTCGGCGAGCGCGGACAGCGCCGGGTCGTGCGACCGTACGGCCTCCAGGGCACGGTGCGCGCCCGCCACCAGCGTGGCGGCGTCGACGCCCTCCGGGTCCTCCGGGTTCCCCGCGAGCGCGGCGTGCGCGGCCGTCGCGGCGGACGCCAGCGCCTCGGCGTGCCCGAGCCGCTCGGCCTCCTCTGCCAGCTCCGTGTCCTCGCCGGCCCGTGGTTCCACGCCGGCGATCTCGTCGAGTCCGTAGCGCAGCATGTCGGCCTCCTGGGCCCGCTCACGCGCGCGCGTGACGATCTCCTCCAGCTCGGCCGAGACGGCACGCAGCCGCCGGTAGGCCCCTGCGTACTTGGCCAGCGGCACGGTGACCGCGTCCCCGGCGTACCGGTCGAGCGCCTGCCGCTGGCGGGCCAGCTTCAGCAGCCCCTGCTGGTCGGTCTGCCCGTGCACGGCCACCAGCTCGTCCGCCAGCTCCGCGAGCAGCCCGACGGGCACGCTGCGGCCGCCCACGTGCGCCCGGGAGCGGCCCTCGGCCGAGACGGTACGGCTGATCAGCAGCGCCCCGTCGTCCAGTTCGGCCCCGGCCTCCTCGGCCCGTACGGCCGCGGAGGCTTCGGCGCGCAGCGCGATCCGGCCCTCCACGACCGCCTTGTCGGCGCCGATCCGCACGAGCGCCGGATCGGCCCGCCCGCCCAGCAGCAGCCCGAGGCTCGTGACCACCATGGTCTTGCCCGCGCCGGTCTCACCGGTGACGGCGGTGAACCCGGGCGACAGTTCGACCACCGCGTCGTCGATGACGCCGAGCGACCGTATCCGCATCTCTTCCAGCACGGTGAAGACCATACGAGGTCCGGAGCGCGGATTGCGAGGCGCCCTTGTCACCCGGGCGAGGGAAGCGCGCCCCCGAAGGGGCGCGGGGCCGTACCGGTACGGGGCTTTGCCGCGCGGGCGCGCGGAACACACGACGGACCCGCGGCCGCCGGCGAAGGGCCCCGCCCCGGGACGGCTGGTGAGGCCGCCCCGGGACGGCTAGTGAGGCGCTCCCCGCCACCCGGAGACCGGCAGCGCGAACTTCGCCACGAGCCGGTCCGTGAACGACGCGTGATGCAGCCGGGCGAGCCGCACCGGCACGGTGCCCCGCCGCACCTCCACCCGGGCCCCGGCGGGCAGCTCCACGGTCCGCCGCCCGTCGCACCACAGGACACCGGGCGGGATGTGCGGCAGCACCTCCACCGCGAGCACGGAGTCCGGCGAGGTCACCAGCGGCTTGGCGAACAGCGCGTGCGCGGAGATCGGCACCATCAGCAGCGCCTCCACCTCCGGCCACACCACGGGCCCGCCCGCCGAGAACGCGTACGCCGTCGACCCCGTCGGGGTGGACAGCACGATGCCGTCGCACCCGAACCCGGTCACCGGCCGCCCGTCGATCTCCAGCACCACTTCGAGCAGCTTCTCGGCGCCGGCCTTCTGCACGGCCGCCTCGTTCAGCGCCCAGTCGGTGTGCACGATGTCGCCGTTGCTGTGCACGACGACGTCGACGGTCATCCGCTCCTCGACCTCGTAGGACCGCGACACGACCCGGTCCACGACCTTGTCGAGGTCGTCCCGCTCGGCCTCGGCGAGGAAGCCGACGCGGCCGAGGTTGACGCCCAGCATCGGCACCCCGGAGGCCCGTGCGAACTCGGCCCCGCGCAGCAGCGTCCCGTCACCGCCGAGCACGATCAGCAGCTCGCACCCGTCGAGGCACTGCGGTGTCGCCTCGCGGACCAGCTCCACCTCGTCGGGCAGCGGCAGATCGCGCGCCTCGGCCTCCAGGACGCGTACCCCGATGCCCGACGCCAGCAGCCCTTTGACCACGAGCTCGGCGCTGCGGATGGCTGCCGGCCGCCCGGTGTGGGCCAGCAGGAAAACAGTACGAGCTCGGTTCTGGGTCAACTCGGCCCCTCCGCCACTGCACGGTCAACGTCGGCCGGGTCCAGCGCGGGGGCACCCGACCGCAGCCACAGAAAGTATTCGACATTCCCCGAAGGCCCGGGCAGCGGACTGGCGGTGACACCCTTCACCCCGAGCCCCAGCTCCCACGCCCTCTCGGCCACACCCCGCACGGCCTCCGCCCGCAGCTGCGGACTCCGTACGACACCCCCGCTGCCCAGCCGTTCCTTCCCCACTTCGAACTGCGGTTTGACCATCATCACCAGATCGGCATCCGGCCGCACGCACCGCGCAAGCGCGGGCAGCACCAGTCCGAGCGGGATGAAGGACAGATCTCCCACCACAAGGTCCACAGGCACTCCGTCGATCGCCTCCAGCGTCAACTCGCGTACGTTCGTACGGTCCTTGACGGTGACGCGTTCATCGCTCTGGAGAGACCATGCGAGCTGCCCGTAGCCGACGTCGACGGCGACGACGTGCGCGGCGCCGGCGCGCAGCAGCACATCCGTGAATCCCCCGGTGGACGCGCCGGCGTCCAGGGCTCTGCGGCCCTGGACGGCGAGCCCCTGCGGAACGAACGCCGCGAGCGCCCCGGCGAGCTTGTGCCCGCCCCGGGACACGTACTCCGGGTCGCTGTCGTCGGCCGTCACCACGATGGCCGCGGCGGTCTCCACCTGGGTGGCCGGCTTGGTCGCGACGGTCCTCCCGACGCTCACCCGCCCGGCGGCGATCAGCTGGCTGGCGTGCTCGCGCGAGCGCGCCAGCTTGCGGCGGACCAGCTCCGCGTCGAGACGGCGGCGTGCGACTCCTGCCACGTTCGGTTCAGCTCCTGTTGCCATGAGTGGACGAGGGCGCCGGACGTGCCGGCACCGGGGGCGCCGGAGGTCCCGGGCGGGCGTCGAGCGCGGTGAGCGCGTCGCGCAGCCCCCGGTGTACATCCTCGTACACCTCCAGGTGTCCGTCCGTCGCGAGGTGGTCCGCGTCGGCCAGCCGCTCCAGTCCGGCGTCGACCTCGGCACGGCCGGTGGGGACGCGCGGGACGTCGAGGGGAGCCGGGGCCGAGGGGTCCGCCTCGGGCTCCCGGCCGTCCGCCGGGAAAGGGCCCGTCTCCGGGACAGCGTCGCTCATGCCCCGACGCTACCCCGAACCACTGGGGTACCGTCGGGCGCCATGGCCACGATCGAGGAGTGCCGTGCCGCACTCGAGAAGCTCTCGGACAGCATGGGGCGGGCCGAGGGCGACGTCCGCTCCGCGGCCGCCCTGGACCGCTCGGTGAGCTGCCACATCACCGACCTGGACGTCACCTTCGCGGGCCGGATGTCGGACGGCCGGATCCATGTCCGGGAGACCCTCCAGGGGCCGCCTCCGCAACGGGCCGAGATCCGGCTCGCCATGTCCGGCGACGACCTGGTGGCCCTGGTCGACGGCGAGCTGAACTTCGCCAGGGCGTGGGGCGCGGGCCGGGTGAAGCTGGAGGCGGGCCTGATGGACCTGTTCCGCCTGCGGAAGCTGCTCTAGGTCCCTTCCTGACGGGGATCTCCGCCAGAAGGGCCCCAGGGCCGCTCACGGGGCGTCGGCGGCCGCGACCTTCGTCTGCCTGGCCCGCGCCTTGCGCGCCGCCGGCACCACCAGCGGGGTGCCCGTCTCCGGGTCGTCGATGACCTGGCAGCGGAGCTGGAAGACCTCCTCGACCAGCCCGGCCGTGACGACGTCGCCCGGCGCGCCCTGCGCGATGACCTCGCCGCCCTTCAGGGCGATCAGGTGCGTGGCGTAGCGGGCGGCGTGGTTGAGGTCGTGCAGGACGGCGACGAGGGTCCGGCCCTGGGTCTCGTGCAGCTCGGCGCACAGGTCGAGCACGTCGATCTGGTGCTGGATGTCGAGGTAGGTCGTCGGCTCGTCGAGCAGCAGCAGCGGCGTCTGCTGGGCGAGCGCCATCGCGATCCACACCCGCTGCCGCTGCCCGCCGGACAGCTCGTCGACGTACCGGTCGGCCAGTCCGGCCACCCCGGTGTGCGCCATGGACTCCTGCACGACCCGCTCGTCCTCGGCCGACCACTGGCGCAGGATCCCCTGGTGCGGGTACCGGCCCCGGCCGACCAGGTCGGCGACCGTGATGCCGTCCGGCGCCACGGACGACTGCGGCAGCAGTCCGAGCGTGCGGGCGACCTTCTTGGCCGGCATCGACTGGATGGCCTGTCCGTCCAGCAGCACCCGGCCCTGACTCGGCCTGAGCATCCGCGACAGCGCGCGCAGGAGCGTGGACTTGCCGCACGCGTTGGGCCCGACGATGACGGTGAAGGAGTTGTCGGGTATCTCCACCGACAGTCCCTCGGCGATGACGCGCTGGTCGTAGGCGAGGGTGACGTTCTCGGCGGACAGGCGGTTCACGGTGCTCCTCGAAGTGTTCTGGTGTGCGGGGCCGCTCGCGTCCGGCCGTCCGGCGGCGCGTCCGGCGGCACTCATATCCGGCCCGCCCGTCGCTCGGTGACCAGCAGCCACAGCAGGTACACCCCGCCGACGACCCCGGTGACCACCCCGACCGGCAGCTGGTCGGCGCCGAACAGCCGCTGCGAGGCCCAGTCGGCGGTGACCAGCAGGGCGGCGCCCATGCACAGCGACGCCAGCAGGTTCGGACCGGGCGAGCGGGTCAGCCGCCGGGCGAGCTGCGGCGCGGTGAGCGCGACGAAGCCGATCGGGCCGGCCGCGGCGGTGGCGGCCGAGGTGAGCAGCACGGCGGCCACCATCAGCACCAGCCGCACCCGCTCGACCCGCACCCCGAGCGCGTTGGACACGTCGTCGCCCATCTCCGTCATCCGCAGGCCCCGCGCGTTGGCGAGGACCAGCGGGACGAGGACGACGCACAGCCACAGCAGCGGCCACACCTGCTCCCAGCCCCGGCCGCTGAGGGAGCCGGTCATCCACACCACCGCGCGGGAGGCGTCGACGAGGTCGGCCTTGGTGAGGAGATAGCCGTTGACGGCGGTGGCAATGGCCGACACGCCGATGCCGACCAGCACGAGCCGGTAGCCGTGCACGCCCCGCTTCCACGCGAGCAGGTAGATGGCCGTGCCGGTCACCAGGCCGCCCACGAGCGCACCGCCCGCGACCTGCTCGGCGCTGCCGGACATCAGCACGATCACCACGAGCGCACCGGCCGTGGCGCCCTGTCCGAGGCCGAGCACGTCCGGGCTGCCCAGCGGGTTGCGGGAGACGGCCTGGAACAGCGCCCCGCCGAGGCCGAGCGCGGCGCCGACCAGCAGGCCGACCAGGACCCGCGGCAGCCGCAGCTCGTTGACGATGAACTCCTGGCCCGCGTCGCCGTTCCCGGCGAGCGTCTTCAGCACGTCCCCGGCGGAGACGGGGAAGTCGCCGGTGCCGATCAGCAGCACGCCCGCGGTGAGCGCGGCCGTCAGCAGCGCCAGCACGACGGCGAACGCACGCAGATCCAGCCGGACGGACAGCCCGCCCGGGCCGCGCAGGGCACGGGTGGTCCCCCGGGGGTTCTTCACTGTGGTGCTCACAGCTGGGCCGTCCTCCGCCGTCGTACGAGAAAGATGAAGACCGGGCCGCCGATGATCGCGGTGACGATGCCGACCTGGAGTTCGGCCGGCCGGGCCACGATCCGGCCGAGGACGTCGGCGCCGAGCAGCAGCACGGGCGACAGGACAGCCGCGTACGGCAGGATCCAGCGCAGGTCGGGCCCCGTGAAGGAGCGCACCACGTGCGGCACCATCAGCCCGACGAACACGATCGGACCGCAGGCGGCGGTCGCGGCTCCGCACAGCACGGTCGCGGCGAGCATCGACAGTGCCCGGGTGCGGTGGAGGTGGGCGCCGAGCGCCTTGGCGGTGTCGTCGCCCATGGCCATCGCGTTCAGCGGCCGGGCCAGACCGAACGCGAGCAGCATGCCGACGGCCAGGAAGGGCAGCACCTGGACGATGGTCTCGTCGGTCGCCGAGTTCAGTGAGCCGACCGTCCAGAAGCGCATCTTGCCCAGCGCCGCCTGGTCCATGATCATCACGGCCTGGAGATAGCCGTACAGGGCGGCGCTGAGCGCGGTGCCCGCCAGCGCGAGCCGCACGGGCGTGGCGCCCCGGCTGCCGCCGAGGAACCAGACCAGCGCACCCACGGCCGCCGCCCCGAGGAACGCGAACCACACATAGCCGCTCAGGTTCGTCACCCCGAAGAAGGTGATCGCGGTGACCACCGCCGCGGACGCACCGGCGTTGATGCCGAGCAGTCCGGGGTCGGCCAGCGGGTTGCGGGTGAGCGCCTGGAGCACGGCACCGGCCAGGCCCAGCGCGGCACCGGCGAGCAGCCCGAGCAGGGTGCGCGCCAGCCGCTCGTCGACGACGACGTCGCCATAGGTCCCGGAGTCCTGGAACAGGCCGTGCCAGACCTGGCCGAGGGACAGCTCCTTGGCGCCGATCGCGATGCTGCCCATCGCCACGAGCGCCAGGACCAGGACGGACACGAGAAGCCCCGCGGCGCGTATCGCGCGGCGGCTGGGGGGCGCGGAGGCGGATTCCGCGCGCTGTTCGGGAGGACTGTCGACCAACACGCGAGTTAGGTTAGCCTACCCTCCCATTCTGGACGATGCCCGGCCGGACCTCCGCGCACGCCGCTCCCCCACGGGCGCCTCACCCGCTGAGGGTCTCTCAGAGGCCCAGTCTCGCCAGCGCCTTGCCCGCGTCGAGGCCGCAGGAGCCCTCCCCGGCCGCCGTCCACGCCGCCGCGCACAGCGCCCGCAGCCCGTCCAGCGCGTCCCCGTCGCCCTCCAGCTCCAGCCGCTCGGCACCGGCCGTCGCCGTCCAGCCCCCGCAGGA
Source organism: Streptomyces sp. NPDC093094 (assembly GCF_044754345.1). Taxonomy (NCBI): domain Bacteria; kingdom Bacillati; phylum Actinomycetota; class Actinomycetes; order Kitasatosporales; family Streptomycetaceae; genus Streptomyces; species Streptomyces sp. NPDC093094. The sequence goes on along the minus strand of NZ_JBIVOX010000016.1, from coordinate 3,382 downwards.
GAAGCCCTCCCCCGCCCCGGCGACCTCCGGCTGCCCGGTGAGCATCCCGCGCAGATCGGCCGCGACGTACGTCGGCCGGTGCTGCGGCGGCGCCGCCAGCAGCTGCGCCCCGTCGGTCACCCCGGTCAGCACCAGCAGCGAGTCCACCTCACCGTTGAACGCGCCCTCGATGTCCGTGTCCAGCCGGTCCCCGACCACCAGCGGCCGCTCCGCGCCCGTCCGCAGGATCGTCTCCCGGTGCATCGGGGGCAACGGCTTGCCCGCCACCTGCGGCTCCGCCCCGGTGGCGATGCGCACGACCTCCACCGCGGCCCCGTTGCCCGGCGCGATCCCCCGCCCGCTCGGGATGGTCAGGTCCGTGTTCGACGCGAACCACGGCACGCCCCGGGCGACCGCGTACGACGCCTCCGCGAACCGCCCCCACGCCAGGTCCGGCCCGCCGTACCCCTGCACCACGGCCGCCGGATCGTCGTCGGCGCTCTCCACGGGCTCCAGCCCCCGCTCCCGCAGCGCGACCCGCAGACCCTCACCGCCGATCACCAGCACCCGCGCCCCCGCCGGCACCTGCTCGGCGATCAGCCGCGCGACCGCCTGCGCCGAGGTGATGACGTCCTGCGCGCCCGTCGGTATCCCCAGCTCCGTCAGATGCTCCGCCACGGTGTCCGGCGTCCGCAGCGCGTTGTTGGTGACGTACGCCAGCCGCATCCCGCCCTCCCGGGCCGTCTCCAGCGACGCCACGGCATGCGCGATCGCGCTCCCGCCCGCGTACACCACCCCGTCCAGGTCGAGCAGCGCCGTGTCGTACGCCGCGCTCAGGGCCCGCCCACTGCCCTCGGGCCTCGTCCTGACGACCTGGCTCATTCCGCATCGCTCCTCGTTCGCTCGCCTTTCCCCCGATCATCCCGCATACCACCGGCACACGTACGATGCCCTGATGAACACTGCAGGTCACTCGGAAGCAACGGCGCCCCGGGGCCTGGAACTCACCCCGTTCCGAGGCCTGCGCTACGACCCCGACCGGGTCGGCAGCCTCGCCGCTGTCACCTCCCCGCCGTACGACGTCGTCGTACGCCCCGACGGAGTGCACCACCTCCAGGACGCGGACCCGCACAACATCGTCCGGCTGATCCTCCCCCAGGCCGGCACGGTCGGCGCCCGCACCGAGCAGGCCGCGGACACCTTGCGCCGCTGGCTCGACGAGGGCGTCCTGACCGCCGACCCCGATCCCGCCCTGTACGTGTACGAGCAGCGGCACGCCGACGGCATGCTCCAGCGCGGCCTCATCGGCACGCTACGCGTGTCCGACCCCTCCGAGGGCATCGTCCTGCCCCACGAGGACGTCATGCCGCACGTGGTCGCCGACCGCGCCGCCCTGATGCGCGCCACCTGGGCCAACCTCGAACCGCTGCTGCTGACCTACCTCGGCAACGGCGTCACCGCCGAGGTCGTCGACCGTACGGCCGAGCAGCCCCCGCTGCTGTCGACCACCACCGAGGACGGCTACTGCCACCGGCTCTGGTCGGTGACCGACCCCGGCGACATGGCCCGCGTCCAGGCCGACCTGGCCCCTCACCAGGCCCTGATCGCCGACGGCCACCACCGCTGGGCCACCTACCGTCGGCTGCGCGCCGAGCATCCCTCCCCCAGCCCCTGGGACCACGGCCTGGTGCTCCTGGTCGACACCGCCCGCTACCCCCTGCGGGTCCGCGCCATCCACCGCCTGCTGCACGACCTGCCGGTCGCCGACGCCCTCGCCTCGGTCGAAGGCCGCTTCCGGGTGCGCCGCCTCGACGTTCCGCTGCCGCAGGCCCTCGACACCCTGGCGGACGCGGCCTGCGCCGGCAACGCGTTCCTGCTGGCCGGAGACGGCGCCTTCCACCTCCTCGACCATCCGGACCCGGATCTGCTGGCCCGCACGGTCCCCGCCGACCGGCCCGCCGCCTGGCGCACCCTCGACGCGACCGTCCTGCACGCCACGCTGCTCGCCCATGTCTGGCACATCCCCGAGGACGATCCGGCCCGCATCGCCTACATCCACGACACGGCGGCCACCGTCGCCAAGGCCGAGCGCGGCGGCGGCACGGCCGTCCTGATGCACCCGGTCCGCGAGGACGTGGTCCGCGCCCTGGCCCGCCAGGGCGTCACCATGCCCCGCAAGTCGACGTCCTTCGGCCCCAAGCCGGCCTCGGGCCTGGTCCTGCGGGCGCTCGACATCTGACGCCGGGCACGCCGAACGCGTCCCGCAACGCAAAGAGGGCGGGACCCCGACCGGGATCCCGCCCTCCTTCACACGCTCACGCGCTCAGGCACGTACGCGAGGTCAGTCCTCGTCGCCGGCCTTCGGCGCGTCGGCCGCCTTCTCGTCGACGTCGTCCGCGTCCGCGTCGTCCACCGCGTCCGCGTCGTCCACCTCGTCCGCGTCGTCCGCGTCGGAGGTCGCCTCCTCGGCCTTCGCCTCCTCGTCGTCGGACTCGTCGAGCGCGTCGACGAACTCGACGCCGTCCATCTCGGCCAGCCGGTCCGAGGCGTCCGTGCTGCCGTCCCGGTCGGCCTCCACGGCCTTGGCGAACCACTCCCGCGCCTCGCCCTCACGACCGGCCGCGAGCAGCGCGTCGGCGTAGGCGTACCGCAGCCGTGCGGTCCACGCCTGCACGGCGCTGGACGCCAGCTCCGGGCTCTGCAGCGTCACGATGGCCGCGTCCAGCTGCCCCATGTCGCGCCGGGCCCCGGCCGCCACGAGGCGCATCTCCACCTGACCGGCCTTGTCGAGCTTGTTCACCTCGGGGGCACCGGCCATGTCCAGTGCCTTCTCCGGCCGGCCGAGGCCGCGCTCGCAGTCGGCCATGACCGGCCACAGCTCCACGCTGCCGGTCATCCGCCGGGCCGCACGGAACTCGGCGAGGGCCTCGGAGTACTTCTGGTTCGCGTACGCCGCGAACCCGGCCGCCTCCCGCACCGCCGCGACCCGCGACGCCAGCCGCAGGGCCACGCGCGAGTAGCCGTACGCGCCCTCCGGGTCCTCGTCGATGAGCCGCGCGACCATCACCAGGTTCCTGGCGACGTCCTCCGCGAGCGTCTTCGGCAGGCTCTGCAGCTCCTGCCGCACGTCCTTGTCGATCTCGTCACCCGTGACGTCCTCGGGGATCGGCAGCCGCTTGATCGGCTCCCTGTCACGGTCGCGCTCGCGGTCCTCACGGAACCGGCCGCCACCGCGCCGGTCGTCCCCGCCACGCCCGCGGAACCCACCGCGCTCGTCGTCGCGGCGGTACGAGGGACGGTCACCACCGGGGCGCCCGCCACGGTCGTCGCGACGGAACCCACCACGGTCACCGCCACGCTCGTCGTCACGACGGTACGAGGGACGGTCACCACCACGGTCGTC
>NZ_JBIVOX010000015.1:0-198409 GCF_044754345.1 Streptomyces sp. NPDC093094 | reverse complement strand
ACCCTCGCGGGCTTTCCTCCGGGCTTTTCCCTTCGGTCTTGCGTCTCCGACTCTATCAGACCGTTTCCCGGCCCGATTTCCTCGGTGCTTTCCAGAGTCCCGCTCCCGCGTTTCCCTTTCCGGCGCTTCCGACTTTATCAGAGATTCTCAGTCGGAATTTCCACCCCCTCCGGAACACGGTGTCCGCCGCATGAAGCGGTCGGGTGCCCTTTGTGGTGGAGTCATAAACGTACTGGAGCGGGGCGCCCCGATGCAAATCGAGGCGCCCCGCTCCGGGTTGGCGCGTCCGGTGGGACGTCGGGGTCAGACCTCGACGACGACCGGGAGGATCATCGGCCTGCGCCGATAGGTGTCGGACACCCACTTGCCGAGGGTGCGGCGGACGAGCTGCTGGAGCTGGTGGGGCTCCACCACGCCGTCCTGCGCCGAGCGCTCCAGGGTCTCCGTGATCCTCGGGATCACGTCCCCGAAGGCGGAGTCCTCGATACCGGAACCGCGGGCCTGGATGTGCGGGCCGCCGGTGATCTTTCCGGTGGAGGAGTCGATGACCACGAAGACCGAGATGATGCCCTCGTCGCCGAGGATCTTGCGGTCCTTCAGGGCCGGCTCGCCCACGTCGCCGACGGAGAGGCCGTCGACATAGACGTAACCGGCCTGGACCTTGCCGGAGATCCTGGCCTTGCCCTCGACGAGGTCGACGGCGATGCCGTCCTCGGCGATGACGATGCGGTCGTGCGGGACACCGGTGAGGGCGCCCAGCTCGGCGTTGGCGCGCAGATGACGCCATTCGCCGTGGACCGGCATCAGGTTCTTCGGGCGGCAGATGTTGTAGAAGTACAGCAGCTCGCCCGCGGAGGCGTGGCCGGACACATGGACCTTGGCGTTGCCCTTGTGCACGACGTTCGCGCCCCAGCGCGTCAGGCCGTTGATCACGCGATAGACCGCGTTCTCGTTGCCGGGGATGAGGGACGACGCCAGGATCACCGTGTCGCCGTCGACGATGCGGATCTGGTGGTCGCGGTTGGCCATGCGGGACAGGGCGGCCATCGGTTCGCCCTGGGAGCCCGTGCAGACCAGGACCACCTGGCTGTCCGGAAGGTCGTCCAGCGTCTTGACGTCCACCACCAGGCCCGCCGGGACCTTCAGGTAGCCCAGGTCGCGTGCGATGCCCATGTTGCGGACCATCGAGCGGCCGACGAAGGCCACGCGGCGCCCGTACTCGTGCGCGGCGTCCAGGATCTGCTGGATGCGGTGGACGTGGCTGGCGAAGCTCGCCACGATGATCCGCTTGCTCGCGCCGGCGAAGACCTGCCGCAGGACGTTGGAGATGTCCCGCTCGTGCGGCGTGAACCCGGGGACCTCGGCGTTCGTGGAGTCCGTCAGCAGGAGGTCGATGCCCTCCTCGCTGAGCCGGGCGAAGGCGTGGAGGTCGGTCAGGCGGTTGTCCAGCGGAAGCTGGTCCATCTTGAAGTCGCCGGTGTGGACCACCATGCCGGCCGGGGTGCGGATGGCGACGGCCAGGGCGTCCGGGATGGAGTGGTTGACCGCGACGAACTCGCAGTCGAAGGGCCCGATGCGCTCGCGGTGCCCCTCGGCCACCTCCAGGGTGTAGGGGCGGATGCGGTGCTCCTGGAGCTTGGCCTCGATGAGGGCGAGGGTCAGCTTGGAGCCGATCAGCGGGATGTCCGGCTTCTCGCGCAGCAGGAAGGGGACGCCGCCGATGTGGTCCTCGTGGCCATGGGTGAGGACGATGCCCTCGATGTCGTCGAGGCGGTCCCGGATGGACGAGAAGTCCGGCAGGATCAGGTCGATTCCGGGCTGCTCCTCCTCGGGGAAGAGCACTCCGCAGTCGACGATCAGCAGGCGGCCGCCGTACTCGAAGACCGTCATGTTGCGGCCGATCTCGCCGAGACCGCCGAGCGGGGTGACCCGCAGGCCGCCCTCGGGGAGCGGAGGGGGCGGGCCGAGTTCAGGGTGCGGATGACTCAAAAGACTCTCCTCACCACGCGCGCCACGTACCGGTGAGGCACGTGGCGCAGCGTGACGTTCGTGCAGAAGCAGTTGTCGTTGCGTTGTGAGTGCGGGCACCGGTGTCCCGCTATTCAGTTGTGAAGCGTTTGGGTGCGGTGTGGTTCCGCGAAGTCCGTTGTCAGAGCTGTACCCCGCCGGCGGCAAGATCGATCTTGAGCTGGGCGACCTCTTCCGGCGAGCACTCGACCATGGGCGCGCGCAGGGGGCCTGCGGGCAGTCCCTGGAGGGCGAGGGCGGCCTTGGTGGTCATGACGCCCTGGGTGCGGAACATGCCGGTGTAGACCGGGAGCAGCTTCTGGTGGATCTCCGTGGCCTTGTGCACGTCGCCGGAGACGTACGCGTCGACGAGGGCGCGCAGGTCGGGGGTGACGAGGTGGCCGACGACGGAGACGAAGCCGACCGCGCCCACGGAGAGCAGGGGCAGGTTCAGCATGTCGTCGCCGGAGTACCAGGCGAGGCCGGAGCGGGCGATGGCCCAGCTCGCGCGGCCGAGGTCGCCCTTGGCGTCCTTGTTGGCGACGATCCGGGGGTGCTGGGCGAGCCGGACGAGCGTCTCGGTGTCGATCGGGACGCCGCTGCGGCCGGGGATGTCGTAGAGCATGACCGGCAGCTCGGTGGTGTCCGCGACGGCCGTGAAGTGGCGGTACAGGCCCTCCTGCGGGGGCTTGTTGTAGTACGGCGTGACGACCAGGAGGCCGTGGGCGCCGGTCTTCTCGGCGGCCTTGGCCAGCTCGACGCTGTGGTGGGTGTCGTTGGTGCCGACGCCCGCCACGATGTGGGCGCGGTCGCCGACCGCCTCCACCACTGCTCGTACGAGGTCCGATTTCTCCGCGTCGCTGGTGGTCGGGGACTCGCCGGTGGTGCCGTTGACGATCAGGCCGTCGTTGCCTGCGTCCACCAGGTGGGTGGCGAGCCGCTGAGCGCCGTCGAGGTCGAGTGCGCCGTCCGCCGTGAAAGGCGTGACCATGGCGGTGAGGACCCGCCCGAAGGGGGTCTGCGGAGTGGAGGTCGGTGCCATGGGTTACACGCTACTCGTTGCTCAAGGCGTGGTCTGCCCTCGGGGAGCGGGAAAAGTCATGACAAAGAAGGAGCCCGGCACTGCCTGCTCGGGGGTTCAAGCAGTGCCGGGTCCGTTTGATCAGGCTAGATGAACTTCTCCAAATGCCGCAATACGGACACTTCGCGCGACTGATCCGTACATCTGTGCCGGACGGGGAAACAGTGTGCGCTACGGGGCGACGCGGCCGTTGGCGTTGAAGGCCGCGTAGGTGAGCGGCATCAGCTTCGCCCACTCGGCCTCCATCTTCTCGCCCACCATCTCGATCTCGCGCTGCGGGAAGGACGGCACCTTGGCCAGCTCGTGCTGGGTGCGCAGACCGAGGAAGTGCATCAGCGAGCGGGCGTTGCAGGTGGCGTACATCGAGGAGAACAGTCCGACGGGCAGCACGGCCCGGGCGACCTCACGGGCGACACCCGCCGCGAGCATCTCCTGGTAGGCCGCGTACGCCTGGCGGTACGAGTCCTCCATGGCGCGGCCCGTCAGCTCCTGCTGCGCCTGGGTGCCCTCGACGAACACGTACTTGCCCGGACGGCCCTCCTGGACCAGCTTGCGCGAGGCGTCGGGGACGTAGAAGACGGGCTGGAGCTCGCGATAGCGGCCGCTCTCCTCGTTGTAGGACCAGCCCACGCGGTGGCGCATGAACTCGCGGAAGACGAAGATCGGGGCGCTGATGAAGAAGGTCATCGAGTTGTGCTCGAAGGGGCTGCCGTGCCGGTCCCGCATCAGGTAGTTGATCAGGCCCTTGGAGCGCTCCGGGTCCTTCGTCAGCTCGTCCAGGGACTGCTCGCCGGCGGTGGAGACCCGGGCGGCCCACAGGACGTCGGAGTCGGCCGCGCTGTGCTTCACCAGCTCGACGGTGACATCGCTGCGGAAGCTGGGCTTGAGATCGTCGGCGGGGGTGTCGGTCACGGTTCGGCAGGTCCTTCCATCACGTCCGGCGGGCGGCGCCCACTCTACGGGCCCCCACCGACAACAGGGCATTCGCTCCTGTTCCGCCGCGACTTCTGCGCATTGGGGACGTCCGGGAACCTTTTGCGGCTCTCGTCGCCCCACCGGTACCACGGGCCACCGGAAGCACTGACTCCATCCGGACCCCCGAGGGTGGTGGGCGGTAGGGCGGGTCGATAGCCTCACCGGGCACAGCCCATGCGTGGATCGAGTGAGGACCAGCCGTGCCCCTGCCCTTTCTGACGGCCGACCGTGCTTTCGAGGCAGCGGATGATGTCGCCCTGCCGTTCGACGACCGTGACCGCTGGCGGCGTCCCTACCGGCCGGGCCCCTGGCGGGTCGGCGCGGCCGCGATAGAGCTGCTGCTCGCCTCGTACGTGCTGTTCGCGGCCGTCGTCATCGCGCTGACCGGCACGCTCGGCGGCGCGGGGGCCGTGTTCGGCTTCGCGCTGCTGATCATCGCGGCGGCCCTGCGGCTGCTGCGGATGGGCGTCTGGGTGAGCGCCCGCGGGCTGCGCCAGGTCGGCTTCCTGACCACGCGCACGTACGGCTGGGACCGGATCGTCGCGGTGCGCACGGTGCAGCAGCCGGTGCGCTGGCTGGGCATGCCGCGCACGGTGCAGGGGCAGGCCCTGGTGCTGGAGCGCCGGGAGCGGGGGGCCTCCGAGGTCCCGGTGCTGATGACCACGCACAACTCCGACTTCCTCGGCCGCTTCGAGGCGTTCGACCGGGCGGCGGACACGCTGGAGGCGTGGGCCGCCGAGTACCGGCGCAGCTGAGCCGGCGCAGCTGCCCGCGCACGCACGCAGAAGGGGCCGGCCCGCGGTGGACGCGGGCCGGCCCCTTCTGCGTGCGGGGTCCCGGCCGGTGCACGGGATCGGCGTCCCGGCCGGTGGTGTACGGGACTACGCCTGGACCGGGCGGCCGTCGTGCAGGGCGATGGCGCGTTGCATGGCCTTGCGGGCGCGCGGGGTGTCCCGGGCGTCGTGGTAGGCGACGGCGAGGCGGAACCAGCTGCGCCAGTCGTCGGGGGCGGCCTCCGTCTCGGCCTTGCGGCGGGCGAAGACCTCGTCGGCCGAGTCGCGGTCGATCCGGCCGCCGGGGGTCCGCTTCAGCTCGTCGACGGGCAGGCCGCCCTCGGCGTCGAGCTCGGCGGCGAGGGCGTTGGCCCTGCGGACGAACTGGGTGTTCTTCCACAGGAACCACACGCCGATGACCGGCAGGATCAGCACCGCCACCCCGAAGGTGACGGTCAGCAGCGTGCCGGACCGGATGAGCAGCACGCCACGGCTGCCGACCAGGACGAAGTAGACGACCAGAACGGCGGCCGTGACGGCGTAGGTGATCTTCGCGCGCATGTCGTGCCGTCCTCGGTCAGCCCAGGTCCAGGAAGTGCTCCAGGCCGAAGGTCAGGCCCGGCGTCGTCACCACCCGGCGGGCGCCCAGCAGGATGCCGGGCATGAAGCTGCTGTGGTGCAGGGAGTCGTGGCGGATGGTGAGGGTCTCGCCCTCGCCGCCCAGCAGGACCTCCTGGTGGGCCAGCAGACCGCGCAGGCGGACCGAGTGGACGGGCACGCCGTCGACGTCCGCGCCCCGGGCACCGTCCAGTGCCGTCTCGGTGGCGTCCGGGGCCGGGGCGGTGCCCGCCGCGCGCCGTGCCTCGGCGATCAGCTGGGCGGTGCGCGTGGCGGTGCCGGAGGGGGCGTCGACCTTCTTCGGGTGGTGCAGCTCGACGACCTCCACCGACTCGAAGTACGGCGCGGCGATCTGCGCGAACTTCATGTTCAGGACGGCCCCGATGGAGAAGTTGGGCGCGATGAGCACGCCCGTCTCCGGGGACGCCGCGAGCCAGCCGTTCAGCTGCGCGAGGCGCTCGTCGGTCCAGCCCGTCGTACCGACCACGGCGTGGATGCCGTGCCCGAGGCAGTACTCCAGGTTGGCCATCACCGAGTCCGGCGTGGTCAGTTCGACGACGACCTGGGCGCCGGTCTCCGCCAGCGTCTCCAGCGCGTCGCCGCGGCCGAGGGCGGCGACCAGCTCCATGTCCTCGGCGGCCTCGACCGCCCGCACCGCCTCGGAGCCGATACGGCCCTTGGCGCCGAGGACCGCCACGCGCAGCTTGCTCATCTCAGTTGGTTCCTTACGTGGGATGTTCCGAGGGCGGACAGGTCAGGCCACGGTGTCGTGCAGCCGGGCCGCCTGCTTGTCCTTGAGCGGGCCGATGACCGACAGCGAGGGCCGCTTCCCCAGGATGTCGCGGGCGATGTCGCGGACGTCGTCCGGGGTCACCGCGGCGATCCGGGCGAGCATGTCGTCGACCGACATCTGCTCGCCCCAGCACAGCTCGCTCTTGCCGATGCGGTTCATCAGCGCGCCGGTGTCCTCCAGGCCGAGGACGGTGGAGCCGCGCAGCTGGCCGATGGCACGGTCGATCTCCTCGTCGGTCAGGCCGTTGCGGGCGACGTGGTCGAGCTCGTCGCGGCAGATCTTCAGCACGTCGTGCACCTGGGAGGGGCGGCAGCCGGCGTAGACGCCGAACAGGCCGCAGTCGGCGAAGCCGGACGTGTAGGAGTACACGCTGTAGGCCAGGCCGCGCTTCTCGCGGACCTCCTGGAACAGACGGGAGGACATGCCGCCGCCGAGGGCGGTGTTGAGCACGCCGAGGGCCCAGCGGCGCTCGTCGGTGCGGGCAAGACCCGGCATGCCGAGGACGACATGGGCCTGCTCGGTCTTGCGGCCGAGCAGTTCGACGCGGCCCGCGGTGCGCAGTGTGCGCCGGCCGTCGCGCGGGGCGACGGGCAGGGCGGCCGTGTCCGTGAGGGTGCCGGCCTTCTCGAAGGCGGCGCGGACCTGGCGTACGACCTTGTTGTGGTCGACGTTGCCCGCGGCGGCGACGACCAGGTGCGTGGGGTCGTAGTGCTTGCGGTAGAAGCGGCGGATGCGGTCGGCGGTGAGGGCGTTGACGGTGTCGACCGTGCCGAGGACCGGGCGGCCGAGGGGGGTGTCGCCGAACATGGTGTGCGCGAACAGGTCGTGCACACAGTCGCCCGGGTCGTCCTCGGTCATGGCGATCTCTTCGAGGATCGCGCCCCGCTCGACGTTGACGTCCTCCTCCAGGATCAGGGAGCCCGTCAGCATGTCGCAGACCACGTCTATGGCGAGCGGCAGGTCGGTGTCGAGCACGCGCGCGTAGTAGCACGTGTACTCCTTGGCCGTGAACGCGTTCATCTCGCCGCCGACCGCGTCGATCGCGGAGGAGATGTCCAGCGCGCTGCGCCGTGCGGTGCCCTTGAAGAGCAGGTGCTCCAGGTAGTGCGTCGCGCCGTTCAGTGCCGGGGTCTCGTCGCGGGAGCCGACGTGGGCCCAGATGCCGAAGGTGGCGGAGCGCACCGAGGGCAGGGTCTCGGTGACGATCCGCAGGCCGCCGGGCAGGGTCGTCTTGCGGACGGTGCCGATGCCGTTGGCGCCCTGGATCAGGGTTTGGGTACGGGCGACGGCCCGCGCCTCCGAAGAGGTGCGGGCCGTCACACGGGTGCTACGCGACGTCACTTGGCGGCGTCGTCCTTCTGGTCGGCGTCGGAGTCCTCTTCGCCCTCGATCACGGGGATGAGGGAGAGCTTGCCGCGGGAGTCGATCTCGGCGATCTCGACCTGGACCTTCTGGCCCACACCGAGGACGTCCTCGACGTTCTCCACGCGCTTGCCGCCGGCGAGCTTGCGGATCTGCGAGATGTGCAGCAGACCGTCCTTGCCCGGGAGCAGCGACACGAACGCACCGAAGGTCGTCGTCTTCACGACGGTGCCCAGGTAGCGCTCGCCGACCTCCGGCATGGTCGGGTTGGCGATGCCGTTGATCGTGGCGCGGGCGGCCTCGGCGGCCGGGCCGTCGGCGGCACCGATGTAGATGGTGCCGTCGTCCTCGATCGTGATCTCGGCGCCGGTGTCCTCCTGGATCTGGTTGATCATCTTGCCCTTGGGGCCGATGACCTCACCGATCTTGTCGACCGGGATCTTCACGGTGATGATCCGCGGCGCGTTCGGGGACATCTCGTCGGGCCGGTCGATGGCCTCCATCATCACGTCGAGGATGTGGAGACGGGCGTCGCGGGCCTGCTTCAGGGCGGCGGCGAGGACCGAGGCCGGGATGCCGTCCAGCTTGGTGTCGAGCTGGAGGGCGGTCACGAACTCCTTGGTGCCGGCGACCTTGAAGTCCATGTCGCCGAAGGCGTCCTCCGCACCGAGGATGTCGGTGAGGGCGACGTAGTGCGTCTCGCCGTTGATCTCCTGGGAGATCAGGCCCATGGCGATACCGGCGACGGGGGCCTTGAGGGGCACACCGGCGTTCAGCAGCGACATGGTGGAGGCGCAGACCGAGCCCATGGACGTCGAGCCGTTGGAGCCGAGGGCCTCGGACACCTGGCGGATCGCGTAGGGGAACTCCTCGCGGGTCGGCAGGACCGGCACGATGGCGCGCTCGGCGAGGGCGCCGTGGCCGATCTCGCGGCGCTTGGGGGAGCCGACGCGGCCGGTCTCGCCGACGGAGTACGGCGGGAAGTTGTAGTTGTGCATGTAGCGCTTGCGGGTCACCGGGGAGAGGGTGTCCAGCTGCTGCTCCATGCGGAGCATGTTGAGGGTGGTGACGCCCAGGATCTGGGTCTCGCCACGCTCGAACAGCGCCGAGCCGTGCACGCGCGGGATGGCCTCGACCTCGGCGGCGAGCGTACGGATGTCCGTGACGCCACGGCCGTCGATGCGCTTCTTCTCCTTGATCACGCGCTCGCGGACGAGCTGCTTGGTCAGGGAGCGGTACGCGGCGGAGATCTCCTTCTCGCGGCCCTCGAACTCCGGCAGGAGCTTCTCGGCGGCGAGCGCCTTGACGCGGTCCAGCTCGGCCTCGCGGTCCTGCTTGCCCGCGATGGTCAGCGCGGAGGTCAGCTCCGGGCGGACGGCGGCGGACAGCGCCTCCAGGACGTCGTCCTGGTAGTCGAGGAAGACGGGGAACTCGCCGGTCGGCTTGGCGGCCTTGGCGGCGAGGTCGGCCTGGGCCTTGCAGAGCACCTTGATGAAGGGCTTCGCGGCGTCCAGACCGGCGGCGACGACCTCCTCGGTCGGCGCCTCGGCGCCGCCCTCGACGAGCTGGATGGTCTTGTCGGTGGCCTCGGCCTCGACCATCATGATCGCAACGTCGCCGTCCTCCAGGACGCGGCCCGCGACGACCATGTCGAAGACGGCGTCCTCGAGCTCGGTGTGCGTCGGGAAGGCCACCCACTGGCCGCGGATCAGCGCGACGCGGACGCCGCCGATCGGGCCGGAGAAGGGCAGGCCGGCCAGCTGCGTGGACGCGGACGCGGCGTTGATCGCCACGACGTCGTACAGGTGGTCGGGGTTGAGCGCCATGATCGTGGCGACGACCTGGATCTCGTTGCGCAGGCCCTTCCTGAAGGACGGGCGCAGCGGGCGGTCGATCAGACGGCAGGTGAGGATGGCGTCCTCGGAGGGACGGCCCTCACGGCGGAAGAAGCTGCCGGGGATCTTGCCGGCGGCGTACATCCGCTCCTCGACGTCCACCGTGAGGGGGAAGAAGTCGAGCTGGTCCTTGGGGTTCTTCGAGGCGGTGGTGGCCGACAGCACCATGGTGTCGTCGTCCAGGTACGCGACGGCGGAACCGGCGGCCTGCTTGGCCAGGCGGCCCGTCTCGAAGCGGATGGTGCGGGTGCCGAAGGAGCCGTTGTCGATGACGGCCTCGGCGTAGTGGGTCTCGTTCTCCACTAGCGTTTTCTCCTCGTCTTCGTCCCCGGCTGCCCGTGTGGCAGGGGGACGATGGTGGAGAAGCGTCCCGTGCGGTGCGGGCCGGTCTTCGATCGAAGCACCCGGGGCTCGCTTCCCCCCGGGGGCCACTACCGAGGACCGGCGGCGGCTTGGTGCGCCTCTCCTCTTCTTGTCGTGCTGTGTCGTGCGTATTGCGTTGTGCTACCACCCTACAAAGGGGCGGTGACAGTCCGCACGTTTCCGCACGTACGGCAAAGGGAGCGGCCCCGATGGTTCCGGGAACCGCTCCCTCCAGAGCGTCTTACTTGGCGCCCGCCGCACCGCGGCGGATGCCCAGACGGTCCACCAGCGTACGGAAGCGCTGGATGTCCTTCTTGGCCAGGTACTGCAGCAGGCGGCGGCGCTGGCCGACCAGGATCAGCAGACCACGGCGGGAGTGGTGGTCGTGCTTGTGGGCCTTGAGGTGCTCGGTCAGGTCCGAGATCCGGCGCGACAGCATGGCGACCTGGACCTCGGGGGAGCCGGTGTCGCCCTCCTTGGTACCGAACTCGCTGATGATCTGCTTCTTCGTAGCGGCGTCGAGCGACACGCTTACTCCTCGTAAGTCTTCGGGTAGCCACCGAGTGCCCCTGGTCCACTTCTCAGGGGAGCTTCCATGACTCGGAAGGCGGGGATCCGCTGGGCGCGGCCACCAGAGCGTCGGGCGTGCCGGCAGGCTCCGGGGGTGCGTACACAAACGGCCGTCACCCAGAGTACCAGCAGGTGGCACGCTCCTGTGCCCCGGTCCCCCGAACCGCCCCGTACCCGGGCGTACGGCCACTAGGGTGACCTGCGGGATCACAGGCACGCGCGAAAGGGGTCGCTTCGGCATGGCGGAGGACGTGGACGAGGCCGTCAAGGCACGCAAGGAGCGGGAGCGCGACGAGCTGTACGCGCTCGACATCTCGGGTGTCGAGTGGCAGAGCGCCCCGGGCACCGAGGAGCAGGAGGAGCGCGTGGAGATCGCGTATCTGCCGGGCGGGGCCGTGGCCATGCGCTCGTCCCTCGACCCGGACACCGTGCTGCGCTACACGGAGGCGGAGTGGCGGGCCTTCGTGCTGGGCGCCCGGGACGGCGAGTTCGACCTGGAGCCGGCACCGGGCGAGAACGCGTAGGCGCGTCGGGGCCCGGCGGGGCGGTGCCGGACCTGCCCCGCCGGGCCGCTCGTCACCTCTTGCGGGGTGCGTCGGGCTCGATGCCGACGGTGAGCCAGACCCAGGCGTTGTCCTCGCCGGGGGCGCTCGCGGCCTTGGCTCCGAAGAAGATGCGGCCGTTCTGGACGACGATGTCGGCCAGCTCCGTCGAGACGAGCGTCCATGCCTCGGTGGGCAGGTCGAAGTAGAGGTACGGGGTCTCCCCGCCGGTGCGCGGGTCGAGGGCGACGAGGCCCATGGGCGTGATGTGGTCGCTGCTGTCGCGCAGGGCGAGGAGCTTGTCGCCGCTCATCCGCAGGGGGTGCAGCAGCGCGTTGCGGCCGGACTCGAACTTCTCGGTCGTCTGCCCGGTCCTGAGGTCGAACCCGACGATCCAGTTGTAGTTGTGGATCAGGTCGCCCTGCTCGGAGGTGGTCAGGAAGACCTGGCCGTCGCCCACCACGACGGTCGGGCAGTCGTCGGCGGCGAGCAGGTCGGTCTCGTCGGCGCACTCGGCGAGGTAGGCGTCCTTGGACAGCGAGACGGTGCTGCGGACCTTGCCGTGCCCGTCCAGGGAGAAGATGTCCGTGATGCCGATGTCGGCGGCCGAGACCGCGACGACGGCGGGGTCGGGCGAGACCACGCGCACGTCCTGGATGCCGGCGTCGAGCTGGTACGTCCACTCGGTGCCGCCCGTCTCCGGGTCGAGCGCGCGCACCTTGTAGGTGAGGCCGTCGACCGACCCGTCCTGCTGCCAGCACTGCAGGCGCAGCACCAGTGCTTCGCCGCCGGCGGCGCCGTGGTGCTCGCAGCGGTCGGCGGGGTCGGACTTGACGCTCCAGCGCAGTTTGCCGGTGTCCATGGCGTAGGCGTCGGTGCCGCCGCCCCAGGTGACGACCACGCTGCCGCGGACGAGGGTGACGCCCGGGGTGTCCTGCGCGCCCGGGCTCTCCGGGGTGCCCTTGCCGGTGCCGAGCTTGGACAGCGGGATCTTCCTCTGCCACACCTTCTCGCCGTCGTCCAGGTCGACGAACGCGACCTGGTCGCACAGCGCGCCCGCGTCCTCGCTCCCTCTGAACAGCACGGCCGTGCGGTTGTCGCCGGTGACATGGCGGGTGACGCCGCAGATGAATCCGTCCAGGCGCAGCTTCCACACCTCGTCGCCGACGGCGACGTCCTTGCCGACGGGGAAGCCGATGAGGCTGCGGTTGATGCCCTTGGTGAGGATCTTGTCGGTGGCCCACATGCCCGGCATCTCGTGCCGTTCGCCGGCGGCCATGTCGTCGGCCGAGAAACGGAAGCCCATGACCCCGCGCTGGTTCGCGGGCTGCTTCTCGACGGACTCGCGCACGTCGAGCCGGCCCGCGCCCGCCTCGGCCGCCGTCCTGGGGTCGTCGGGACCGTCGCCCCCGCGGCCGCCCAGCACGAGCCAGCCGCCCACGCCCAGCGCCGCGGCCAGCACGACGGCGAGACCGCCGCCGAGCACACGCTTCCTGCGGCGCCTTCTCTGCTCTTGTTCCGCCGACAGCGCGGACTGTGTGTACATGGAGGGGGGCGGGCCGAAGCTCACGCGAAGGGGTCCTGTTCTCTGGGCGGTTGAGGGAGCGGGCGGGGATGATCGACTGCCTACTATGCCCGCCGCCGCACGGAACGCCCGATCCGGGTACGGGGACTTGTCCGCGCGCCTCCGGGAACGAGTGGGACGAGTACGGCGTCGGGAGGCGGGCCGTGGCGCGGGGGACGGATGCTCCGTGGAGGACGGGCCTGCCGGGCCGGGGCGGGCGGTGACTAGGCTGGGTGCGGGCGTGGCGCCGGACCCGTGTGACCGGGCGCCGGCGTCCCAGGGGGAGAACCGGTGGATCGGACCATCTCGGAAACGACCTCGAACGGCCTCGAACGACATCGGAAGACGAGACATGGTCGCCCCGGCACGGCATACGGGTGCCCGACCACACCAGGAGGAACTGTGAGCAGCGATCGGGACGGGATCCGCGGGGGCTGGGCGACGCCCGGCGACGACCAGCCCGACGCGGAGTCCGCCGTCGAGACGACGGGCGAGTTCACCATCGACTACGCGCCGCCGGCCTGGTACACGCAGAACGCGGCGGCGGATTCCGGGGGTTCGGCGAGGCCGGAGGGCTCCTCGCCGGAGAGCGCCGCGTCGGGCCCGGGGGCCGGTCCGGTGGCTCCCGGTGGTTCCGGGGGCCCTGGATCCGGGGCGCCTTCCGGTGTCGGCGGGCCTTCGGGGGCGGGGGCCGACGGGGCGGGCGGAGCCGCCCGGTCCGGCCCGGGTGCCGCGTCGGGTGGCGGTCCGGCTTCGGTGCCGCCCGTCCCTCCGGCGCAGGGGGCGCCGGGGGCGCCGTTCACCCCGCCCGCCGTGACGCCCGCGCCCGGACTGCCGTTCGCCCCGCCTCCGGCAACTCCCGCGCCCGGAGCGCCGTTCACCCCGCCGACCGCCGCACCCGGACTGCCGTTCACGCCGCCCGCCGCGACGCCCGCGCCCGGAGCGCCGTTCACTCCGCCTCCGGCAACTCCCGCGCCCGGAGCGCCGTTCACACCTCCTCCGGCAACTCCCGCGCCCGGACTGCCGTTCACCCCGCCCGCCGCGATGCCCGGAGCACCGTTCACCCCGTCGGCGCCGGTGCCCGGCGCGGCCGTCGTTCCGCCTGCCCCGGCTCCGGGAACACCGTTCACGCCTCCGGCCTCGCCCGTGCCCGGGGCGCCGTCCGCCCCGCCCGCGGCTCCCGTGCCGCCGCCCGTGCCGGCGGCGGGCCCCGTCGCCGTGCCCAGGCTTCCGGTGGGGAGCGGGTTCGAGCCCCAGCAGCCGCAGCAGCCGCAGCAGCTCCAGCCGAACGCCTCGGAGGGACCGCAGGCCGATGCCGCGGCGTCCCCGGGCGCGCTGCCGGGCTTCGCGGCGGGCGGGTCACAGCCGCGCGACGAGGAGACCGGCGCGGCCGGGAAGCCGGAGGACGCCGAGCCCGGCGACGAAAACGACGGCGGCCTGGAGAGCGGCGCGACCATGCGCTTCTCCTCGGCCGCGCTGAAGCGCGAGATCGCGGAACGCGCGGCGGCGGACGAGGCCGGGCCGGACGACAGCGTCTCGTACGACGCCCCGGACGACGAGAACGCCGAGACGGAGATCGCGCCCGCCGAGGCCGAGCCCGCCGTCACGGCCGGGTCCGGCACCGAGGACGCCGAGCCGGCGGAGGGACCCGTGGGGGTCGACACCGACGCGGTGGAGGAGCCGGAGGACGTCGCTCAGCCGGAGGGCGAGTCGCTCGCCACGGCGGATGCCGAGATCGGGGGCGACGTTCCGGCCGAGGCCGCCGCCGAGGAGCCCGACGAGGCCGCCGCCGAGGAACCCGGGGACGCGGAGCCCGAGGACGCCGCGCCTGTCCTCCGCCTCGCCGAGAACGCCGGGCCTTCCGACGCCGTACCCGCAGACGCCGTCCCCGCGGACACCGCTGAGCCTTCCGGCAACGCCCCCGCCGACGCCGAGCCGGCGGACGCCGTCGAGCCTTCCGACGCCGTCCCCGCGGACGACGCTCCGGTCGGACCCGAGCCGGTCGATGCCGTACCGGCCGACGCGGCCCCGCAGGACGCCGTGCCCCAGGCCGCTCCGGTCCAGGACGCTCCGCCTCAGGACGCCGTCCCGCAGGGCTCGGTGCCGGGTGTGCCCGCCGGTGTCCCCGGCATCACGCCGCCCGAGTGGGCTCCCGCGCCCCCGCAGAACGCGCCGGCTCCCGTGCCGGCCCCGCCGTACCAGCCCGCCGCGCCCGCTCCCGCGGCACAGTGGCCGGTCCAGCCGCAGCCGGCGCCGCAGACGACCGAGCCGCCGGTGCCCGCTCAGGACCAGCCGGGCGTGCCCGCGCAGCAGCCGCCGTTCGAGCCGCAGGCGCCGCAGCCCGCGCCCGCCGCGTGGAACCAGCCGCCCACGGCACCTCAGCCGCAGCCGGGTCACGGCTTCCCGCAGCAGCCCGCGCCCGGTCCGCAGGCCGGTCACGGCTTCCCGCAGCCCGGCACCCCCGGGCCCGCGCCCTCCGCCCAGCCGCCGCAGCAGCAGCCTGTCCGGCAGACGGCGCCGCAGCCGGCTCCCCCCTCCCCCGCCGGCCCGCAAGGCGGCTACGGCTTCCCGCTGCCCGACCCCCCGGCCCAGCCCGGCGGTTACGGCTTCCCGCAGGCCCAGCCGCAGCAGCCGCAGGTCCCCGCGCCGCAGCAGCCCGAGCCCCAGCAGCAGGCACCTCAGGCCCAGCCCCTCCCCCACCAGCCGCAGCAGCCGCAGGCACCTCAGCCGCAGCAGCCCGTCGACCCCCGGGCCGGGGCCGCCTGGCCGCAGCCCATACAGCACGACCAGCGGCAGCCGACCAACCCGGGTGCCGCGCCGCTGGGTTACACGGCCGCGGTCGAGCTGTCGTCGGACCGGCTGCTCAACAACAAGCGGCAGAAGGCCAAGAGCGGCCGTCCCACCGCCGCGCCCTCCCGGTTCAAGATCGGCGGCAAGAAGGAGGAGGCCGAGCGGCAGCGCAAGCTCCAGCTGATCCGTACGCCGGTGCTGTCCTGCTACCGGATCGCGGTCATCAGCCTCAAGGGCGGTGTCGGCAAGACGACGACCACCACCGCGCTCGGCTCCACCCTCGCCAGCGAGCGGCAGGACAAGATCCTGGCGATCGACGCCAACCCGGACGCCGGCACCCTCGGACGGCGTGTGCGGCGCGAGACCGGGGCGACGATCCGCGACCTCGTGCAGGCGATCCCGTACCTCAACTCGTACATGGACATCCGGCGGTTCACCTCCCAGGCGTCGTCGGGGCTGGAGATCATCGCCAACGACGTCGACCCGGCCGTGTCCACGACGTTCAACGACGAGGACTACCGGCGCGCGATCGACGTGCTCGGCAGGCAGTACCCGATCATCCTCACCGACTCGGGCACCGGTCTGCTCTACAGCGCCATGCGCGGTGTGCTGGACCTCGCCGATCAGCTGATCATCATCTCGACGCCGTCCGTCGACGGCGCCTCCAGCGCCAGCACCACGCTGGACTGGCTGTCCGCGCACGGGTACGCCGACCTGGTGTCCCGGTCGATCACCGTGATCTCCGGGGTCCGCGAGACCGGCAAGATGATCAAGGTCGACGACATCGTGTCGCACTTCGAGACGCGGTGCCGTGGCGTGGTCGTCGTGCCGTTCGACGAGCATCTCGCCGCCGGCGCCGAGGTCGATCTCGACATGATGCGGCCGAAGGTGCGCGAGGCGTACTTCCACCTGGCCGCGATGGTCGCCGAGGACTTCACCCGGCACCAGCAGTCGCACGGCCTGTGGACCAGCGACGGCAACCCGCCGCCGGTCGCCGCCCCGCCGCTGCCCGGCCATCAGATGCCGAACCCGCCCCACCCCCAGCAGCAGGGCCGGCCGTACCCGGCCCAGCAGCCGCAGCAGCCCCACCCCCAGCAGCCGCAGGCGCCCCAGCCCGGTCAGCCGTACGCGCAGCCGTACCCGCCGCAGCAGGGCGGCCTGCCGGGACAGCCGTATCCGCAGCAGCCCGGTCAGCCGGGACAGCCGTACCAGCAGGGACACCCGGGACACCCGGGACAGCCCTACCCGCAGGCGCCCCAGCCGCCGCAGCAGTAGCACCCCCGCACAGACAGAAAGGGCGGCCGCTGCCCCGCGGGGCAGCGGCCGCCCTTCGGCGTCGCGGGAGAACTACTCCGCGGCGGCGATCAGCTCACGGCACTTCTTCACGTCCGCCGCCATCTGCTCCAGCAGACCCTCCAGCGAGTCGAACTTGGCCTGGCCGCGGACGAAGGCCAGGAAGTCGACGGCGACGTGCAGGCCGTACAGGTCGAGGCCGACGCGGTCGATCGCGTATGCCTCGACCGTGCGCTCGGTGCCGTCGAACTGGGGGTTCGTGCCGACGGAGATCGCGGCGGGCATCGCCTCGCCCGCCACGTGCAGCCAGCCGGCGTAGACGCCGTCGGCGGGGATGGCGGTGTGCGGGAGCGTCTCGACGTTCGCCGTGGGGAAACCCAGCTCGCGGCCGCGCTGGGCGCCGCGCACGACGACGCCCTCCACGCGGTGCGGCCGTCCGAGGATCTCGGCGGCGCCCTCGACGTCGCCCTCGGTGACCAGACGCCGGGTCAGGGTCGAGGAGAAGGGCTCGCCGCCGCCCGCGGAGCCGCTGACGTACAGGTCGACGACCTCGACCTCGAAGTCGTACGTCTCACCCTGCTCGGCGAGGAACGCGACGTCACCGGCGGCCTTGTGGCCGAAGCGGAAGTTGGGGCCCTCGACGACGGCCCTGGCGTGCAGCTTGTCGACCAGGACCTTGGCGACGAAGTCGGCGGGCGACAGCTTGGAGAACTCGGTGGTGAAGGGCAGGATCAGCACCGCGTCCACGCCCAGCTCGGCGCAGAGCTCGGCGCGGCGGTGGTGCGCGGCGAGCAGCGGCGGATGGCTGCCGGGGCGGACGACCTCGCTGGGGTGCGGGTCGAAGGTGACGAGCACCGAGGGCACACCGAGCTCGCGGGCGCGGTCGACGGCGTGCCTGATGATCAGTTGGTGCCCGCGGTGGACTCCGTCGTAGGAGCCGATGGTGACGACGCTGCGCCCCCAGTCCTGGGGGATGTCCTCCAAGCCACGCCAGCGCTGCACTGTGACCGCTCCTCGAACCCGTGTCTGACTCTTACGGATGCCTCTTTTGCAGGTCTAAGGGTGCCATGCCGGGTGGCCGCCGCCCGCATCGGTGTCGGCGCTGTGACGGTTCGCACGTGGCCGTGCACGGTCAGACGGGTACGGCGGCACCGGCGATGCTCCCGATCGTGCGGCGGGTGCCGGGGCCGACCGTCGCACACCACCGCCCGGGGTCGTCGGTGAGCCAGCCGGCGACCCGGGCGGCGAATCCGGGCAGGTGACGGCCGAGGTCGACCAGGGCACGGTCGTAGCGGGCGGCGCCCTCGGGCGTGCGGACGAGCAGCAGTCCGACGTGGTGGACGAGGTCGCGCAGGCCGTCGCCGCCGTACGGGGCGGCGGCGCGCAGCAGGGCGTCGAGAACGGCCGGATCGCGCTCGCGGGCCAGCAGGAAGGCCCGCAGTTCGGCGCGCAGCGGGTGGGAGGCGGGCGTGTCGGGGGCGGCGATCACACCCGCGAGGGCGGCACGCAGCGGCTCCGGGCCGTCGTCCAGGAGGGCGGTGAGCAGGGGCAGCAGCACGGGCCGCGCCCCCGGGTCCTGGTCGAGGCGCCGCTCGGTGTGGGCGGCGAGGTCCCCGGCGGCGTCGGGGCGCCGCTCCAGGACGTCGCCCACCAGCGCGGCGGCACGGCGGGCGAGTGCGGGCCCGGTGGCGTCGAGCAGGGCGCCCAGGGTCGCGCCGACGGCGGCGGGCGGGCAGGGCGGGACGGTCTGCCGGTCCTGTGCGCGGGTGCCCGCTCCGAGCCTGGCGCGGAAGGCGTCCAGAACCGGGCCGGGATCGGTGTCCAGGGCGGTGAGCAGGGCGGCCGGCGGCAGGTTCGGGTCGCCGTCGGCGAAGTGGCGCAGGGCCCTGGGGAGATGGCGGGCGCGGCTGCGGGGGTCGCGGACGAGGAGGCCGAGGGCGCCGCCGTGCAGGGTGCGGTCGGCGGGGCGGGCGAGCAGGGCGAGGGCGGCGTGGTGCAGCAGGTCCCGGTCGGTGTCGGTGCGCAGGTGCGGTGCGGTGCGCAGCCCGTGGGTGAGGGCCGCGGCACGGCGGGCGGGGCGTTCGTCGTGCGCCCAGCGGTCGACGGCCCGGCACATCGCGGAGGGTTCCTCCTCGGCCAGTACGGCGAGCAGTTCGTCGCCGCGCGGGTGCGCGCTGTCGAGGAGCGTCTCGGTGAGGTCGTCCAGGGCGCGGTGGCGGTGGGTGTGCAGCAGTGCCTGCGCGGCGGTCGCCACGGTGGCGTGCGGGGTCGCGGGCAGGGGCCGCTCGTCGTCGAACCAGCGGGTCAGCTGGGGCTGCGCGGCGGTGGCGTCGGCGGCGAGCAGACCCGCGGCGGCGTCCAGGTACCGCCCCGTCGCGGTGTCGGTCCCGTACGGGGCGGTGTCCGCGAGGACGAGGCGGCGCAGGAGGTCGAAGCGGTCGGCGGGGGCGAGCGGCAGCGTGGTCCAGAAGCGGGGGCCGAACTCCCCGGGCACCGGGCGTCGTTGATGCCGCCAGTCCGTGACGGTCTCGGCGAGCAGCCGCAGCACCGGGAGGTACGGCGTGGCGTCCCGGACCCGGCCGAGGACCTCGGTGAACAGCCGGGCGGCCCACCAGGAGTGCGGGTCGGCGTCCAGCGCGTGGGCCAGGTCGGCGAGGGTGCGGGCCAGGTGTGCGGGTCCCTGCTGGCGGGCCCGGAGCAGGAGGGCCTGGACGACCGGGCCGATGCGGTGGTGCGGGACCGGGACGGGGCGGGTGCCGTGCGGGAGGAGGGGGCGGTGGACCAGGGCGCGCAGGGCCTCGTCGAGGTCGAGGTGCATGCCCTGGATCCAGTCGGCGAGTTCCTCGTGGGCGAAGCGGTAGCCGCCGCCGGCCGGGACGAGGAGGCCCTCGGTGAGGACGGCCGAGGCCCAGCCGGTGCCGCCGCCGAGCCGGGCGGGGGCCGGGCCCCAGGGGAAGACGGCCTCGAACGACTCCCGGTCCAGCTCGCCCTGGCCCGGGCCGAGGCTGCGCCGGGCCGCCTCGTGCATCTGGCCGCAGACGCGGGCGGCGAGACGGCGTACGGCGGTGCCGCGCAGGCCGTTCTCCGCGGCGAGCCGTACGGCGACGCGCAGGCACATCAGGTCGAGCCAGGCCGCGAGGACGTCGTCCCCGTCGACGGGGGGCAGGGGGGCCGCGCCGAGGGCGGCCCGCACCTCGGACAGCAGCCGCAGGGTGAGGGGGTGTCGGGCGTCGCGCTCGGCGAGGACGCCCTCGGGGAGGCCGTAGCGCTCGTGGGCCTGCCGGGCCTCGCCGGGGGTGAGGTCGCCGAGCCGCAGACAGGGCGCTCCCTCGGGCCCTGTCCGGTGCAGGAGTCCGGCGGGGAACTGTGCGCCCGTGCTCTCCCAGTACTCCGCGCGGCAGGCCACCACCAGGCGGGTGCCGGTGTCCCTGAGCCAGCCGGCGGTCCGCTCGGTCCATTCGGGCAGACGGTGGGCCAGGACCGGCGGCATCTCCTCCGGCCCGTCGAGCAGCAGGAGCAGCGGGCGGCCGAAGGCGCGGGCGAGGCGGGCCAGGCGTTCGGGGGTGAGGTCGCCGAGGTCCGCGGGGAGCGAGGGGGCGGAGGCGCGCACGATGCGGGCGGCCCGGTCGAGGGTGCGGTGCACGGCGTCGGCGACCGAGGTGTCGGTGTCCTCCAGGTCGGCGCCGCGCAGCCAGAGGGTGGGGGCGGGTTCGGGGTCGTGGTGCCGGCGGGCGGCGAGGGCCGCGAGTTCCGTCGTACGGCCGCTGCCGGGGGCGCCGACGAGCCCGAGGACGGCGGCGGGGCCGTGGGTGAACGCGGTGAGCTCCGCCGCCGCGTCGGCCCTGCGGACCGGTTCCACGGCGCCGGGGCCGCCCGCGTCCATGCCTCCGGCGAGTCCCGCGAGCGTGCCGGGCGGGCCGTCGGAGCCGACCGATGTGGCGGTGAGTTCGAGGATGCCCGCGAGGTTGAGGTCGGCGCCGTAGGCGGGCACGGTCGCGGCGTTGCGGGCGAGGAGGCCGGCGAGGGGGCCGTCCGGGGCGGGCCGCAGGGGGACGGCGAAGCCCGCGTCGCGGTCACCGCTGCGCAGGGCCGTGCCCAGGACGCCGATCACCGTGCCGGTCACCGCGTCCAGCACGGGGCCGCCCGCCGCTCCCCCGCCCGGCCGCAGCGCGTCCCGGCCCGCCGTGCCGATCGCCAGTTCCAGTGCGTCGTCCAGGGTGTGGCGGCTGTTGCCGGCCGTGTACGTCGCCGGGGCCGGGCCGAGGACCCGGGCCTCGCGCCAGCATCCGGCGGCCAGCCGCACATAGGTCCCGGGCTCGGTGCCGTCCCGCACGGTCACCGGCAGGGGTTCCACCCCGAGTCCGTCCGTGCGGACGAGGGCCAGGTCCAGGTCCGGCAGCGGCGTCACCGCGTCGGCCGTGACCGTGCAGGAGCGGTGGTGCGCGGAGCGCAGCATCAGCTGCGGCTGGCCGTGGACGGTCTCGTGGCTGGTGACCAGCGTGCCGTGGTGATCGGCGAGGAAGCCGACCCCGCGCGGGCGGCCGGCCGGGTCCTGGATCCGGACGAGGAACGCGTCGCGTGCGCCGCCGGGGGGCGAGGGCGGGTGCGTCCCGCTGTCGCGGTGATCGTCGCCGGGTCGCGGGCCCTGTGCCGCCATGGTTCCGATCTCCCGCCTCGCGCGCGTGCCCTGCGGGGCCGTCGCGCTCCCCCCCACGCGCGTGTGCCCTGTCCTCGACGGTAGGGGCGCGGTGGTCGGGGGACGGCTCGCGCGCCGAACGCGCCCCCCTGCACTCCCTCGGTTCACTCCGAGCGCCTGCCCGGACGGGTGAAGGGACGGGGCCGGCTGGATAACCCTAGGGGTGGGGGAACCGAGGGGGGACCGTGGAGCGGCGGCAGTGGATGCCCCGTGTTCGCCGCTCCACGGGCGGAGCGCGGCCGGCGTCAGCCGAAGACCGCGAGGCTCTTGGCCTTCCCCTTGTGCGCCTCGACGAGCGCGAGGAGGTCGCCCTCGGGTCCGAACACGGCGACGGGGCCGGAGTCGGTGTACTCGTCGGGCATCTCCAGCCGTACGCCGTTGACGAGCAGCCGGGCCCGCCTGGCCTCGATGTCCCAGCGCGGGAACGCGGCCGCGGCGGCCTCCGCGACCGGCATCACCGTCAGTCCGGCCTGGAGCTGCTCCAGCGTCTTCGCCGTGTCCAGCTTGTAGGGGCCGACACGGGTGCGGCGCAGTGCGGTGAGGTGGCCGCCCACGCCGAGGTCGGCGCCCAGGTCACGGGCGAGGGCGCGGATGTAGGTGCCGGAGGAGCAGACCACCGAGACGACCAGGTCCAGGACGGGCGTGCCGTCCTCGGCGACGGCCTCCCGGACGTCGTACACGGCGAACGACGAGACGGTGACCGGGCGGGCCGGGATCTCGAAGTCCTCGCCGTCGCGCGCCCGTTTGTAGGAGCGCACGCCGTTGATCTTGATGGCGCTGACCTTGGAGGGCACCTGCATGATGGCGCCGGTGAGCTTGGCGATCCCGGCGTCGACGGCCTCCCGGGTGACCTTCGAGGCGTCGGACGACCCCGTGATCTCGCCCTCGGCGTCGTCGGTGACGGTCGTCTGGCCCAGGCGGATCGTGCCCAGGTACTCCTTCTCGGTCAGCGCGAGGTGCCCGAGGAGCTTGGTGGCGCGTTCCACGCCGAGGACGAGGACGCCCGTCGCCATGGGGTCGAGCGTTCCGGCGTGGCCGACGCGGCGGGTGCGGGCGATGCCGCGCATCTTGGCGACGACGTCGTGCGAGGTGAAGCCCGACGGCTTGTCGACGATGACAAGGCCGTCGGGCGTGGTGTGCTTCTGGGTCATTCGGCGGCGTCGTCCGTCTCGTCCTCGTCGGCGTCCGGCTTGCGGTACGGGTCGGCCTCACCGGCGTACGCGGCTCCCGCCGATGCCTCGCGCACCTTGGCGTCGGACTGACGCGCCTTGTCGAGGAGGTCCTCGATGGTGCGTGCGGTGTCCGGCAGGGCGTCGGCGACGAAGGTCAGCGTCGGCGTGAACTTCACGCCCGCGGCCCGGCCGACCTCGGAGCGCAGGATGCCCTTGGCGCTCTCCAGTCCGGCGGCGGCCGCGGCCCGCTCCTCGTCGTCCCCGTACACGGTGTAGAAGACGGTCGCCTCCCGCAGATCTCCGGTGACCCGGGTGTCCGTGATGGTGACGTGCGAGCCGAGCCGCGGGTCCTTGATCCCGCGCTGCAGCTTCTGGGCCACCACCTCTCGGATGAGGTCCGCCAGCCTCTTAGCCCGCGCGTTGTCGGCCACTGGTCCGTCTCCTTAGGTTTCTTGCTTCTTGCTTCAGTCTTCGTCGCTGTGGAGCCTGCGTCGAACCGAGAGCAGCTCCACCTCGGGCCGTGCGGCGACCAGGCGCTCGCAGCGGTCGAGCACCTCGGTGAGGTGTCCGGTGTCCCCGGAGACGAACGCGAGCCCGATCTCGGCCCTGCGGTGGAGGTCCTGGTTGCCCGTCTCCGCCACGCTCACCGCGTACTTGCGCTGGAGTTCGGCCACGATCGGACGGACGAGAGAGCGTTTCTCCTTCAGCGAGTGGACGTCGCCGAGGAGCAGGTCGAAGGACAGAGTCCCCACATACATGTGTGTTCCGGATGTCCCGCCGGTTCGGGGTACGGGCGCGGTTGCGCCGATACGGGAACCGTACACGCAACGGCCGGGGCCGATCGACGGAAATAACTCCCGCCGACCGGCCCCGGTCGCGTGTCAGGTCACGCGCGCGGCTTCTCGCGCATCTCGTACGTCGCGATGACGTCGTCGACCTTGATGTCGTTGAAGTTGCCGAGGTTGATACCGCCCTCGTAGCCTTCGCGGATCTCGGTGACGTCGTCCTTGAAGCGACGCAGGCCCTCGATGTTGAGGTTCTCCGCGACCACCTTGCCGTCGCGGATGAGGCGTGCCTTGGTGTTGCGCTTGACCTCGCCCGAGCGGATGAGGACACCGGCGATGTTGCCCAGCTTGGACGACTTGAAGACCTCGCGGATCTCCGCCGTGCCGAGCTCGACCTCTTCGTACTCCGGCTTGAGCATGCCCTTGAGGGCCGCCTCGATCTCCTCGATCGCCTGGTAGATGACCGAGTAGTACCGGACGTCCACGCCCTCGCGCTCGGCCATCTGCGCCGCGCGGCCGGCCGCGCGGACGTTGAAGCCGATCACGATGGCGTCCGAGCCCATCGCCAGGTCGATGTCGGACTCCGTGACCGCACCGACGCCGCGGTGCAGGACGCGGATGTCGACCTCTTCGCCGACGTCCAGCTGGAGCAGGGAGGACTCCAGGGCCTCGACGGATCCGGAAGCGTCACCCTTGATGATCAGGTTCAGCTGCTGGACCTCGCCGGCCTTGAGCACCTTGTCCAGGTCCTCCAGGGACACGCGGCGCGTGCGCTTGGCGAACGCGGCGTTGCGCTCACGGGCGGCGCGCTTCTCGGCGATCTGACGGGCCGTACGGTCCTCGTCGACCACCAGGAAGTTGTCGCCCGCACCCGGGACGTTGGTCAGGCCCAGGACCTGGACCGGCGTCGACGGGCCGGCCTCGGCGACGTTGTTGCCGTTGTCGTCGAGCATGGCGCGCACACGGCCGTAGGCGTCGCCCACGACCATCGTGTCGCCGACCCGCAGCGTGCCTCGCTGGACGAGGACCGTCGCCACGGCACCGCGGCCGCGGTCGAGACGGGACTCGATCGAGATGCCCTGCGCGTCCTGGTTCGGGTTGGCCCGCAGGTCGAGCGAGGCGTCGGCGGTGAGGACCACGGCCTCCAGCAGGGAGTCGATGTGCAGACCCTGCTTGGCGGAGATGTCGACGAACATCGTGTCGCCGCCGTACTCCTCGGCCACCAGGCCGTACTCGGTCAGCTGACCGCGCACCTTGGTCGGGTCGGCACCCTCGACGTCGATCTTGTTGACCGCGACGACGATCGGGACGTCGGCCGCCTTGGCGTGGTTGAGCGCCTCGACCGTCTGCGGCATGACGCCGTCGTTGGCCGCGACGACCAGGATCGCGATGTCGGTCGACTTCGCACCACGGGCACGCATGGCGGTGAACGCCTCGTGACCCGGGGTGTCGATGAAGGTGATCCGACGCTCTTCCTCGTTGACCTCGGTGGAGACCTGGTAGGCACCGATGTGCTGGGTGATGCCGCCGGCCTCGCCCGCGATGACGTTCGTCTTGCGGATGGCGTCGAGCAGGCGGGTCTTGCCGTGGTCGACGTGACCCATGACGGTCACGACCGGCGGACGCACGACCAGGTCGTCCTCGCCGCCCTCGTCCTCGCCGAACTCGATGTCGAAGGACTCGAGCAGCTCGCGGTCCTCCTCCTCCGGGCTGACGATCTGAACCGTGTAGTTCATCTCGCCCGCGAGGAGCTGGAGGGTCTCGTCGGAGACGGACTGGGTCGCGGTGACCATCTCGCCGAGGTTCATCATGACCGCGACGAGCGACGCCGGGTTGGCGTTGATCTTCTCCGCGAAGTCGGTGAGCGACGCACCGCGCGACAGGCGAATGGTCTCGCCGTTGCCGCGAGGCAGCATCACGCCGCCGACCGACGGGGCCTGCATGGCCTCGTACTCCTGGCGCCTCTGCCGCTTCGACTTGCGGCCACGACGCGCGGGACCGCCGGGACGGCCGAAGGCGCCCTGCGTGCCACCACGGCCACCGGGGCCGCCGGGACGGCCGCCGAAGCCGGGACGGCCACCGCCGCCGGCACCGGCACCCGGGCCACCGGGACGACCGGCGAAACCGCCACCGCCGCCACCGGGACCACCGGGACGACCGGCGAAGCCGCCGCCACCGGGACGACCCGCGAAGCCGCCGCCACCGCCGGGACGACCGCCGCCGCCACCGGGACGACCGCCGCCACCGGGACCGCGGCCGCCGGGGCCACCGCCACCGGGACGCGGGCCCGCAGCGGGACGCTGCGGCATCATGCCGGGGTTGGGACGCGGGCCGCCGGGGCCGCCGCCGGGACGGGGACCGCCCTGCGGACGCGGCATGGAGCCCGGAGTGGGACGCGGGCCGCCGGGAGCCTGGGGACGAGGACCGCCGCCCTGGGCGCCGGGCGCCTGCGGGCGGGGACCGCCGCCACCGGGAGCACCCTGGCCGCCGGGACGCGGAGCGCCCTGCGGACGGGGCGCCTGGGGGCGCGCCATACCGGCGTTGCCGCCGGAGGTGAAGGGGTTGTTGCCCGGACGCGGACCGGCCGGACGGGCACCGCCCGGACGGGGGGCCTGGCCACCGGCACGGGGACCACCCTGGCCCGGACGACCCGCCTGGCCCTGACCGGGGCCGGACGGACGGGCACCGGGCTTCGGGGCACCCGGACGGGCCGCGGGACGCGCGGCCTGGGGGGTGGCCGGAGCCTGAGCGGCCGGAGCAGCCGGGGCGGCCGGCGGAGCGGTGAACTCCGGAGCCGCCGGGGCCGGACGCGGCGCGGGCTTCGGGCCCGGCGTCGGACGCGGACCGGGAGCGGGCGCCTGCGCGGCGGGAGCCGCGGGGGCCGCCGGAGCCGCGGGCGGGGCCGCAGCAGCGGGCTTGGGGGCCGCCGGCTTCGGAGCAGCCGGACGGGCCGCCTGCGCCGGAGAGGGCGCGGCGGGCTTGGGGGCGGCCTTCCTGGGCGCGGCGGACTTGCCGCCGCCCTGGAAGGCGTCAGTCAGTTTGCGCACAACGGGCGCCTCGATCGTCGAGGACGCCGATCGGACGAATTCACCGAGTTCCTGGAGCTTGGCCATGACGACCTTGCTCTCCACACCGAACTCCTTGGCGAGTTCGTAGACCCGGACCTTAGCCACTTCGCTCCTTTGAGGTCCGGGTTGCGGCCGGACCGTCGCTAGTTCATGGGCGTACTCATCGCGTACTCATCGAGTGCTCATCGCAATCTCGACCTGCTTTCGACTCGCGAGGTACCAGGCCGCACGGGGTTCCGTGCGACGCGTCTTACGGTGTTGCCTGCTCGGCAACTGTCGTCTGCTCGACGTAGTGGCGCAACGCCTTTGTGTCGAGCGCTCCCGGGGCGCGCAGTGCCCGCGTGAACGCCCGGCGGCGGACCGCCTGGTCGAGACAGACGAGGGCGGGGTGCACATAGGCACCCCGGCCGGGCAGCGTACCGCGAGGATCGGGGACGCATTCGTCCTTGATCGCCACGATGCGCAGCAGACCGGTCTTGGCCGCCCGCTCCCGGCACCCCACACAGGTGCGTTCAGGGCATGCCCGGGCGTGCGTCCGGCCAGACACAGCTAAGTCTACCTCCCCGTGCCGACCTCACCCTTTCGGGGCAAGAATCGAACGGCTGTTGTCGTGATCTAAGCGACGTACGGCTTGGATCTATTCCCGTGTCCTACTCGGCGGGCTGCTCGGTGTCCGGACGGATGTCGATCCGCCAGCCGGTGAGCCGGGCCGCGAGCCGGGCGTTCTGGCCTTCCTTGCCGATCGCCAGCGACAGCTGGTAGTCCGGCACGATGACCCGCGCCGACCGGGACGCCAGGTCCACGACCTCGACCTTGGAGACCCGGGCCGGGGACAGGGCGTTGGCCACCATCTCCGCGGGGTCGTCCGACCAGTCGACGATGTCGATCTTCTCGCCGTTCAGCTCGCCCATCACGTTGCGCACCCGGCCGCCCATGGGGCCGATGCAGGCGCCCTTGGCGTTCAGGCCCGAACGGGTGGACCGTACGGCGATCTTGGTGCGGTGGCCGGCCTCGCGCGCGATGGCGGCGATCTCCACCGACCCGTCCGCGATCTCCGGCACCTCCAGGGCGAAGAGCTTCTTCACCAGACTGGGGTGCGTGCGCGAAAGGGTGACGGACGGACCGCGCACGCCCTTCGCCACCCGGACGACGTAACTGCGCAGCCGCATGCCGTGCGGGTAGCTCTCGCCCGGCACCTGCTCCTGCACCGGCAGGATGGCCTCCAGCTTGCCGATGTCGACGAGCACGTTCTTCGGGTCGCGGCCCTGCTGGACCACACCGGTGACGATGTCGCCCTCCCGGCCGGCGTACTCGCCGAGCGTGGCGTCGTCCTCGGCGTCGCGCAGCCGCTGCAGGATCACCTGCTTGGCGGTGGTGGCGGCGATACGGCCGAAGCCGGACGGGGTGTCGTCGAACTCGCGGGGCTCCTGGCCCTCCTCGATGTCCTCCGGGTCCTCCTTCGCCCACACGGTCACGTGACCGGTCTCCCGGTTGAGCTCCACGCGCGCGTGACGGCGGCTTCCCTCGGTGCGGTGGTAGGCGATGAGGAGGGCCGACTCGATCGCCTCGACCAGCAGGGGGAAGGAGATCTCCTTCTCCCTGACCAAGCCCCGCAGGGCGCTCATGTCGATGTCCACGGCTACGCCTCCTCCTCTTCCTTCATGTCCTTCTTGTCCTTGCGGTTGAACTCGACCTGCACGCGCGCCCTGGCGATCTCCGGGAAGCCGAGCCGGCGGGTGGTGGCCTTGCGTCCCTTCACCCCGGGCACCTCGACGTCCAGACCGTCCTCGTCCACCGAGAGGATCCGGGCGACCAGTTCGCCGTCGTCGGCCAGCTGGAACTTCACCAGCCGGTCCGCTGCGCGCACGTAGTGCCGGTGCTCGGTGAGCGCGCGCTCCGCGCCGGGGGTGCCGACCTCCAGGTCGTAGGCCGCGTCGCCCATCGCGTTGCTCTCGTCGAGCTTCGCCGAGAGCGCTCGGCTCACATCGGCGATGGCGTCCAGATCCGCGCCCTCGTCCGAGTCGACGACGACGCGCAGCACCCGCTTGCGTCCGACGGAGTCCACGGCGATCTCTTCGAGATCGAGGCCCTGGGAGGTGACGAGCGGCTCCAGAAGTTCTCGCAGCCTCTCGCTCTGGGTCGTGCTCATCCGGGTGACTCCTCGGCCGCGTGTGCTGTTGTGGGATGGGTCGCGTGTCTGGATCAAAGGGTATCGGGTCGCGGGGTGTGTTGCCGTCCACGGGCCGCCGGGCGGAGGCGCCCGCACACCCGGACGGCCGGGGTCCCGCGGCGCGCGCGGAACGGGGGCGGCCGGCTCCGCGGGGACCCGGAGCCGGTGCCGCGCCCCTCGGATGCGCCGTCCGACGAGCCGGTTGCCCGCGTCGGGCGGCGCCGCGGGTACCGTGATCACGTCTGTTCGTTCGAGCCCCCGAGGAACACCGCCGTGCCGTCTTCCCCGCCGCCGCGCATCCCCTCGGGGACGCGCAGAAGGACCCTGCTCGTCTCCGCCGCCGGTGGTCTGCTCGCGGCGGGCTGCTCCTCCGGCACCGAGCCCCGGGAGAAGGTCACGGGCGGCGGCAGCCCGTCGCCCGGTGAGCGGACCCGCGCGCGTGCCGCCCGGGACAGCGCGGCGCTGGTGGAGCGCTACGACGCCGTCGTCGCGGCGCACCCGGCGCTGGCGGAGCGGCTGGGGCCGCTGCGGGAGGAGACCGTGCGGCACACGGCGGCCTTCGGGGGCGCGGGGCACTCCCCGAAGCCCTCCGCCCCGGCTTCCGTGCCGCCCTCGCCCTCCGCGTCGTCCGCACCGCCCGCGTCGTCCGCACCGCCCGGGTCGCCCTCGCCGTCCGCGCCGGCTCCCGTGCCCGCCGCCCCGAAGGACGCCCTCGCGGAGCTGGCCGCCGCCGAGCGGGCACTCGCGGACCGGCGTGCCGCCGCCCTGGTCGAGGCGCCGGGGGAACTCGCCAGACTGCTGGCGTCCGTGGCCGCGGCCGGGGCCGCCCACGCGTATCTGCTGACCCTGGCGCCGACGGAGGACGACGCATGACCGAGGCGAAGAAGAAGGCCGCGCTGACGGAGCTCCAGGCGGCGCTGGCCGCCGAGCACGCGGCGGTCTACGGCTACGGCGTGGTCGGCGGCCGGATCCGCGAGGGCCGCCGCACCGAGGCCCGCGGGGCCTACGACGCCCATCGCGCCCGGCGCGACACGCTGGCCCGCGAGGTGCGGGACCTGGGCGGCGAGCCCGTCGCGGCGGCGGCCGCGTACGCGCTGCCGTTCGCGGTGACCGACTCGGAGTCGGCGGTGGGGCTCGCCGCCGAACTGGAGGACCGTGTGGCCGGGGTCTACTCGGACCTGGTGCGGGCCTCGACGGGCGAGCGCCGGGCCGCGGCCGCCGAGGCACTGCGGGAAGCCGCGGTGCGGGCGGTGCGCTGGCGCGGCGGGAGCGTAGCCTTCCCTGGGCTCGCCGAGCGGGCGGCCACGGCACCGGCCTCGCCCACCGCGTAGGACGTGGACGTAGGGGAAGGGACAACTCGCGCATGGCTTTCGAACCGCCGCGGCGTCTGGTCAGGGCGCTCGGTGAGAGTGCGCCGGACGGCGACGACTGGCTGGAGAAGCTGCCCGAGGCTCTTCACCGGGCGGTCGCCGCACGCGAGTTGACCGTGGACCGGGTGCAGGTGCCCGGCGGGCGCAGCAGCCTCGTCGTGCTGGTGCGGCGGGCCGACGGGACGCCCGCGGTGCTCAAACTGGCCCCGCCGCGGGCGCGTCCGCACAGCGAGCGGGCCGCGCTGGCGCACTGGGCCGGCCGGGGCGCCGTGGCGCTGCTGGAGGACGACGGGGCCGAGGGCGTCCTGCTGCTGGAGCGGCTGCACCCGGATGTCTCCGTGCGGTCGCTGCCGGAGGCGAAGGCCCTGCTGGAGGCCGCGGGCACGCTGCGCCGGCTGTGGACCCCGCCGCCCGAGGGGCCCGTCTTCGAGACGGTCGCGGAGCGGACGGGCCGGCAGGCCCTGGCCCTGCGGGCCGGCGCGGACGCCGACGCCGAGCTGGTGCCGCTGGTCGACGCGGCGCTCGGGGTGCGTGCGGAACTGCTGGCGGCGCCGCCCGAACACCGGCTGCTGCACGGCACGTTCCGGCAGTCCAAGGTGCTGGCCGGCGAGCGGACGCCGTGGCTGGCGGTCGGACCGGACCCGGTGGTCGGCGAGTGCGCCTTCGATCTGGCCCGGCTGGTCCGGGACCGGGTGGAGGACCTGATCGCCTCCCCGTCGGGTGCGGCGACGACCCGGCGCCGGGTGAAGCGGCTCGCGGAGTCGCTGGACGTGGACCAGGAGCGGCTGCGGGGCTGGACGCTGTTCCGTGCCGTCGAGTCGGGCGTGAGGGCCCTTCGCGTGGGCCGGCCGAGGGATGCGGAGCTCCTGCTGGAGTTCGCGGGCTGGCTGTAGGAACACCCCCGGCCGGGCGACGGGGCCGGGCGCACGGCAGGTGCCGCGGCGGCGGAAGGCCGTGACGGCGGCGGAGTGCCGCGCCCTCCGCCCGTCTCGGTGACGGAGGGCGCGGTGGGCCGGCCGGCGTGCCTCCCGAGCTTGCCGACCGGAGTCTCATGTGCGGGGCCGGGCGGACCGGCCGCCCGGCCCGCTCAGGTCCCGGGCGGCCGGTCCGCGGGGTGCGCGCCGAGCAGATGGCCCTCGAGCGCCAGCAGGTGCGTGTGCCGGCGGATGTGCGCGTCCTGGTCCGCGGTGGACTCGTCGGCGTGCCGGATCCGCCGGCCCGGTACGGGCTCCGCGTACGGCACGTGCTCGAACAGCGCGAGGTCGGCGGACGGGACGAGCCAGGACATCTGGAGTCCGCCGGCCGTCAGGCGCAGGCGGTGGGTGCCGTGGTGCTCGGTTCCGCCGGCCGGGGTGAGGACGGCGCTCGCGGGATGCAGGGCCGCCAGCCAGGCCAGCAGGTGCGCGCGCTCGCGGCTGATGCGGCCGAACTCCTGCGCGTAGGAGTCGGCGTGGAGTTTCCAGCGCGTCACCTCCCCTCTGCTGACGGCCAGTTCGGACTCCAGACGCCGCCGGGAGGCCGCCTCGCGCAGCCGGGCGGCGGGGCGGATCAGGAGGCGGCGGACGGCGAGGACGCCGGCGCCGAGGCCCGGACGCGCCCGCGGACGCGGGCGGCCGGACGCGGACGCGCCGGGTGGGGAGTCCTCGGGAAGTACGGGCATGCATGGCTCCCATGCGGTGTTCGAGTCGGTGGGCGTGCTGCCGTGGGCCCGGGTCGGCGGGCGGTCCGGCGGCCCGGGTCCCTTGGGCTTGCCCCGCGTGGAACCCGTACGGCGGTAGCGCCCGGCGCCACGGGCGTTGGCCGCGCGGCACGCGTCGTCGACCGGCTCGTCCCTGCGCAGGTGCCGCTGGTAGGCCGCCCGGGTGCCGCAGGGCGCGGGCTCCCCCCTCGGGCGGCCGCCCGCCCGGGGAACCATGTCGGGAGCGGCCTCGGCGCCCGGCGGCCGGGGCTGCTGGCGTCCGGCGCGCTCCAGGGCGTACCGCTGGGCTCCGGTGAGCCCGGCTATGATCCCGCTGCGCTGGCACTTGGCCAGCCCCTCCTCGCGTTTCAGCACGGCCTCCCGGCACGGCTGCAGGACGGGGCACGCCTGGCAGGCGGCGATGGCCCGGTCGCGCGTGCGGTCGGCGAACCAGAGTTCCGCGTCCTGGTGCAGACAGGCCGCGCTGCGCTCCCACTCACGTCCCCGGGTGCCGACGGCGGGCGCGCTCACCGGAAGGTTCTCCCGCCCGGCGCGGTCCGGCGGACCGGGGTCAACGGGCCCGCGTAGGCGGCCACGTTGGCGAGCGAGCAGCGCTCCGGGCGGCCGTCCAGCGACATCAGGGGCATGCCGTCGGCGTTCTGCTCTCCCTGGAAGTACCAGACGTCCCCGTGGGCGTCGCGATACGGGAGCGTGAGGTCGTAGACGGCCCCGTCGAGACGGAACAATCGTTTCTCCCGTACGGCCCCGCCCGCCTCCCGGCCGGCCTTCCCGAGCACGACCCCGCCCGCCTCCCGGCCGGCCTTCCCGAGCACGGCCCCCGGGGCCCCCGCGGTCGTCCTGCCGAGCGCGACTCCCGTGGCCGCCCTCCTGCGCCCGGCAGCCGGGACCGCCGCCCCCGTCTCCCCCTCGGACACGGGCGGCCGGGCGGTGCGGCCCAGGACCGAGGTGCGCACGCCGAAGCGCCATCCCTCACCGGCGAGGACGCGCGGGTGGAGCCGTTCGCCGGCGGCGGTGAGTCCGAAGTACGCGCACCACTGCGCCCATTCGGCCAGGTCCCGGACGTGGAGCAGGACCCGCACCCGGTCGCGGTCGGCCTTGACGCCCACCACCGCGGGGTGCCCGTCGAGTTCCCGCGCGAGGGTCTCGGCGGCACGCCGGGCGCGGCGGCAGGCGACGTCCCAGGCGAGCGCCTGACGTTCCAGGTCGGTCAGATCGGGCCGGGTGCGGGACCAGCCGCCGTCGGCCCCGCGGTGCAGCAGCACGCCGGACGCCCCGGGCCCGGGGGCCGCGCCGTCGGCCGTGGAGAGATCCTCGCTCATGCCGGCACCGCCCCGACCGTCCACCGCAGCTGCCGCATCGCGCGGTGCGTGAGGGCCCGTACGGCGCCGACGGTCCGGCCCATCTCCCGCGCCGTCTCCTCGGGCGACAGCTCGCCGAGGAAACGCAGTTCGAGGCAGTGGCGCTGGGGCGGGCTGAGGGTCATCAGCGCCCGCTGGACCGCCTCGCACGCCTCGACGGCCTCCAGTTCGCGCACGGGCGGGGAGTCGGCGCCGCAGGCCCGCCGCACCGGGTCGTGGGGCTCGGCGACCGGGGTCTCCCTGCGGGTGCGGCTGCGGCCCAGTTCGTCCAGGTACAGGTTGCGGGCGATGGTGGTCAGCCACGCGGCGAACGCGCTGCCCTGCCAGGCGAATCCGCCGATGCCCCGCAGCGCGCGGACGAACACCTCCTGGGCCAGGTCCTCGGCCAGATGCCGGTCACGGGTGCGGAACAGCAGATACCGGTACACCCCGCGGTAGTGCTCGCGGTACAGGAGGGCGAACGCCTCCCGGTCGCCCTCGCGGGCCCGTGCGACTAACGCGGGCTCCGGGCCGGCGGGCACGGTCCGGACGCCGGCCGGTGACGTAGTGGTGGACAAGGTCGGTGCGGACAAGATCGGTACTCCTCGGGCCTCGTGATGCTTCGGGGATCGTCGGTCCCCGAATCTGCGATATTCGTGTAGATGTAGATTTGTGGGGTACAAAGAAAGGGTGATCCGCGGTCCGGGACGGCGATCACGCCCCGTGCGCCGCCGGAACACCCGTCGGCGGTGCGGCGGCAGGAGGTGCGCCGGCCCCGACTCCCGGAGATATCTACAGTCTTCAGGTAGATGCATATCGTGTCAACTGCGTCATCAATCTGCAATCTACTTGCGCATGTAGATACGCATGCCGGATCCTCTGACGTGTGACGACCCAGCCGACACCACCCGCAGAGCCTGAAGCAGGCGACGATCCCACCCATCAGGGCGAGGATCTGTCGAGCCTGCTCACGCGGCTCCTCTCGGCGAGCCAGGGGCGGACCCAGAAGGACCTGGCGACGGAGGCGGGCGTTTCGTATCCGACTCTCAACGCCTGGATGAACCGGACGCGCGGTACGTCCCGGATCGACCCCGAGCGCCTGCGGGCCATGGTCGAGGTGTTCCGGCGCTGGGGCGTGCGCACCACACCCCGCGAGTTCTTCGAGGCCGTCGGCCGGCCCGTGCCCGGACCCAGCCGGGACGAGCGCGAGGCGCGGCTGCTGAAGCTCTACCGGCAATTGCCGGAGGAACGGCAGCGGGCGCTGATCAAGGACGCGGAGGCGATGCTCCAGGTCAGCCGGATCGGCTGACCTGGAGCATCGGCGTCGGGCGCGACCGTCCGGCATATGCGGTGCGGTGGACGGGCTTCACGGAATCTGCCGAAAACTCCCACAGTGCACACGCGTCCCGGTACCATCAGTCAGCCGCTGACCTCCCGGAGCGGATCAATGCATCGCGTTATGCATCCCTGGGGAGACAGCTGTGTGCATCCACGTCTGCGTGGCGGCCGATCTGCCGGCCATGGTCGTATGGGATCCCGACGAGGTCAGCATCCTCGTCGCCAGAGGTTCCCGCCTGTTCGAAGTGATCAGAGAAGTCCGCGCCCTGCTGACGATCGACCTGGGCGCACCGGAGGGAACCGGCAACCTGCTGCTGTGCTACTGCGGCATGCAGGTGAAGCTGCCGGCCGAACTCGTCACCTGCGGCGTCGCGGCTGAGGCCTGCTGATCTCGACGGCCGCAAGCACCTGAAACGGCCGCCGCGGGGGAATCCCCGCGGCGCCACGTCGTTCACACCGGCCGGATCAGGCGGTCAGCCGGGCGATCGCCTCTTCCACGGTCAGCTCCTCGCGCTCTCCGGTCCGGCGGTCCTTCAGCTCGACGACCCCCTCTCCCGCGCGACGGCCGGCCACGAGGATCTTCGGCACACCGATCAGCTCCGAGTCGGTGAACTTCACGCCCGGGGAGACACCCGCACGGTCGTCGACGAGGACCCGCAGGCCCGCCGCGGCGAGCTTGCCGGAGACGTCCAGGGCCAGCTCGGTCTGCAGGGCCTTGCCCGCGGCCACCACATGGACGTCGGCCGGGGCGACCTCGGCGGACCAGCACAGACCCTTGTCGTCGGCGGTCTGCTCGGCGAGGGCCGCGACCGCGCGGGAGACACCGATGCCGTAGGAACCCATGGTGACGCGGACCGGCTTGCCGTTCTGGCCGAGCACGTCGAGCTTGAGGGCGTCCGCGTACTTGCGTCCCAGCTGGAAGATGTGGCCGATCTCGATGGCACGGTCCAGCTTCAGGCCGGTGCCGCACTGCGGGCAGGGGTCGCCCTCCTGCACCACGACGACGTCGACGTACGCGTCGACCTCGAAGTCACGGCCCGCGACCACGTTCTTCGCGTGCATGCCCTCCTTGTTGGCGCCGGTGATCCAGGAGGTGCCGGGGGCCACGCGCGGGTCGGCGATGAAGGTGACCTTGTCCAGGCCCTGCGGGCCGACGTAGCCGCGGACCAGGTCGGGGCGCTCGGCGAAGTCGGCCTCGGTGACCATCTCGACGGCTGCCGGGGCGAAGTGCGCCTCGACCTTGCCCAGGTCGACCTCGCGGTCGCCGGGCACGCCCACGGCGACGACCTCGCCGTCCACCTTCACCAGGAGGTTCTTCAGCGTGGCGGAGGCCGGGACGCCGAGGGAGGCGGCGAGGGTCTCGATGGTGGGGGTGTCCGGGGTGGGGATGTCCTCCGCGGTGGGCACGGCGGAGCCGTCCACCGGCTTCAGCGCGTAGGCGATCGCCTCGGTGTTCGCGGCGAAGTCGCAGTTCGGGCAGTCGGCGAAGGTGTCCTCGCCGGCCTCGGCCGGGGCCAGGAACTCCTCCGACTTCGAGCCGCCCATCGCGCCCGCGGTGGCGGCGCAGATGCGGTAGTCCAGACCGAGGCGCTCGAAGACGCGCCGGTACGCCTCACGGTGCAGGGCGTAGGACTTCGCCAGGCCCTCGTCCTCCAGGTCGAAGGAGTACGAGTCCTTCATGAGGAACTCACGGCCGCGCAGGATGCCGGCCCGGGGGCGGGCCTCGTCCCGGAACTTGGTCTGGATCTGGTACAGGATGACCGGCAGGTCCTTGTAGGACGAGCACTGGTCCTTCACCAGCAGGGTGAAGATCTCCTCGTGGGTCGGGCCGAGGAGGTAGTCGCCGCCCTTGCGGTCCTTCAGGCGGAACAGCTCCTGGCCGTACTCGTCCCAGCGGCCGGTCGCCTCGTACGGCTCACGCGGCAGCAGCGCGGGGAGGGAGACCTCCTGGGCGCCGATGGCGTCCATCTCCTCGCGGACGATGCGCTCGACGTTGGCGAGGACCTTCTTGCCGAGGGGCAGCCAGCTCCAGATGCCGGCGGCGGTGCGGCGGACGTAGCCGGCGCGCACGAGGAGCTTGTGGCTGAGGACCTCGGCGTCCGCCGGGTCGTCGCGCAGCGTCTTCGCCATCAACTGGGACATGCGCTGGACCGGTGCGTTGGCCATGGTTCTCGAACTCCTGCCGGGTGTGGGTTATGGCTAGGAGGTTAGCCGGGCGGTGGGGGGCTGCGGAAATCGGTTAGCGGCGGCGCAGCGGGAGAGGGGCGCCCATCACGGCGTACGGCTTGGGGGCGCTCGGGAAGTGGACGCGGCGGGCGAGGTCGACGTAGCCGAGGGAGTGGTACAGGCCGCGGGCGGGGCTG
Source organism: Streptomyces sp. NPDC093094 (assembly GCF_044754345.1). Classification (NCBI taxonomy): domain Bacteria; kingdom Bacillati; phylum Actinomycetota; class Actinomycetes; order Kitasatosporales; family Streptomycetaceae; genus Streptomyces; species Streptomyces sp. NPDC093094. The sequence continues at coordinate 161,785 of NZ_JBIVOX010000015.1, read as the reverse complement.
TCGGTGTCGATCGCGGAGAGGATGCTGCGCGGCTCGGCGGCGGCGTCGGTCATCCTGGTGATCAGGGTCCGGCCGACACCGCGGTTCTGGTGGGCCGGGTGGACGTGGAGTTCCGTGATGACGAAGGAGCCGTCGAGCCACGGCTCGTTCCCCTCGGCGCGGAGGTAGGGCTCCACGACGGTGGACCACCAGTGGGTGCGGTCGTTGGGCATGCCGTAGACGAAGCCGATCAGGGCGCCCCTGGAGGTGGCACCGAGGGCCCTGGCGCCGGGATACGTCATATGGCGCAGGACGATCTGCCGGCGTACGGCCACCTCGTCCGCGTCCAGTCCGAAGGCGACGGCCTGTACCGCCAGGGCCTCGTCCACGTGGGCTGCGAGGTCCAGGGGCGCGATGGCGAGGTCCATGCCGGGAGACTACAGGTCGCCCTCCCCCGGACAGCGCGCTAGAACAGCACGCTCATGAACGCGCCCACCTCTTCGAAGCCCACCCGGGTGTACGTCCTTCTCGCCGCCGTGTTGAAGTCGTTGACGTAGAGGCTGACGACCGGGGCCACGTCCGTGAGGGCGTAGCGCAGGACCGCCGCCATGCCCGGGGCCGCGATGCCCCTGCCCCGGTGCTCGGGGGCCACCCAGACGCCCTGGATCTGGCAGGCGCTGCCGGTCGCGGCGCCGATCTCCGCCTTGAACATGACCTTGCCGTCGTCGTCGAGACGGGCGAAGGAACGGCCGGTGCCGACGAGTTCGGCGACCCGGGCCTGGTAGAGGAGGCCGCCGTCGCCGGCCAGCGGGGAGACACCGACCTCCTCGGTGAACATGGCGACACAGGCCGGCATGATCGCCTCCATCTCGTCCTTGCGGACGCGCCGGACGCGGGGGTCCGGGGCGACGCCGGCCGGCATGCGGTCGGTGACCATCAGGGGCTGGCGGGCGCGGATGTCGCGGGCGGGTCCCCAGTGCGGTTCGAGCAGACGCCACAGCTCGGCGGTGGGCTCGGCGGGGCCGACGATGGAGGAGCAGCGGCGGCCGGCCCGGCGGGCTCGGTCGGCGAAGGCGCGGATCGCGCGGGGACCGGCGCAGATGGGAACCAGGTTGGCGCCCGCGTAGCACAGGGACGTGAGCATGCCGTCCTCGTACCAGCCCCACATCTCGCCGCCCAGGCGCCACGGGTCCAGGCCCGCGACCTGGACCCGGGAGGTGACGAAGGCGTTCGCCACGGGCTCTCGGCCGAGGACGGCGAGGGCGGCGTCCAGGTCACTCGGTTCGAGGACCCGGGAGGTGGTCTGGGTCAACACGTGCGGGGGCCTCACGCTCGGATCTGCTGGTCTCCGCACTGTACCCGCGGAAGCCGGACGGCGGAGCCTCGTGCGGTCCGGCATCCCTTCCGGCACCTGTCCTCAGCCACCGGACGGGCCGGGGCCCGCGAGCCATCGGCCGCGCTCCAGCCGGTACACCACGCCCCGGCGCAGCGGGCCCTGCGGGACGGCCGGGTCGTCGAAGTCCCCGGCCTCGTCGTGGGTCATGCCGAGGCGGTCCATCACGGCCCGGGAGCGGTGGTTGGCCTCGGTGGTCACGGCGAGGATCTCGGGCAGGGCGAGGCGGCCGAAGCCGAAGGCGAGCGCGGCGCGGGCGGCCTCCGTGGCATAGCCGTGGCCCCAGGCGGCGCGGGCCAGCCGCCAGCCCGCCTCCACGCCGGTGAACGGCATGCCGTCGTCGACGGGGTCCAGGCCGGCGAAGCCGGCGAACTCCCCGGTGGCGGCGACCTCCACGGCCCACCAGCCCCAGCCGCGTTCGTCGAGGTCGGCCTGGAAACGGGCGACGGAGGCGTCGCTCCGCTCCCGGTCGAGGAGTCCGGGGAAGTGCTCCCGCACCTGCGGGTCGGCGTTGAGCGCCGCCCACGGGTCGAGGTCGGTCTCCCGCCAGGAGCGGAGGATCAGTCGTTCGGTACGCAGCTCGGGCATGGGACGAGCCAACCTCACCGGCCCGCGCGACGCGATCGGATTACCCCGCGGGGAGCCCGCTGCGCCCGGCGGGCCGCCGGGCGGTCTCCCGCGGGGACCGTGTCGTCGGCCCGCCGACGCGGCCGTGGGTGTCAGCCCGCCACGGACACCGAGGGCTCGCCGGAGCCGATGCCGTCGGCCTCCATCTGCTCGGCCAGCTTCATGGCCTCCTCGATGAGGGTCTCCACGATCTTGGACTCGGGGACGGTCTTGATGACCTCGCCCTTGACGAAGATCTGGCCCTTGCCGTTGCCGGAGGCGACCCCGAGGTCGGCCTCCCGGGCCTCACCGGGACCGTTGACGACACAGCCCATCACCGCGACCCGCAGGGGGACCTCCATGCCCGTCAGACCCGCCGTGACCTCCTCGGCCAGCTTGTACACATCCACCTGGGCCCGGCCGCAGGACGGACAGGAGACGATCTCCAGACCCCGCTGCTTGAGGTTGAGGGACTCCAGGATCTGCAGCCCCACCTTGACCTCCTCCGCCGGCGGCGCCGACAGCGAGACCCGGATGGTGTCACCGATGCCCTGGCTCAGCAGCGCCCCGAACGCCACCGCCGACTTGATCGTGCCCTGGAAGGCGGGACCCGCCTCGGTGACACCCAGGTGCAGCGGATAATCACACTGGGCGGCGAGCTGCTTGTACGCCTCGATCATGATCACCGGGTCGTTGTGCTTGACCGAGATCTTGATGTCGCGGAAGCCGTGCTCCTCGAACAGCGACGCCTCCCACAGTGCCGACTCCACCAGCGCCTCCGGGGTCGCCCTGCCGTACTTCTGGAGCAGCCGCCGGTCCAGCGAACCCGCGTTGACACCGATACGGATCGGCGTGCCGTGGTCCTTCGCCGCCCGCGCGATCTCCCTGACCTTGTCGTCGAACTGCTTGATGTTGCCCGGGTTCACCCGCACCGCCGCACAGCCCGCCTCGATCGCCGCGAACACGTACTTCGGCTGGAAGTGGATGTCGGCGATCACCGGGATCTGCGACTTGCGGGCGATCGTGGCCAGCGCGTCGGCGTCGTCCTGCGTCGGGCAGGCCACCCGCACGATCTGGCAGCCCGACGCCGTCAGCTCCGCGATCTGCTGGAGCGTGGCACCGATGTCCGACGTACGGGTCGTCGTCATCGACTGCACCGAGACCGGGGCGTCGCCACCGACCGCCACGGAACCGACCTGGATCTGCCGGCTCTTGCGGCGCTCGGCGAGCCTGGTCGGAACGGACGGCATGCCGAGAGAAATCGCAGTCATCTGCTGTGCAACCCCATGTCGTGGATCAAGGTCCGGACCCGTATCCGCGGCGGGCTCCGGTCTTCGAGGTTACGGCACCCGGCACGGGCCGATCACTCCCCCACCGCGAATGCGCTCGGCGGGGCGGCCCCGCCGCGGGTAAACCACCCGATGGAAGGCGGCCGGGCACCCAGGGTGCCCGGCCGCCGTGAACCGCGGGTGTCCTGCCGCCGTCCTACGAGATTCTGACCGGGTTGACCACGTCCGCGATCAGGACCAGCACCGTGAAGCAGATGAAGATCCCGGCGACCACGTAGGCGACCGGCATCAGCTTGGCCACGTCGAACGGGCCGGGGTCGGGGCGGCGCAGCACCTTGGCGGTGTTGCGGCGCAGCGACTCCCACAGGGCGCCCGCGATGTGGCCGCCGTCCAGCGGCAGCAGCGGGAGCATGTTGAACAGGAACAGGGAGAGGTTGAAGCCGGCCAGCAGGAACACGAACATGGCGAGCTGCTGGGAGGCCGGGATGTCGAGGGTGGCGATCTCGCCGCCGACCCGGGCCGCGCCGACGATGCCCATCGGGGAGTCCTGCTCGCGCGGTCCGTCGCCGAAGGCGGCGTCCCACAGGGCGGGGATCTTGGAGGGCAGCGCGACGAGGGAGTCGACGGCGTCGCCGACCCGGTCGCCCATCCAGGTCACGGAGTCGCCGAGGCCCAGGGTGACGACGCCCTCGGCGGCGCTGAAGCCGAGGAAGCCCGCCTTGATGTACTCGCCCTGGACGTAGGCGCCGCTGGAGTCCTTCTTGGTGACGAGGTTGGTCGCGATCTTCGCGTGCAGGGTGCGCTCCTGGCCGCCGCGCTCGACGACGATCGCCACCTCCTTGCCGGCGCTGTCGCGGATGAGGTCGGAGAGGGTGTTCCAGTCGTCGGTGCGCCGGCCGTCGAAGGCGACGATCCTGTCCCCGGCCTTCATTCCGGCGGCGGCCGCCGGGGAGGCCGGGTCGGCCTTCTTGCACTCGTCGCGCTTCTCGGTCTGCGCGATGACGCACGGGGAGACCGAGCTGACGGTGGTGGTCTGCTGCTGGATGCCGAAGCCCATCAGCACGGTGAGGAACAGGCCGACCGCGAGGACGAGGTTCATGAACGGACCCGCGAACATCACGATGACGCGCTTCCACGGCTTGCGCGTGTAGAAGAGGCGGTTCTCGTCACCCGGCTTGAGCTCCTCGAAGGCGGCCGAGCGGGCGTCCTCGATCATGCCGCGCCACGGGGAGGTGGAGCGGGCCTCCAGCCTGCCGTCGGGGCCGGGCGGGAACATGCCGATCATACGGATGTAGCCGCCGAACGGGATCGCCTTGACGCCGTACTCGGTCTCGCCCTTGTTCCTCGACCAGACGGTCGGGCCGAAGCCGACCATGTACTGCGGCACCCGGATGCCGAACAGCTTGGCCGTGGACAGGTGGCCCAGCTCGTGCCACGCGATCGAGAAGAGCAGGCCGACCGCGAAGACCACTATGCCGAGGATGAACATCAGGGTCGTCATGCACGGGCCTCCGCCGTCTGTGCCGTCAGTTCCCGGGCGCGTGCGCGGGCCCAGGTCTCCGCTTCGAGGACGTCCGACACGGTCAGTGAGGTTCCCGTCCCCGGGGTGCCGTGCTCCTCGACGACCCGGGTGACGGTCTCCATGATCCCGTTGAAGGGCAGCGCGCCGGCCCGGAAGGCCCCCACGCACTCCTCGTTGGCGGCATTGAACACCGCCGGGGCGGTGCCCGCGAGCTCGCCCACGTGCCGGGCGAGGTTCACCGACGGGAACGCCTCGTTGTCGAGCGGGAAGAACTCCCACGTCGAGGCCGTGCTCCAGTCGAACGCGGGCGCGGCGTCGGGCACGCGCTCCGGCCAGCCGAGGCCGACGGCGATCGGGCCACGCATGTCGGGGGGCGTGGCCTGCGCCAGGGTCGATCCGTCCGTGAACTCCACCATCGAGTGAACATACGACTGGGGATGGACGACGACCTCAATGCGGTCGAAGGGAATGTCGTAGAGGAGGTGCGCCTCGATGACCTCCAGGCCCTTGTTGACGAGGGTCGCGGAGTTGATCGTGATGACCGGGCCCATGGCCCAGGTGGGGTGCGCGAGGGCGTCCTCGACGGTCACGTGCGCGAGCTGTTCCTTCGTGCGGCCGCGGAAGGGGCCGCCGGAGGCGGTGACGACGAGCTTGCGGACGTCGGCGCGGGTGCCGGCGGCGAGGGCCTGGAAGAGGGCGGCGTGCTCGGAGTCGACCGGGATGATCTGGCCCGGCTTCGCGCGCTCCTTGACCAGCGGGCCGCCGACGATGAGCGACTCCTTGTTGGCGAGCGCGAGGGTGCGGCCCGCCTCCAGCGCGGCGAGGGTGGGGGCGAGACCGATGGAGCCGGTGATGCCGTTGAGCACGGTGTGGCAGTCGGAGGCGGCGACGTCGGTGGCCGCCTGCGGTCCGGCGAGGATCTCGGGCAGCGGCTCGCCCGCCCCGTACTCGGCGACGAGGGCGTCCCGCAGTGCCGGGACGACGTCCTCGCGGGCCACCGCCACGGTCCCCACCCGCAGCCGGCGGGCCTGCTCGGCGAGCAGGGCGACCCGGCCGCCGTTGGCGGACAGGGCGCTCACCCGGAAACGGTCGGGATTGCGCAGGACGAGGTCGATGGCCTGGGTGCCGATCGAACCGGTCGAGCCGAGGATGACCACGTCCTTGGGCCCGCCTCCCACGACGGGGTCGTAGACGAGATGCGGGTCGGCGAGGGGGGCTGGGCTGTCGCTCATGCCCCCCATTGTGGCCGCTGGCGACGGACGCGCGGACAGGGTGCCCCCCGCACGGGGGCACCCCGGGGCCGCTCACCTGATGGAGCGGCGGACGTTCTCCCGGGTCGCGGGCCCGGGCGTGGCGTCGGCGATCCACGGACCGTCGTCGGACGGGTCCAGAATGCCCTCCTCCAGCCATGTGTAGGTGCCGGTCAGGACGCCCTTGACGACCTTGCGGTCGAGGTCGTCGGTGTTCTTCCACAGACGGTCGAAGAGTTCGTCGACGCGGATGCGGGCCTGGTGGCAGAAGGCGTCGGCGAGCTGGTACGCCTCGCGGCCGTGGTCGTCGCCGCGGCGCAGCAGTTCGGCGCGGACGCAGGCGGCGCTCATGGCGAAGAGTTCCGCCCCGATGTCGACGATCCGGCCGAGGAAGCCCTGCTTGGTCTCCATGCGGCCCTGCCAGCGGGACATGGCGTAGAAGGTGGAGCGGGCGAGTCTGCGGGCGTGGCGTTCGACGTAGCGGAGGTGGCCGGACAGGTCGACCTCGTGGCGGAACTCGCCGTAGGCCGCCGGGAGCTGGCCGGGGCCCGCGACCAGCCGGGGCAGCCACTTGGCGTAGAAGACACCGGCGCCCATGCCCGCCCTGGCCTTGTCCTGGAGGGACTTCTCGGGGTCGATGAGGTCGCCGGCGACGCTGAGGTGGGCGTCGACGGCCTCACGGGCGATGAGCAGGTGCATGATCTCGGTGGAGCCCTCGAAGATGCGGTTGATGCGCAGGTCGCGCAGCATCTGCTCGGCCGGGACGGCCCGCTCGCCGCGGGCCCGCAGGGACTCGGCGGTCTCGAAGCCGCGGCCGCCGCGGATCTGGACCAGCTCGTCGGCCATCAGGCAGGCCATCTCGGAGCCGTAGAGCTTGGCGAGGGCGGCCTCGATGCGGATGTCGTTGCGGTCCTCGTCGGCCATCTGGGAGGACAGGTCCAGGACCGCCTCCAGGGCGAAGGTGGTCGCCGCGATGAAGCTGATCTTCGAGCCGACGGCCTCGTGCAGGGCGACCGGCCTGCCCCACTGCTCGCGGACCGCGGACCATTCGCGGGCGATCTTCAGGCACCACTTGCCCGCGCCCACGCACATCGCGGGCAGGGAGAGCCTGCCGGTGTTGAGGGTGGTCAGGGCGATCTTCAGGCCCGCGCCCTCGGCGCCGATGCGGTTCGCCGCGGGGACCCGGACCCGGTGGAAGCGGGTGACACCGTTCTCCAGGCCGCGCAGTCCCATGAAGGCGTTGCGGTTCTCCACGGTGATGCCCTCGGAGGCGGCCTCGACGACGAAGGCGGTGATGCCGCCCTTGTGGCCCTGCGACTTCGGCACACGGGCCATGACGACGAGGAGATCGGCGACGACTCCGTTGGTGGTCCAGAGTTTCACCCCGTCGAGCACATAGGTGTCGCCGTCGGGCACGGCCGTGGTGGCGAGGCGGGCCGGGTCGGATCCGACGTCGGGCTCGGTGAGGAGGAAGGCGGAGATGTCGGTGCGGGCGCAGCGGGGCAGGAAGGCGTCCTTCTGCTCCTGGGTGCCGAAGATCTTCAGCGGCTGGGGCACCCCGATGGACTGGTGGGCGCTGAGCAGCGCGCCGATCGCCGGGCTGACGGAGCCGACCAGGGCGAGGGCCTTGTTGTAGTAGACCTGGGTGAGGCCGAGGCCGCCGTACCTGGGGTCGATCTTCATGCCGAGCGCGCCGAGTTCCTTGAGGCCGTCGACGACCTCGTCGGGGATGCGGGCGTCGCGTTCGACGGCCGCCGCGTCGATCTCCGTCTCGCAGAAGTCGCGGAGCTTGGCGAGGAACTCCTCGCCGCGCCGGGCGTCCTCGGCGGCGGGCAGCGGGTGGGGGTGGATGAGGTCGAGGCGCAGGCGCCCGAGGAAGAGTTCCTTGGCGAAGCTGGGCTTGCGCCAGTCCTGTTCCCTGGCCGCCTCCGCGACCTGGCGGGCCTCGCGCTCGGTCACGGTACGTGGGGGTGTTGCAGCGGACATGAGGCTCACCTCGCCGCGAAGAGGGATCTTGGGGACCGTCCGTCACTGATCGGTGCTACCGGATCGTATGTACCTGAAAGCGGATGCCCTCACCAGTCCTCGCGCGTCCGTTCGGCCGATGTCGACGCGATGTGCGTGTTGCGCCGGGCCCCTCCCGAGGGGGACCGTGCACATGCACCCGCCGGACGTGAAGAAAGCTGTCGAAGCGCTTCGACTGCCTATGGACACCCGCTCGCGCTGGAGCTACTGTCGAACCACCCTCACTCGCCTCTGTCAAACCTGCGCACTGTCGAAGCGCTTCACAAAGCTGGGAGAGCTGGATGGTCACCCTCGCCGAGGTCGCCCAGCACGCCGGAGTGTCGGCGAGCACGGTGAGCTATGTCCTCAGCGGCAAGCGGTCCATCTCCGCCACCACCCGCCGGCGGGTCGAGCAGAGCATCAGGGAGCTGGGCTACCACCCGAACGCCGGAGCCCGTGCCCTGGCCGGCAAGCGGTCCAACATCATCGCGCTGATGATCCCGCTGCGCACCGACCTGTACGTGCCGGTGATGATGGAGATCGCCATCGCGGTGGCCACCACCGCCCGCGCGCACGGCTACGACGTGCTGCTGCTGACCGGCGAGGAGGGCCCCGACGCCGTACGCCGGGTCACCGGCAGCGGGCTCGCCGACGCGATGATCCTGATGGACGTCGAGCTGGAGGACGAACGGCTGCCGCTGCTGCGCGGCACCGAGCAGCCGTCCGTGCTGATCGGGCTGCCCGCCGACACCGACGGCCTGACCTGCGTGGACCTCGACTGGACGGCGACGGGCGCGCTGTGCGTGGAGCAGCTGGCCGCGCTCGGCCACCGGGACGTGGCCGTCATCGGCGAGGCGCCCGCGGTGTACGAACGGCACACCGGCTTCGCCGAACGCACCCTGGACGGACTGCGCTCCCGCTCCCGGGAGCTGGGTGTACGGCTGCTGCACCGGCCGTGCGAGGGCGGTTACGACGCGATGGCGTCCACGCTCGCCCGGGTCTTCGACGAACGCCCGGGCACCACCGGGTTCGTCGTGCAGAACGAGTCCGCCGTCGAGCCGCTCCTCGCGCTGCTGCGCCAGCAGGGCCGGGCCGTGCCCGAGGACGTGTCCGTCGTCGCCGTCTGCCCCGACCAGGTCGCCACCCAGGCGTCGGTGCGCCTGACGTCCGTCCCCGTCCCCGCGCAGGAGATGGGCCGGCACGCGGTGGAGCTTCTGGTGGCCAAACTCGACGGACGCGAGGGCGACGAGGTCGTGCTGATCGCGCCCGAGCTGACGGTCCGGGCGAGCTCGGGCCCGGCTCCGGCCGCCTCCTGACCCGCGCTCGCCCGCACTCCCGCGCTCGCGCCCTCGCCCTCGCCCTCGCGCTCCCGCCCTCGCCCTCGCCCTCGCGCTCCCGCCCTCGCCCTCGCCCTCGCGCTCCCGCCCTCGCCCTCGCCCTCGCGCCCTCGCCTCGCCCTCGCCTCGCCCCGCGCTCGTCCCGCTCGCGCTCCAGCCCGCTCCGCCGTCGCTCCGTCTGCGCGATGTCCCTGCCCGGGCACCCCCTTGTCTGCACTCCTCCGGCCACCCAGGAGTACCCCCGTGAATCAGCCTGCCGAGATCCAGCCCAAGGTCAGCCTCGCGCAGTCCTCCCCCACCGTCGGCACGTTCCGCGAGCGGGGCGGCGCGCTGGAGTGGAGCGGCCGCCAGGAGACCGTACGCGTCGAGCCGTGGGGTCCGGACGCGGTCCGGGTGCGCGCCCGGCTCGGCGGGCCCGTCCTCGAAGGGCTGCCGGGCGCCCTGCTCGACGAGGCCCCAGCCACCTCCTCCACCGTGAAGACCGAGGACGGCCGAGGGCGGCTGACGGTCGGCGCGCTCACCGTCGACATCGACGCCGAGGGCATGGTCCGCTTCCTGCGCACCGACGACTCCGGCGAGCTGCTCGCCGAGGAGCGCGCCCACTTCTGGTGGCCCGGACCGCGCCTGTACACCGCCGTCGGGGGCGGCCACCACCGCCTGGAGCAGCGGTTCGCCGCCTACGAGGGCGAGCGGCTGTACGGCCTGGGCCAGCACCAGCACGGCCGGTTCGACCAGAAGGGCCTGGTCCTGGATCTGGTGCAGCGCAACGCCGAGGTGAGCATCCCGGTGCTGACCTCGAGCCGCGGCTACACCCTGCTGTGGAACAACCCCGCGATCGGCCGGGTGGAGCTCGCGCACAACGGCACCCGCTGGGTCGCCGACTCCGCCCGCCAGATCGACTACTGGATCACCGCGGGCACCCCCGCCGACGCCCAGCGCCGCTACAGCGCGGTGACCGGCCGCACCCCGATGCTGCCCGAGTGGGCGGCCGGCTTCTGGCAGTGCAAGCTGCGCTACCGCACGCAGGACGAGCTGCTGGAGGTGGCCCGCGAGTACCGGCGCCGCGGGCTGCCCCTCGACGCGATCGTGTGCGACTTCTTCCACTGGACGCACCTCGGCGAGTGGAAGTTCGACCCAAAGGAGTGGCCGGACCCGGCCGCGATGGTCCGTGAGCTGGACGAACTGGGCGTGAAGCTGGTGGTGAGCGTGTGGCCGTCGGTGTCACCGCTCTCCGAGAACCATCCGGTGATGGAGCAGCGCGGCTACTTCATCGGCACCCAGTACGGGCCCCTCGCGCACGCCGACTGGCCGGACAAGGAGGTCGCCTCCACCGTCCAGGTCGCCTTCTACGACGCCACCAACCCCGGCGCCCGGGAGTTCGTGTGGTCGAAGGTGCGGGACAACTACGTGCGCCCCTACGGCATCACGGCGTTCTGGCTGGACGCCTGCGAGCCCGAGCTGAAGCCGGGTTACCCCGAGAACCTGCGCTACTGGGCCGGACCGGGTCTGGAGGTCGGCAACCTCTACCCGGCGGACAACGCGCGCACCTTCCACGAAGGGCTGCTCGCGGAGGGCGAGCCGCAGGTCATCACCCTCAACCGCTCGGCGTGGGCGGGCAGCCAGCGCCACGGCGCCGCCCTGTGGTCGGGCGACATCGGCACCGACTTCGCGACGCTGCGCCGCCAGATCGCGGCGGGCCTGAACACCGCGCTGTCCGGCATCCCCTGGTGGAACACCGACATCGGCGGCTTCCACGGCGGCGACCCCGACGACCCGGACTACCGCGAGGTGATGGTCCGCTGGTTCCAGTTCGGCGCGCTGTCCCCGCTGATGCGGCTGCACGGCTTCCGCGAGCCGGGCACGGAGCTGGGCCCGGACATGACCGGCGGCCCGAACGAGGTGTGGTCCTACGGCGAGGAGGCCGGGGCGATCCTGGAGAAGTACCTGAGGCTGCGCGAGCGGCTCAGGCCGTATGTGCTGCGGGTCATGCGGGAGGCCCACGAGGAGGGACTGCCGGTGATGCGGCCGCTGTTCCTGGAGTTCCCCGGGGACCAGACGGCGTGGCAGGTGGACGACGCCTATCTGTTCGGCCGGGACCTGCTGGTCGCCCCGGTGCTGACCGCGGGCGCGACGGCCCGTACGGCCTATCTCCCGGCGGGGGCGCGCTGGACGGACGCCTGGACCGGTGCGGCGTACGAGGGCGGTACGGCCGTGACCGTCGACGCCCCGCTGGACCGCGTCCCGCTGTTCCTGAGGGACGGCGCCGAGCTGCCGATCGCCCGATGACACGTGCGGCCGGTCCCGTGGGGGAGGGACCGGCCGCACGCCGGACGACCGGCCGGGGCGCCGAGCGCGGGCGCCGGGGCGAGGACCGCGGTGAGGAGCCTTCCGCGGATTCGCGGTGCCATGGCGTCCCTTCCAAGGGTGGGGGAAGTGACGGACTACCGGGTCCCCAGGGTGAGGACCCGTTCCTCTCCGGCGACGAGGGCGAGCGGCCGCCCGCCGCCGGAGGGGGTTCTGAGGTCCACGCGGCAGGTGCGCGCGGGCCGGATCACCGCTCTCGCCGCGGCGCCGCTCCAGGCGAGGTCGACCTCGGCGCCGAACCGGGTCCGGACGCCGCGCAGCCGGCCCTCGGGCAGGCCGCCCGGCCGGGCGGGCAGCAGGACGAGCCGGTGCGGGGTCGACTGGACGAGCGCCTCGATGAGCACGGCGGGCAGCGCGTGGGCGGCGTCCGCGTTGTAGACGTGCCGGTGCGGGTAGTGGGCGCTCATCAGGGAGACGTGGAAGAAGTCGCCGTCGAGCACCCGGCCGAGGGCGCTGCCGACCCGGTCGGCGTCCCTCAGCCGGGCCGCCACGAGCGCGTGGTGGAGATGGCCGTGCGCGGAGTCGTTCTCGGCGCCCCGCAGCCGCAGCGCCCGGTGCGCGGCGGCGGCCAGCTCGGGGGTGTCGTACGGGGTGACCTCCTCCAGCGGCCACACGCCGTAGAGATGGCTGAGATGGCGGTGGTCGTAGCTGTCGTCGAGGCCGGGCCAGGCCCATTCGGCGAGGGCGCCGTCCGCGTTGACGCGGTGGGGAGGCAGCCGGCCGGCGAGAGCGCGCCGGCGGTCCGCGTGCTGCGGGTGGTACTCGGCCGCGGTCAGCAGCGCGTGACGGGCCGCCGACAGGTCCATGGCCGCGTTGACCGCGCCCCAGCTGCCGTTCGCCGGACGGTTCTCCGGCGAGTAGGACGGCACGACGACGAGCCGGCCGTCCGCGTCGGTACGGGTGAGGAAGTCCTCGTAGAACAGCGCGAGTTCGGCGAGCGCCTCGGCGGTGCGCGGGTCACGGGCGCCGCGGGTCTCGTCATGGTCGACGAGCGGCTTGAGCAGCCAGTCGGCGCCCGCGGTCCACAGGTGGAGGGGGTACTCGCGGGAGAAGTGATACGTGTGCCCCGACTCGCCGTCGGTGTGGGCGGGGGCGACGATGCCCCGGGCGCCGAACACGGCACGCGCGTTGTCCCTCCAGTCGTCGAGGTGGCCGTGGACGAGCCGGGCGAGGGCCTCGGTGACCTCGGGGAGGGCGGCCGCGGCCGCGCAGGCCGTCTGGAGGTTGAGGTTGGCGTCGGCGGTGAACGCGCCGGACCACGCCGTGTCCCAGTCGCCGGTCCACAGCCCGGTCAGCCGGGGCGGCAGCAGCCCGGAGGCGGACAGCAGGTGGTAGCGGCCGGCCGCGAAGAGGCGCTCCACCAGGGCCGGGCTGCGCGTGCGCGCGAGCAGCTCCGAGCCGGGCAGGGCACGTTCGGCCGGGCCGGCGGCCAGGTCGAGGGTGACGCGGCCGTAGGCGGTGCGGTGCAGGGCCAGATGCCGGTCCAGGAGAGCGTCGTACGACGTTCCGTCGAGCAGGTCGCGCAGGGCGCGGGTCTCCGTGAGCACGTCCGGCTCGCCGGTGTGCCGGTGCACCCGGGTGAGCAGCAGCACCGAGGAAGCGCCCTCCACCCGCATGCCGGGCGCGGCCAGGGCCGTGGTGCCGCCGGTGACCTCGGCGAGGGTCACTCCGGTGTAGGCGAGTTCGCTGTCCGGGTAGCGGGCGCGCAGGGTGAGCGCCGCGCCCTCGGGGGTGAGGTGGGCGCCGTGGCCGACACCGAGGCCGCGGGGCACGCCCGGCAGGCGGTGGTCGAGGGACAGGCCGAGGGTGAGGCCGGGGCCGGTGACGTGCTGGACGATCACGTCGTCCGCACGGGAGACGAAGACGCGGCTGGCCCAGTCGTGGGTGCGGGCGGTGACCTCGCCCGTGGCGAAGTCGACGCGGCGGCGGTAGCCGTCACCGCGTGCGCCCGGCCTTCTCAGGCGCAGGGCGAAGGCCGGATGGAAGGACTGCACCCACTGCAGGGGGCGGCCGTCGGTGAACTCCTCGGCGGCGGTGAGGTCGCCGGCGAGGAGTCTGTCCTGGAGGGCGCGCAGTCCCTCGGCGAGCTGCGGCGGCCGGGCGGACCGGGTGCCGTCGGGGCGGACCAGGGCGTGATGGGTGACGACGACCCGGTCGTCGTCCGGGTCGCCGGACACGAGGGCGCCGTGACGGCCGTTGCCCGTCAGGAAGGAGTCCTCCCAGCGGATGGCGGGGCGGGGCTCCCAGGTGCCGTGGACGGGGCCGCCGGCGAGGTCCCGGGTCATGGCTTCAGCACCGCCACGCCGTACCGGCCGAGGGTGACCCGGTCCGTGCGGGTCTCGCCGGTGAGGAGGTCGCGGTGGGTGCCCGGCACGGTGACGGTGACCGGCTCGTGGCCGTGGTGGAGCAGGAACAGCAGCTCACCGCGGCGCACGGCCTCGACGTCGGCGGGGAGGCCGTCCAGCACCGGCCGGGCACCCGCCTCGGAGGCGATCCGCGCGAGCAGGTCGCGCAGTGCCTCCGGCTCGGGGAGGGTGGAGAGGTACCAGGCGCGGCCCTGCCGGAGCACGGCGGGCAGGCCGTCGAGCTCGCCGCCCCGGTAGGCGATCGCCCCGGCGCCGTCCTCGGCCTCGATCTCCTCGGACCACAGGGTGCCGCGGAAGCCGTCGCACCCGGCGCTCTCCCCCGCCTCCAGCGGCCACCACTCGTGCAGGGTGCGGATGCCGAAGAGGCCGCGCAGCCTGGCGTCCATGCCGCCGGGCCGCACCCGGTCGTCCTCGTCGGCGACGCCGGTGAGGAAGCCGCTGACGAGGGTTCCGCCCCGGCGGACGTACGTCAGGAGGTTCTCGATCGCCGTGTCGGTCAGGACGTACGCCTGGGGGACGACGACCATCCGGTAGCCGCTCAGGTCGTGCTCGGGGTGGGCGAAGTCGGTGGTGAGGCGGGCCTCCCACAGGGCGCGGTGCCAGGCGTTCAGGACCTCGGCGTGGTCGACCTCGGCGGAGAGGCGGCCGTCCTGGCCACAGGCCCACCAGGAGTGCCAGTCGTGCAGGATCGCCACGTCCGCGGTGACGCCCGTGCCGGTGACCTCGCCGAGCCGCGCCAGTTCGGCGCCGATCCGCTTGACCTCCTGGAAGGTGCGGCCCTCCTCACCGGCGTGGCCGAGCATCCCGGAGTGGAACTTCTCCGCGCCCTGCCGGGACTGGCGCCACTGGAAGTAGCAGACGGCGTCGGCCCCGCGGGCCACCGCCTGGAGGGACCACAGCCGGTTCAGGCCACGCGGCTTCGGGTGGTTGACCCCGCGCCAGTTGACGGCCCCGGCGGCCTGTTCCATCAGCATCCAGGGGCCGCGGGCCTGTGAGCGGGTCAGGTCCTGGACGAGGGCGCCGCGCTGCGCGCCGAGGGGGTCGCGCGGGTCGGGGTAGAGGTCGACGGAGACGACGTCCTCCTCCTCGGCCCAGCGCCAGGCGTCCACGCCGGTCCACAGCGGCATGAAGTTGGTGGTGACGGGGAGGTGCGGCGTGTGCCGGCGGACGATGTCGCGCTCGGCCGTGAAGCACTCCAGCAGCATGTCCGAGGTGAAGCGGCGGAAGTCGAGCACATGGGCGGGGTTGTTGAGGTAGTGGGCACGGCGCGGGGGCAGGACGCCGTCCCAGGTGTCGTAGCCCTGGCTCCAGAAGGCGGTTCCCCAGGCGGTGTTCAGCGCGTCGAGGGTGCCGTACCGCGCGCGCAGCCAGCGGCGGAAGGCGGCGGCGGCCTCGTCGCCGTGGTCGAAGGTGCAGTACTCGTTGTTGATGTGCCACATCGTGAGGGCGGGGTGGCCGGCGTAGCGGGCGGCGAGGTCCTCGGTGACGGCGGCGGCACGGCTGCGGTAGACGGCGCTGGAGTGGGAGAAGTGCTGGCGTCCGCCCCACCACTCGATACGGCCGTCCGCGTCGCGGGGCAGCGTCTCGGGGTGCAGCCGGCCCATCCAGGGCGGCGGGGCGGAGGTCGGGGTGGCGAGAACGACGCCGATGCCGTGCCCGTGCATCAGGTCCATCAGCCGGTCCAGCCAGCCGAAGTCCCGCTCGCCGGGGCGGGGTTCGAGCCGGGCCCAGGAGAAGACGCCGAGGGTGACGGAGTTGACGGAGGCGTCCTTCATCAGCCGGACGTCCTCCTGCCAGGTCTCCTCGGGCCACTGCTCGGGGTTGTAGTCGCCGCCGAAGAGGAGGCGGCCGCGGCCCGCGGTGGCGAGGGCCGGCTTCATACGGGCTCCCCGTACGGGATGCCGCGGCCGTGGACGGGGAGGCGGACGCAGCCGTGCGGCCGGGGACCGCCGGTGGCGGTCCCGCCGGTCCGGCCCCGCCGGTGTGCGTCGTCGCCGGTCCTCACCCGGGCCCTCGCCCCGTCGTCGGAGCGGTGCACGGCGGCGGGGAGGTCCCCGGTGGCGCCGATGACGGCGTCGCGCCGACGGCAGGAGCCGCTCACGGCGGGCGCGGCCCGGGCGGCCGGGGCCGGCAGCGGCAGCGCCGCGGGAGCAGCGGCTGCCGCGCTCTCCGCGGGAACGGTTCGCCGGTCGGGCCGGGGTGCGCGCATGACATACCTCGCTCTACGGCTGAGCTCTACGACTGAGCTCTACGACTGGGGGGAGGGGAGATGTCTCAGGGGTGCGGGGCCGTACCGGGATGCGGCTTCCGCCGCATCGGTGCGGCCGGCCACGACGGGCGGCCCGGCGGAGGACGGCGGACGGCGCCGGCCCGTCCGGGCCTCGGTCCTCCACCGCGCAGGGCCTCAGCCCTTCACCGCGCCGGTCAGCATGCCCTTCTTGAAGTGCCGCTGGACGAAGGGCGACAGCACGGCCACCGGCAGCAGCGCCATCACCATGACGGCCATCTGCACGGCCAGGCCGGACAGTTCACCGGTCTTGATGGCCTGGCCCAGCCCGACCGGCGCCTCCTGCTTCTGCACCAGCTGGATCATGACGTTCTGCAGCGGCATCATGTCCTGGTCGTTGAGGTACAGCGAGGCGTTGAACCATGCGCTCCAGTACCCGACGGCGTAGAACAGCGTGATCACCGCGATCACGGGGCGGGACAGCGGCATCACGATCTGCCGGAGGATCCGGAGGTCCCCGGCCCCGTCGATGCGCGCGCTGTCGATCAGTTCCTGGGAGATGCCCATGAAGAACCCGCGCAGGACGAGGATGTTGAAGACGCTGATCGCGCCGGGCAGGATCAGCGCGAGATAGGTGTCGGTCAGTCCCAGCGACTGCACCAGCAGATAGGTGGGGATCAGCCCGGCGCTGAAGAACATCGTCGCCAGCAGGACCATGAGGATCCAGCGGTGCCCGAGCGAGCCGGTGCGCGAGAGCCCGTAGGCGCACAGGACGGACACGGTCATCGAGAACAGCGTGCCGACGAGGGTGACGGCCACGCTGACGACCGCGGCCCGTGTCACCTGTCCGCCGCCCAGCAGTTCCCGGTAGGCCACGAAGGTGATGTCCCCGGGCACCATCACCAGCCCGCCGGCCTCGTCGATCGTCCTGCGGGACGACAGACTGGTGACGAGGACGATCCACAGCGGGAACAGGATCCCGAGGCAGGCCAGCGCCAGGACCAGCCCCTTGGCCCCGAGTCCGGCCCGGGTGGGACGCTCCTCCCACACCGGCCGGGGCGGCGCCTGCCACCAGCGGGGCGCGGCGGGTCCGTCGACGGCGGTGGCCGGGTCGACGGCGGCGGGTTCACCGACGGTGGCGGTCACTTCTTGTACACCCCCTGCTCGCCCATGAGATGGGCCGCCTTGTTCGCGACGAGGACCAGGCCGAGACTGACGACGCCCTTGACGAGCCCTGCGGCGGCCGCGTAGCCGAAGTCCTGGTTGCGGACGCCGTTCCACCACACGAAGGTGTCGAGCACCTCGGCCGCCCCTGGCCCGACGGCGTCGCGCTGGAGCAGGATCTGCTCGAAGCCGACGGTGAGCGCGTCGCCCACCCGCAGCACCAGCAGCAGGGCGATCACCGGCCGCAGGGCCGGCAGCGTGACGTGCCACATGCGGCGCCAGCGGTTCGCTCCGTCCATCGCGGCGGCCTCGTACAGATCGGCCGGCACGGCCGCCAGCGCGGCGAGGAAGACGATGATCCCCCAGCCGGCGTCCTTCCAGACGGACTGCGCGGTGATCAGGAACGCGAAGGTCTCCGGGTCGGTCATGATGTCGAGCCCGTCGTACCCGTGCTGCCGCAGCAGCTGGGAGAGGAGGCCCGCGCCGCCGAGGAGCTGCTGGAATACGGCGACGACCAGCACCCAGGAGAAGAAGTGCGGCAGATACAGGATCGCCTGGGAGACCGCCCGCACCCGGGGCCTGACCACGCTGTTGATGAGCAGCGCGAGCAGGACCGGGACCGGGAAGTAGAGCACGAGCTGGAGGACGAACAGCACCAGTGTGTTCGTGACCGCGTTCCAGAAGTCCGGGTCCTCGAAGATCCGCCGGAAGTTCTCCGGGCCCACCCAGGGGCTGTTCAGGATCGAGACGACGCCGTTGTCGCTGATGTAGGGGTCGTAGTCCTGGAAGGCGACGACGTTGCCGAGGATCGGGACGTAGTGGAAGAGCAGGACCAGGGCGACGGCCGGCAGGGTCATCAGCAGGAGCACCCGGTCGCGTCCGAGCCGGAGACGCAGGCCCGGCCTTCCCGGGGGTCGCCCCCGCCCGGGGCCGGTGGCGCGGACACGCGTCACCGGGGCCTTCTCGGTCGTGCCGGCCTCGGCCCTGCTCCGAGGCACCGTGCTGTGGGACACGGGTTCTCCTTGCCTGGGTGTCGGGTCAGCCGGCCGCCGAGCCGTTCTCGTCGAGGATCTGCTTGTACCAGTCGCGCAGCTTGTCGCCGCCCTTGTTCCTCCACTCGGCGACGGCCTGCTGCATGTCGCCGATCTTCCTGCGGCCGCGGACGATGTCGTCCTCCAGCTGCTCGAAGTCGCTGTAGAGGTTGGACCAGCGGGCGGGTTCGGTGATCTGCATGCCGTAGAAGGAGGACTTCCGGGTGAGGGCGCCCATCCGCTGCTGCCACTCGACCTGGCCCCTGGCGACCTCGGGGAAGTCGGGGTGGGCGATGGTGGCGGCGGGACTCGCGACCATCACATAGGCGTTCATCACGTCGATGTTGCCCTGGTCCGTCTTGGTGGGGACGCCGTCCTTCACGGAGTAATGGGTGCCCTCCACACCGTAGTTGGTCATCATGTACTCCTTGGTGCCGTACGGCGCGGCGGTGACGTTGGCGACGGCCAGCACGTCACGGATCACCGGCTCCGGGGCCTTCTTGCTGACGAAGGCGAAGATGCCCGCGGGCTGTTCGGCCCACAGGACCGGCTCGCCTCCGTCGTGGCCGCAGACGTCCATGCCCCAGACCTCGAAGCCGGGGTTCTGCACGGCCTGTTCGGCGGTGCGGCTCCACCACTGGGAGATGTTGTTGGCGTAGACCAGGAACTCGCCGGCCGCGAACTTGGGGCCGGGGTCGGTGGCCTGGCTCTTGCCCAGCAGGGCGTCCGGGTGCACCACGTCCGCGGCGAAGAGCTTGCGGGTCCACTCCAGCGCTTCGAGGAACTCGTCGGTCTCGACGCGGTTGACCAGTCTGCCGTCGACGAGGTTCCAGCCGAGCGGCTTCTCGCTGCCGGAGAGCACGCCGAACATCTGGAACGCGGTCCACTTCATGTCCAGGCACGCCCAGCGCCTGGCCCTGGCGTTCGTGATGTCCTTGGCCAGGGCCAGGAACTCGTCCGCGGAGCGCGGGACCTCGTAGCCCTCCTTCTCGAAGACGTCCCTGCGGTAGAGCGGGACGATCCCGGTGACGGAGGGGGCGGGCTGGGGCAGACCGAGGAGCCGGCCGCCGAAGAGGGAGCGCCGCCAGGCGTCCGTGGGGATCGCCGCGAGGTTCGGGTACTCCTTGACGGCGTCGCCGGACAGATAGGGGCCGAGGTCGGCGAACTTGCTGATGACGGCGCTGGGTATGCGGCCGTTCATGTTCCAGCCGGGGACGACCACCACGTCCGGGACGTCGCTGGAGGCGAGGACCGCGCCGAGCTTCTGCTCGTAGGTGTTGCCGTCCTGGTTCTGCCAGCGGACGTCGACGCCGATCAGGTCGTTCATGCCCCGGTAGTAGGCGTTGTCCGGCTTCGGGGGCGAGCCCCAGAACGGTGACATGACGGTGACCCGGCCGCCCTTGCCGAGCTTCTTCGGCACCGAGGTCTTCAGTCCCGCGAGGTCGAGCCTGCCGGTGAAGCCGACGGCGGAGCCGTTCCTGGCCGGGATGTCCGGGGTCACCACCCCGCTGGCCACGTACGCCGGCAGCAGCTTCTCGGCGTCCTTGCCCGACGTGGTGCCGTCGCGCGAGCCTCCGTCGGAGCCGCCGCACGCGGCGAGCAGCGGCATGCCCCCGGCCACCGCCGCGGTGGCCACCGCGGTGGAGGCGAGGAAGCTTCTCCGGCTGGGGGCGGAGGAAGCGGCGTTCGGCGTCATTGCGTCAACCCTTCGGGAGTCGAAGCGCTTCGATGTTGCTGCGAGGTTAAGTGAACGCCGAGGGGCGCACAAGGGTCGATCCCAAGATTCCCCACGGCCCGCCAACGACTCAGAGGGCTTTCCGCACTTGGGTGCATCTGGTTCGCGATGTCATACGTCTTGACACCTGCCCCTGGGTCGAATGAGCATCGAAGCGCTTCGAAAGCCATTCCAAGGGGAACCCCACGTGACCGCTTCCACGCCGCCCGTGCCGCCGTTCCGCGATCCGCGCCTGCCGCTCGCGAAGCGTGTCGACGATCTGCTGTCGCGGCTGACGCCCGACGAGAAGGTGCCGTTCCTGCACCAGTTCGCGCCCGCCGTGGAACGCCTCGGCGTCGCCGCCTTCCGCACCGGGCAGGAGGCCCTGCACGGCGTCGCCTGGATGGGCCCGGCGACGGTGTTCCCGCAGGCGGTCGGGCTCGGCGCGACCTGGAACGAGGACCTGGTCCGCCGGGTCGGCGAGGCCGTGTCGCGGGAGGTGCGCGCGATGCGCGCCCGTGACGGCCGGGTGGGCCTGAACGTCTGGTCGCCGACGGTGAACCTGCTGCGCCACCCGCTGTGGGGCCGCAACGAGGAGGGCTACTCGGAGGACCCGAAGCTCACCTCCGCCCTCGCCACCGCCTACACCCACGGCCTGCGCGGCCCCGATCCGGTGCACTGGCGCACGGCCCCGGTGCTCAAGCACTGGCTGGCGCACAACAACGAGACGGCCAGGGACACCTCGTCGGCCTCCGTGCGCCCGCGGGTGCTGCACGAGTACGACCTGCGCGCCTTCCGCGAGACCGTCGAGGCGGGCGCGGTGGCCGGGGTGATGCCGGCCTACAACCTGGTCAACGGCCGCCCCAACCACGTCTCGCCGTATCTGCGCGAGCACCTGCGCACCTGGACCGAGGAGGACCTGCTGGTCTGCTCGGACGCGGGCGCGCCGTCCAACCTGGTCGACTCCGAGCACTACTTCGCCACCCACGAGGAGGCGACCGCCGCCGCGGTCCTGGCCGGCGTCGACAGCTTCACCGACCACGGCACCGACTCCTCGCGGACCGTCGGCCGGGTGCGGGGCGCACTGGAGCGGGGCCTGCTGACCGAGGCGGACGTCGACACCGCCGTACGCCGCCAGCTCTCGGTCCGCTTCCGGCTCGGCGAGTTCGACGGGACCGACGGGTACGGCGGCCACGACGACCCGGACGCCTTCGACACCCCCGCGCACCGGGACCTCGCCCAAGAGGCCGCCGAGCAGGCGATCGTGCTGCTGAAGAACGACGGCACGCTGCCGCTGGCCCCGGACACCCGGATCGCCGTCGTCGGACTGCTCGCCGACGAGTGCAAGCTCGACTGGTACAGCGGCACGCTGATCCACCGCTCCACCCCGCTGGAGGGCCTGTACGAGCGGTTCGGCGCGGAGCGGGTGCAGTTCGCGGAGGGCGTGGACCGGGTGCGGCTGCGCACGGCCGACGGCCGCTTCCTGCGGGTTCCCGAGGCCGGGGACACAGCCGACGAGGTGCGCGGTGCACAGGGCGCCCTGGACCCGGCGCTGCTGGCCGGCCGCACCGACCTGCCGCCGCTGACGGCGGACGCGGACGGCACCGAGCTGGCCCTGGCGGACTGGGGCGAGGGCGTGCTCACCCTGCGCGCGCCGGACGGCCGGTACCTGTCGGTCGCCGGCGACGGGTTCCTGCGCGCCTCCGCCGGCCAGCCGGGCGGCTGGGTCGTGCAGGAGACGTTCCGCCTCGAACCGCATGGAACGGGTCACCTCCTCCGGCACCTGGGGACGGGCCGCCCCGTGTGCGTCGCCGCCGGCGGCGTGAAGGTTGCCGGTGACTCCGCGGAGACGGGTGAGGTGTTCGAGGTGGTCGTCGTCGAGCACGGCGAGGACGGCGTGGCCCGGGCGGCGGCCGGGGCGGACGTGGTGGTGGTCGTCGCGGGGAACGACCCGCACATCAACGGCCGGGAGACCGAGGACCGTACGACGCTGCGGCTGCCCGGCCATCAGCGGCGGCTGCTGCGCGCCGCGCGCGCGGCGAACCCGAGCACCGTGCTGGCGCTGGTCTCCGCGTATCCGTACGCCGTCGAGCCGGGTCCGCTCGCCGCAGTGCTGTGGACCGCGCACGGCGGCCAGGCGGCCGGGACCGCGCTGGCCCGGGTGCTGGCCGGTGACGTCTCCCCCGCCGGCCGGCTGCCGCAGACCTGGTACGGCCGTGACGCCGACCTGCCGGGCCTGCTCGACTACGACGTCATCGGCGGCCGCCAGACGTACCTGTACTTCGAGGGCGTCCCGCAGTTCCCCTTCGGCCACGGTCTGACGTACACGACGTTCGCGTACGGTGATCCGGTCGCGCGCGTGGGCGACGACGCGGTGCATGTGTCCTTCGGCGTCACCAACACCGGGGACACGGCCTCCGACGAGGTCGCCCAGCTGTACGTGCGCGCGGCCGCCCCGTCCGTGGTCCGGCCGCGCCGTCAGCTGGTCGCGCACCGCAGGGTGCGTCTGGCGCCCGGCGAGCGCGCCGAACTGCACTTCACGGTGGGGCTCGGGGAGTTCGCGTTCTGGGACGTGGCGCTCGGCCGCCTCCGGGTGGAGCCGGGCCCGTACGAACTGCTGGCGGGCGCCTCCAGCGAGGACGTCCGGCTGCGGACGACGGTGACGCTCGGCGGTGAGCCCACCGGGCCCCGGCCCGTGCTCGGGCGCGGCCTCGCGGCGGCCGACTTCGACGAGCAGAGCGGCACCGAGATCGTCGACCGTTCCAAGGTGTCGGGCGACGCGGTGACGGCCGTGGCGGGAGGCACCGGCGAACTCGTCTTCCGGGACTGCGGCTTCGGCGCCGGCGTCACCGGGGTCCACGCGGAGCTGGCCGGGGAGGGCGTGCTGGAACTGTCCCTGGACGGCGGCCCGGTCCTCGCCGTGCTGGAGGCACCCGCCTCAGGGCCGTACGACTACACCGTCGTGGCCGCCCGGCTGACCGCCGCGGGCGTCCACGACGTCCACCTCAGGCTGCGCGGCCCGCTGCGGCTCGCGCACGTCGGCTTCTCCGGTTGAGGGTCCGGAGCGGGCCGGCGGCACGGCGACGGCCGGAGCCCCCGCACAGTGGGCTCCGGCCGTCGTGTTCGCGGGACCGGGTCAGAGGGCGAGGCCGGTCAGGACCAGGACCCGCTCGTAGGTGTAGTCGTCCATGGCGTACCGGACGCCCTCGCGGCCCACGCCGGACTGCTTGGCACCGCCGTACGGCATCTGGTCGGCACGGTAGGAGGGGGCGTCGCCGATGATCACGCCGCCGACCTCCAGGGCGCGGTGGGCGCGGAAGGCCGTCTGGAGGTCGTGGGTGAACACGCCCGCCTGGAGGCCGAACTTGGAGTCGTTGACCGCGGCGAACGCCTCGGCCTCGCCGTCGACCTTGTGCAGGCTGAGGACCGGGCCGAAGACCTCCTCGGTGGCGAGGGTGACGCCCGCGGGCAGCTCGGCGAGGACGGTCGGCGCGTAGGTGGCGCCCTCACGGGTGCCGCCGGTGAGGAGCTTGGCGCCGGCCTGGACGGCCTCGTTCACCCAGGACTCGACGCGCTTCGCCGCGTCCTCGCTGACCAGCGGGCCCACGTCGGTGGAGTCGGCGGCCGGGTCACCGGTGACCTGCGCCTCGACGGCGGCGACGACCTTCTCGGCCAGGCGGTCGTAGACGGAGGCGTCGGCGATCACGCGCTGCACGGAGATGCAGGACTGGCCGGCCTGGTAGTTGGAGAAGGTGGCGATCCGGGTCGCCGCCCAGTCCAGGTCCGCCTCGGAGGACCAGTCGCCGAGCACGACGGCGGCGGCGTTGCCGCCCAGCTCCAGCGTGCAGTGCTTGTGCGGCACCGACTGCTGGATCGCGTAGCCGACCTTGTCCGAACCGGTGAAGGAGATCACCGGCAGGCGCTCGTCCTGGACCAGGGCGGGCATGGCCTCGTTGAGGACCGGCAGCACGGACCAGGAACCGGCCGGCAGGTCCGTCTCGGCGAGCAGCTCACCGAGGATCAGGCCGGACAGCGGGGTGGCCGGGGCCGGCTTGAGGATGATCGGCGCGCCGACGGCGATGGCCGGGGCGATCTTGTGGGCGCACAGGTTCAGCGGGAAGTTGAACGGCGCGATGCCGAGGACCACGCCCTTGGGGAAGCGGCGGGTCAGGCCGAGACGGCCGACGCCGCCGGCGTCGGTGTCCAGGCGCTGGGCCTCGCCGCCGTTGAAGCGGCGGGCCTCCTCGGCCGCGAAGCGGAAGACGGACACGGCACGGCCGACCTCGCCGCGGGCCCACTTGACCGGCTTGCCGTTCTCGGCGGAGATCAGCTGGGCGATCTCCTCGGTGCGCTCGGCCAGCCGCCTGGAGACGTGGTCGAGGGCGGCGGCACGCACATGGGCCGGGGTGGCGGCGAACTCGTCGAGCACGCCGTGCGCGGCGGCGACGGCCTCCTCGACCTGGGCCTCGGTCGGGACGCTGACCTTGCCGACGAGACGGCCGTCGAACGGGTTGGTCACGTCGAAGGTGTCCGTGCCGGTGGCCTGACGGCCGGCGAGCCAGAAGGCGTGGGTGGCGGTCATTCGAGTCCCGGCCCTTCCGCGTAGAGGTGTGCTTGGTGTCTGTCGGATCCACGGTAGGCGCGGGGCGCGGACGGCGGGGTTGTCCGATCCGTAGCAGTCGGCTGCGGGGGTGTGCCGCTTTGGCCTGCTACTCGGGCGTGGTCGCCTTCAGCGCCAGCCACAGCTCCATACGGACGTCCGGGTCGTCCAGGGAACGTCCGAGGATCTCCTCCACCCGCCGCATCCGGTAGCGCAGGGTGTGCCGGTGCACACCGAGGTCGGCGGCGGCCGCGTCCCACTGGCCGTGCCGGGACAGCCAGGCCCGCAGGGAGGCCACGAGGTCGCCGCGGCCGGTGGCGTCGTGCTCGTGCAGCGCCCGCAGCAGCCCGTCGGCGAACGCCTTCACGGCGTCGTCGGCGAGCAGCGGCAGCACCGACCCGGCGGCGAGCCGCTCGTGCTCGACGAGGACGCGGCCGCGCCGGCGGGCCACCGACAGCGCCTGCTCGGCCTGTCTGTAGGCGGCGGCCGCGGCGGTCGGCCCGGCGGGCGCGGACAGTCCGACGACCGGTTCCCCCTCGTCCCCCGCGGCCTGCTCCCGCACGGTCGTGCCGGTGCGGACGGCCTCGCGGTCCGCCGCGTGCTCCAGACAGGCCCCCACCGCCGCTCCCGCGTCGGCGGCCAGGATCACCAGCCGCTCCCCCTCGGGCACCACGAGGACGGCCTCCCCGGCGCGGGCGGCCGCCGACTCCAGCAGTTCGGTGAGGGAGCCGAACGCGTCGGAGCGGCCCGGCGCCGCCGTGCACTCGGCGACGGCGATCCGGAAGGGCGCGTCCAGCAGTCCCCCGTACAGGTCGCCCGCGACCGCGCGGGCGTGGTCGGGTTCCCCGGCGAGCAGCATCCGCAGCACGGCCGCGCCGATGCGCTGCTCGGCGGCCTGCAGCGAGCGGGAGCGTTCGGTGGTGAGGGTGAGCAGGGCGATGGCCGAGTGGACGGCGTAGCGCTCGGCGGTGCCGGGGGCGGACGCGGTGCCGACGGCGAGGGCGGCGCGGGGGCGGCGGCCGGTGCCGATGGAGTGCAGCTCGACGCGGTCCTCGTGCTCGGGCCCGCCCACCACGGAACTGGCGGGCGCGGGCCGCTCGCGCAGCCGCTCGACGTCGGCGGTGAGGCGGGCGGCACGCCGGCCGGCCCACTCCGGCGCGGCGGCGACGACGGCCCCGGAGGCGTCGTACAGCGCGGCCCATCCGTCGAGCTGGGCGGCGAGCGCGGCGAGCAGCCCCTCGGGGGCGTCGCCCAGGGCCTGCCGGGTCAGTTCGCGCTGGGCGGCGAAGCCCGCGGTGACCGCCCGGTACTGGTCGGCGGCGATGGCGGCGGAGACGGCCTTGGTGATGGCGAGGAAGGGGGTGCGGCGGGGCACCTCCAGCAGCGGCAGTCCCTCCCGCTCGCAGGCGTCGGCGAGCGCCTGGGGGATCTCGTCGTAGGTGACGCCGACGGCGAAGCCGATCCCGACGACGCCCGCCCCGGCCAGCCGCCGTACGTACCGCCGCATGGTGTCCGGGTCCTCGGCGTCCAGCTTCAGCGCCGTGACCAGCAGCAGCTCGCCGCCCTCCATGTAGGGCACGGGGTCGGCGAGCTCGCTGACGTGCGCCCAGCGCACGGGGACGTCCAGGCGGTCCTCGCCGGCCCGCACGGTCAGCTTGAGCGCGGAGTGGTGGACGAGCGAGGCGAGCGTGGGAGGCATGGGGCCTTCAGATCGGGAAGAGGCTGATCACATGGCTGATCTTTTGGCCGTGGTGTATGAACGGCCTCCCTCGATTCTGCCTCACCGTACGGTCACCTCCCTACCCGTGCGCCTTCAGTTCCGCAGGTCCACCAGCAGCGGCGGCGCGTGCTCGCCCTTGACGGTGGTGAGCGACAGCACGGCGTGCCCGGGCGGCACGCCGTGCGCCAGCTCGGACGCGGACCACCGCTCCCGCTCGACCTGCCGGACGGTGACGGCCCGCGCGGTGGGGGCCTTGCCGGTGATCACCCGGCGCAGCATGTGCACGGCCTTCCCGGCCGGGGTCTCGGCGATGATCTGCCGGTCGGTGACGTCCCGGGCCTCGGTCCACTCCTTGCCCCAGACCTCGGCGAAGTCCTGCCCGTCCCAGGGGGTGAGTCCGGACAGGGCCATCCGGCAGCCGGTGGCCCCGAGCAGCGGGCCGCGCAGCGGGCGGGGCACGTCGTCGAGGGTGCGCAGGGTCAGCACGACCCCCGCGTTGGACGACCGCAGCCGCTGGATGCCGCGCACCGCCTCGGGGGTGACGACCCCGGTGGCGTCGTCCAGCACCAGACAGGCGAACAGCGACCGGTCCTCCCGTACGGCCGTGCTCGCGGTGAACTGGGCGAGCACCAGCCGGGCCAGCATGCGTGAGGCGTCGGCGTGGCCGCGCTCGGGCAGGTCGACGCGCACCCGGACCGGGTGGTCGAGGGCCTTGAGGGAGAACGGCCGGGACCGGCCCGAGGTGTCGAAGAAGCCGGCGAACGCAGGGCGGTCGAGCAGGGCGATCCGGTCGGCGAGGGTGCCGCCGGGGTCGCCGGGCTGGCGCAGCTGCCGCTCGCGCGCGTCCAGTTCCCTGAGCAGCGAATCCTGCCCGGTCTCCGTCAGGGCCCGGCGCAGCTCGGCGAAGGGCGCGGTGTCGCCGTCGAGGAGTCCGCGCAGCTCGGGCACGCCGGGGAAGCGGCCGTGCACGGCGCGGAACGGGCCGAGGAGCTGGGCGAGCACGGTGGTCGCGCGGCGGACGTCGTCGAGGTCCCCGGCCAGCGCTTCGGCGAGCACGGCGGCCGCCTCGTCCGGGTCGGTGGTGCCGCCGTACAGGTCGAGGTCGTGGACGGAGTCCGGGTTGCCGATGCGGACGACGACGTCGAAGGCGTCCGCGGGACCGAGCCCGGCACCCGCCGCGCCGACCACGACGACGGCCGCGCGCCCGGCGAGGGCGTGCAGGCACAGCGACTCGGTGAGCGGCCGCACCAGACTGCCGGTCTTGCCGGAGCCGGCCGGCCCGACCGCGACCAGGGACGTGCCGAGCAGGTCGGGGCCGAGGGCGAGTCCGGCGCTCCGGTAGGCGTAGGGGTTGCGGGGGTCGTCGGCGGTGGTGCCGAGCCGCACCTGGCCGGTGAGCAGGTCGTGGCGGGCGTGCCGGGCGGGCAGGTCGCGCTCGCCGGAGGGGTGCAGACAGGCGGCGGCGCCGTCCTGGAGCACCGCGCCGGTGAACTGGGCCAGGGCGAACCGGCCGGTGCGCACGCCCTGCCAGGCGCGGGCGATCCGGGCGTGGTCGACGTCCCGCATGAGCCCGCCGCGCGCCTCCTCGGCGAGCCGGTCGGCGGCGTCGACGGCCCCGGCCGCGCGCAGCTGCGGCCACTGGGCGGGGTCCTCCTCGGGGGCGGGCGGCGTCTGCTCGGGCTCGCGGCGCCGCAGCCGCGGGGCGGCGAACCGGCGCCAGACCTCGCCCCAGCGGCCGAGCCGGCCCACGCCGACCATGATCGCGAGGGCGACGAGGAAGGTGTAGCCGTTGTAGAGCAGCGCGTTGCCGAGCCGGCTGTCGCTGCCGAGCCAGGAGTCGGGGACGAGCAGTTCCAGCGGCAGTATCCACCAGCCGCCCAGATAGCCGTTCTGGAGCAGGGACCAGATCAGCCAGCCCACGAGGAAGGCGATCAGCGCGCCGCCGAGGAGCTGCCGGGCGGGCACCGGATCGGGCTCCTCCGCCCCGCGCGGCCGGTGCCCGAAGCGCCACACGCCGGGCGCGGCCTGCGGCCTCGGTGCGCGCAGCCACGTCAGGAACGCCGACCCGTCGGGCCGGGGCGGCGCGGCCGGCATCGGCGGAGCCGCCGGCATCCGCGGGGGTCCCGCCGGACGCGGCACCGGGTTCGCCTGTGTGCCCCGCGCGTCCTGCGTCCCGTCGCCGTCCATCGCCCTTGCCCCCTGACCAGCCGCTGGATCCGTCGTCAGCGGCCAATCTAACGCTCTCCCCAGGGGAGTTCACCGCTATGCGGCCGGGGACGCGCCAGGCGTCCCGCGCGGTGCTATGTCCACGGCGGACAAGCACGGTGCGAGAAAGCGCCCACATGGAGCATGCCGACCCCCCTTCACCGGGCCTAGCCTGCGACAAAAGAAGGAAACCGTCCGTAAAGACGTCCGCAAGACCCACAGGAGCCCTCATGACCGCACTTCCGCAGGAGCGCCGCGTCGTCACCGCCATCCCCGGCCCGAAGTCGCAGGAGCTGCAGGCCCGCCGCCTCGCCGCGGTCGCGCAGGGCGTGGGCTCGGTGCTGCCCGTGTTCACCGCGCGCGCGGGCGGCGGCATCATCGAGGACGTCGACGGCAACCGCCTGATCGACTTCGGCTCCGGCATCGCGGTGACCTCCGTGGGCGCCTCCGCCGAGGCCGTCGTACGCCGCGCGAGCGCCCAGCTCGCCGACTTCACCCACACCTGTTTCATGGTCACCCCGTACGAGGGCTACGTGGAGGTCGCCGAGGCCCTCGCCGAGCTCACCCCGGGTGACCACGCCAAGAAGTCCGCGCTGTTCAACTCGGGCGCCGAGGCCGTCGAGAACGCCGTCAAGATCGCCCGCGCGTACACCAGGCGCCAGGCCGTCGTCGTCTTCGACCACGGCTACCACGGCCGTACGAACCTCACGATGGCGCTGACCGCGAAGAACATGCCGTACAAGCACGGCTTCGGTCCGTTCGCGCCCGAGGTCTACCGTGTCCCGGTCGCCTACGGCTACCGCTGGCCGACCGGCGCCGAGAACGCCGGCCCCGAGGCCGCCGCCCAGGCCATCGACCAGATCAGCAAGCAGGTCGGCGCGGAGAACGTCGCCGCGATCATCATCGAGCCGGTGCTCGGCGAGGGCGGCTTCATCGAGCCGGCCAAGGGCTTCCTGCCGGAGATCGTGAAGTTCGCGAACGACAACGGCATCGTGTTCGTCGCCGACGAGATCCAGTCCGGCTTCTGCCGCACCGGCCAGTGGTTCGCCTGCGAGGACGAGGGCATCGTCCCGGACCTGATCACCACCGCCAAGGGCATCGCCGGCGGTCTGCCGCTGGCCGCGGTGACCGGCCGCGCCGAGATCATGGACGCCGCGCACGCCGGCGGCCTGGGCGGCACCTACGGCGGCAACCCGGTGGCCTGCGCCGGTGCGCTCGGCTCCATCGAGACGATGAAGGAGCTGGACCTCAACGCCAGGGCGAAGAACATCGAGGCGACCATGAAGGCACGCCTCACCGCCATGGCCGAGAAGTTCGACATCATCGGCGACATCCGCGGCCGCGGCGCCATGATCGCCATCGAGCTGGTCAAGGACCGCGCCACCAAGGAGCCGAACCCGGAGGCGACCGCCGCGCTCGCCAAGGCGTGCCACGCCGAGGGCCTGCTGGTCCTGACCTGTGGCACCTACGGCAACGTGCTGCGCTTCCTGCCGCCGCTGGTGATCGGCGACGACCTGCTGAACGAGGGTCTCGACATCATCGAGCAGGCTTTCGCGCGCATCTGAGCGGCTGGTCCGCACCTCTGAAGGCCCGCTGCGGCAGACCGTGTGAAGAACGTGTGCGGGGTGGATGGCAGGACGCCGTTCCGGCTGTGCCTGCCCCACCTCCTGCCGTAGGTTCTGAGCAGATGAGAGATACACCCCGCTCGCAGGGTTCTGCGGGTGAGTCCAGGCCGGGGCCTCCCCAGCTTCGACCTGGTCGTGCCCTCGCGCACACACACGGAGCCTCGGGCTCCGGATCTCCTCACCGATCGGACGGTCGCTCGCCCCAAACCCCCCGGGGCGCGCGGCGTTCCGGTCCGTTCGGCCGCCCCGGAACCACCCCCCCTGTTCCGGGACGGCCGACCTTTTTCCTTCTCCTCGTGCTGCCGGCCGTGCTCTTCGGGCTGACGACCTGGCAGGTCGTCGCCGACGGGCCGCTGCTGCGGCTGGACGCCCGGGTCAGCCGCGCGCTGGCCGAGCCGGACCGTGCGGGCGAGCTCCTCTCCGACCTGGGCGGTGTGGCGGTGGCCGTCCCCGTCCTCGCGCTCGCCGCGGCGTACGCGGCCCGGCGGGCCCGGAGCACGGGTGCGGCGGGCTGGTGGCGGCCGGCCGTCGCCGCGGGGCTGCTCATGGCGCTCGTCCCGGCGATCGTGGTCCCGGTCAAGGAGCTGACCGACCGTCCCGGCACCCCGCTCGTCCCGCCCGCCACCGGCTACTTCCCGTCCGGGCACACGGCGACGGCCGCCGTCGCCTACGGGACGGCGGCCCTGCTGCTCCTGCCGTGGCTGCCGCGCCGCCGCGACCGCCGGACGGCGACCGCCGTCGCGGCGGCCCTGGTGCTCGGCACCTCCTACGGACTCGTCCGGCGTGGCTACCACTGGCCGCTGGACGTGCTGGCGAGCTGGTGCCTGGGCGCGGTGCTGCTGACGCTGTACGTCCTGTGCACGGGCCGCGCCGCGGCCGTCAGCCGAAGTAGCCGTCGAAGGTCCGCCGGAACTCCCAGTTCGAGAAACGGTCCCAGTTGACCGACCACGTCATCAGGCCGCGCAGCGCGGGCCAGGTGCCGTGGGTGGCGTACGAGCCGCAGTTGGTCCTCTTCGTCAGGCAGTCCAGGGTCTTCACGACCTCGGCGGGGGCCACGTACCCGTTGCCG
Source organism: Streptomyces sp. NPDC093094 (assembly GCF_044754345.1). NCBI lineage: Bacteria > Bacillati > Actinomycetota > Actinomycetes > Kitasatosporales > Streptomycetaceae > Streptomyces > Streptomyces sp. NPDC093094. The sequence goes on along the minus strand of NZ_JBIVOX010000015.1, from coordinate 130,320 downwards.
GCGTTCGTCGACGCGGGCATGCCGATCGCGATCTGGTCGGGCCGCAGCGGCGGGAAGACGTTGTTCGCGTCGCCCGCCACGGGGAAGCCGGTGAGCAGCATGTCGGTCATGGCGATGTGGAAGTCGGCGCCGCCCATGGAGTGGTACTGGTTGTCCAGGCCCATGATCGGGCCGGAGTTGTAGTCCTGGACGTGCAGCAGCGTCAGGTCGTCGCGCAGTGCGTGGATGACGGGCAGATAGGCACCCGCCCTCGGGTCCTGGCCGCCCCACTTGCCGGTGCCGTAGTACTGGTACCCGAGCTGGACGAAGAACGTCTCCGGGGCCATGGTCAGCACGAACCGGGAGCCGTACCGGGCCTTCAGGGTCTTCACGGCGGAGACCAGGTTGACGATCACCGGTGTCCTCGGGTTCCTGAAGTCGGTGTCGTCGGCGTTCAGGGACAGCGAGTGGCCCTCGAAGTCGATGTCCAGACCGTCCAGGCCGTACTCGTCGATGATCTTCGAGACGGAGGACACGAAGGTGTCCCGGGCGGCTGCCGTGGTGAGCTGCACCTGGCCGTTCTGTCCGCCGATGGAGATCAGCACCTTCTTGCCGGCCGCCTGCTTGGCCCGGATCGCGGCCTTGAACTCGGCGTCGCTCTCCACGTTCGGGCACTCGGCGACCGGGCAGCGGTCGAAGCGTATGTCGCCGGAGGTGACCGAGGTGGGCTCGCCGAAGGCCAGGTCGATGACGTCCCAGCTGTCGGGGACGTCGGCCAGACGGGTGTAGCCGGAGCCGTTGGCGAAGGTGGCGTGGAGGTAGCCGACGAGGGCGTGGGCCGGGAGGCCGGAGTCGCCTCCGCCGCCGCCCGGGGCGGTGGTCGCGGTGACCGTCGCCGAGCGCGCGGACTCGCCCGCGTCGTTGACGGCCGCGACCTGGAAGGCGTAGGCGGTGGCGGGTGACAGGCCGGTGACCGTGGCCGAGGTGCCGGTCACCGTCTGGACCTTCACGCCGTCGCGGTAGACGGCGTAGCCCGTCGCTCCGGCGACGGCCGTCCAGGACAGGCCGACACCGGAGGACGTGATCGTGCCGGTGCGCAGACCGGTCGGGGCGGCGGGCGGCTGCGTGGGGCTCGCGCCGGGACCGACGAGGGAGATGTCGTCGGCGTGGTAGGCGCCGGTGCCGTACCAGCCGTGGGTGTGGATCGTGACGCGGGTGGTGGACGGTCCGGTGCGGAAGGTGGTGGTCAGCCGCTGCCAGTCGGGGGCCGACTGGGTCCAGGCCGAGACGTCGGTCGTGCCGGTGCCGCTCGCGCCGAGGTACACGTACGAGCCCCGGACATGGCCGGACAGCGTGTACTGCGCGTCCGGCTGCACGGTCACCGTCTGCGCGCAGCGGGCGTTGTCGCTGCCGGCCGGGGTCGCCTGCAGCGCGCGGGTGCCGGTGCGCACGGGTGAGGTGACGGTCGTGCCCGCCGTGCACGTCCAGCCGTCGAGGCCCGCCTCGAAGCCGCCGTTGCGCGCCAGATCGGCGTCGGCCGCACGGGCGGCCGACGAGAGCGCGGTGATACCGGGCACGGCGAGTGCCGTGGCCGTCAGAAGAGCGACCAGGGGTCTGGTGCGGTCCACAAGTGCCTCCGGGCATGGGGGAATTGGAGGGTGGAGCGCAGCCAGCTTGGTCCAGACCAATCGAGTGGTCAAGACCTCTCGCCCGAGACGGCCTCCCGCCCGGGGACGGCCCTGGGTCCCTAGTCCCGTCCCTCCCCGGCCAGTCCCGCCGCGGCCTCGTGCATCGCCAGTTCCAGCAGCGCCGGATCGGTGAGCGTGCCCGAGCCGTCCGGAGGCACCAGCCAGCGCACACCGCGCGAGGAGCGGACGGGGTGGGGCACCACGATCCAGGTGCCCGCGCCGGCCGTGCGGATGCCCGTGCCGATCCAGCGGGCGGCCGTGCCGGGCGGGACCAGGAAGCCCATCCGGTCGTCGCCGAGGTCGACCAGCACCGGACCTGGCTGATCGAGGATGCGGGTCAGCACGTCGAGGGTGGGGTAGCCGAGTCCGCCCGGCAGGATCAGCACGTCCCAGGCCCTGCCGGCGGGCAGCAGGGCGACCCCGAGGGGGTTGCGCTCCCACTCCCAGCGGCAGGCGCCGGGATCCGGTGCCACGGATGCCAGCCACTCCACCGCGCTCTTCGCCCCAGCCATGAAAGGACCTCCCTCTGCCTCGTGGACGCGGTCGCGCCACAGGGGAGAGGGAGGTACGGGCCGGTCATTACGCGGGTTCGGACGACTTTTTCACGGACTCACGGAGTCACGGAGTCACGGAGTCACGGAGTCACGGACCGCGGACCCGCGGACCGCGGACCCGCGAGCCGCGAGCCGCGGACCCGGCGGACCCGGCGGACCCGGCGGGCTCAGCTGTCGAAGCCCAGCCCGAGCCGGTCCATCGTCCGCAGCCACAGATTGCGGCGGCCGCCGTGCGCGTCCGCGCGGGCCAGCGACCACTTCGTCAGGGCGATGCCGGTCCAGGCGAACGGCTCCGGCGGGAACGGCAGCGGCTTCCTGCGGACCATCTCCAGCTCGGTCCGCTCGGTGCGCTCCCCCGCCAGCAGGTCCAGCATCACGTCCGCCCCGAACCGGGTCGCGCCGACCCCGAGGCCGGTGAAGCCCGCCGCGTACGCCACCTTGCCCTGGTGGGCGGTGCCGAAGAACGCCGAGAAGCGCGAGCAGGTGTCGATCGCCCCGCCCCAGGCGTGGCTGAAGCGCAGCCCCTCCAGCTGCGGGAAGCAGGTGAAGAAGTGCTCGGCGAGCTTGGCGTAGGTCTCCGGCCGGTCGTCGTACTCGGCGCGCACCCGGCCGCCGTAGGGGTAGACCGCGTCGTAGCCGCCCCACAGGATGCGGTTGTCGGCGCTGAGCCGGAAGTAGTGGAACTGGTTGGCGCTGTCCCCGAGCCCCTGCCGGCCGCGCCAGCCGACCGAGGCGAGCTGCTCCTCGGTGAGCGGCTCGGTCATCAGGGCGTAGTCGTAGACGGGAACCGTGAACGACCGCACCCTCCTGACCAGGTTCGGGAAGATGTTCGTGCCGAGCGCGACCTTGCGGGCGCGGACGCCGCCGTAGGGGGTGGTGACCTCCATCCCGGCGCCGTACGGCTTCAGGGTGAGGGCGGGAGTGTGCTCGTACACCCGGACGCCCAGCTCCGCGCAGGCGCGCTTGAGGCCCCAGACCAGCTTGGCCGGGTTGAGCATGGCCACACCGCGCCGGTCGTACAGGCCCGCCCGGAAGGTGGGCGAGTCGACCTGCTCGCGCACCGCGTCGGCGTCGAGGAAGTCGACGCCGTCGGCGAGGCCGTGGCGTTCCATCTCCTCGTACCAGTCGCGCAGTTCCCACGCCTGGTACGTCTCGGTGGCCACGTCGATCTCGCCGGTGCGCTCGAAGTCGCAGTCGATCCCGTGCCGGGCGACCGCCTTCTCGATCTCGTCGAGGTTGCGGGCGCCCAGCTCCTGGAGCCGGTGGATCTCGTCCGGCCAGCGGGCGAGCCCGTTGGGCAGGCCGTGGGTGAGGGAGGCGGCGCAGAAGCCGCCGTTGCGGCCCGAGGCGGCCCAGCCCACCTCGCGGCCCTCCAGCAGTACGACGTCCCGCTGCGGGTCGCGCTCCTTGGCGAGCAGCGCGGTCCACAGCCCGCTGTAGCCGCCGCCCACGACCAGCAGGTCGCAGGTCTCGGCGCCCGTCAGGGCGGGCTCGGGGCGGGGCCTGCCGGGGTCGTCCAGCCAGTACGGGACCGGCTGGACGTCGGAGAGTGCTCTGATCGATCGACTGCCACGGCTCATGGCACCAGGGGCCATGATTTCAACTCCCTACAAGGGCTCTACGCCTTTTGCTTGTTGCGGCGATTGCTGACGACCATGGAGGTCAGGACGAGCAGTACGGCGATGACGAACATGGCCGTACCGATGACGTTGATCTGGACGGGCGTTCCGCGCTGGGCCGATCCCCAGACGAACATGGGGAAGGTGACGGTCGAGCCCGCGTTGAAATTGGTGATGATGAAATCGTCGAAGGAGAGCGCGAAGGCGAGCAGCGCGCCCGCGGCGATTCCGGGTGCCGCGATGGGCAGGGTGACCCGGACGAAGGTCTGGAACGGGCCGGCGTAGAGGTCCTGCGCGGCCTGCTCCAGCCTCGGGTCCATCGACATGACACGGGCCTTGACGGCGGTCACGACGAAGCTGAGGCAGAACATGACGTGGGCGATCAGGATCGTCCAGAAGCCCAGCTGGACGCCCATGTTGAGGAACAGGGTGAGCAGCGAGGCGGCCATGACGACCTCGGGCATCGCCATCGGCATGAAGATCAGCGAGTTGACCGCGCCGCGCGCCCGGAAGCGGTAGCGCACCAGGGCGAAGGCGATCATCGTGCCGAGGGCGGTGGCGCCCAGCGTCGACCAGAAGGCGATCCGGAGGCTGAGGGTGAGGGAGTCGCACATGCCCGCCACACCGCACGGGTCGGTCCATGCCTCGGTGGAGAACTCCTGCCACTGGTAGTTGAAGCGGCCCTTGGGATCGTTGAAGGAGAACACCGTCACGACGACGTTCGGCAGCAGCAGATAGCCGAGCGTGATCAGGCCGGCGATGACGACGAAGTGGCGCTTGAGCCAGTTGACGAAGGCCATTCAGACCAGATCCTCCGTGCCGGACTTGCGGATGTAGAGCGTCACCATGACGAGGATCGCGAACATCAGGATGAAGGAGAGCGCGGCCGCCGTCGGATAGTCCAGGATCCGCAGGAACTGCGTCTGGATGACGTTGCCGATCATGCGGGTGTCGGTGGAGCCGAGCAGGTCGGCGTTGACGTAGTCGCCGGCGGCCGGGATGAAGGTCAGCAGGGTGCCCGAGACGACACCCGGCATCGACAGCGGGAAGGTGACCCTGCGGAAGGTGGTGGACGGCCGCGCGTACAGGTCGTTCGCCGCCTCGTGCAGGCGCGGGTCGATGCGCTCCAGCGAGGTGTACAGCGGCAGGATCATGAACGGCAGGAAGTTGTACGTCAGACCGCACACCACCGCCAGCGGGGTGGCCAGCACCCGGTCGCCCGCGGTCATGCCGAGCCAGTCGGTGACGTCCAGGACGTGCAGCGTGTTGAGCGTCTCCACGACCGGGCCGCTGTCCGCGAGGATCGTCTTCCAGGCCAGGGTGCGGATCAGGAAGCTGGTGAAGAACGGGGCGATCACCAGGATCATGATCAGGTTCCGCCAGCGGCCCGCGCGGAAGGCGATGAGGTACGCGAGCGGGTAGCCCAGCAGCAGACACAGGACCGTCGCCGAGCCCGCGTACAGCACCGAGCGCAGGAACTGCGGGTAGTACTCGGTCAGGGCGTCCCAGTACGTCGAGAACTGCCAGGTGACCTCGTAGCCCTCCTCCAGGGAGCCGGTCTGCACGGAGGTCGACGCCTGGTAGACCATCGGCAGCGCGAAGAACACCACCAGCCAGGCGAGTCCGGGCAGCAGCAGGAGGTAGGGCGTCCAGCGGCCCCGCCTGCGCGGGGGCTTCGCCTTCTCGGGGGCGGGCGCGAGCGGCGGCGCCTCGGTGAGCGTCGCCATCAGACCGCCTCTTCCTGGATGCCCGCCTCGACGGCCTGGGCGGCGTCCAGTCCGAAGGTGTGGGCCGGGTTCCAGTGCAGGACGACGTCCGCGCCGGGGACCAGCCGGGTGTCGCGGTCGACGTTCTGGACGTAGACCGAGAGCTCGGGGCAGACCGGGCTGTCGACGACGTACTGCGTGGAGACGCCGATGAAACTCGCGTCGGCGATCTTGCCCGTGATGCGGTTGCGGCCGTCGGGTATCTCACCGGCGTCGTCGGCGTGGGCGAGGGAGATCTTCTCCGGGCGCACCCCGACCAGCATCCTGCCGCCGGGCGCGGCGGGCGCGGTGGAGCGGCCGGCGGGCAGGACGAGCTTGCCGCCGCCCGCCCTGAGGACGATGTCGTCGCCGCTGCGGGAGTCGACCTCGGCCTCGATGAGGTTGGAGGTGCCGAGGAAGTTGGCGACGAAGGTGGTCCTCGGGTTCTCGTAGAGGTCGGCGGGGGCGCCGAGCTGCTCGACGCGTCCGGCGTTCATCACGGCGACCGAGTCGGCCATCGTCATGGCCTCCTCCTGGTCGTGCGTGACGTGCACGAAGGTGATGCCGACCTCGGTCTGGATGCGCTTGAGCTCCAGCTGCATCTGGCGGCGCAGCTTGAGGTCGAGGGCGCCGAGGGGCTCGTCGAGGAGCAGCACCTTGGGGTGGTTGATCAGCGCGCGGGCGACCGCGACGCGCTGCTGCTGGCCGCCGGAGAGCTGGTGCGGCTTCTTGCGCGCCTGCTCGCCGAGCTGGACCAGCTCCAGCATCTCCTCGACCTGCTTCTTCACGCTCTTGATGCCGCGCCGGCGCAGACCGAAGGCGACGTTCTCGAAGATGTCGAGGTGCGGGAAGAGGGCGTAGGACTGGAAGACCGTGTTCACCGGCCGCTTGTACGGGGGGAGGCCGGTGACGTCCTGGTCGCCGAGGAAGACCGTGCCGGTGGTCGGTTCCTCCAGGCCCGCGATCATGCGCAGGGTGGTGGTCTTGCCGCAGCCGGAGGCGCCGAGCAGGGCGAAGAAGGAGCCCTGCGGGACGGTCAGGTCGAGCGGCTGCACGGCGGTGAAGCCGCCTGCGTAGGTCTTGCTGATGCCGGTGAGGCGGACGTCACCGGTGTGGTCGTTCTTGGTGGTCACGTCGGTCACGCCCCCGTCAGCTTCGCGAACTTCAGTTCGAATTCCGTCTCTTCCTTCGAGCTCAGCGAGCGGAAGGCACGGGACTTCTCGATCATCGCCTTGTCGGGAATGATCAGCGGGTTGTCCGCCACGTCCGCGTCGATCTTCGACAGTTCGCCCTTCACGCCGTCGACGGGACAGACGAAGTTGATGTACGCGGCGAGCTCGGCGGCCGGTTCCGGCTCGTAGTAGTAGTCGATGAGCCGCTCGGCGTTCGCCTTGTGGCGGGCCTTGTTGGGGATCAGCATGTTGTCGGTCGAGGTGATGTAGCCGCTGTCCGGGATGATGAAGCCGATGTCGTCGCTGTCGGCCTTCAGCTGGACGACGTCCCCGGCCCAGGCGACGCAGGCGGCGAAGTCCCCGCTGCTCAGGTCCGAGGTGTAGTCGTTGCCGGTGAAACGGCGGATCTGGCCCTTGTCGACGGCCTTCTGCAGCCGGGCGACCGCCGCGTCGTAGTCGTCGGCCGTGAACTTCGCGGGGTCCTTGTCCATGTCCAGCAGCGTCATGCCGATGGTGTCGCGCATCTCCGACAGGAAGCCGACCCGGCCCTTGAGCTTCGGGTTGTCGAGCAGGTCGGAGACCGACTTCACCTCGACGCCGTCCAGCGCCTTCTTGTTGTACGCGATGACGGTCGAGATGCCCTGCCACACGTACGAGTAGGCGCGGCCCGGGTCCCAGTCCGGGGAGCGGAACTGGGGGGAGAGGTTGGCGTAGGCGTTCGGCAGGTTGGACGGGTCCAGTTTCTGGACCCAGCCGAGGCGGATCAGCCGGGCCGCGAGCCAGTCGGTGAGCACGATGATGTCGCGCCCGGTGTCCTGGCCCGCCGCGAGCTGCGGCTTGATCTTGCCGAAGAACTCGACGTTGTCGTTGATGTCCTCGGTGTACTTGACCTTGATGCCGGTGCGCTCGGTGAACCGGTCGAGCGTGGGGTGGTGCTTCTCGCTCTCGTCCACGTCCATGTACTCGGTCCAGTTGGAGAAGTTGACGGTCTTCTCCTTCGCCGAGCGGTCGTCGGCGGACTGACCGCCCTGCGTCTTGCCCGCGGCGGGGATGCCGCAGCCGCTCAGGGCGGCCGCCCCGCCGACCGCGAGCGCGCCGCCGGCGGAGGCGCGCAGCAGGGACCGGCGGGTGAGGGAGGCCCTGCCGTTGCGGAAGCTGCGCCGCATGGCGGCCACCTGGGCCGTGGAGAGGCGGTCGGGCTCGTACTGCTCCATGCGTCTGGTGCCCTTTCGGGAGGTCGGTCGGCCGCGGGTCGGACGGCCAGGTTCTGCTATCGGTCCCCGAAGATCGTGCGGTGCCAGTCCTTCCTGACGACCGCCGTATTGTCGAACATGACGTGCTTGATCTGGGTGTACTCCTCGAACGAGTACACGGACATGTCCTTGCCGAAGCCCGACGCCTTGTAGCCGCCGTGCGGCATCTCGCTGATGATCGGGATGTGGTCGTTCACCCACACGCAGCCCGCCTTGATCTCGCGGGTGGCGCGGTTGGCCCGGTAGACGTCACGGCTCCACGCGGAGGCGGCGAGCCCGTAGGGGGTGTCGTTGGCGAGCGCGATGCCGTCGTCGTCGGTGTCGAAGGGCAGCACGACCAGGACGGGCCCGAAGATCTCGGCCTGGACGATCTCGCTGTCCTGGGCGGCGTCGGCGACCAGCGTCGGCCGGTAGTAGGCGCCCTCGGCCAGGTCGCCCTCGGGTGCCTCGCCGCCGGTGACCACGCGCGCGTAGCCACGCGCCCGGCCGACGAAGGCGGCCACCCGGTCGCGCTGCGCGTGGGAGACGAGCGGGCCGAGGTCGGTGCCGTGGGCGAAGGGGTCGCCGAGCCGGACGGTGTCCATCAGGGCGGCCGTCCGCTCCACGAACGCCTCGTACAGCGGCCGCTGCACGTAGGCGCGCGTGGCCGCGGTGCAGTCCTGCCCGGTGTTGATGAGGGCGCCCGCGACCGCGCCGTGCACCGCGGCGTCCAGGTCGGCGTCGTCGAAGACCAGGAAGGGGGCCTTGCCGCCCAGCTCCAGGTGGATCCGCTTGACGGTGGCGGTGGCCACCTCGGCGACGCGCCGGCCGACCGCGGTGGAGCCGGTGAAGGAGGTCATGGCCACGTCGGGGTGGCCGACCAGGTGCTCGCCGGCCTCCTTGCCGGTGCCGGTGACGATGTTGACGACCCCGTCGGGGATGCCCGCCTGGGTGCATGCCTCGGCGAACAGCAGGGAGGTGAGCGGGGTCAGCTCGGCGGGCTTGAGCACGATGGTGTTGCCCGCCGCGATCGCCGGGAGGATCTTCCAGGCGGCCATCTGGAGGGGGTAGTTCCAGGGGGCTATGGAGCCGACCACGCCGATGGGCTCACGGCGGACGTACGAGGTGTGGTCGCCGGAGTACTCGCCGGCGGACTGGCCCGCCAGGTGCCGGGCGGCGCCCGCGAAGAACGCGGCGTTGTCGATCGTGCCCGGCACGTCGAACTCACGGGTCAGCTTCAGCGGCTTGCCGCACTGGAGGGACTCGGCGCGGGCGAACTCCTCGGCGCGGTCGGCGAGCACCTCGGCGAGCCGGTGCAGCGCGTCGGAGCGCTCGCCGGGGGTGGCCGCGGACCAGCCGGGGAAGGCCGCGCGGGCGGCGGCGACCGCCGCGTCGACGTCGTCGGGGCCGGCCAGCTCGTAGGTGAGGACCGTCTCCGCGGTGGCCGGGTCGACGACCTCGTGCGTGCGGCCCGAGGTGCCCCGGGTGAAGCGGCCGGCGATGTACTGCGCCCCGGCTGCGAAGCGGTCCTGTGCGGGGAATCGTTCCGGGGTGGCTCTGCCCGGGTTGTGCATGTCGCTCTCCTCCGCCTTCCCCCCGCTGTCCACGGGGGCGGGTGGCGTAGCTCCAGCTCGATTTGAGTGCCGATCCTGACAGAGCAGATGGACTCCAACAAGTGATTCCGTTGTTGCCTTTTGGTTACGCAACGGAATCTGTCGACCAGGTGTCGAGTCGACGGGAAAAACCGAGGACGGACTGTCCGTGGTGCGTGCCAGACTCGCGTGCATGCGAAAGATCGATTCTCGGGAGGCCCTGCTCAGGGAGGTCGGCGCGGGAGCCGGCGTCAGGTATCTGCACTTCTGGGGGCACCGGCCGCGGAGCGACGGAAGCGTCGGTCCGGGCTGTCTGAGCCAGTGGTGGCCGTCCCCGTTCACGGTGGACGGCGTGGCGTACTCGACGGCCGAGCACTGGATGATGGCCGGCAAGGCACGGCTGTTCGGTGACGCCGAGGCCGAGCGGCAGGTGCTGGCCGCGGAGCATCCGTCGGAGGCGAAGAACGCCGGGCGGCTGGTGCGGGGGTTCGACGAGCGCACATGGGCGCGCGAGCGGTTCGGGATCGTGGTCGAGGGCAGCGTGCACAAGTTCGCCGCGCACGCCGACCTGCGGGCGTTCCTGCTGGGCACCGGGGAGCGGGTCCTGGTGGAGGCGAGCCCGGTGGACCGGATCTGGGGCATCGGACTCGCCGCGAAGGACGCCGGGGCCTGGGATCCGCAGCGCTGGCGCGGACCGAATCTGCTGGGCTTCGCCCTGATGGAGGCCCGGGAGCGGCTGCGGAGCGGCGCGGCGGAGTGACCCGGCGGGCCACCCCGGCCCCGGCCCCGGCTCCGGCTCCGGCTCCGGCCGGACCGGCGCAGCCCTCGTCCCCCGTGCCACGGGTTCGCCCCGGGGCCACCGGTGTTCCCCGGCCCACGGATTTCCCGGGAACCACGGTGTTCCCCGGAGCCACGGGGCTCCCGGGCCCACGGGTTTTGCCGGCCCACGGGGTTCCCCAGAGCCACAGGGTTCCCCGGAGCCACGGGTTTCCCCGGAGCCACGGGGTCCCCCGGAGCCACGGGGTCCCCCGGGCCACAAGACTCCCGGGCTCCCGGACCCACGGGGCTCCCCGGGCCCACGGGTTTTGCCGGCCCACGGGTTTCCCCGGGCCACAAGACTCCCGGGCTCCCGGGCCCACGGGGCTCCCGGGCCTACGGGTTGGCGATCACCAGGGCGCCCAGGCCGATGCCCAGCGCGATGCCCACGACGCCGCAGATGATCCCGGCGAGCGCCTGGCCGGGGTTGGTGGCCTCGCCGCGCTTCGCCTTGCCCCGGCCGACCGCGCCGAAGATCACGGCCAGGATGCCGACCACGATCGCGACCGGCCACAGGCAGAAGATGACGTCCGCGATGATCCCGAGCACCAGCCCGGCCGTGCCCATGCCGTTGCTGGGGACGACCGGCGCTCCGGGCCAGCCGTAGTACCCGGGGCCGGGGGCGGGCTGCACGACGGGGGCCGGGTAGCCGTAGCCGGTGCCCGTCCCGGGGTAGCCGTAGCCGGTGACCGCGCCGGGATAGCCGTACGCCGCCCCCGGCCCGTCGGGCGCGATGGGCGGCGGCGGCACGGCTTCGCCCGCACCGGGCGCGGCGAAGGGATCGGCGGCACCGGGCGGCGCGTAGGGCCCCGCGCCGGTCGCCGCGGGCGGCGGGAAGCCGCCGGGGGCCTGCGCGGACGGGTCGCTCCAGGTGCCGGACGGCGGGGTGCCGCCCACGCTCGGCATGGAGGTCACGGTCTGCTGGTCGTGCATGGAGGGGTTCACCACGGGCAGGGCCCCGGAGGCGATGGTGTGCCCGGGCCCGGGGTCGTCGGCGGGCGGCGCCCACAGGTCACGGCCGTCCTGCGTGGCCCCCGTCTGCGGGGTGTCGCCCTTGCCCAGGGGAACACGCGGGGCGGTGTCGCGGGGCGCGGCCCAGGGATCGGTGTCGGACGGCGGTGCCGCGCCGGCGTTGTGCTCCGGCGTGACCGGCGGCTGCGCGTCGTCGGACATGCTCGGGATCCCCTCTGTCGTCCGTACCGCCATGCTACGTGCAGCGGCACGACCGTCCCGCCCCGGCCTACGATGATCCCGAGTCACCGATCAGCCGATCACCCGCGTCCCCCACGGCCCCCGGCCGGGGACGCCGTTCCCGGGGAGGAACCCCTTGACCGACCGCTTCGCCCCGTCCGCCGCCTCCGGCGCCCGCGACCTGCACGCTTTCATCGCCGGACTGCCCAAGGCCGAACTGCACGTCCACCACGTCGGCTCCGCCTCCCCCCGGATCGTCTCCGAACTGGCCGCCCGCCACCCCGACTCCAAGGTGCCCACCGACCCCGAGGCGCTCGCCGACTACTTCACGTTCACGGACTTCGCCCACTTCATCCAGGTCTATCTGTCGGTCGTCGACCTGATCCGCACCCCGGAGGACGTCCGGCTGCTGACGTTCGAGGTCGCCCGTGAACTGGCCCGGCAGCAGGTGCGTTACGCCGAGCTGACCATCACGCCGTACTCCTCCACCCGGCGCGGCATCGACGAGCGGGCGTTCATGGACGCGATCGAGGACGCGCGCAAGGCCGCGGAGGCCGAGTTCGGGACCGTGCTGCGCTGGTGCTTCGACATCCCCGGCGAGGCCGGTCTGGCCTCCGCCGAGGAGACCGTGCGGCTGGCCACCGACGACCGGCTGCGCCCGGAGGGCCTGGTCTCCTTCGGGCTCGGCGGGCCCGAGATCGGTGTGCCCCGGCCGCAGTTCAAGCCGTACTTCGACCGTGCCATCGCCGCCGGGCTGCACTCGGTGCCGCACGCCGGCGAGACGACCGGCCCGGAGACGGTGTGGGACGCGCTGACCCACCTCGGCGCCGAGCGGATCGGGCACGGCACCAGCTCCGCGCGGGACGAGAAGCTGCTCCGGCACCTCGCCGACCACCGGATCGCGCTGGAGGTGTGCCCGACCTCCAACATCGCCACGCGCGCGGTCACCACGCTGGACGAGCACCCGATCAAGGAGTTCGTGCGCGCCGGGGTGCTGGTGACGGTCAACTCCGACGACCCGCCGATGTTCGGCACCGACCTCAACAGCGAGTACGCGGTCGCCGCGCGTCTGCTCGGCCTCGACGAACGGGGCCTGGCCGGCCTCGCGAAGAACGCCGTCGAGGCGTCCTTCCTCGACGAGGCGGGCAAGGCCCGGATCGCCGAGGAGATCGACACGTACACCTCGGCGTGGCTGGCGTCCTGACGGCAGATCACAATGGGCCCATGCAGAACGTGACCGCCGTGGCCCATCGCGGTGACCCCTACCGCTTCCGCGAGAACACCCTCGACTCCCTGCGTGCCGCGCTCGGCCTGGGCGCGGACGCCGTCGAGGTCGACGTACGGCTCACCCGGGACGGCGTCCCGGTGCTGCTGCACGACGCGACGCTGAAGCGGCTGTGGGAGGTGGACCGGCCTCTGCTCGGGCTGTCCGCGGACGAGGTGCGCGGGCTCACCGCCGGGGCGGTGCCGACGCTGGCGGAGGCGCTCGCGGCGACCGACGGACACCGGGTCATGCTCGACCTGCCGGGGACGTCCGAGGTCCGCGCGGCGCGCAGGGTGGTGGACACGGTGCGCGAGTGCGGCGCGCAGGACCGGGTGTACTACTGCGCCGGCGCCCACGCGATGCTGGCCGTGCGGGCGGCCGACCCGGCGGCCGAGATCGCGCTGACCTGGACGACGCTCGCGCCGCCGCGGCCCGCGCTGCTGGACGCGGTCGGGCCGCGGTGGCTGAACTACCGCTGGACGCTGGTCGGCCGTGAACTGGTCGAGCGGGTGCACCGGGACGGGCGGCTGCTGTCGGTGTGGACGCCGGACACCCGTCGCAGCATGCGCCGCCTCATCGGCCTGGGCGTCGACTCGATCACCACCAACCGGGTCGACGTCCTGACCGGGCTCAGGCCGGCCCCGTAGGGGTCGGTCCCTGACAACTTCCCCTTGCGCACGGGCGAGTTGATCGGGGTTTCCCCAGGGCGGGGGCCCTCCTCGGTGATGATCCGCCCGGGCAGGCGGGGCCGCAGGATTGATCGCACCGATCCGATCGTCCTGATCGTCCCGACCGTCCCGACCGTCCCGAGGAGATCCGCCCATGCGCCCGCACCGCCGTACGACCGTCGTCGCCGCCTCCCTCGCGCTGGCTCTCGCGGCCGGTCCGCTGGCCGCCCCCGTGTTCGCCGCGTCCGACGCTCGTCCCTCCGCCGCGCGGTGCGCGTCGACGCCCGGCCCGGACCGGGAGGCGCTCGCCGCCGCGCTCACCGGGATCCCGGACGACGAGGTGACGGCCGCGCTGGTCCGCGTCGGCGGCGCGGGCGGCTGGCACGGCGCGGCCGGGGTGCGCGACCTGCGGACCGGGGCGCCGGCGCTGGAGCACGGCCGCTTCCGGGCGGGCTCGACGACCAAGCTGGTGACCGCGTCGGTCGTGCTGCAGCTGGTCGCCGAAGGACGCATCGCTCTCGACGGCACCGTGCAGGAGTATCTGCCGGGCCTGCTCACCGACGCCTTCGAGCCGGTCACCGTGCGGCAACTGCTGACGTACACCAGCGGGCTGCGGCCGGGGCGGGGGCTGGGCGACACGACCGAGGAGATGTTCCCGCACCGCTTCGAGACGCTGACCCCGCAGGAGGTGGTGGCGTCCGCGGTCGCCCAGGGCCCGGCGTACCGGCCCGGTTCGCAGCAGACGTACGGCAACATCCACTACACCGTGCTCGCCATGCTGATCGAGAAGGTCACCGGCGACTCGTACGCGCACCAGGCGCGGACGAGGGTGTTCCGGCCGCTGGGCATGCGTCACTCGTCCTTCCCCGCGGGCACCGATCCGCGGGTGCACGGCCCGCACAACCGCGGTTACGAGTGGATCGACGGCGAGCTGGTCGACGTGACCGAGTGGAACATGTCGGACCGCTGGGCGGCCGGCGACCTGATCTCCACGACCGCCGACCTGGAACGGCTGCTGAAGGGCGTCCTCGGCGGCCGGGTCGTGCCCCCCGCGCTGGTGAAGGAGATGCTGACCGTGCCGTTCGACGGGGCGCGGTACGGCATGGCGCTGGAGCGCTTCACCCTCGGCGGCCAGGAGATCTGGGGCAAGTCGGGCTCGCGCCCGGGGTACGCCACGGGTGTCGCCGCGACCCCGGACCTGTGCCGGACGGTGGTCTACTCCGTCAACTCCACCGACGCGCGCTCGCAGGGCCTGCAGATCGCGCAGCGCTTCGCCTTCCCGGCGTTCACGCGGTGACCGGTACGGCGTTCACCCCCGGTCCGGCGCGGGGTCCACGCCACGGCGGGTCCACGCCGCGGCGGGCTCACGCCCCGGCGGCACGGCGGTGAGTGCCTCCAGCCGCTTGATCCTGCGGCGCACGACGTACAGCGGGATCACCCCGAAGACGCCGAAGGACATGTCGACGACGCTCCACCAGAAGGGGATGCCGCGGATCGGTCCGCAGATCAGGGCGAGCGGGACGATCCCGGCGCAGGCGATCATCCCGAACTCCACGACCCAGATGTTGCGGACCGGGTCCCGGAAGACGCCGTAGAAGGCGACGGCGATGACCAGATGGGCGAAGGCGAGCCAGTCGGTGCCGTAGAGCAGGAACGGGAAGTCGGCGTCGGCGGTGTCGAGTCCGCGGCGCACCCGGGTGATCCAGTCCGTCAGCCCCGGCAGGTGGTCCTGCACGGACAGGGCGTGCAGCAGGTCCTCGGTCCAGCGCAGTTCGTGGACGAGGGGGAAGGCCGTGGCCCCGCTGAGCACCAGGCAGACGACGAAGAGGACCAGCCAGGCGCGGATGCCCTTCAGCAGGGCGGCTCTGTCATTCATGGCGCTCAGCGTACGCCGTTGTTGAACGCGTTCAAAAGCGGGGTCCCCGTCGCAACGGGGGCCCCGCTCCTGGGTGTTGTCACACGGCCGCCCGGAAGCGGCGCAGCCGCAGGGAGTTGCCGACCACGAAGACCGAGGAGAAGGCCATGGCCGCTCCGGCGAGCATCGGGTTGAGCAGTCCCGCCGCGGCCGGCGGCAGCGCGGCGACGTTGTAGGCGAAGGCCCAGAACAGGTTGGAGCGGATGGTGCCCAGCGTGCGGCGGGCCAGCCGGATCGCGTCGGCCGCCACCCGCAGGTCCCCGCGGACCAGGGTGAGGTCGCCCGCCTCGATGGCGGCGTCGGTGCCGGTGCCCATGGCCAGACCCAGGTCGGCCCGGGCCAGCGCGGCCGCGTCGTTGACGCCGTCGCCGACCATGGCGACCGAACGGCCCTCGCCCTGGAGGCGCTCGACGACGTCGACCTTGTCCTGCGGCATGACCCCGGCGATCACGTGCTCGGGGGCGATGCCGACCTCGGCGGCCACGGCGCGGGCGACGGCCTCGTTGTCCCCGGTGAGCAGGATCGGGGTCAGCCCGAGGGCGCGCAGCCGGGTGACGGCCTCGCGGCTGGTGTCCTTGACGGCGTCGGCGACCTCCAGCACCGCGCGGGCCTCGCCGTCCCAGGCGACCGCGATCACCGTCCGCCCGGCGGACTCGGCGGCCGCCTTCGCCTCCTTCAGCGCGGTGGGCAGTTCGATCGCCCACTCGGCGAGCAACTTCTCGCGGCCGACCAGGACGGCGTGTCCGTCGACGACGCCCTGCACGCCGAGACCGGCGACGTTGGCGAAGTCCTCCGGCACGGGCAGGGGCCCCGCCTTGGCCGCGGCACCGGCTGCGACCGCCTGGGCGACGGGGTGCTCGGAGGCGTGCTCCAGGGCTCCCGCCAGACGCAGGACGTCGGCCTCGTCGGTGCCGTCGGCGGTGTGGACGGCGAGGAGGGTCATGCGGCCGGTGGTCACGGTGCCGGTCTTGTCCAGCACGACGGTGTCGACCTTGCGGGTGGATTCCAGCACCTCGGGCCCCTTGATCAGGATGCCGAGCTGGGCACCCCGCCCGGTGCCGACCATCAGCGCGGTCGGCGTGGCCAGGCCCAGGGCGCAGGGGCAGGCGATGATCAGCACCGCGACGGCGGCGGTGAAGGCTGCGGTCAGGTCCGCCCCGCTGCCGAGCCAGAAGCCCAGGGTGGCGACCGCGAGGGCGATGACGACCGGGACGAACACGCCGGAGATGCGGTCGGCGAGCCGCTGGGCGGCGGCCTTGCCGTTCTGCGCGTCCTCCACGAGCCGGGCCATCCGGGCGAGCTGGGTGTCGGCGCCGACCCGGGTGGCCTCGACGACCAGCCGGCCGCCCGCGTTCAGGGTGGCCCCGGTGACGCCGTCGCCGGCGCCGACCTCGACGGGCACGGACTCGCCGGTCAGCATCGAGGCGTCCACGGCGGAGGAGCCCTCCACCACGGTGCCGTCGGTCGCGATCTTCTCCCCCGGACGGACCAGGAAGCGGTCGCCCGCCCGCAGCTCGCCGACCGGGATCAGCTCCTCGCGGCCGCCGCGCAGGACGGTGACCTCCTTGGCGCCCAGTTCCAGCAGCGCCTTCAGCGCGGCGCCCGCCTTGCGCTTGGAGCGGGCCTCGAAGTAGCGCCCGGCCAGGATGAAGGCGGTGACCCCGGCCGCGGCCTCCAGGTAGATGTTCCCCGAGCCGTCGGTGCGGGCGACGGTCAGCTCGAAGGGGTGGGTCATGCCCGGCGTCCCGGCGGTGCCGAGGAAGAGAGCCCACAGCGACCACAGGAACGCCGCCGAGGTGCCGACCGAGACGAGGGTGTCCATCGTCGCGGCCCCGTGCCGGGCGTTGGTCCACGCGGCCCGGTGGAACGGCCAGGCCGCGTAGGTCACCACGGGCGCCGCCAGGGTCAGCGACAGCCACTGCCAGTACTCGAACTGGAGCGCCGGGACCATCGCCATCGCGATCACCGGCACGGCCAGCACCACGGCCGTCACCAGGCGCTCCCTGAGCGGCCGCAGTTCATCGGGCTCGGGGGTGCCCTGCGCGGGGACGGCCCCGGACACGGCCGGGCGCGGCTCCTGCGCGGTGTACCCGGTGGCCTCGACCGTCGCGATCAGGTCGGGCACGGTCACGGCGCCCGAGAAGGTCACCTTCGCCTTCTCGGTCGCGTAGTTGACCGTGGCGGTGACGCCGTCCATGCGGTTGAGCTTCTTCTCGATGCGCGCCGCACAGGAGGCGCAGGTCATACCGCCGATGGCGAGTTCGACCCGGCCTGCGTCGGTGGCCTCGGGGGCCGTCGTGGTCATGAGGAGTCCTCCAGGACCGATGCATACCCCTAGGGGGTATCTGACTCCTCCAGATATACCCCCCACAGGTATTTCCTGGCAAGCCTTGCCATACCCCAGGGGGGTATGTATGAATGAAGAGGTCGCTTCGCACCGTCCCCCGTACCCAGGAGCCCGAGATGAAGCCCGCAGTGAAGATCGCCGCGTTCGCCGCGGCCGTGGCCGCCACCTTCGGCACGGCCTTCGCCGTCGGGGACGCCGTCGGCCCGGTCTCCTCCGGCCCGGACGAGAAGCCCGCCGCGCACGGCGGCCACACCCCCGGGGCGCGCACCGAGGCGGATCCGCCCGGCGGCCTCCAGGTCTCCGAGGGCGGCTACACACTCGACCTGGAGACCGGCCGCGTATCCGCCGGGGCGAAGAGCGTGCTGCGCTTCACCGTGCGCGACGCGGACGGGCGTCCGGTGACCGAGTACCGGCGCGAGCACGAGAAGGAGCTGCATCTGATCGTGGCGTCCCGGGACCTCACGGCGTACCGCCATCTGCACCCGGTGCGCGCCGCCGACGGCACCTGGAGCGTCGGCGCGGACCTGCCGGCCGCGGGCTCCTACCGGGTCTTCGCCGACTTCACGCCCGCCGCGGGCGGCAGGAACCTGACGCTGGGCACCGACCTCGCGGTCACCGGTCGGTACGCGCCCGCCCCGCTCCCCGAGACCGGCGCGCGGGCCACCGTCGACGGCTACACCGTCCGGCTCACCGGCTCGCTCGCCCCGGGCTCCGACAGCGAGCTGGCCTTCGAGGTCACCCGGGACGGCCGGCCCGTCCGCCTCCAGCCCTACCTCGGGGCCTACGGCCACCTGGTCGCCCTGCGCTCCGGCGATCTGGCCTATCTGCACGTCCACCCGCACGAGAAGGCGCACGGCACGGCGGCCTCGGGGCCGAAGGTCGCCTTCACCGCCGCCGCGCCGAGCGACGGCGCCTACCGCCTCTTCCTCGACTTCAAGGCCGACGGCGCGGTGCGGACGGCCGCCTTCACGGTGCGCACGGACGGCACCGCGGCCCCGGCACCCGCGACAAAGCACGCGGAGGACTCGGAGCACACGAAGGACGCGGAGGACGCCCCGCACGGACACTGAGCGCCCGGGCCCGGGGGAAGAGGCTCAAGGAAGTCCCGCCGCCGGCCGGCGGCGGGACGCGGTCGTCACAGACCGGCGATCGCGTTCCACCGCCTGCCGAACTCCGTGCGCTCCGCGGCCGTGATGTCCCGTGCGACGGCCAGCCTCGCGCGCATCGTCCCGTCGGGGAAGATCAGCGGGTTCTCGGCCAGCGCGGCGGTCTCCTCGTCGCCGGAGGACGCCAGGACGTCCCGGGCGGCCGGCACGGGGCAGACGTAGTTGACCCAGGCCGCCAGTTCCGCGGCGACCTCGGGGTCGTAGTAGTGGTCGACGAGCCGTTCGGCGCTCGCCTTGTGCTCGGCGAGGCCGGGGATCATCAGCGACTCCGACCACAGCTCGGCACCCTCCTCGGGGACGACGAAGCGGATGTCGGGGTCGTCGGCCTGGAGCTGGATGACATCGCCGGAGTACGCCTGGCAGGCCAGGACGTCTCCGCCGGCGAGGTCCTTGATGTAGTCGTTGCCGGTGAACCGGCGTATCCGGCCGCTGCTCAGCTGCCGTTCGACCCCGTCGCACATCCGGTGGAAGTCGTCGGCGGTCCAGCGCGTGACACGTCCACCCCGTCGCCCTGCATCAGCAGCGCGAACGCCTCGTCCAGGCCGGACAGCAGGGTCACCCGGCCCTTGAGGTCGTCCGCCCACAGGTCGGAGACCTGCCGGATCTCGCGGCCCAGCCTCCGGCGGTTGTAGGCGATGCCGGTGATGCCGGACTGCCAGGGCACGGTGAAGGCGCGGCCCGGGTCGAAGGCGGGCGAGCGCAGCAGCGGGTCGAGATACCGCGTGACGTTGGGCTGCCGGGCCCGGTCCATCGCCTGCACCCAGCCCAGCCGGACGAACCGGGCGCACATCCAGTCGCTGATGACGATCAGGTCGCGGCCGGTCGGCTGGTGGTTCATCAGCGCGGGGCTGATCTTGCCGAAGTACTCGTCGTTGTCGTTGATCTCCTCGACGTACTCGACGGACAGGCCCGTGCGCCGCTCGAAGGCGTCCAGGGTGGGCCGGCCACCCCCGCCCTCGTCGTCGGTGTCTATGTACAGCGGCCAGTTCGCCCAGGTCAGCCGCTTGTCGACGGCGGACCGGTCGGAGGCGGCGCGGTCGCCGGGGGCGACGTACGCGGCCGGCACGCCGCAGCCGGCCGCCCCGGTGAGAGCGGCGGCGCCGAGGGCGCGCAGCAGCGAACGGCGGGAGGGACGCGCGATCCTGGAGGGCACCTCGGAAGGATGCCGGGTGCGTCCGCGCCGGGACAATCGACGGGACGTCGAGCGGAAACGGGGACAGCCGACACCCTGTCGAGCGCCTGGACGGTGTCGCGGGGGCACGGCTGGACACGGCGACACGGGGGCACGGGTGCCGGCGGAACCGCCCCGGGCACGACGCGGCCCCGGACGGTCCGTCCTCCGTCCGGGGCCGCGTCGCAGCGCCGGTGTGCCTACGCGTCCAGCGACGTCATCACGTGCTTGATGCGGGTGTAGTCCTCGAAGCCGTAGCCGGAGAGGTCCTTGCCGTAGCCGGACTTCTTGAAGCCGCCGTGCGGCATCTCGGCGACCAGCGGGATGTGGGTGTTGATCCACACACAGCCGAAGTCGAGCTTCTTGGACATGCGCATGGCGCGGCCGTGGTCCTTGGTCCAGACGGAGGAGGCGAGGGCGTACTCGACGCCGTTGGCCCACTCGACGGCCTGGTCCTCGTCGGTGAAGGACTGGACGGTGATGACCGGGCCGAAGACCTCGTTCTGGACGATCTCGTCGTCCTGCCTGAGGCCGGAGACGACGGTCGGGGCGTAGAAGTAGCCCTTGTCGCCGACCTGACGGCCGCCCGCCTCGACCTTGGCGTGGGCCGGGAGGCGGTCGATGAAGCCGGAGACCTGCTTGAGCTGGTTGGGGTTGTTCAGCGGGCCGAAGAGGACGTCCTCGTCGTCCGGCTGACCGGTCTTGGTGTCGGCGGCGGCCTTGGCGAGCGCGGCGACGAACTCGTCGTGGATGGACTCCTGCACGAGCACCCGGGTCGCGGCCGTGCAGTCCTGGCCGGCGTTGAAGAAGCCCGCCACGGAGATGTCCTCGACGGCCTTGGCGATGTCGGTGTCCTCGAAGACCACGACCGGTGCCTTGCCGCCGAGCTCCAGGTGGACGCGCTTGAGGTCCTTGGACGCCGACTCGGCGACGGACATGCCTGCGCGTACGGAGCCGGTGATGGAGGCCATGGCCGGGGTGGAGTGCTCGACCATCGAACGGCCGGTGTCACGGTCGCCGCAGATGACGTTGAAGACGCCCTTGGGCAGGATCGAGCCGATGATGTCGGCGATCAGCACCGTGGAGGCGGGGGTGGTGTCGGAGGGCTTCAGCACGACGGTGTTGCCCGCGGCGAGGGCCGGGGCGAACTTCCACACGGCCATCATCATCGGGTAGTTCCACGGCGCGACCTGCGCGCAGACGCCGACCGGCTCACGGCGCACGATCGAGGTCATGCCGTCCATGTACTCGCCGGCGCTGCGCCCCTCCAGCATCCGGGCCGCACCCGCGAAGAAGCGGATCTGGTCGACCATCGGGGGGATCTCCTCCGACCGGGTGAGCCCGATCGGCTTGCCGGTGTTCTCGACCTCGGCGGCGATCAGCTCCTCGGCGCGCTCCTCGAACGCGTCGGCGATCTTCAGCAGGGCCTTCTGACGCTCGGCCGGGGTGGTGTCGCGCCAGGCCGGGAAGGCCGCGGCGGCGGCCGCCATGGCCGCGTCGACGTCCGCCTGTCCGGACAGCGGTGCGGTGGCGTACGCCTCGCCGGTGGCGGGGTTCACCACGTCGGTGGTCCGTCCGTCGGCGGCGTCCCGGAACTCTCCGTCGATGTAGTTGCGCAGACGACGCAGCTCGGTGGTCACTGCCGGCCCTCCTGTCGGGTGTCCATTCCTTGAGATGCCCACCCTAATCCCTCCTTCCACGGTTTCAACACCCCCCGACGCACCGGATCTGCGAAATCCGCACGCATCACTCTTATAAACAACGGATTTCATCGATCCAGCCTTGCGAAACTGTCGAGTCCTCGTGCAGAGTGAGGCCGTGGCCAGTCGAAGCGCAGACCAGAAGGACTCCCGCGAGCCCAGGAACGGCACCCCGCAGCTGGATGCCGTCTCCCTCGCCATCATCGAACAGCTCCAGGAGGACGGCCGCCGGCCGTACGCCGCCATCGGCAAGGCCGTGGGACTCTCCGAGGCCGCCGTGCGCCAGCGTGTGCAGAAGCTGCTCGATCAGGGCGTCATGCAGATCGTCGCCGTCACGGACCCGCTCACCGTGGGCTTCCGCCGGCAGGCGATGGTCGGCATCAACGTCGAGGGCGACGTGGAGTCCATAGCGGAGGCGCTGACGGCCATGTCGGAAGTCGAGTACGTGGTGATGACCGCGGGCTCGTTCGACATCCTCGCCGAGATCGTCTGCGAGGACGACGACCATCTGCTGGACGTCATCAACAGACGCATCCGGGCCCTGTCCGGCGTGCGCTCCACCGAGAGCTTCGTCTACCTGAAGCTGAAGAAGCAGACCTACATGTGGGGAACCCGATAACCGTGAGGACCCGATAACCGTGAGCACCAAGGACCTCAGCCGAAGCGCGTACGACCACCTGTGGATGCACTTCACCCGGATGTCGTCGTACGAGAACTCCCCCGTCCCGACCATCGTCCGCGGTGAGGGAACCTACATCTACGACGACAAGGGCAAGCGCTACCTCGACGGTCTCGCCGGCCTGTTCGTCGTCCAGGCCGGCCACGGCCGCACCGAGCTCGCCGAGGTCGCCGCCCGGCAGGCGAGCGAACTCGCCTTCTTCCCGGTGTGGTCCTACGCCCACCCCAAGGCCGTCGAGCTGGCCGAGCGCCTGGCGCACGAGGCCCCCGGCGACCTCAACAAGGTCTTCTTCACCACCGGTGGCGGCGAGGCCGTCGAGACCGCCTGGAAGCTCGCCAAGCAGTACTTCAAGCTCATCGGCAAGCCGACCAAGTACAAGGTCATCTCCCGCGCGGTCGCCTACCACGGCACCCCGCAGGGCGCCCTGTCCATCACCGGCCTGCCGGGCCTGAAGGCACCCTTCGAGCCGCTGGTGCCCGGCGCGCACAAGGTGCCCAACACCAACATCTACCGCGCCCCGATCTTCGGCGACGACCCCGAGGCTTTCGGCCGCTGGGCCGCCGACCAGATCGAGCAGCAGATCCTCTTCGAGGGCCCGGACACCGTCGCCGCGGTCTTCCTGGAGCCCGTGCAGAACGCCGGCGGCTGCTTCCCGCCCCCGCCCGGCTACTTCCAGCGCGTGCGCGAGATCTGCGACCGGTACGACGTGCTGCTCGTCTCCGACGAGGTCATCTGCGCCTTCGGCCGCCTCGGCACCACCTTCGCCTGCGACAAGTTCGGCTACGTCCCGGACATGATCACCTGCGCCAAGGGCATGACCTCGGGCTACTCCCCGATCGGCGCGTGCATCGTCTCCGACCGCCTCGCCGAGCCGTTCTACAAGGGCGACAACACCTTCCTGCACGGCTACACCTTCGGCGGCCACCCCGTGTCGGCCGCGGTCGGCCTCGCCAACCTCGACCTGTTCGAGCGGGAGAACCTCAACCAGCACGTCCTCGACAACGAGGGCGCGTTCCTCAAGACGCTCCAGAAGCTGCACGACCTGCCGATCGTCGGCGACGTCCGCGGCAACGGCTTCTTCTACGGCATCGAGCTGGTCAAGGACAAGCACACCAAGGAGTCCTTCGACGAGGAGGAGACCGAGCGCGTCCTGTACGGCTTCCTGTCCAAGGCCCTCTACGACAACGGCCTGTACTGCCGTGCCGACGACCGCGGCGACCCGGTCGTGCAGCTCGCCCCGCCGCTGATCTCCGACCAGGGGACCTTCGACGAGATCGAGCAGATCCTGCGCGCGACCCTGACGGAGGCGTGGACGAAGCTCTGATCCGCCCCAAGGATCCGGTCTTCCTTCCCGACCTTCCTCTCAGGTGATCAACACCGGCCCCGGTGCCGTCCGTTCGAGTGAGAAACGGACGCCCGGGGCCGCGTGCTGTCCGGGGTCCCTTCCCGGGCTGCCTAGCGTGCCAGTGACCGATCGGCCCAGCCTTCGTTCCCCCGCACGGGGGACGAAGGCACGGGAACTACGGATCTGAACGAAGGTGTACGCCATGGAGGCCCCGCCGGACAACGACGTGCTCTGGGCACGGTCCCTGCACTACCAGCACAGCGACGGCTCACCCGGGCTCAGCGGCGTCTCGCTGGGCGTCCGCGAGGGCGAGATCCTGGCCGTCGGGGGCCCTCGCGGCAGCGGCAAGACCGCCCTGCTGGCCTGTCTGTCGGGACTCGTGCCCGCGCGCCGCGGCGAGGTCTGGTTCAACAGCGTCCCCGTGCACACCATGGGCCCCCTGGCCCGCGAACGGCTGCGCCGCGACCGCTTCTGCTGGATCGACCCCACCCCGGCCCTCGTCCCCGAGCTGAACGTGTGGGAGAACGCCGCCCTGCCGCTGATGCTGCGCGGCGTGAACCGGCGCCGCGCCAAGACGGCCGCCCTGGAGTGGCTGGAACGCCTCGACATCGGCGAGCGGTCCCGCAGGCGCCCGCACGAGCTGACCCACGCCGAACGCCAGCGCGTCTGCATCGCCCGGGCCCTCGCCCCGGCCCCGTCGGTGCTGTTCGCCGACGAGCCGACCGCCCCGCTGCACCGCGCCGACCGCGCGCACGTGCTGCGCACCCTCACCACCGCCGCCCGCTCCCACGGCATCACGGTGGTGCTCGCGACCCACGATCCGGAGACGGCCGCCCTCGCCGACCGCACCGTCAACCTGCTGGACGGACGCCGGGTGAACACCGTGCACCTGCCCCCCATGGCCGAGTCGGAAGGCCGGGCCACGTGCTCGCTCTCCGTCTGACCCGCGGCGCCCGTCCGGCCGTCCAGCTGCGCCGCCTGCTGGTGGCCGTGGCCTCGGCCGGCACGGGCTTCCTCCTCCTGTGCACCCTCGGCCACGCCCTGTCCCACCCCGACACGACGGCGTCCTCGCTGCTGCGTCTGGCCTGGTGCGCGGTGCCGCTCGCCGCGACGGTCCACTTCGCGGTCGCGGTGGCCCGCGCGGATCCCGGCACCCGTCCCCGGCCCGGCCTCTCGGCGATCGGGCTGGGCCCGGCCCGGCTGATGGCCCTCTCCGCGACGGCCACCGCCCTGTCGACGCTGCTCGGCTCGATGCTGGCCCTGCTGCTCTTCCTCCATCTCCGCGGCGACCTCACCGGCCTGCCCGTCGACGGCGGCGCCATGGACGTCCTGGCGGCGGACCGGCCGCTCCCGCTCCCGGCCGCCCTGACCCTGCTGTCCCTGGTCCCGGTCACCGCCTCCGTCTCGGTCGCGGTGCTCCTGCGCCCGCGCGAGACGCGCCGCCCCGGCACGCCGAGGCTCTTCGGCCGCTTCGGGGCGTACGGGAAGGACACGGGCAAGGAGACCTTCGGGACGTACGGCCGCTTCGGCGCGAGGCTGGGCCCGGGGCCGCAGTCCCCGGGCGACGGTCACGCCGTCCGGACGGCACACGCCGGCGCGGGCGCCCGCCGGGCGCAGGCGGGCGACACCTTCCCCGGCCCGGCCCCGGCGGACCCGGGCACGGACGGGACCGGCCTGCGGGAAGCCGGCCGCCCCACCTCGCACGGGGACGTCCCCGCGCCCCGCCCCGGCCCCACCGGCCTGCCCTGGGGCATCGCCACCCTCGCCGCGGGCCTCGCGGTGGAGGCATGGGCCGGCCGCGCCACGGCGTCCGCCGGCCTCTCCCTGCCCGGCGGCCTGACCGGCAACTCCCTCGGCGTCCTCGTCGGCTGGTGCCTCACCGCCGCCGGCCTCGCCCTGGCGGGCCCCGGACTGACCCATCTGTGCGGCCTCCTGCTGCAGGCCGTCCGGCCCGGTGCCCTCCGTCTCCTCGCCGGACGCGTCCTGATGGACGAGGCGACCCGTATCGGCAGGCCCCTCGGCGTCGTCTGCGCGGTGGCCTCCGCCGCCTACGCCATGGGCGCGCTCCACTCCCCCGGGGGCACCGCCGTCGGCCCCCTGACCGTCCTCGGCTCGCTCCTCGTCGCCGGCTGCACCCTGGCCACCCTGCTCACCGCCGCCGTGGAGGCCCGGCAGTCCCGCGCCGGCACCACGTCCGCGCTGCTGCGCCTCGGCGCACCGGCGCACACCCTGCGCGCGGCCGCCTCCCTGCGTGCCGCGGCGCTGCTCGCGGTGTTCGGTCCGCTGACCCTCGTCGTCGCGGTGCTGGCGGCACAGCCGCTGACCGGCTGAGACCCGCCCGCCGGGTGAAGGCGAAAAAGACCGGCGGAGGGCGATGACTTCTCCTCCCGCCCCCGGTCTACCCCTCGAACGGCACGACACCGCCGCACGACCCGACAGGAGAGCCCGCATGTACCAACAGATGATCTTCGTGAACCTGCCCGTGAACGACCTCGACGCCTCGAAGAAGTTCTTCACGGAGCTCGGCTACTCGATCAACCCCCAGTTCAGCGACGACAACGCCGCCTCGGTCGTCATCAGCGACGCGATCGTGGCGATGCTGCTCACCAAGCCGTTCTACGCGACCTTCACCGACAAGGAGATCGCCGACGCCGCGAAGACCAGCGAGGTCCTGATCGCGCTGAGCGCCGAGAGCCGCGAGAAGGTCGACGAGCTCGTGGAGAAGGCCGTCGCCGCCGGCGGCACCGCCTCACCCCGCGTCCAGGACATGGACTTCATGTACGGCCGCGCCTTCGACGACCTCGACGGCCACACCTGGGAGATCGTCTGGATGGACCCCTCCGCCGTCGAGGGCTGAGCACGACGGTGTCGGGCCCGGCGCCCGGGGGCCTGAGCAGTCCGGACAACGCCCCTAGCATGGGCGGGTGCAGACGATGCCCGCCCATGCGGCCCACCACAACGACCGCGAGATAGAGACACTCGAGGAGTTCGACGCGACCGTCGCCGCCCGCGGCACCCTCGCCGGATTCCGCGTCCAGGCCGTCGATCTGACGGACCGTACCCGTGAGCTCCTCGCCACCGGCACCTCGGGCGCCGTCTTCCTCGGCTGCCCGATGCGCGAGAACGCCGCCGCCAAGGTCCGCGCGGACGGCGCCCTGGTCTTCCCGCCCGTCCCGGACCTGCCCTTCGATCCCTACCGCGGCCTGCTCTACTCGCCCGACGAGCTGTTCGCCTCCCTCGCGGACGGCGGCTACGAGGCCACCCCCGACGCCCGCGCCTACGCCTGGTTCCAGCGGACCGGGGCGGACGGTGACATATACGCCTCCACCCTGCGCTCCGTCCACGACGACTCCGTGTCGGACGCCCTCGACGAACTCCTTTCCCGCACCCGGGTGGTGGGCGTCATGGGCGGCCACGCCATGGGCCGCGGCACCCCCGAGTACGAGGGCGCCGCCCGCCTCGGCCGGGAGCTGGCCCGCTCCGGCCTCACGGTCGCCACCGGCGGCGGTCCCGGCGCGATGGAGGCCGCGAACCTCGGCGCGTACGCCGCCCCGTACGACGACGCGATGCTGAGCGAGTCCCTCGGACTCCTGCGTGCGGTGCCGAAGTTCACCCCCTCCGTCACCGACTGGGCCGCGGCCGCCTTCGAGGTGCGCTCCCGCTGGCCCAAGGGCGGCACCTCGGTGGGCATCCCCACCTGGTTCTACGGCCACGAGCCGCCGAACCCCTTCGCCTCCCACATAGCCAAGTACTTCGCCAACGCCACCCGCGAGGACGGTCTGCTGGCCCGCTCCGACGCGGGCGTGGTGTTCCTCCCCGGCGCCGCCGGCACCGTGCAGGAGATCTTCGACAACGCGACCCCGAACTACTACGAGTCCCGCGGCGAGCCCAGGCCCATGGTGCTGGTGGGCCGCGCGCACTGGACCGAGCGGCTGCCGGCCTGGCCGCTGCTCCGGTCCCTCGCCCGGGAGCGCTCCATGGAGGAGCGGATCGCCCTGGTCGACCGGATCGAGGACGCTCCTGACGCGCTGAAACGTCTCGGCGGTTAATAAGAAGGCAAAGGCGAGGCTGTTGACGTGTATGTGCATTGACACTTCTTATGGAGCGCTTATAAATCTTTGAGGCTCCAGGGGGAGTTGAAGCATTCCCTCCGGGGGGTGCCCCTCCCTCCCCCCAACCCCCCTCAATTGCACTTCACTTTAAGGACAAACGTGTCCATATCCCGCCGCAACGCACGCCGTTCCGTGCGTACCCTCGGTGTCGCCGCCGCCTCCGCCGCGCTCGCGCTCGGCTTCGCCGGCAACGCGCTGGCCTGCGACATCAGCGAGTTCACCGCCGCCGCCACGTGCGACGGCGACAAGGGTGTCATCACCGTCACCGACAGGGACCCGGGCGGCGTCACCGCCACCATCTCGGTCTACCTGGAGAACAACGGCGCCGACGCCCGTCTGGTCGGCACCCAGGAGGTGAAGGGGTCCGCCGAGGGCACCACGATCACCTTCGCCGAGGACTGGAAGCCCAATGCGGAGTACCGCATCCACGTCCTGGCCAAGGGCTTCGTCGACGAAGACATCAAGCCGAACCTCGTGACGGAGTCCACCCCCTGCAAGAAGGGTGACACCCCGAAGCCCACCCCGTCGGCGCCCGAGCCGTCGCAGACGCCTTCGGAGAGCGCCCCGGCCCCGTCCGAGTCCACCACGCCGGCCCCGTCGGCCCCCGAGAGCGAGAGCGCGCCGCCCGCGGAGACGCCGGGCAACGCCCCGTCGCCCGCGGCCGGTGAGTCCAACCTCGCCGAGACGGGCGCGAACTCCAACACCGGTCTGATCGCCGGTGTCGCGGCCGCGCTGGTCGTGGCCGGCGGTGGCGCGGTCTTCTTCGGCATGCGCCGACGCAGCTCGAACAGCAACAGCTGACGCCTCGCGTCACCGGAGCGGGTCGTCGACGGGTCTCACTCGAAGGTGGCCCGCTCCAGCCAGAGGTCCAGCAGCCCGCGCTCGCCGAGCACCTCCAGTCCCGGCGCGTCCGGCGGCAGCCGGCGGTAGAACGCCAGGAGCACCGGAACGAGCGGGCCGCGCAGCGCGACGGTCGCCTTCTCGTGCCCGCGCCGCCACCGGACGCCCTCTCCCGTCAGCTCGATCAGCCACTCCGCGTCCAGCTCGGCCGGGGTGTCGGTGGCATGGAGGTGGATGCTGCCGGGGACGTCAGGCCGTATGGGTGTCTTCTGCTCCAGCCACTGCACGATCTCCAGCCACTCGTCGATCGCGTCGGCCGCCACCTCGGGCGCGACCTCGTAGGGCAGGCCCGTCGTCAGGGCCGCGTCGGCGCGGTGGACCGTGATCTCGTGGCACATCCGACGGGCCCAGAAGCCCGAGTCCTGCGATCTCGCCCAGGACCACACCCCGGTGTCCGGCCCCGCCGCACGCAGCGCGGCGACCACCAGTTCGCCGGTCTCCGCCAGCCAGGCGTCCAGGGCGGCGGGGTCGCCCTCGGCGGCCGGACCGCCGACCAGGGGAATCTCCTCCTCGGGGATGTCCTTCTCCGCCCGGGTGCGCACCAGCGCCTCCACCCAGCGCAGGGCGCCGCCGGTGTGCCGCAGAAGCTGCTCCAGCGACCAGTCGGGGCAGGTCGGCACGGTGGCCGACAGGTCGGTGCCGGAAGTGACCTGGGACCTCAACAGGTCCACCTGGCGGGCGATCTCGTCGCAGTAGCGGTCATGGGTCAGTCGCGTCATGGTGCCCACGGTAGGAGCTGCGTGATCAGCGGGCACGGCGTTTTCCACAGGGCCGGTACGATCATCGCCCGAACCGACGACGTGCAGGTCCCGCCACCCCACGGCCACCCCACGGACCCGCCGCCCCACCGCCGCCCTACGGCCTCGCCGCCCCACGGCCCCGCCGCCCTTCGGGCCCTCGGCCCGGTCGGCCGAGAGCACCTCTCCCCGGGCCGCCCGGCCGAGAACAGCCCGGCCGGGAGCCGCCCGGCCTGAAACGGCCGCCTCCGCGGCAGGCCGCCGCACCGGTCAGCCGAGCACGACCGTCTCCGCCGCGTCGAACGCCACCGCCACCTCGTCGCCGACCTCCGGCGCCTCCCGCAGCGCGCAGGCCGCCTCCAGCAGGGGCGCGTCCTCGGGCTGGAGGCGGACGGCGACGTGGGTGCCCCGGAAGGTGCGGGCGGCCACCGTGCAGCGCAGCCCCTCCGCGGCCGGGACCAGCCGTACCCCGGCCGGCCGGACGAGGACGGCGTGCGCGCCCTGCGGGGAGCCCTCGGGCACGGGCAGCTTGCCCCACGGTGTGTCCGCGGCCTCGCCGGTCACGGTCGCGGGCACGACATTGTCGAAGCCGAGGAAGCGGGCCACGAACTCGTCGGCCGGCCGCTGCCACACCTGAAGCGGCGTGCCGGACTGGGCGATGCGCCCGTCCCGCATCACCACGACCCGGTCGGCGAGCGCGAACGCCTCGCCCTGGTCGTGGGTGACGGCGAGCACGGTCGTGCCCAGCCGGCCGAACAGCTCACGCAGTTCCACCACGAGCCGCTCCCGCAGCGAACGGTCGAGCTGGCCGAGCGGCTCGTCCAGCATCAGCAGCCGCGGCCTCGGGGCGAGGGCCCGGGCCAGTGCCACGCGCTGCTGCTCGCCGCCCGACAGCGCGGCCACGGCCCGCCCCGCGGCGCCCGGCAGGCCGACGAGGTCGAGCAGCTCGGCCACGCGCTCCTGCTGCTCCCGCCTGGACGCGCCGCGCATACGCAGCCCGAAGGCGACGTTGCCGCCGGCGTCCCGCTGCGGGAAGAGCTGGTGGTCCTGGAACATCAGCCCGACGCCGCGCCGGTGCGCGGGCACGCCGCTCTGGTCGCGTCCGTCGAGGAGCACCCGGCCGTCGTCCAGCGGCTGGAGCCCGGCGACGACCCTCAGCAGGGTCGACTTGCCGCTGCCGCTCGGCCCGAGCACACACACGGTCTCGTGCTCGGCGACCTCCAGGTCGACCGCGTCGAGCACCGTCCGCCCGCCGAACCGTACGGTCGCCCCTTCGAGGCCCAGCAGCATCAGAACTCCCCCGTCCGGTCGGTCCGCAGCCGCTCCAGGATCAGCAGCGCCGCCGCGCACACCAGCATCAGAATGGTCGACAGGGCCATCGCCTGCCCGTAGTTGAGGTCTCCCGGCCGCCCGAGCAGCTTGGCCACGGCGACCGGCAGGGTCGGACTGTCCGCGCGCGCGATGAACACGGTCGCCCCGAACTCGCCCAGGGACACGGCGAAGGCGAACCCGGCGGCGACCAGCAGGGCCCGCCGCACCATCGGCAGATCGACCTCCCGCCACACGCGCCACGGCGACGCCCCGAGCACGGCGGCGGCCTCGCGCAGCCGGGCGTCGACCGCCCGCAGCACCGGCAGCATCGTCCGCACCACGAAGGGCACGCCGACGAGCGCCTGCGCCAGCGGCACCAGGATCCAGGAGGCGCGCAGGTCCAGCGGCGGCTCGTCGAGCGCGATCAGGAAGCCGAAGCCGACGGTCACCGCGGACACGCCGAGCGGCAGCATCAGCAGCGCGTCGAAGCCGCGCACGAGCCGCCCCGCGTCCCGCCGGGCCAGCGCGGCCGCGGCGAGCCCGCCGATCACCACGGCGAGGGCGGTGGCGGCACCGGCGTAGGCCAGCGAGTTGCCGATCGCCTCGATCGGGGCCACC
This sequence comes from Streptomyces sp. NPDC093094, assembly GCF_044754345.1. Taxonomy (NCBI): domain Bacteria; kingdom Bacillati; phylum Actinomycetota; class Actinomycetes; order Kitasatosporales; family Streptomycetaceae; genus Streptomyces; species Streptomyces sp. NPDC093094. The sequence continues at coordinate 98,799 of NZ_JBIVOX010000015.1, read as the reverse complement.
AGGAACACTCCGCTGTCGGAGGAGGTCAGCGCCCGGTAGTAGCCGAGGTCCGGGGCGTCCAGGGACCGCTGCACCAGCACCGCAAGCGGCAGCACGACGAGCACGGCCACGGTCGCGAGCACGGCGGCGAGCAGCGCCCACTGCCCCGCCCCGCGCGGCCGGGACGCCGTCAGGGACGCGTCCACCAGCCGCAGGGCCGTCTCCCGGCGCCGTACGGTCCGGGCGTGCACGGCGAGGATCGCGCCGACCGCGGCGAACTGGACCAGGGTGAGCACGGCGGCGGTGGTCAGGTCGAAGATCTCGGTGGTCTGCCGGTAGATCTCGACCTCCAGCGTCGAGAACGTCGGTCCGCCGAGGATCTGCACCACGCCGAAGGAGGTGAAGGTGAACAGGAAGACCATGAGGGCCGCGGCCGCGACGGCGGGCCCCAGCGCGGGCAGGGTGACCGTGCGCCAGGCGGCGAACCGTGACGCGCCGAGCATCCGCGCGGCCTCCTCCTGCCGAGGGTCGAGCTGCGCCCACAGTCCGCCGACGGTCCGTACGACGACGGCGTAGTTGAAGAAGACATGGGCGAGCAGGATCGCCCACACGGTGGTGTCGAGCCGTACGCCCCACAGTTCGTCGAGGAGTCCGCCGCGGCCGACGACGGCGAGGAACGCGGTGCCGACGACGACCGTGGGCAGCACGAACGGCACGGTGACCACGGCCCGCAGCACCTGCCGGCCGGGGAAGTCGAGACGGGCGAACACATAGGCGCCGGGCAGCGCGATCAGCAGGGTGAGCGCGGTGGAGGCGAGGGCCTGCCAGGTGGTGAACCACAGCACGTGCCGGATGCCGGGGTCGGTGAGCACCTCGCCGAGCCGGCCCAGCTGCCAGGCCCCGCCGGTGTGCAGTCCCCGCTCGACGATCGCGGCGACGGGGTAGGCGAAGAACAGCCCGAAGAACGCGACGGGCAGGGCCATCAGCCCGAGCCGCGCCGCGTTCCCCGTGCGCCGCTTCGGGGCTACTTCACTACGAGCGAGGTCCACGACTTGACCCAGTCGTCGCGCTTCTCGGCGATCTTCGCCGGCTCCATGGTCTCGGGAGCCCGGGCGGCGGGACCGTACCGGGTGAACTCGGCGGGCACCTCGGCGCCCTCGGTCACCGGGTAGACGAACATGTTGAGCGGCATGTCCTCCTGGAAGCGCGGGGAGATCAGGAAGTCGATCAGCGCCTTGCCGCCCTCGGGGTTCTTCGCGTTGCTCAGCAGGCCCGCGAACTCGGTCTGGCGGAAGCAGGTGCCGGTGGCGACGCCGGTCGGCGCGTCCTTGGGCCGCGGGTCGGCGAAGATCACCTCGGCGGGCGGGGAGGACGCGTAGGACACCACGAGCGGCCGGTCGGCCTTGGCCTTCTTGCCGCCGGCGGAGCCGGAGAACTCCTCGTTGTACGCCTGCTCCCAGCCGTCGACGACCTTCACGCCGTTGGCCTTCAGCTTCTTCCAGTAGTCCTGCCAGCCGTCGTCGCCGTACTTCGCGGCGGTGCCGAGGAGGAAGCCGAGGCCGGGCGAGGAGGTGGAGGCGTTCTCGGTGACGAGGAGGTTCTTGTACGCGGGCTCGGCCAGGTCGTCGAGGGTGGCCGGCGGGGTCAGCTTGTGGTCGGCGAACCACTGCTTGTCGTAGTTGACGCAGATGTCGCCGAAGTCGACGGGCGTGACCCGGTGCCCGTCCTTGTCGAGCTGGTGCGCGGCGCCGACCCGGGCGAGCCCCTCGGCCTCGTAGGGCTGGAACAGCCCGTTGTCGAGGGCGCGCGAGAGCAGGGTGTTGTCGACGCCGAAGAGGACGTCGCCCTGGGGGTTGTCCTTGGTCAGAATGGCCTTGTTGACGGCCTGCCCGGCGTCGCCGTCCTCCAGGACCTTGACCTGGTAGCCGGACTCCTTCTCGAAGGCGGCGAGGACGTCGTCGGAGACGGCCCAGGAGCTGTGGCTGACGAGGGTGACGGTCTTGGAGCCGGATCCACCGCCGGCGTTTTCGGAGCCGGACGAACCGCACGCGGACAGCGTGATCAGGCCGAGGCCGGCGGCCGCGGCGACGAACGTCTTGGTGTGCACTGGATTCCTCCTGGGACGGTCCAGGAAGAGACGCGGCCCCGCCCGGGACCCCTGGGGGTGCCCGGGCGGGGCGCAACAGCTCGAGTGATGACCGAACTTCCTACCCAGAATGACCTGGGCGAGGTTCAGAGGGTCTGCGGCCCGTTCGCCGCACTCTCAGCGCTGTGGCGCTCCCCTGTCGGAATACGAAGGTATGAAGTTGTCCGGGATCAGACTACCGCTCGGTGGCCGCGAGCTGGCCGCAGGCTCCGTCGATCTCCTGACCTCGGGTGTCCCGGACGGTCACCGCCACGCCGTGCGCGGCGATGGCCTCGACGAACGCCTTCTCGTCCTCGGGCCGCGAGGCGGTCCACTTCGAGCCCGGCGTCGGGTTCAGCGGGATCAGGTTGACATGTACAGGCTTGCCCTTGAGCAGCCGGCCGAGACGGTCGCCGCGCCATGCCTGGTCGTTGATGTCCCGGATCAGCGCGTACTCGATGGACAGCCGGCGGCCGGACTTCTCCGTGTACTCGAACCCGGCGTCGAGCACCTCGCGCACCTTCCACCGTGTGTTCACGGGGACCAGGGTGTCGCGCAGCTCGTCGTCCGGGGCGTGCAGGGAGATCGCCAGCCGGCACTTGAGGCCCTCGTCGGCGAACCGGTGGATCGCGGGCACCAGGCCGACGGTGGAGACGGTGATGCCGCGCTGCGACAGCCCGAGCCCGTCGGGGGCCGGGTCGGTCAGTGCCCGGACGGCGCCGACGACCCGCTTGTAGTTGGCGAGGGGCTCGCCCATGCCCATGAAGACGATGTTGGACAGCCGCGCGGGGCCTCCGGGCACCTCGCCGTCCCGCAGCGCGCGCATCCCGTCGACGATCTGGTGCACGATCTCGGCGGTCGACAGGTTCCGGTCGAGGCCCGCCTGGCCGGTCGCGCAGAACGGGCAGTTCATCCCGCATCCGGCCTGCGAGCTGATGCACATGGTCACCCGGTCCGGGTAGCGCATCAGGACGGACTCGACGAGCGTGCCGTCGAACAGCCGCCACAGCGTCTTGCGGGTGGTCCCCTGGTCCGTCGACAGATGCCGTACGACGGTCATCAGGTCGGGGAACAGCGCCTCCCGCAGCTTCTCGCGCGAGCCTGCGGGGATGTCGGTCCACTCCTGCGGGTCGTGCGCGTACCGGGCGAAGTAGTGCTGCGAGAGCTGCTTGGCACGGAACGGCTTCTCGCCGGTCTCGGCGACGGCTTCCTTGCGCTCCGCGGGCGAGAGATCGGCAAGGTGCCTCGGCGGCTTCTTGGCTCCGCGCGGGGCGACGAAGGTGAGCTCACCGGGAACGGGGCGTGCCACGGTAGGACGACTCCTCATGACGGGCGGGACCTGGCATCCCCCGGGCGGGCGGGGAGCACGGCAGGACGGTGCCGGAGCCAGGAGACCTCACGGGACGGTCCCCGCGACGGCGGGGAGCGGCGGAAAGGGCCCGCGGCGGAGCCACGAGCCCTTCCAGAGTACCTGCTCGGAGTCAAGCCCCGCCGGGCCCGCCGCGCCCCGGCCGCGCGGCCGGCCGCCGCGGCTAACCGGTGGTCCGCTCCAGCCGCTGCTTGAGCAGCATCTCGTCGCGCGGGAGTTCCTTGCGGACCTGCGGGCGGACGACGAGGGGCAGCAGGACCTTGCCGAGGCCGTGTCCCTCGAAGTCGATCTCGATCGTCACCCTGGAGCGCCTGCCGTCGTCGAGCGCTTCGATCCGGCCGTGGGTGCGCGGCCGCACGGGCCCCTCGACGCCGTGCAGGTCCCAGGCGTACGGAGGGTCGAGCGCGTCGAACTCCACGGTCATCGGCATCTCGCGGGTGCCGATGCGGCGGGTGACCCGGACCTGGGAGCCGGGGTGGAGCGGCCCCTCCTCCAGCGGCTCCGCCGAGACGGCGCTCAGCTGCCACTCGGGCAGGTGGGAGGGGTCGGTGACATACGCGTAGACGTCTGCGGGAGGGCAGTCGACGTCGATGGATTCTCGGATGGCGGACATGGTGGACCCCCTTTACGGGCGTACACCGAAATCGTCCCACCCGGCCCGCCGTGAGGCCACGCCGGAGAACGGACGAGCCCCCGCCCGCGAAGGGGCAGGGGCTCGGACCGTACGGAAGACACGCGCCTGGTGTGCGGCGTGCGGTGCACGGGGTGTGCGCGCGGCCCGTCAGCCGGAACCGACGAACAGCACCAGCAGCAGCCACACCACGGGCGCCGTCGGCAGGAGCGAGTCCAGACGGTCCATGATGCCGCCGTGACCGGGCAGCAGGGTGCCCATGTCCTTGATGCCCAGGTCCCGCTTGATCATGGATTCGCCGAGGTCGCCCAGCGTGGCGCTGGCGGCGACCGCGAGCCCCAGCAGCAGGCCCTGCCACCAGGTGCCGTCGTCCACCAGGAACTCCATGCACAGCGCGCCGGCGGCCATCGCGAAGGACACCGCGCCGAACAGGCCCTCGCGGGTCTTGCCGGGCGAGATGCGCGGGGCGAGCTTGTGCTTGCCGAAGCGCCAGCCGACCGCGTACGCCCCGGTGTCGCTGACGACGGTCAGCAGCAGGAACGTCAGCACCCGCCAGGGCCCGTCGTCCGCGGCGAGCATCAGCGCGACGAACGTGGCGAGGAACGGCACGTAGAACGCCGCGAAGACGCCTGCGGTGACGTCCTTGAGGTAGCCCTCGGGCGGCTCCGTCATCCGCCACACGAGCACGGCGAGCGCGGTGAGGGCCATCGCCACCCAGGCGCCCTCGGCGCCCCGGACGTAACCGGCGACGACCATGGCCGCGCCGCCCAGCGCCAGCGGCACGAGCGGCGCCTTGATGCCCTTGCGCTCCTGGAGCCGGCTGGTCAGTTCCCACAGGCCGACGACCACGGCGACCGCGACCACGCCGACGAACACGGCCTTGACGACGAACAGCGACGCGACGATCACCGCGCCGAGCCCGACGCCCACGCCTATGGCGGCACCCAGGTCCCGCCCCGCGCTCTTCTTCGGCGGTGCGGGCGCCGGCTGCGGGGAGTCGGGCATGGGCTCCGGATTCTGCGGCACCGCCCGGTGGGGCTGCGCCTGCGGCGTGTCGTACGGCTGTGCTGGCGACATGTCGTCGCGGAACAAGGGGCCGCTCGGCGGAGCGGCCCCCCGGTCGTCATCCTGGTCTCCGCCATGGGCGGGTGGGCCGGGCACGATGGGCATGGGGCGAGTGTGCTGCGCCTCAGGCGCATCGTACGCGGGACCCGCCGGGGCAGCCCCTTGGGCATACCCCCGGCCGGGTCCCTGGTCGGACGGCCCCCAGTACCCGGTCTGCGGCGCCCCCCAGGAAGAGTCGTTCATCAGACCTCGAGCAGCTCCGCTTCCTTGTGCTTCAGGAGCTCGTCCACCTGGGCGACGTACTTCGCGGTGGTGTCGTCGAGCTCCTTCTCCGCACGGCGGCCCTCGTCCTCGCCGACCTCGCCGTCCTTGACGAGCTTGTCGATGGCGTCCTTGGCCTTGCGGCGCACGGAACGGATCGAGACCTTGGCGTCCTCGCCCTTGGTCTTGGCGACCTTGATGTAGTCGCGGCGGCGCTCCTCGGTGAGCTCGGGGAACGTCACGCGGATGATGTTGCCGTCGTTGCTCGGGTTGACGCCCAGGTCGGAGTCACGGATCGCCTGCTCGATGTTGCGCAGCGCGCTCTTGTCGAACGGGGTGACGACCGCCATGCGCGGCTCCGGCACGGAGAACGAGGCCAGCTGGTTGATCGGCGTCAGCGCGCCGTAGTAGTCGGCCACGATCTTGTTGAACATCGCCGGGTGCGCACGGCCGGTGCGGATCGCGGCGAAGTCCTCCTTGGCGACCACGACGGCCTTCTCCATCTTCTCCTCGGCCTCGAGGAGGGTCTCTTCGATCACCACTTGCTCCTGCGTGTCTTGAGTAAGGCCCGGCTGCGGTTCCTCGTAGGGGCGGCGGCCGGCTGCGTCGCGTCTTGTACCTGCACGGTTCCCGACCGGCGGAACATTGTCCATCCCCCGGTCAGGCTCCGGGTGTGTCTCCGGTCAGGCCCGGCTGCCCTGGTCACCCACCAGCGTGCCGATCTTCTCACCCTTGACGGCGCGAGCGATATTGCCTTCGGCCAGAAGCTCGAAGACGAGGATCGGGAGCTTGTTGTCACGGCACAGCGTGATGGCGGTGGCGTCGGCGACCTTCAGATCGCGGGTGATGACCTCGCCGTAGCCGAGGGCGTCGAACTTCACGGCGTCCGGGTTGGTCTTCGGGTCGGAGTCGTAGACCCCGTCCACCCCGTTCTTGCCCATGAGCAGCGCCTCGGCGTCGATCTCCAGGGCGCGCTGGGCGGCGGTGGTGTCGGTGGAGAAGTACGGCATGCCCATACCGGCGCCGAAGATGACCACGCGGCCCTTCTCCAGATGGCGCACGGCACGCAGCGGGATGTACGGCTCGGCGACCTGGCCCATGGTGATGGCGGTCTGCACCCGGGAGTCGATGCCCTCCTTCTCCAGGAAGTCCTGGAGGGCGAGGCAGTTCATCACGGTGCCGAGCATGCCCATGTAGTCGGAGCGGGCGCGGTCCATGCCGCGCACCTGGAGCTCGGCGCCGCGGAAGAAGTTGCCGCCGCCGATGACGACCGCGATCTCGAAGCCGTCACGCACGACGGCGGCGATCTCACGGGCGATCTTGTGCACAACGTCCGGGTCCACGCCCAGGCCCCCGCCACCGGAGAACGCCTCTCCGGACAGCTTCAGCAGATACCGGCCGCGCACTTTGCCGTCGTCGCTCTTCTGGGCCTTGGTGGTCATGGAGATCCCGCCTCTTTCACGTGTTGCACATACGAAGAAGGCCATTGCCGGTGGGGTGTGCTTCCCATACGCGGCAATGGCCTCCTCGTCAGATCTGCTGTCGTCCGTCACACGCGCGTGCGACGGCGTACGCGGACGACTGCGGTCGACCCTAGCGGTAGTCCGCCGTGGGTCGCGCGTCGGTCCCGGTACGGACTCAGATGCCGACCTTGATGCGCGTGAAGCGCTTCAGGGTGACACCGGCCTCGTCCAGGACCTTCTGGACCGACTTCTTGTTGTCGAGCGCGTAGGGCTGGCCCAGCAGCGTCGCGTCCTTGAAGAAGCCGTTGACCCGACCCTCGACGATCTTGGCGATCGCGGCCTCGGGCTTGCCCTCGGCGCGGGTGGTCTCCTCGGCGACGCGGCGCTCGGTCTCGATGACCTCGGCCGGCACGTCCTCCTTGGAGAGGTACTTCGGCGCGAAGGCGGCGATGTGCTGGGCGATGCCCTTGGCGACGTCCGCGTCCGGCTTGTCGAGCTCGACGAGGACACCGATCTGCGGGGGCAGGTCGGGCATCGTGCGGTGCATGTACGCGAGCACGTAGCCGTCGGCGAACTGGGCGAAGCGGTCCAGGACGATCTTCTCGCCCAGGTTGGCGTTGGCCTCGTCCACGAACGCCTGGACGGTCTTGCCGGCCTCGATCTCGGAGGCGAGCAGGGCCTCCAGGTCGGCCGGGGAGGTCGCCGCGACGTGCTCGGCGATCTTGTTGGCGACGGCCTGGAACTTCTCGCCCTTGGCGACGAAGTCCGTCTCGCACTTCAGCTCGACCAGGACACCGGAGGAGTTGTCGTCGGCGATGATCGAGACCACGGCGCCGTTCTCGGCGGAGCGGCCCTCGCGCTTGGCGACGCCCTTCTGGCCCTTGATGCGCAGCGCCTCGACGGCCTTGTCGACGTTGCCCTCGGCCTCGTCCAGCGCCTTCTTGCAGTCCATCATGCCGGCGCCGGTGAGCTCGCGGAGCTTCTTGACGTCAGCGGCGGTGTAGTTCGCCATGAGTCTGTGAGTCTTTCTCGAAGTCTGGAAGATCGGAGATCTACGGGGTCCGCCTCCCCGTGCAGCGGGGGCGGCGGACGCTCCGCCGACCTGGGGGGGGGTGAACGACGGGGGCGGACGTCATGCCGCCGCCCCCGTCGTCAGCCCTGACAGGTCAGGCCTGCTCGCCCTCGGCGGCCGGAGCCTCAGCGGCCGGAGCCTCAGCGGCAGGGGCCTCAGCGGCGGGAGCCTCGGCGGCAGGGGCCTCAGCGGCAGCGGCCTCGGCGGCCGGAGCCTCGTCCTTCTTCTCACCCTCGAGCAGGTCGCGCTCCCACGCGGCGAGCGGCTCGCCCGCACCCTTGTCGCCCTTGTCACCGGTGGCGACGCGCGAGCGGGAGATGAGACCCTCGGCGACGGCGTCGGCGATCACACGGGTGAGCAGGGTGACGGAGCGGATCGCGTCGTCGTTGCCCGGGATCTTGTAGTCGACCTCGTCGGGGTCGCAGTTGGTGTCGAGGATGGCGACGACCGGGATGTTGAGCTTCCGGGCCTCGCCGACCGCGATGTGCTCCTTCTTGGTGTCCACGATCCAGACGGCGCTGGGCACCTTCTGCATCTCGCGGATACCACCGAGGGTCTTCTCCAGCTTGGCCTTCTCGCGGGAGAGGACCAGGAGCTCCTTCTTGGTCAGACCGGAGGACGCGACGTCCTCGAAGTCGATCTGCTCGAGCTCCTTGAGGCGCTGCAGACGCTTGTAGACGGTCGAGAAGTTGGTGAGCATGCCGCCCAGCCAGCGCTGGTTGACGTAGGGCATGCCGACGCGGGTGGCCTGCTCGGCGATGGCCTCCTGCGCCTGCTTCTTCGTGCCGACGAACATGACCGTGCCGCCGTGGGCGACGGTCTCCTTGACGAACTCGTAGGCGCGGTCGATGTACGACAGCGACTGGAGCAGGTCGATGATGTAGATGCCGTTGCGCTCGGTGAAGATGAAGCGCTTCATCTTCGGGTTCCAGCGACGGGTCTGGTGACCGAAGTGGACGCCGCTCTCCAGCAGCTCCCGCATCGTGACGACGGCCATGGCCGTTCTCCTCATGTTTCTCGGTTGTGCCGCGGGTGCCGGACGGCTCCCGCGCCTGACGCTCCCGATGCGCCTGCCGCGAAGGACCGAGGGGCGCGTGACACCGGTGGGAGACCCGCCGATGTCGGGGCGTGCGAAGTCGACCCGGTGGCCCGGGTCGCCATCAGAAGTGTACGGGACCTGAGGGCCGCCGGGTGACGCCGCCGTCCACAAGCGGCCACCGGCCCACAGGTCCCGGCCATGTACGGCGGGGGTGCGGGACGGTGCCTCCATGCGAACGAAGCGCTACGCGCAGACGACCCGGGCCCTGCTGCTGGGACTGGTTCTCACGGTCCTGACCTCGGCCGCCGAGGCCGGTACCCCTGTCCCGCCGCCGGCCTCCGCGCCCCCGCCCGCTCCGGCCCCGGGCCGGGTCTGGCCCGTCGGTTCCCGGCCACCTGTCCTGCGTGGCTGGCAGCCCCCGACGACGCCGTACGGTCCCGGGCACCGCGGCGTCGACCTCGCGGCGGCTCCCGGTTCCCCGGTGCGCGCGGTGGCGGCGGGCCGGGTCTCCTTCGCGGGCCCGGTGGCCGGCAGGGGCGTGGTCGCGGTGACCCTCGCCGGCACGGGCGATCCTCCCCTGCGCACGACGTACCAGCCCGTGCGCGCGACGGTCCGCAAGGGCGAGCGGGTGACGCCGGGACAGCCGGTCGGCACCGTGGAGCCGGGCGGCTCCCACTGCGCGGAGCCCTGTCTGCACTGGGGCCTGCGCCGGGGGACCGCCTATCTGGACCCGCTGGGCCTGCTGCCGCCGGAACTGCTGCGGACAGGTCCGTCGAGACTGCTGCCCGTGCCGGGCGTGCCGGAGCCGCCCGCCTGATCCCGGGCCGTCACCGCCGCGAGCGCTCGCCCGGCCGCGGGAACCGCCCGGCCGCGGCCCGTGTCAGCCGTGCACGCCCCGCAGCACCATCGCCACGGCCGCGTCCGCGATCACGCCGGGCTCCTCGGCCGCGCCCAGCTCGACGCGCCGCACGGCGGCGTCCACGATCCCCTGCACCAGCATCGCCGCCAGCCGGGGCTCCGCGTGCCCCAGTTCCGCGAGGGCGTCGACGATCATCGCCACGAGCCCGCCGTGCGCGGCCCGGATCTTCTCCCGCGCCCCGGCGTCCAGCTCGCTCGCCGAGATCGCCACCACGGCACGGTGCCGCCGGTCCCCGACGAGCTCCAGCTGCGTCCGCACATACGCCTCGACCTTGCCCTCGGGCGCCTCCTGCCGCTCCATCGCCGCCGAGACCTCCGCGGCCCACACGGGGAAGTCGACCTCGCACAGCTCCTCGACGACCGCGGCCCGCGAGCGGAAGTACTCGTAGACCGACGAGCGCGCCAGCCCCGTGCGCTCGGCGAGGGCCGGGAAGGTCAGCGCCTCCGTCCCGCCCTCGGACAGCAGGGAACGAGCCGCGTCCAGCAGGGCGGCTCGCTGCATCGACCGGTGCTCGGCCACGGAGGCCGCTCGAATCCTTGGCACGTCAACCACTGTACGGACGCGCCACCCCGAACGGGAGTGACGCAGCCCGACGGGTCCTTCACCGGCCGAAGCTCGCCAGCTTCGCGCGCAGCTGGAGCACGGACTTGGTGTGGATCTGGCTGACCCTGCTCTCGGTGACACCGAGCACGTTGCCGATCTCGGCGAGGGTCAGGCCCTCGTAGTAGTAGAGCGTGACGACGGTCTTCTCCCGGTCGGGCAGCGTGTTGATCGCCCGGGCGAGGAAGCGGCGCAGTTCACGGTCCTCGGCCACCTCCACCGGGTTGTCGGCGGCGGTGTCCTCCAGGGTGTCCATGAAGCTGAGCCCGTCGCCGTCCTCGCCCCCGACGTGCAGCAGCTCCTCCAGGGCCACCACGTTGGCCAGCGACAACTGGCTGAACACGGCGTGCAGTTCGTCGACGGCGATACCCAGTTCGGCGGCCACCTCGCCCTCGGTCGGGGTGCGCCTGAGCCGTGCCTCCAGGGTGGCGTAGGCGCGCTCCACGTTGCGCGCCTTCTGCCGCACCGAGCGCGGGATCCAGTCCAGCGCGCGCAGTTCGTCGATCATCGCCCCGCGGATCCGGGTGATCGCGTACGTCTCGAACTTGATCTCCCGCCCGATGTCGAACTTCTCGATCGCGTCGATGAGCCCGAAGACGCCGGAGGAGACGAAGTCCGCCTGTTCCACGTTGGGCGGCAGGCCCACGCTCACACGGCCCGCCACGTACTTCACGAGCGGCGAGTAGTGCAGGATCAGCTGTTCGCGCAGCCGTTCGTCTCCGGTGGCCTTGTACGACCGCCACAGTTCGTCGAGCGTCGAGGGAGCGGGCGGCCGCACGCCGCCACCGTCGCGGGCGGCTGGGGGGATGGCCGCCCGGTCGGACCCGGAGGTGTGCTGGGGCATTCGTCGCCTTGAGCCGTTCTGCCGTGAAGCGTGCGATGTAGGGGTACGTGGGTGAGCTGTCGGCCTGATGCCGAGTTGCCGGCCTGTGCCGGGAACTTCGTGAGCGTAGCGTGACTGGGCTGTCGCGGTGCGCGAAGGACGGGCCCCGACCTGTGCGCAGATACGTTCCGCTGTGCGCCCCACCGGGTCATGGCGGCCACGCCGCGGGACCGCCGTGACACGTCAACTCCGCGCATTCCCAAGGGGAGTACGGCTTCCCCCGGACGGACGAACCCCCTCGGTCAGCACGGGGGGCGACCGCCGCGGAGGGAGGTCATCGCCTGGCGTGTCAACTTCCAGCCGTCGCCGTGTCGTTCGACGTAGCCCAGTGCTCCGAGTTCGTACAGTCTCGCGATCGCGTCGTCCTGTGTCGTCTGGGCGCCGCGGGCGAGCTCCTCCGGTGCGGCGGCCCCGCGGGCGGGCAGGGCGGCGAGGACCCGCCGGGTCGCGGGGGCCAGCAGATCGCGCGGCAGCACGGGGCCGCGCCGCTCCGGGGCGAGCTGTCCCATGGCGCCGACCAGTTCGACGACCTCGGCGGCGTCGGTGACCAGCACCGCCTCGCCGCGCAGCAGTTCGTGCACGCCGGCGGACAGGGCGCTGGTGGCCGGGCCGGGGACGCCCATGGTGTGCCGCCCCAGCCGCTGCGCGGCGCGTGCCGTGACCAGCGAGCCGCTGCGGTGAGCGGCCTCGACGACCACGGTTCCCCTGGTCAGGGCGGCGATGACACGGTTGCGCAGGACGAATCTGCTGGGCGTGGGATGCTCACCGGGCGGCAACTCCCCGATGACCAGTCCCTGTTCGGCGATCCTGTTGATCAACTCGGTGTGGCCGCGCGGGTAGGGCCGGTCGACCCCGCAGGCCAGGACGGCGACGGTCGCGCCGCCCGCGCCCAGGGCACCGCGGTGGGCGGCGCCGTCGACCCCGTAGGCGCCGCCGGAGACGACGACCCAGCCGTGCTCGGCGAGCCCGGCGGCGAGGGTGACGGCGACATGGGCGCCGTACTCGGTGCAGGCCCGGGCGCCGACGACGGCGACGGACCTGAGGGCCCACATGCGCAGACCCGGCCGTCCGCGCACCCACAGTCCGATCGGGCGGGCGTCGCCCAGGTCGTCGAGCTGGCCGGGCCACTCGGCCGAGCCGGGGCACACGAACCGCACACCGGTGTCCCTCGCCACGGCGAGGTCCCGCTCGGGCTCGGCGCGGCGTGCCCGGGCCAGCAGCCCGCTCCAGCGTGTGGCGCTCACCCCGGGCGGTGCCTCGCCCCCGCCGCGCAGCCGTGCCACCGCCTCGGCCACCCCGGCCTCCCGCACCCACCGTCCGGCGGCCTCGTCGCCGGGCTCGACGACACGGGCGAGGAAGACCCGGCCGAGGAGGTCGTGGCCGGGTCCGCCGCTCATGCCAGTGCTCCGATGGCCATGGGCACACCCCTGGGGACGCCGGTGCGCAGCTGCAGTGCGAGGGTGACGTCCATGGCGCCCGGCCGGTCGTGGCCCACGAGGTCGGCCACGCTCCAGGCCACGCGCAGCACCCGGTCCAGGCCGCGGGCGGTCAGCACACCGCGTTCGAGGCAGCGCTCGGCCTCGTCCATGGCGCCGCTCGCGGCGTACCAGCGGCTGCGCAGTTCCCGTCCGGGCACCTCGGCGTTGGTTCGCCACGGTGTGCCGGCGAGCCGGGCCGCGGCGCGTTCACGGGCCTGCCGCACCCGGTCGGCGACCACGGCGGTGGCCTCTCCGCGGGCGTCCCGCCGGGTGAGCTCCGCTCGTGTCACACGGTCCACCTCCACCCTGAGGTCGACCCGGTCGAGCAGGGGACCGGAGAGCCTGGCCTGGTAGCGGCGGATCGCGGCGGGCGGGCACTCGCACAGGTCGTCCGTCCGGGAGAAGCGCCCGCACGGGCAGGGGTTGGCGGCGAGGTTATGGGGAGGGTTTGAATCTGTCCGTTGTCCGCTCTGCGTGGGCCGGGAGAGATGACGGAGGGGTCCCCGCCGGAAGCCCGGTGGTGGCTCTGTTCATGAGAACGGACAGCACTTTGAATTCAGTTTCGGAGGCGGTTGGCTCCTGGGCCGCAGCCTGAATGTTCACGAGTTTGGGCAGCGGTCTACGGCTGTGCGGGCTTGAGGATGGTGCAGATGTCGTCCGCGCCGCAGGCGGCGGGGTCGGTGGTCGCTGCGCGGCCTGCGAGGTCGCGGAGTGCTTCGCGCGTGGCGACGAGGTCGGCCATGCGTCGGTCGATGTCGTCCAGGTGCCCGTGGATGAGGCGGGTGACATGAGTGCAGGGTGCGTGGCCGTCGTCGCGCAGGGCGAGGACCGAGCGGATTTCGGCGAGGGTGAGTCCGGCGCGCTGGGCGTCGCGGATGAACGCGAGTCGCGTTGCCGTGTGGTCGGGGTAGTCCCGGTAGCCGCCCGGCGTGCGCGGTGGTGCGGGCAGCAGGCCGCTGTCCTCGTAGAAGCGGATGGTCTTGGTCGTCAGCCCGGTGTGGGTGGCGAGGTCGCCGATGCGCATGGCTCCAGGCTAACCCTTGACCTTCCAGTGTGCTGGAAGGTCTACCGTCGGTCCGGAAGACGGACGACGGTCTAGGAGGACAAGCAGATGCAGGTCACGGTGCTGACGGTGGCGGATTGCCCGAACGCGCGGCCCGCGCTTGAGCGGGTGACCGCCGCGCTGGCTGGACGACAGGCTCAGGTGGACCTGGTCGAGGTGACCGACGAGGCCGAGGCCGCCCGCTGGGGCATGTTCGGGTCGCCGACGATCCTGATCGACGGCATCGACCCCTTCGCGCCGCCCGGGGCCGTACCGAGCCTCTCGTGCCGCCTTTACCGGCACGCCGACGGCACCGTGTTGGGGGTGCCGGACGAGTCCGCCCTTCGCCAGGCCCTCGCCGGGGCGACCCCACAGGGCCGTAGCGTGAGGGCCTCGGACTGTTGCCCCCCGCAGCCGCTGGATGTGGTCGGCCGGGCCGGCCGCGGCCGCCGTGCGCCCGCCGAGAACGGCCTGCGCGTGGTGCACCAGCAGATCCTGCGCCACTTCGCCGCCACGGGAGCCGCTCCCGACGCGCAGATGCTTCAGCCGGTCGCGGCCGGGACCGGGAGGAACGCTGCCGAGGTGCTCGCCGAGCTGGCGGACGAGGACTTCCTCACCCTGGACGAGACCGGGAACATCCGCGCCGCCTATCCGTTCTCCGCTGCCCCCACCCGCCACCGGGTCCGCCTTGAAAGCGAGGTGGAGGTCTGGTCGATGTGTGCCATCGATGCCCTGGGTATCCCGGCCATGCTCGGCCAGGACGCGGTGATCTCCTCCGCCGACCCGGTCACCGGCGAACCCATCACCGTCACCTCGACCACCGGCACAGTGCGGTGGGAACCCGCCACCGCGGTGGTCTTCGTGGGGCAGCGGCCTGGCGGCGGACCCGCCGCCTCGGCCTGCTGCGACGCGCTGAACTTCTTCACCAACGCCGCGAACGCCCGCGCCTGGACAAGTCAGCACCCCGACGTACCCGGCCAGGTAGTCGACCAGCCGACCGCCGAGCGCATCGGCCGACAGACTTTCGGCCCTCTGCTCGCTCCATGAAAGCCACGTGGCACGCGCCGACACGAGGGCACCTTGGGCAGCAGATCCGCTGTGTCACCCAGTGCCGGTACTCGGTGCCTCCCGTTCTCGTGAACAACGCCTTCGCCTCATGACGGGTGCCTCCCGAAGACGTGAACAAACGCTGTCGTATCTCGTAAACAAAGCCACCCGGTGGGGACCCCTCCGTCATGCGCTCATCCTCTTGGCCTCAGCTGGGTGACCCCGCTGAGGGCCTGGACCTGGGCTTCGAGAGCGGTCTTGTCGATCGTGAGCTGTCGGATCGTCTCCGCGTAGATGTTCGTCAGCTTGCGGAGCTCGGTGTTCTCCTGGCGGAGCCGCTTCATGGTCCGGTCGTTCTCCGCGTCCGCTGCTGTCGTCGCTGCGGGCTGGCTGCCGACCTGGGCCTTCGGGCGGAAGTAGTCGGTGATCAGCGGCTGGTAGTGGCGATAGAACGTCGCGTGCCGCAGGCCGAGCCGTCGCTCGACGGCGGTGACGGTGGCCGTGCGGCCGGTGCGGGCAGCCTCGGCGAGGACGTCGTCCATCGCCTGCTTGACCTGGGCATCCGTGGGGAGTTCAAGCGTCATGGGGCTTCCTGGTCGGGGGTGTGGCGGGCGAGGAACGCGGCGATCTCGTCGTGTTGGTGCTGCATCCGCTGGCGAGGGAAGGGCGCAAGCGCGTCGCCGCCGGCGAGGGCGGTGTCGAGGTGTCGGAGGTGGGTGGCCAGGGCCTCGCGGTTGTCCGCGTTGAGCGCGACGTTGCGGCAGCGCAGAGGCTGGCAGTCGGGCAGGGACGGCCCCTCGGTGTCGTCGCCGCGGCGACAGAGGGCCCGTTCCGGGACGTGGACGCAGGTGACGAAGCCGCCGGGATAGATGTGCGGGTCCTGGCGGGTCATGAGGCGCTTGAGGCGGACCGGGTCGGTGACGACCTTGCCGCGGAAGTCGGCGTGGTGGGCGAACTCCGCGAGCCGTAGTTCGGCCTCCTCGGCGGCGGGGCCGGTCAGACGGTGGTGTTCGCCGGTGCCGACCAGGTCGAGGAGCTGTTCGCCGCGGGCGAGGGCCTGCTCGGCTTCGACCTCGGGCCGGAACCCGGACTCGGACGTCCCGGCATAGCCCTCGAACATCTGGACGCTGAGGTGCCGGTATTGGATCGCGCCGGCGATGGTGCCGCCGGGGCGGCGGGCGATGAACCAGGCCAGGGTCCGGCGGAACTGGCGGGTGGTGATCGGCCAGCGGCGCCCGTTGACGGGCGGGATGAAGTCGCCGCGTCCGTGGGCGGTGCAGTAGTCGTTGATCCAGTCCATGAAGGCCCGCAGGTCGGCGATGGTCTGCGTGCTGGTCTTCGACCGGTTGGGGTCGGTGCGGCTGTAGTGCGGCGAGCTGGCCAGGACGCTGAAAAGACGCTGATGGTCGGGCTGCGCGAGCCGTTCCATGATGCGGATCGCGCGTTCGACGGGTTCGCCGACGATCCATTGGGCTTCGACTCCGCGGACGTCCTGTTCGCCCTTGAAGGCGAGGCTGGTGATCCGGCGCCGGTAGGTGCGTCCGTGTTCGTCGGCGGCCGTGCTCAGGCAGTCGCGGGCGAGGTGCTTGACCTCGCTGTCGCGCATCCCGGAGAGGTAGGCGACGACGATGTAGCAGGCCGCGGCAAGGAGCCGGTCGAGCCGCTGGACCTCCTCGTAGGCGATCCGCCCGCGCCAGGGGCGGCCGTCGAGACGGCCCTCAATCTGGGTGAGGAGGTAGGTGCCGTGGTCGAGGCCGAGTTCACGGAGGGCATCGGCGATCATGGCCCGGCAGGTGTCGGTGTTGAACGCGCCGCGGTTGCAGCCGACTTGACGGGCGAGGTGGCTGGTGTTGACGACCCAGTCGTCCGTCCGCTGGCTGGGGCAGCCGTGGGCGCCGGGCAGCGGCTGGCCCTGGGCCCGGTAGCGGTCGAGGACCGTGGCGAGGTAGGCCGGCGCCCCCTTGATCCTCGGTGCCCCGCGGCGGATGCGGTTGTTCACGGTGTTGTGCCGCAGGTCGAGGTACTCGTCGTGGGCTCGCATGATGTCGTCGGAGAAGTCTTCGATCCAGCGAAGTGCCCAGGTCAGGAGGGGGCCGATGACCTGTTCGGGGATGCGTTCGGTGGTGTTCTCGCCGTCCTTGCGGTGCTTGGGGCGGACCCAGCCGGGGATGACGGCCGGGTCGAAGGCGAGCGCGTCGGACAGCTTCGTGCGGAACAACCACAGCTTCCGGGCGACGAACGTCTTCGTGCGGCGGGTGTCCAGGGCGATCCGCAGGGTGCCCAGGTGGGTGAGGTAGTCGGCAAGGTCCCCGGGGGTCAGGTCGGCCAGGCGGGTGGCCCCCCGCTTCGCGGCCCATTCGAGGAACATCCGTAGGTCGGCGAAGTGCCCGCGCAGGGTGAAGATCCTCGCGGGACGTTCGCCGGGCGGCAGATCGTAGGCGAGTTCGCAGGCCATCAGTTCCTTGGCGACCTGCCGGAAGCAGCCGGGGATCTTGGGGAAGTTCAAGATCAGTTCGCGGTGGTGGTCCTGGACGATCGCCGGTTTCAGCTTCCAGACCTCGTCGCCGAACCGCGCGGTGTCCTGCAAGGACACTCCCGGCCGCAGCGGCCGGTTGCGCAGGACCAGCAGGTCCGGGGCGAACCGCGGCTCGGCAACGGTGATCGTGGCGAGCGTGGTCACGCGATCTCCTTCGGGCCGTCGAGCAGAGTCAGCGGCAGGTCGGACGGCTTCGTCTGCCGGGCCCGCTCGATCTGGGCGGTGGTGAACCGCCGCAGGACGCGGCGGGTGAGGATCAGCCAGGTGACGGCATGGCGCCGGCACCAGTCCGCGACGTTCGTGGCGTCGAGTTCGGCCTGCAGCCGGTCCAGCAGGGCCAGCAGCGCTGGCAGGTGTTTCTCCAGCACGAGCGCGTTCTCGCAGCGCAGGCAGGTCAGGAACGACTGCCGACACGGTCCGTCATCGAACGGTCCGTGGTCGAAGTCCAGGCAGGCGCTGACGAGGGTGTCCAACTGCCCGTCCCGGGCCTGAGCGATCTTGTCGGGGGTCGTGCCCAGCAGCTTCGCCGCCGTGTGCGGGTCGGTGGCCATCGCCTTCTCGGCGGCTTCGTCCAGGACCCGGGTCGTGGTGGCTCGTGCGTGGTCCTCGGCGTCTGTCAGGGCCTGGGTCATGACGCGCTCGGCCCAGTCGCGGATGCGCGGGTCGGGCTTGAGGTAGTGGCGGAAGGAGACGTCCAGGGTGTTGGTCCGCGACGCGGTCGGCAGGTGCCCGCCCAGGGCCCGGGTGGTGCGGACTTCGACCGTGGTCTTAATCCGGTTCATCCTCACAGACAGCGGACCGCCGTCGTCGTCGCGCAGGCCGTGGGAGGCGGCCCACTCGGTCAGGGTCGGGCGGCCCAGGGAGTTCATCCGCAGGGTGAACGGAGCGACGTGCCCGGCGGACTCCTGCTTGGCGTCCCAGTAGGCGGCGTTCTTCGCGGTGCGGCCGTGCATCCCCGCATAAATCGACCAGAGCCGGTCTGTGCCGCAGAGCAAGCGGCTGGGGGTGGTCAGCTTGTGCAGCAGCAGGTAGTAGCCGCCCGGTGTGTGCAGCTGGCGGCTGGGAGGGCCGACCTCCCAGTGGACCGTCTCCCGGCTCGCGCTCTTGCTGCGGCGACGTTTGAGCAGGCCGACCGCGACCGCCCGGTCTTCCAGGACGCGGTGCTCGGCCGGAAGTTCCTTGATCGTCTCGACGTTCCGCCCGGTCACCGCGACGGCCAGGATCAGCAGCGGCAGCACGTCCCGCTCGGTGAGGAACAACTGCCGGGCGAGCTGGAGCCGCCACTGGTTGCCCGGGACGCCGGGAGGCAGGGTGCGGCCGTTGGGGATGCCGCGGGCCGTGCCGGTGCGGGCCAGCCGCAGCAGCCTCTCGGCGTCGATCCGGTCCTGGCCCTCGAAGACGTCCAGGCCCTCGGCCTGGACGCGGGCGAGCCGTCGCTCGCCCGCGGCGATCCGGTCCCGGATCGCCGCGGCGTCCGAGCGTGCGGCCGTGACGATCGCGGTGAACTCCCGGTCGGAGTAGCCGGGCAGGCCCTCCGGGCTGCGGCCGGCGACGTGCCCTCTGCGGCCGAGGAAGTCCTGCACCTCCGGCCGCAGCCGGCCCGCCGGGAGGCAGCGCAGGAGCGTGACCACGGCCCCGAACCGGGTGAGGAACGCGCCCGACTTCGAGTTGTTCTGCAACTGCATCCGCAGCCGCAGCAGATGGGATTCGCGCAGGTCCCCGGCGGTGGCCGGGGGCTCGTCCAGCTCGGCGAGGGAGGTCAGTAGCAGCCGGGCGGAGTTGTGGACGTGTTCGGCGCTGTTCAGGGTGCGGCAGGTGCCGGTCGGCCCGAACCGGACCGCTTCGGCGGCGGCCAGGTCCTCGTGCCAGCCCGGCAGGGGCAGCAAGGCGAGGGAGAAGACCTTGCGGCGGCCGTCCTCGCCCTCGAATGCGACCTCAAACCCTGCCGGGGTCGGGCGGACGGCGGGCGGCGGTTCGTAGGGGCCGGATGGAAGCGCGGCCGACCGGCCGCGGCCCGGACGGGAAGGAGCGGTGGTCACGCGACCGCCTCCCATCCCTGGGAACAGAACCCGCTCGGCCCCCAGCTATCCGCAGGGATCAGGGCGATCCGCGTCTCCATCTCCAGTTCCTGGAGGGTGTGCAGGTAGAGCTGTGTGGTGACGACCGACCGGTGTCCGAGTCTGATCCGCAGCCAGTTCAGCGGGTCGCCGAACACCATCTGATAGAGCTCGCGCTGGTCGGCGTTCATCTCGCCGAGTGCCTGCAAGTGCCCCCGCCAGAGCTGTTCCAGGGTCACCACGGCGTAGGAGTGGCGCAGGGCATGGGGGTGAGCCCTGTCCCGCAGGCCGTGGGCCTGGCAGCGGGCGTTGGCGTCCTTGAACACCTGCTGCCAGCCCGAGGGCGTCATCGGCAGCCCCCGCTCGGTCAACCACAGCGCGGCCGGCTCCAGGCCCTCCTTGCCCTCAACGAACAGGCGCCGCCTCTCGTGTGGCTCCAGCTTGGCCACCGGCACCCACCGGCCGCCGAGCCGGACCGCGGCGCGGTCCCGGTCCTCGACCACCAGCGGCGATCGGACGGCGTCGTAGCGACCGCGGGCGCGAGCGTCCTCGACGGCCTCGGTGCGGTCGATCTCGACGTACTCCCATACGTCCTTCAGCGTCGGAACGGGGACGTAGATCACGCGGCCCGAGCCGTTCTTGGCGACGGCGTTCGGCAGCCGGGTGCGGGCGTTGTGCAGTCCCGGCTCGGCCTCCGGCAGCTCGAACAAGGTCAGCGAACTCTGCTCGTCCAGACGCATCCCGGTGCGGACCATCAGGTCGCTGTAGGCCGAGTTCCGGGCCGCGAAGCGGCCCCGGAACCGCGGCGAGGGCAGTCCGTCCGGGCCGAACCCGCGAATCCCCACGTCCCGCCACCGCAGGTAGGACGCCGGCGGCAGCCACTTCACATCCCGCCGAGGCCCGACGTGCGAAGACTCCGCCGGGGCCAGCCGTTCGCGCCGCCCGTGAACCGGGTCCAGGACGGTCACCGTCCGCTGCACGATCGGATTCACCCGGACGAGGTCCTGCGAGATCGCCCAGAGGTAGAACTCGTTGACCGTGGACACCTCCCGGTCCCATGTCGAGTCCTCCACCCGCGGCCCGGCCGGGTCCTTGCGTCGCCACCGCTCGTAGGCCGCCCGGTCCTCCGGCGTCGCCTCCCGCCATGTACGCGGTTGTGCACGTTCGCCCGTACGCGAATCCGTACCGGGACGGCTGAACCACAGGAAGTTCAAGAACCCCCGCAGGTCGCGGGCGACCGCAGCCTGCGTGTTCCGCGGACTCGCGCTCAGCACCGTGGCGAAGATGCTGTTCAGCTCGACGTCGTACCCGCCCGCCGGGCTGATCAGAAACGGCTGCCCGTCCAGGACGCCGTGCTCGTCCAACCACTCGTCCAACGCTTCCGGGTCCGCGTACACGACGTCTTCCGTACGCGGACGCGGCAGCCCGCGGCGGGTGAAGAACACCCGCCAACCCAAGATCGACATGAAGCGGGACTGTAGCGGCGGACATGTTCACCACCGCATAACGGACGACCATCAGGAACCTGGCCGGGAAGCGCACCACCCCGGCGCTGCGGGCGATGACCGCATGGCCCGCCTCCAGCGGCTGGCGCAGCGCGTCGAGGGCCCGGCTGCCGAACTCGGGGGTCTCGTCGAGGAAGAGAACGCCCCGGTGCGACAGCGACACCGCGCCCGGCCGGGCGATGCCGGGGCCGCCGCCGACCAGGGACTGCATGGTGGCCGAGTGGTGCGGGGCGCAGTAGGGGGCCACGTCGATCAGCGGTTTGCCGGGAGGCAGCAGCCCCGCCACCGAGTGCACGGCAGTGACCTCCAGGGACTCCTGCCGGGTGAGCCGGGGCAGGATGCCGGGCAGCCGCTCGGCGAGCATGGTCTTCCCGGCGCCCGGCGGCCCCTCCAGGAACAGGTGGTGGCCTCCGGCGGCGGCGACCTCCGCCGCCACGCGCGCCGAGAGCTGGCCCACGACGTCGGCGAGGTCGTGCCCGGCGTCCTGGTGCGCCATGCCGTGCACGCCCGTGGCCGCGCCGGTGCCGGGCATGCGCAGCCCGGCGAGCAGCGGGTCGGGCCGGCCCTGCTCGTCGGGTTCCTCCTCGGGCACCGGTTCGTCCGCGAGGACGGCGACGAGCTGGCGCAGGCTGCGGACGCCGAGCACGGAGACGCCCGGCACCAGGGACGCCTCGGCGGCCGCGCACTCCGGCACCACGACCTGTTCGTAACCGGCGTCGGCGGCCGCCAGCACGGCCGGCAGGGTGCCGCGGACGGGGCGCACCCGGCCGTCGAGGCCCAGTTCTCCGATCATGACGATGTCCGCCAGGACGCGGGGGTCGATCCGCTCGGCGGCGCCCAGGACGGCCGCCGCGACGGCGAGATCGAAGCCGCTGCCGCTCTTGGGCACCGACGCCGGGCTGAGTCCCACCGTGAGTTTCTTCTGCGGCCAGGCCGTCCCCGAGTTGACGACGGCGGCCCGGACCCGGTCCCGGCTCTCCGTGAGGCTCTTGTCGGGGAGGCCCACCAGGGTGAACGCCGCGACGCCGGGTTCGAGGTCGGCCTGGACCTCGACGACGACCCCCTCGACGCCGACGAGGGCCACGGAGCAGGTGCGTGCGAAGCCCATGTCAGGCCACCCCCCGCACATGCTCGACGACGGGTGCGCCGCGCCGGGGCAGCAGGACGCCGACGAGGTCGATGCGGACGCCGCCCGGCGGGGCTCCCCCGTACCGCTGGATCCAGCGTTCGGCCAGGTCCCGCAGGCGTTGCACCTTCTGCGGGCCCACGGCGGCCATCGGGTGCTCGAAGGCGCCGTCCCTGCGGGTCTTCACCTCGCAGACGACGAGGACGTCCCCGTCGCGGGCCACGATGTCGATCTCTCCGGCCCTGCCGCAGCGCCAGTTGCGCTCCAGGACCGTCATGCCGGTCTCGGTCAGCCGCCGGGCGGCCAGGGTCTCGCCGTACCTGCCGAGTGCGTTGCGTGCGTTCATGTCGGCACCACCTCCGGTGCCGACGATCACGCGGCCGGTGCCAGCGAGTTGATCTTGGTGGACGGCCGGGCCCTTGTGGAGAACCGCGCCACCCGCCCAGGTGAACGCCGGCCCGGACGAACCCGCGGAGGGCTCACCGCGCACCCGCCGGGACGGCGGGCCTCAGCTCCCCGGAAGCTCCAGATCGCTCTTGTTGAGCTCCTCGATGTTCACGTCCTTGAACGTGAGTACCCGCACCTGCTTCACGAACCGGGCCGGCCGGTACATGTCCCACACCCAGGCGTCCGCCATGGACACCTCGAAGAAGACCTCGCCCTGGACCGAGTGCACCTGCATCTCGTAGTCGTTGGTCAGGTAGAAGCGCCGCTCGGTCTCGATCACGTACTTGAACAGACCGACGACGTCGCGGTACTCCCGATAGAGCTTGAGCTCCATCTCGGTCTCGTACTTCTCGAGGTCCTCGGCGCTCATGGCATGTTCCCCTTCAGCCGTGCGATCCACCCATTGTGCGCCAGCACCACGGCCCCCTAGACGATTTCCGTGTCAAGGGTGACGGGAGCGGCGGGCGGACCCTCGTCGAGCAGTCTGCGCAGCAGCCCGGCGAGCCTGGTCGGATACACCGTCTCATGCGTCCGGGCCAGTTCCTCGCACGCCCACCAGCGGGCGCCCGCGACGCTCAGCCGCTCCAGTTCGGTGAGGGCCGCGGCCCGGGTCTCGGTCTGCGTCGTACGGGCGAGGTAGTACCACTCGTCCTGGTCCCAGCGGCGCCCCGCGAACGGGAAGGAGCATCTGCGCCGCCACAGCACCGGTCCGAGCTCGACCTGCGTGATGCCGGTCTCCTCGGCGAGTTCCCGCAATGCGGCCTCTTCGCGCGTCTCGTCGCCCTCCACTCCGCCGCCGGGGGTGAACCACCAGTCGTCCGACGGATCACCGGGCTCGTGTCCGTGCAGCAGCAGGATGCGGTCCTGCGGATCGAGCAGCACCACCCGGGCGACCTTGCGCAGCCCGCCCTCGTACGCGTCCCGCGACGTGTCCGTCGTCTCAGCGGGCAACGGCGTTCTCCGTACGGCGGGCGCGGGCGGCGCCGGCCCGCTTGGCGATCGGCCCGTAGGCCGACCCGGCCAGGACCAGCGCGGCCCCACCGATGATCATGCCCACGATCAGCCGGAACGGTCCCGGCTCGGACAGCCCCTCCCCCAGTGCCACGAACCCGGTGGGACGCTCCAGCAGACCGTTCATGGGCCAGACGACCGCGTCGATCCGGCCGCTGACCGCGGAGCGCGCGACCGTGCCGCTGGCGGCGTCCTGGAGGTGGGCGGTGGAGTCCAGCGAGCCGGCCCGCTCGTCGCCGAGCAGGAAGAGCCGGCCCTCGGGGACCGTCACGGTCGGGATCGCGATGCTCTCGGCGGCCTGGCCGGCGGGCAGATACGGTTCGTCGATCTGCTTGCCGTTGACGGTCAGGCGGCCGCCCGTGCAGCAGGCCACGGTGTCCCCGCCGATCGCCACGACCCGCTTCACCAGGGGTGCGTTCGCCCAGTTGGCGTCCTTGAAGACGACGACGTCGCCCCGGCGGATCTCGTCGCCGTCGACGCGCTGGGCCAGCACCCGGTCGCCCGCGGCGATCGTCGGGCTCATGGAGCCGGTGGGCACGGTGTAGGGACGGTAGACCACCGCCGCCCAGCCGAACCCGGCGAGGAACAGCAGCAGGCCCAGCGCCACCGCCAGCCCGGACAGCACATGTCCGGCCCGGCCGCCCGCCGGTGCCCCGTCTGTCCCGCCGCGCTGCGGGGCCGTACGCGTCGCGCTCTCACCCATGGGTCCGCACCCTACCCGGCGGTACGGGAAGCGGTCAGCCCCTCCGCCGCGACCTGGGTCACGTACGAAGGGGCTGGGCGGGGGCACAGGCAAGAACCTGGTCAGGCTCGGGTACGGGCCCGGTCGGGGCAGGGGCGGGAACCGGGCCGGGGGACGGGAGCCCCGGTCAGTCGCGGCGGCGGCGCCACAGGGCGACCGGCAGCACGCCCACGAGCGCCACGGCCTGCGGCGCGGTCGTCAGGGCCCCGGACGCCGACGGCTTCTCGTCCAGACCGGGCTGGTCGAAGGTGTCCGGCACCGGCAGCGTGCCCCAGCGGTTGATCGGCCATGCCTTGACGACGGCCCGCCCGACGACCTTGTCCACGGGCACCATGCCCTGGTGGGAGTCCGACTGGTTGTAGCGCGAGTCGCGGGAGTTCTGCCGGTGGTCGCCCATGACCCAGATGAAGCCCTCGGGGATCTCCACCTTGAACCGGCCGCCCTGGTCGTCGTCGCTGCACGGGGTGTTGCCCGGGTAGACGTACGGCTCGTCCAGCGCCTTGCCGTTGACCTTCACCGGGCCGGTGCCGGTGCACTCGACGGTGTCACCGCCGACGCCGATGACCCGCTTGATCAGGTCCTTCTCCTCCGCGGACGGCATCAGGCCGATCCAGCTGAGGACCTTCTGCAGGGCGTTGGGGTCGGGCGTGGGCTCGCCGGCCAGCCAGTTGTCCGGGTCGTGGAAGACGACGACCTCGCCGCGCTCGGGCTCGGAGCCGAACCACGGGGTCAGCTTGTCGACCAGCACCCGGTCGCCCTGCTGGAGGGTGTTCTGCATCGAGTCGGAGGGGATCGAGAACGCCTGCACCAGGAACGTCTTGATCAGCAGCGCGAGCACCAGCGCGATACCGATCAGGATCGGCAGCTCCTTCCAGAAGGAACGCTGCTTCTTTCCCTGGGGCCCGCCGGGCTCCGCGCCGCCCGGCCTCTGCTCGCCCGCCATGGTGCCGTCCTCGGTCGTACCGGCGTCACTCCCGGAGCTCATGACGCCGTCCGCGGCCGCGCCGGGCGCTTCCACGGGGCGTCCGCGGTGCTCCTCGCCGTCGTGTCCGGACCGTGCGCCAACCGCCACATCCCCCACGCCAACTCCTTACTCTGTGCCACCGCCTGCGCCTCAGCCGGTGCAGGCCCACCACTCCCATAACGAGCGGGAGTTCCGCAGGGCTCGGGAGCTGGGTCATTGCGTACGGATCGTCGGAGGCAACCCTATGCGACAGCAAGGGGGCCGCGGTCGACCCGGGCGACGAGTCGGGCACGGAGGAGAAGGTCTGTGGTTCGTCCAGCGTCGTCCAGTGGTTGAGGGGCCAGCCGATGACGACCGCGCGGCCCACCACCTCGTCCAGCGACACGGTGCCGCCGAAGTCCTCCTGGTGGGCGCGTGAGTCGGCGGAGTTGTTCCGGTGGTCGCCCATCACCCACAGGCGTCCCTGGGGCACCGTGACGTCGAACTTGGATTCGGAGGGGAGGTTCCCGGGAAACAGGTAGCCGGTCTCGTTCAGCGGTATGCCGTTGACGGTCACCCGTCCCTGCGCGTCGCAGCACTTCACACGGTCGCCGCCGACCCCGACGACCCGCTTGATGAGGTCCTTCTCGTCCTCGGAGGGCAGCAGGCCGATGAAGGTCAGCCCCTCCTTGACCTGCTTCACGACGACGGGGTCGTCCTTCTTGCCGCCCGGCTGCTCGTCCTGGAGCCAGCCGCCGGGGTCCTTGAAGACGACGACGTCCCCCCGCCCGGGCTCGGAGCCGAACCACGGGGTCAGCTTGTCCACCAGCACCCGGTCGCCGATCTGGATGGTCTGCTCCATGGAACCGGACGGGATCACGAACGCCTGGACGAGGAACGTCTTCAGGACGAGGGCGATGAGCACCGCCACACCGACCAGGAGCGGGATCTCCTTGACCGCGGAGCGGCGCCGGCGTCGCTTGACCTTGCGCTGGAGCTTGCGCCGCTCGGCCCGCGAGCGCACGTCGGAGGAGCCGGCGGACGCCCGTCGCGAGCCGGTGGGCAGCAGATCCTCGGCGGCACTGCTCGGTATGCCGCGCGGCTTTCCCCGGTTACCCACGGTCACCGCCCGACGTCCGGACCCCGCCGGCCTCCGGCACGTGCGCGTAGGCCGGTGGCCGCTCCAGCCGGCCGGCATGTCCGAGAGGCCATACGACCGCGTCGGCCCGGCCGATCACGTCGGTGACGGGCACCATGCCGCCGCCGGGCGAGCCCAGGTGGTCGCGGGAGTCGCTGGAGGAGCCGCGGTGGTCACCGAGGAGGAACAGACGGCCCTCGGGCACGACGACGTCGAAAGCCACCGTGGAGGGCCGGTCACCGGGATACAGGAACGTCGACTCGTCGACCGGCCGGCCGTTCACCTCGATCCTGCCCTCCTTGTCACAGCAGACCACGTGGTCTCCCCCCACACCCACGACGCGCTTGATGTAGTCGGCGTTCCCGAAATAGCCGGTGCCGTCGAACACGACGACGTCTCCCCGTCCGGGCTCGGCCCCGAAACGGTACGCCAACTTATTTACGAGAACGCGGTCCCCGATCCTCAATCCCTGCTCCATGGAACCGCTGGGGATCTGGAACGGCTGCGCCACAAAAGCGTTCACCAGCAGCAGGAACGGCAGGCAGACCAGCAGGGAGAGGGTGATCCCGCCGCCGGGCAGCCAGGAGGTGATCCGCGACACCAACGCGAAACGCGACCGTTCCTCCGGCCCTCCGGTCTCCGGGGAATCCCCGGGACGGGAAGGGCGGGAGGAGCGGTCGCGCTCCGTCGGCTGTGCTTCGGTGTCCATCGGGGCCCGATGTTATCCGGCCCCGATGTGAACACGGACGCGCGATCAGTTGTCGCGCTTCTCCTTGATCTTCGCGGCCTTGCCGCGCAGCTCACGCAGGTAGTACAGCTTGGCGCGACGCACGTCACCGCGGGTGACGAGCTCGATCTTCTCCACGATCGGGGTGTGCACCGGGAAGGTGCGCTCGACGCCGACGGAGAAGGAGACCTTGCGGACCGTGAAGGTCTCGCGCACGCCGGAACCCTGGCGACGGATCACCACGCCCTTGAACTGCTGCACACGGGAGCGGTTGCCCTCGATGACGCGGACGTGGACGTTGACGGTGTCACCCGGGCGGAAGGCCGGGACGTCGCTGCGCAGCGACGCGGCGTCGAGAGAGTCGAGCAGGTGCGACATTTCGTCTGCTTTCTTCGCTGATGCCACAGGTCATCAACGGAAACTAGAAGTGTGTGGTGGGAACTGCCGTACGCGTCGGAGCGGGCGTCGTGTCCCCCTGCGGCAGGGGCGCACACCGGACGGCGCACAGCAGCGGCCTATTCTTCCACGTCCTCGACCCGCCGCCAAAATCGGCCGTACGGCTCGCCCTGCGGATCGGGGGCCCAGCCGAGGACGGACAGCATCTCCCGGTCCTTCTTGTCGAAGACCTTCGGGTCGCAGTGCTCGATCAGGTCGGGCCGGTTGGCCGTGGTGCGGCGCAGTGCCTCGTCGCGGCGCCAGCGGGCGATCCTGCCGTGGTGGCCGCTGAGCAGCACCTCGGGGATGTCCCGGCCGCGCCACAGCGGCGGCTTGGTGTGGACGGGGCCCTCCAGGAGGTTCGCCATCGCGCCGGGCGCGAAGGAGTCGTCCCGGTGGGACTCGGCGTTGCCGAGGACGCCGGGCAGCAGCCGGGCCACGGCCTCCGTGATGACCAGGACGGCCGCCTCGCCGCCCGCCAGGACGTAGTCGCCGATGGACACCTCGTGGACCGGCATCCGGGTGGCGTACTCGTCGATGACACGCCGGTCGATGCCCTCGTAGCGGGCGGGCGTGAACACGAGCCAGGGGCGCTCGGAGAGCTCCACGGCCAGCTTCTGCGTGAACGGACGGCCGCTGGGCGTGGGGACGATCAGGGCCGGCCCGCCCGCGCCCGACTCGTAGCCGTCGGCCAGCACGGCGTCCAGGGCGTCGCCCCAGGGCTCGGTCTTCATGACCATGCCGGGGCCGCCGCCGTAGGGCGTGTCGTCGACCGTGTGGTGGCGGTCGTACGTCCAGGAGCGCAGGTCGTGCAGGTGCACGTCCAGCTGCCCCCGCGCGCGTGCCTTGCCGACGAGGGAGACGTTCAGCGGTTCCAGGTACTCAGGGAAGATCGTGACGACGTCGAGCCGCATCAGGACGCGTCCCCGTCGGCGTCCCGGCCGGCCGCGTCCCCGGACGCGTCCCCGTCGGCGTCCCGGCCGGAGGCGACCTCCGCGCGGTCGTCGATCAGCCCGGGCGGCGGGTCGACGACGGCCCGCTGCTCCTCCAGGTCGATCTCGACGACGATCTCCTTGACGAAGGGGATCATCACCTCGCTGCCGTCCGCCCGCTCGACGATGAAGAGGTCCTGGGAGGGCAGGTGCGAGATCTCCGTGATCCGGCCGACCTCGACGCCGTCCGTGGTGACCACGTCCAGGTCCATCAGCTGATGGTCGTAGTACTCGTCCTCTTCCTCGGGCAGCTCTTCGGGGTCCACGTCGGCGATCAGCAGCGTGTTGCGCAGCGCCTCGGCGCCGGTGCGGTCGGCGACGCCCTCGAAGCGCAGCAGCAGCCGGCCGCTGTGGACACGGCCGGTGGCGATGGTGAGCGGCCCGGTCGCCGCCGGGTCGGTGGCCAGGACGGCGCCCGGCGCGAGCCGCAGCTCGGGCTCGTCGGTGCGTACCTCGACGGTGACCTCGCCCTTGATGCCGTGGGCGCGGCCGATCCGTGCGACTACCAGCTGCACGTGTACAGATCTCCTGTCAGGACGACCACGGGCCGGGGACGGCCTTCACGGCCCTCCCCGGCCCGAGCCGGATGCGGTAAGCGTCAGCGGACGTGGTCCACGTCGACGAGGTCGACACGGACACCGCGGCCGCCGATGGCGCCCACGACGGTACGCAGAGCGCGTGCGGTGCGGCCGTTGCGGCCGATCACCTTGCCGAGGTCGTCCGGGTGGACCCGGACCTCCAGCACCCGCCCGCGGCGCAGGTCGCGCGAGGCGACCTGCACATCGTCAGGGTTGTCGACGATGCCCTTCACGAGGTGCTCGAGAGCCTCCTCGAGCATGCTCAGGCCTCGGCCGACTCGGACTCGGCGGCAGCCTCGTCCTTCTTCTCCGCCTTCTTCTTCTGGGTGATGGCCTCACCCTTGCCCTCGTCGTCGCCGCCCAGGGCCTCGAACGACGGGCGCGCCTTCTTGGGCTCGGCGACGAGCAGCGGAGCCGGGGCGGGCTCGCCCTTGAACTTCTGCCAGTCGCCGGTCTTCTTCAGGATGGCGAGGACGGGCTCGGTCGGCTGCGCGCCGACACCCAGCCAGTACGCCACGCGGTCGGCGTCCACCTCGATGACCGACGGGTTGTAGGTCGGGTGGTACTTGCCGATCTCCTCGATCGCACGGCCGTCACGGCGGGTGCGGGAGTCGGCGACGACGATGCGGTAGTGAGGCGAACGGATCTTGCCCAGACGCTTCAGCTTGATCTTGACTGCCACGGGAGTGGGTTCTCCTGGATCTGACGTGGTGGGGCACAGCGGTATGCCGCGTGGGGAATGCGGTACCCGAGTGGCCCGATGGACGCGTCAGCCGGAGGAGAGAGGGGTCCTGTGCGGCTGTCGAGTACAGCTAGCCATTGTGCCACACCCTGCGGACCCGTTCGGGCCGAGGGCGCACTGCCACTGCACCCGGGCATGCCGGAGAGGCACCCGGCGCGGAGGTGAGGTACGTCGGGTGCCATGGTCCGGGCCGCACCGGCAGCCACGAGATGCCGGTGGTCACGGGCGGGCTACGCCACCCCGACGGCCTCGGGGATCCGGAACGGCTTCCCGCACCCGCCGCACACGATCGGTGCCTGCGCGAGGACCGACGGCACGACGCGGACGTTGCGGCCGCAGTCGCAGACGGCCTTGACGCGGACGCCTCCGCCGGAGGAGCCGTGGCGGGCCGCCGGCCCTCTGAAGGTGCGGGCGGTGTCGGCCGAGGTCGCCGCCGTGTGGGCCTTCAGAGCCCGCTGGAGACGCTCGATCGTCGGCCGGTAGCGCCGTTTCGCCTCGGGGTTGAGCGTGACCAGCGAGAAGCCGCTGCTCGGATGCGGCTCGTCGGGGTGGTCCAGGCCCAGCTCCTCGGCGATCGCGAGGAATCGGCGGTTGTGGTACCGGCCGGCGCGGGAGGTGTCCCGGACCCCGCGGGCGGCGGCGATGCCGTGGACGGCCTCGTGGAGCAGCCGTTC
This sequence comes from Streptomyces sp. NPDC093094, assembly GCF_044754345.1. NCBI lineage: Bacteria > Bacillati > Actinomycetota > Actinomycetes > Kitasatosporales > Streptomycetaceae > Streptomyces > Streptomyces sp. NPDC093094. The sequence continues at coordinate 68,173 of NZ_JBIVOX010000015.1, read as the reverse complement.
GAAGGAGAGTTCGTGACCGCAGGCGGACGACGACTCCCCGATCAGTGACTCGGGCGCGGCAAGGTCCGGCAGCTCGGGGTGGTACCGCTGAATGTCGGCCCACGCCTGCGCCAGTTCTGCGGCGAGAACAGGTGGTGTCTGTGTCGTGCTCACGTAATGACAACGAGCCAGGGTGCCCCTGTGTTCCTATTCCGGGGCATCCCAAATAATTTGCACGTACCCGTCAGTTGCCGCTGATGCGTCCCGACGAGGGCGGGTGCGCCGATCTGCGGAGAAGCCTCGCAGCTCGTCACAAGCCGGTGCGTAGTAACCCCTACGACCCGCGTGGAGGACTGTCGCGCGTACCGGTAGGACCGAGGGCCGTGCCGGCGCAAGAGGCGTTTCGGTCGCCTCCCGGCGGCCGGACCGGTATCCGGATCAGCGTCGGCGGCGTCCGTGACGTTACCGGGCGTGTCCGCGCCCCCCGACACCGCCCCGCTCCGGGGCGGAACCGGGGCACCGGGGGAACGCCCCGGACCGCCGTGCCCCACCGGTGTCGCCCCGCCGGTCGCCCCCCGCGCACGGACGCCGTGGGCGTGTCCCAGGTTGCCGGGATGTGAAATCTCGCCACATGCGCGACCGGTCCGCAAGCAGGGCCCCACGACCACTGGACGCCGCCGCGAGCCGGGAGTTACCTGACATACGGGGGGAACAGCGAGCGCACGGCACGCGGGCCGCGCAAGCCGGCCCGGCATCGACTCTCGGCGAAATGGGGCGCTTTTCATGACACCTACGCTCGTGCGGCAGCACCGGCCTCACGCGGGACCGCACTCCCGCGTGGATCTGCGTGCACGCGCGCGTGACTGGTCCGAGATCCAGGAGCGGATGCTGGTCCCGCTCCACGAGGCCGTCTACGAGCGACTCGACGTCGGACCGGGGACCCGGCTGCTGGGCCTCGGCTGCGGCAGCGGGCTCGCCCTGCTGACGGCGGCCTCCCGCGGCGCCGCCGTCACCGGTGTGGAGGGTTCCTCCCCGGAACTGCTCGCGCTGGCCCGGGAGCGGCTGCTCCCCGCCGAGCGGGGCGCGCACGCAGGCGTGCAGGCCCGGCTCGTCGGGGGCTCGCCCCGGGACGCGGCCGTCCCGGGGGCACCGCCGTACACCCTGGTGACCGTGTTCGAGCCCGTCGGCTCCCTGGCGGGCGACGCGGAGTGGCTCGGCGAGGTGCTCGCCGAGGCGGCGCCGCTGGCCGAGCGCGGGGCGCCGGTGGTGCTGACCGGCTGGGGCCCGCCGGAGCGGTGCGCCACCTCCGCGGTGATCAGGACGGTCCTCGGACCGGCGGACCCGCCGCGCGGCAGCGGCGACTGGCGCCCCGCGCGGCGCGACGACCTGGAGGACGTCGCCCGGCGGGCCGGTCTGAGACCTGACGGATCGGGCCGGGTCGCCTGCCCGTTCGGGTACGCCGACCTCGACAGCGCCGTACGCGGACTGATGTCGACGGGGCTGCTCGACGCGGCGCTCACGGCGGAGGACCGGGAGCAGGCCGGCAAGGAACTGGCCGAGGCGCTGCACGCCCACCGGCGGGTGGACGGCACGGTGTGGATGCCGAACGTCTTCCGCTATCTGATCGCCCGCGTGCCCTGACACCTCAGGAAGTCCGGCCGAAAGGAGACCCTGCCGCACGCCGGTCGGAAGCCTGGCCGGACGCCGGTCGGAAGCCGGTCGGAAGCCCTGCACGACGCCGGTCGGACGCCGGTCGGCAGGCGGCCGCCAGGGGGTCCGGACGAGCCCCCGGCCTTCGGCTACCCGCCCTCCCCGGACCGTGTGTCCTCCGGGCGCGGCACGTCCTCCCCGTGGTCCTTCGTCAGGCGGGTGATCCCGGCGATCCGGTAGGCGTCCGCCTCCTCCAGCGTCTCCCGCTCCAGCAGCGCCTCCGCCAGCGCGTCCAGCTGCCGCCGGTGGTCGCGCAGCTTGTGGCGTGCCTCGTCGTAGCACTCGTCGACGATCCGGCGCATCTCGTCGTCGATGGCGTCGAGGGTCTGCGGGGCGGCGGCGAGCCCGTACGCCTGCTGGGCGTCGCTCGGCAGGGCCGACAGACGCCCCACGCGTTCGCTCATGCCCCAGCGGGCGACCATTCCGCGGACGATGCCGGTGACCTGCTCCAGGTCGTTCTCGGCACCGGTCGTCACCACACCGAAGACGGTCTCCTCCGCGGCCATGCCGCCGAGCGCGCCGATGACCCGGCCCCGCAGATACTCCTCCGTGAAGGCGTACTTGTCCGAATCCGGGGTCGACAGCGTCACGCCGAGCGCTCTTCCGCGCGGCACGATGGTGATCTTGCGGACCGGGTCGGCACCCGGCTGGAGCATGCCGAGCAGGGCGTGCCCGCTCTCGTGGTAGGCCGTCCTGCGCCGCTCCTCCAGCGGCATCACCAGCGGCCGCTCCGCCCCGAGCTGCACCTTCTCCAGCGCCTCGGACAGGTCCGACTGGTTCACCTGTTCCTGCCCCCGCTTCACGGCGAGCAGGGCGGCCTCGTTGGCGAGGTTGGCCAGTTCCGCGCCGGTCATCCCCGGGGTGGTGCGGGCGACCTGGCCGAGGTTCACGTCGCCGGACAACGGGATCTCCCGGGTGTGGATCTCCAGGATCGCCTCACGGCCCCCGCGGTCGGGCGGGGAGACGTTGACGATCCGGTCGAAGCGGCCGGGCCGGGTCAGCGCCGGGTCGAGGACGTCGGAGCGGTTGGTCGCGGCGATGACGATCACGCCCTCCGAGCCGGAGAAGCCGTCCATCTCGGTGAGGATCTGGTTCAGCGTCTGCTCGCGCTCGTCGTGGCCGCTCACGCTCGCGCCGCCGCCGCGCGCCCGGCCGATGGTGTCGATCTCGTCGATGAAGATGATCGACGGGGCCACCTTGCGGGCCTCGGCGAACAGCTCCCGCACCCGGGACGCGCCCACGCCCACGATCATCTCGATGAACTCCGAGGCCGACGCCGAGAAGAACGGCACCCCCGCCTCCCCCGCGACGGCCCGCGCCAGCAGCGTCTTCCCCGTGCCGGGCGGACCGGCCAGCAGCACACCCCGCGGCATCTTGGCGCCCATGCGGCGGTAGGCGTCCGGGTTCCTCAGGAAGTCCACCACGTCGTTCAGCTCGCCCGCGACCTCGTCGATGCCGGCGACGTCCTCGAACGTGGTGCGCTGATGCCCCGGCTCCAGCTCGACCGGCTTGGGCGGCGGCTTGCGCCCGAACATGCCGCCCGCGCCGCCCATGCCGTGCCTCATCCGCCGCGCGACGAAGATCCACAGGGCGACCAGCACCGCCATCGGAGCCAGCGAGATGAGCAGGTTGGCCAGAATGCCGCGCTGCTGGACGACCGGCTCCGCCGTGACGGTGACCTTGTTCCTGCTCAGGTCCTCCCAGAGCCCGTCGTCCGCGAAGGACGGGCGCTGCGTCCTGAACTTGGTGTAGGTGCCGTCCTGGCCCGGTCTGTCCTGCTTCTCCTTCAGCTCGCCCTGGATGGCGTCGCCCTTGGAGTAGATCTTGCTGACGTTGCCCGCGTCGACCTGCTGGCTGAACTCGGTGTAGGAGATCGTCGGCTCGTCCCCCTCGTCGAAGAAGGCCAGCGCGAGGTAGGCGACCAGGAACACCAGCAGGGCGGCCAGGGCCAGGCCCCACCAGCCGCCGCGCGGTCTGCGCCAGCCGGAGGACGGCTGGGGCTGTTCATCCGGCGTGCCCTCGGTGCGCCAGGGCTTGTCGGGGGACTTGCGTGACGGCGCCGAGTTGGTCATATTCGGACGTTACGGCACGAAAGCCGTACAAGCATGCGGATGCACAGCACCGAGGGCGCCCTCCCGGCGGAGGGCGCCCTCGGTGGACGTACGGCCGGGGCCGGTCAGCCCATGAACTTCTTGAACTCGTCCGGCAGTTCGAAGTCCTGGCCCGCCTGCTGGCCCGGCAGGCCGAAGGCGCCGCCCTCGGCGGCGGCCGCGCGACGGGCGGCCTCCTCCTGCTCCTGCTGCTTGCGCTTCATCGGGTTGCCGGAGCGCTGCTTGCCCTTGGCCTTCTTCGGCTGCTTCTTGGTCCGGCCGGGGCCGCCGCCCATGCCGGGGATACCCGGCATACCGGGCATGCCGCCGCCCTGGGCCATGCGGGACATCATCTTGCGGGCCTCGAAGAACCGCTCGACGAGGTTCTTCACCGCGCTGACCTCGACACCGGAACCGCGGGCGATACGGGCGCGGCGCGAGCCGTTGATGATCGTCGGGTCCTGGCGCTCGCCCGGGGTCATCGACTTGATGATCGCGGCGGTGCGGTCGACGTCCCGCTCGTCGATGCTGTTGATCTGGTCCTTGATCTGGCCCATGCCGGGCAGCATGCCGAGCAGCTTGGAGATGGAGCCCATCTTCCTGACCTGCTCCATCTGGGCCAGGAAGTCGTCCAGGGTGAAGTCCTGGCCCTTCTTCGACGCCAGCTTGGAGGCCATCTTCTGGGCCTCTTCCTGGCTGAACGTCTTCTCCGCCTGCTCGATCAGGGTGAGCAGGTCACCCATGTCGAGGATGCGGGAGGCCATCCGGTCCGGGTGGAACGCGTCGAAGTCGTCGAGCTTCTCGCCGTTCGACGCGAACATGATCGGCTTGCCGGTGACCTCGCGGATCGACAGCGCCGCACCACCGCGGGCGTCGCCGTCGAGCTTGGAGAGCACCACGCCGTCGAAGCCGACACCGTCGCGGAACGCCTCGGCGGTGTTGACCGCGTCCTGACCGATCATGGCGTCGACGACGAAGAGGATCTCGTCGGGCGAGACCGCGTCCCGGATGTCCGCGGCCTGCTGCATCATCTCCTGGTCGATGCCGAGGCGGCCCGCGGTGTCGACGATGACGATGTCGTGGACCTTCGACCTGGCGAAGTCGATCGAGTCCTTGGCGACCTTGACCGGGTCACCGACGCCGTTGCCCGGCTCCGGCGCGTACACGGCGACACCGGCGCGCTCGGCGACGACGCTGAGCTGGTTCACCGCGTTCGGGCGCTGGAGGTCACAGGCGACCAGCAGCGGGGAGTGACCCTGCTCCTTCAGCCACCGGCCGAGCTTGCCCGCGAGGGTGGTCTTACCGGCACCCTGGAGACCGGCCAGCATGATGACCGTGGGCGGCTGCTTGGCGAACCGCAGCCGGCGGGTCTCGCCGCCGAGGATGGTGACCAGTTCCTCATTGACGATCTTGAGGACCTGCTGGGCGGGGTTCAGCGCCTTGGAGACGTCGGCGCCGAGCGAGCGCTCCTTGACGTTCTTGATGAACGCCCGGACGACCGGCAGGGCGACGTCCGCCTCGAGGAGCGCGATACGGATCTCGCGCGCGGTGGCGTCGATGTCCGCCTCACTCAGACGCCCCTTGCCGCGCAGATTCTTGAAGGTCGCTGAAAGGCGGTCGGAGAGAGTATCGAACACGGCGGCGTCGGTCCTCGGAGTCGGGGGCAGTCTGAGCGTCTTCCAGAGTATCCCGGCGGCACAGGTCGCCGGATCCCCCCGGTCATCCTCTCAATGTCTCCTCCAGCTTTCGCGCCAGCGAGGCGGCCTCCTCCCCCGGCAGCGGCGCGCCCTTCTCCCCGGTGACGTAGAAGGCGTCGACCGCGTTGGCGCCGAGGGTGGACACGTGCGCGCTGCGCACCCGGACGGCCGCGTCCTCCAGGGCCCGCCCGATCCGGAACAGCAGCCCCGGCGCGTCCTGCGCGCGGACCTCGATCACCGTGGCCAGCCGGGAGGCGGCCGGGGCCACCGTCACCCGCGGGGGCGGCGCGACGACACCGCGCCGTCTCGGATAGGCCGCGTCCCGTTCCGCGAGGCGGCCGGCCACGTCCAGGGAGCCGTCCAGCGCGCGGACCAGGTCGGCGCGCAGCCGGGCGGCCTGCGGCAGGGAGCCGTACTCGGCGGCGACACGCCAGTTCAGCAGGAGGACCGAGCCGTCGAAGCCGTCGGGCAGGTCCAGGGCGCGCAGCTCGGCCGTGCGGACGGTCAGCCGGTGCATCGCGAGGACGCCCGCCGCGGCCGGCAGCACGCCCGGCTGGTCCGGTACGGCGATCAGCAGTTCCACGCCGAGCGGCTCGGGGTCCTCGGAGGGCTCCTCGGCGGCCGGCTCGGTCTGGGCGCGCAGCGCGAGGACGGGCCCGCCGGTGCGGAACGCCTCGACGGCGAGCCGCTCCTGCTCGGCGGTCGGCGCGGCGGCCTCGGGCTCGTCGGGGCCGTTCCCTGCGAGGACCGCCGAGACGCGTTTGACCAGGTCGGCGACGAGCGAGCCGCGCCAGGACGACCATGCGGCGGGGCCGGTGGCCAGCGCGTCCGCCTCGGTCAGCGCGTGCAGCAGCTCCAGCGTGCTCTGCGAGCCGACGGCGTCGGCGACGGCCCGTACGGTCTCGGGGTCCTCCAGGTCGCGCCGGGTGGCGGTCTCGACGAGCAGCAGGTGATGGCGTACGAGGCCGGCGAGGACGGCCACGTCCGCGCGGTCGAAGCCGATGCGGGCGGCCACGTCACGGGCGATGATCTCGCCGGCGACGGAGTGGTCGCCGGGCCAGCCCTTGCCGACGTCGTGCAGCAGGGCGGCGACCAGCAGCAGGTCGGGGCGGCTGACGCGGCGGGTGAACTCGGACGCGCGGACGGCGGTCTCGATGAGGTGGCGGTCGACGGTCCACACGTGCACGGCGTTGCGCTGCGGCCGGCACCGCACCCGCTCCCAGTCCGGCAGCAGCCGGCTGACCAGGCCCTCCGCCTCCAGCGCCTCCCAGACCTCGACGGTCGGGCGGCCGGAGCCGAGCAGGGTGACGAGCTGTTCGCGCGCCTCGGCGGGCCAGGGCGTGGGCAGGGGGCGCCCGCCGGCCGCCATACGCCGTACGGCGTGCAGGGAGAGCGGAAGGCCGGCCTGTGCGGCGGCCGCCGCGGCGCGCAGCGGGAGGACGGGGTCGCGGTCGGGACGCGCGGCGCGGGCGAGCACCACCTCGCCCTCCTGCTCGACGACGCCCTCGGCGAGGGGCGTCCGCTCCGCGACGGGCTTGCCGCCGCCGAGCATGGCGCGCAGCCGGGGCCGTACGGCGCGTGCGCGCAGCACGCGGCCCACCTCGCGCCAGGTGACGTCGCTGGCGTACGAGATGACCCGGGCGGCCTCGTAGACCTGGCGCAGCAGGATGTCGGCGTCCAGGAGTCCCAGTCCGGCGGCGACCTGGTCCTGTTCCTGGAGGGAGAGCCGGTCGGTGGCACGGCCGGTGGCCAGGTGCAGGGCGTCGCGGACGTCGAGGAGGCGGCGGCGGGCGTCGTCGAGTCCTTCGCGGGGGGCGTCGGCCAGCCAGGAGGCGGCGACGGCGCGCAGGGCGGTGGCGTCGCGCAGTCCGCCGCGGGCCTCCTTGAGGTCGGGTTCCAGCAGGTACTGGAGCTCGCCCTGGCGTTCGGCGCGCTCGACGCACAGTTCCTGGAGTTCGGGAAGGCGCCGGGGGGCCTGGTTGCGCCAGTCGGCGAGGACGGTGGTGCGCAGGGAGGCGGTCAGGCCGAGGTCGCCGGCGATGTGGCGGGCGTCGAGGAGACCGAGCTGGACCTTGAGGTCCTCCCCGGCGGTTCTGCGGGCCTCCGCCGGGGTGCGCACGGAGTGGTCGAGGGCGAGTCCGAGGTCCCAGACCGGGTACCAGACGCGTTCGGCGAGGGCGGCGACGGCGTCGGGGGCGCTCCCGTCGTGCAGCAGGAGCAGATCGAGGTCGCTGCGCGGGGACAGTTCGCCGCGTCCGTAGCCGCCGACGGCGACGAGGGAGACTCCGCGCGGGTTCCCGCCGGCCGCGGCGCGGATGCCGGCGTCGAACAGGCCGGCCAGCCAGTCGTCGGTGAGTCCGGCGAGGGCGGCACGGCGCGGCGGCCCGGACCGCGCCTCCTCGGTGAGGAGGCGCAGCCGGGCCGCCGCGTAGCCGCTGGGTCCCGGACCTTCTTCTTCTTCACGGACGTCCGTGCTCGTCACCCAGCGACTCCTGTTCTTCTGTGTCAGAGCGCGTCCGGGCCGCGCTCGCCGGTACGGACGCGTACGGCCGTCTCGACGGGGAGGGACCAGACCTTGCCGTCACCGATCTTGCCGGTTCGGGCGGCCTTGACGATGACATCGATCAGCTGCTCGGCGTCGTCGTCCTCGGCGAGGACCTCGATGCGGATCTTCGGCACCAGGTCGACGGTGTACTCGGCGCCCCGGTAGACCTCGGTGTGACCGCGCTGGCGGCCGTAGCCGCTGGCCTCGGTGACGGTCAGGCCGTGGACCCCGAACGCCTGGAGGGCTTCCTTGATCTCGTCGAGCCGGTGGGGCTTGACGACGGCGGTGATGAGCTTCATGCGTCCACCTTCTTGCTCGCGGCCGCGGTGACGGGGGCCGGCGCGGCGGTCCGGGCGGCACCGCCGCCGGCACCGCTGAAGTCGTATGCGGTCTCGGCGTGCTCGGCCTGGTCGATGCCGGCGACCTCGTCGTCCTCGGAGACCCGCATGCCGATGGTCTTGTCGAGGAGGAAGGCGAGAATCGCGGAGACGACCAGCGAGTAGGCGAGGACACCGAAGACTCCGGCGCACTGCTTCCAGAACTGCTCCAGGCCGCCGCCGTAGAAGAGGCCCTCGACGTCGGACTGGCCCTTGCCGCTGGCGAGGAGGCCGACGAGCAGGGAGCCGACGATGCCGCCGACCAGGTGGACGCCGACGACGTCGAGCGAGTCGTCGTAGCCGAACTTGTACTTCAGGCCGACCGCCATGGCGCACAGCAGACCGGCGACGGCGCCGACGGCGATCGCGCCGACCGGGGAGACCGCACCACCGGACGGGGTGATGGCGACCAGACCGGCGACGGCACCGGAGGCGGCGCCCAGCGTGGTGAACGCGCCGTGGCGGATCTTCTCGTAGGCGAGCCAGGCGAGGATGGCGGCGGCGGTGGCGACCTGGGTGTTGACGAACATCAGGGAGCCGACGCCGTCGTCGTTGCCGAGCCACGAGCCGGCGTTGAAGCCGAACCAGCCGAACCACAGCAGACCGGCACCGAGCATGACCAGCGGGAGGCTGTGCGGGCGCATCGGGTCCTTCTTGAAGCCGACGCGCTTGCCGATGACGATGATCACGCCGAGGGCCGCGGCACCGGCGTTGATGTGCACCGCCGTACCGCCGGCGAAGTCGATCACGCCCATGTCGAAGGCCCAGCCGCCCTCACCCCAGACCCAGTGGGCGACGGGGAAGTAGACGACGGTCGCCCACAGGGCGACGAACAGCGCCCAGGCGCTGAACTTCACGCGGTCCGCGAGCGCACCGCTTATCAGCGCGGGGGTGATGATCGCGAACATCAGCTGGAAGACCATGAACACGAGGAGCGGGATGTTGTAGGTCCCCCACAGCTCGTCCTTGTCGACCCCGCTGAGGCCGACCCAGTCGGAGTTCCAGCCGATGAGGCTGCCGGAGTCGGTGCCGAAGGCGAGCGAGAAGCCGTAGAGCACCCACAGGACGGTGACGATCCCGAGGCTGATGAAGCTCATCATCAGCATGTTCAGGGTGCTCTTGACCCGGACCATGCCTCCGTAGAAGAAGGCCAGCGCCGGCGTCATGAGCATCACCAGGGCGGAGCAGATGAGCATGAAGCCTGTGTTGGCGGCAGAGAGCTCCGTCTCTGCGGCAAGCGTGATGGCTGGTGCCATCGGCGTCTCCTCGTCGTTGGTACGGCCCCGTGCGGGCGAAGCCTGTGCGGATTGAGGGGTGGGCCGGTTATGCGCCATGAGATTGGCGCAGCGCGGTTTCGGTGGAAGCCCCTCGTTGTTTCGCGGCGGTGACGAAGGCGCCGTGCGTGTTACGCGTCGGTGAATCGGCAGATCTCGGGTTGCGCGATCGTTATCGTGGCGCAACCTTCCCCGGTGGCTCACGCGGGAGAAGGAAACCGGCCGCGGCCGGCCTTCCGAATGACTGGCATGGGGGAGCCGAGTCGGGCAGTTCGGGAGGGCCGGCCGCGGCCGGAGTTCTGTGCGGTGCGGTTCAGACCGCTTCGGCGGTCTCGGGCAGTTCGATCGCGAGCCGGTCGGTGAGGTCGACGACCTCCGCGAGATCGCCGAAGTCGCGCACGGCGGTGTCGACGGTCTTGCGGATGCGGGTGTTGACCCGCTCGGAACGCACCTTCTTGGCGACCTGCATGGCCCGTGCGGCCAGCACGGTGGCGTGCTCGGGTTCACGCTGGAGCAGGTGGACGGTGGCCATGCCGATGAGGTTGAGCGTGTAGGACCGCTGGTGCTCGCTGTCCTCGGCGAACAGGTCCACGGCCCGCTGCATCAGGGGTTCGGCGAGCGAGGCGTAGGTGGGGCTGCGGCCGGCGACATAGGCGAGGTCGCGGAAGGAGTGGCTGTTCTCGCCGTGCAGCTCGGCCTCGGAGAAGAAGCGGATCCAGTCGGGGTCGGGGTCGTCCCACTCGTCGGCCTCGGCGAAGGTGTCCTCGGCCATCCGCACGGCCCGCTTGCACTTGCCGGGCTGGCCCATGTTGGCGTACGCGCGGGCCTCCATCGCATACAGCATGGACTGGGTGCGCGGGCTGGCGCAGTCGCGGCTGCCGTACTGGGCGAGGTGGATCAGCTCCAGGGCGTCCTCGGGCCGCCCGAGGTGGATCATCTGACGGCTCATGCTGGAGAGGATGTACGAGCCGAGCGGCCGGTCACCGGCCTCCTTGGCGGCGTGCAGCGCGAGGACGAAGTACTTCTGGGCGGTGGGCTGGAGCCCGATGTCGTACGACATCCAGCCCGCCAGTTCGGCGAGTTCGGCGGCGACCTTGAACAGCCGTCGGGTGGTGGTCTCGGGCTGGGTCTCCTGGAGGAGGTCGGTGACCTCGTGCAGCTGGCCGACGACCGCCTTGCGGCGCAGTCCGCCGCCGCACTGGGCGTCCCACTGCCGGAACATCACGGTGGTGGACTCCAGCAGATCCAGCTCCGGCCGGGACAGTTCACCGCGCGCGCGGTGAGCGGGTCCGCCGGGCTCGGCCCGCTCCGCCGGGGCGGGTGCGACGGGGACGAGCCAGCGCTGCATGGGCTCGATCAGGGCCGGCCCCGCGGACAGGGCCAGGGAGGTGCCGAGGAAGCCGCGCCGGGCCAGCATCAGGTCGCTGCGGGAGAACTCACCGAGCAGCGCCACCGTCTGCGGCCCGGTCCAGGGCAGGTCGACCCCGGTCGCGGAGGGTGACTGGCGGGCGGCACGCAGACCGAGGTCCTCGACGGAGACGACACAGCCGAACCGCTCGGAGAACAGCTCGGACAGGATCCTCGGGATCGGCTCGCGGGGGTTCTCGCCGTCGAGCCAGCGGCGCACGCGCGAGGTGTCCGTGGAGATGTGGTTGGCGCCCAACTGGCGGGCCCGGCGGTTCACCTGGCGGGCCAGCTCGCCCTTGGACCAGCCGCTGCGCACGAACCACGAGCCGAGCAGCTCGTTGGGGCGCTTGTCAGCGTTCGTCCCGCTTCCGCCGTTGCCGCCCACTGGAAGCCCCCGTCCCTGAAGACCGCTTGCCGCCCCTTTGCGTCAAGCCCTATCAGAATGCCCGTCAATCGGGCCGCCCGTCCGGGAGTTGCCACCCTTCGAACGGTGAATCGACTTGCCTCCGGCATACCCACGGGTGCATGTGCCGCCGGATTCGTGCACACAAAGTAATCCTACGATCACCCCTCCAGCCATGGCGATCCCGGAAACGCCACCATTCGCCACCCCTTCGAATGAACTCACGGTGGCCTTCACGGGATTCACTTGACAGAGGACGGCCACAAGTGGGCGGAGCGGTGCACACAGGGGCGCGCACCGCCGGGTGCACCACCCGGTGTACCCGAAGGCGCCGCTCGCGGCCGACGGCGAGGACCGCCAGGTCATCGCCCGGCGGTCTCGTAACCACCGGCGCACCGGACCCGTTGGAGGGGGCATGGGCTTCACGATCGGCAGCAGCCGGGGCATTCGCGACATCCGGTCCGGCACGCGCCGCCGCGGGCGCTCGTCGGAGTGCACCGCCGTGGCCGAGTACACCGGGCTCTGGGGCTGGGACGTCGTCCCCGGCGCCCGGGCCGCCGCGGGCGAGTGCTCCTGCGGCCGCGGCGACTGCCGCACCCCCGGCGCGCATCCGCTGGACTTCGCCCCCGAGGTGCCGGCCGGGGCGACGCTGGACGAGGCGACCGGGGCGTGGGCGGAGTTCCCGGGCGCGGCGGTGATGCTGCCGGTCGGGCGGGCGTTCGACGTCATCGAGGTCGCCGAGACCACCGGGCGCCGCGCCCTGGTCCGGCTGGAGCGCATGGGGCTGCCCCTGGGACCGGTCGCCGTCACGCCCGACGGCCGCGCCCACTTCCTGGTCGCCCCCGGCGCCGCGGCCGAGCTGCCCACGCTGCTGTACCGGATGGGCTGGGACGACCCCGGTCTCGATCTGCGCGCCCTGGGTCCCGGCGGCTTCATCACCGCTCCGCCCTCCGACCGCGCCGGCCTCGGTCCGGTCCGCTGGCTGCGCGCCCCGGACCTCGACTCGGCGACCCGGCCGCCCCAGGCGCGTCTGCTGCTCGGCACCCTGGCGTACGTGGCGCACCGCTCACGCGCCTGAGGGTGACGGCGCCGGTGCGGCGCCCGCCATGACGAAGCGCCCGCCCCTCGACTGCATCTCGGGGGCGGGCGCTTCTGCTGTGCGGATCCGTGTGCGCGTGCACGGACGGGTCAGCGGGCGGGTGTCACTCTCCGATGAGCGCGTCCACGAACGCCTCGGGCTCGAACGGGGCCAGGTCGTCCGGTCCCTCGCCGAGGCCGATCAGCTTGACCGGGACGCCCAGCTCGCGCTGGACGGCGACGACGATGCCGCCCTTGGCGGTGCCGTCGAGCTTGGTGAGGACGATGCCGGTGATGTCGACGACCTCGGCGAAGACACGGGCCTGCACCAGGCCGTTCTGTCCGGTGGTGGCGTCGAGGACGAGGAGCACCTCGTCGAGCGGGGCGTGCTTCTCGACGACGCGCTTGACCTTGCCCAGCTCGTCCATCAGGCCGGTCTTGGTGTGCAGACGGCCGGCGGTGTCGATGAGGACCACGTCGACCCCCATCTCCTTGCCCTCCTTGACCGCGTCGAACGCGACGGAGGCCGGGTCGCCGGCCTCGGGCCCGCGCACGGTGTGGGCGCCCACGCGCTCGCCCCAGGTCTGGAGCTGGTCGGCGGCGGCGGCCCGGAAGGTGTCGGCGGCGCCCAGGACGACCGTGCGCCCGTCGGCGACCAGGACGCGGGCCAGCTTGCCGGTGGTGGTGGTCTTGCCGGTGCCGTTGACGCCGACGACCATCACGATGCCGGGCTTGCGGTCGTCCGGTTCGGTCCTCACGCTGCGGTCGATCTCGGTGCCGACCAGCTTCAGCAGCTCCGCGCGGAGCAGTCCGCGCAGCTCCTCGGGCGTGCGGGTGCCGAGCACCTTCACGCGCTCGCGCAGTTGTTCGACCAGCTCCTGGGTGGGCATCACGCCGACGTCGGCGGTGAGCAGGGTGTCCTCGATCTCCTCCCAAGTGTCCTCGTCGAGGTGCTCGCGCGAGAGCAGCGTGAGCAGCCCCTTGCCGAGGGCGTTCTGCGAGCGGGACAGACGGGTGCGCAGGCGCACCAGGCGCCCCGCGGTGGGCTCCGGGACCTCGATCTCGGCCGGCGGGAGCTCTTCGACGACGGGCGGTTCCTCGACGGCGGCGGGGGCGCCGCCACCGGGGAGGTCCACCTCCTCGATGGTGCGGCGCGGTTCGTCCCGCGGCGTCTCGGCCTCGTCGCCGACGTGCGGCTCGGCCGGAGGGGCGGTGATGTCGGGGGCGGCGGGCGGCGGTGGGGGCAGCGGCTTCCTGCGCCGGCTGCCGACGATGAGCCCGCCGATCGCGCCGAGCACGACCACGGCGATGACTACAGCAAGGATGACGATGTCCATAACGCGTCCAGTATCGGCCATGGGTCCGGCCCGGACCCGCTCGTACGTTCCTCCGACAGGCCGATGTGCCCCCTTCGGCCCGCGCCCCGATCCACACCCGGACCCTCCTCCGGCCCGCGCCCCCTTCGGATCGCGCTCCGCACCCCCTTCGACCCGTTCCGGGTTCACCCTCGGCCCGTGCCCCGGACCGCGCCCCCTTCGACCCGTTCCGGGTTCACCCGCCCCCCAGCCCCCTTCGGATCGCGCTCCGGACCGCGCTCCGACCCCCCTTCAGCCCGTTCCGGGTTCACCCTCGGCCCGCACCCCGGACCGCGCCTCGGTCCGCCCCTGATTCGCCCTCGACCTGCACTTCGGTCCGCTCCGGTCCGCGCCCCGTCCGTCTTCGACCCGCTCCGGTCCGCCCTCCATCCGTCTTCGGCCCGCGTCTCGACGCGTCCTCGACGCGCGCTCCGGCCCCCCTCGGCCGGCGGCCTACCGCACCTCTGGTCATCTGACGAACCGTCAGCTACGGTCCCCCTGCCGAGCCGCCGTCCGCCGCGCCGAAGGGGGCCGCCATGCCCGTCACGGTCGTACGCCTCAACCTCGTCGAACCCGGCGCCGGCCCCGTCTCCCTCGCCGCCCGCTACCGGGCCGCCCTGGAGATGGCCGCGTACGCCGACGACCACGGGATCGCCACCGTGCAGACGGAGGAGCACCACGGCGTGGCGGACAACTGGCTGCCGTCGCCGTTCACCTTCGCGGGCGCGGTCCTGGGCGCGACCCGCCGTCTCACGGTGACGGTCTCCGCGGCGATCGGCCCGCTGCACGACCCGCTGCGGCTGGCCGAGGACATCGCCGTGCTGGACCTGATCGGCGGCGGCCGGCTGGTGACGGTGGCCGGCATCGGCTACCGGCCGCAGGAGTACGCGATGTTCGGCGTGGACTTCGCCCGCCGCGGCCGGCTCCAGGACGAACTGCTCCGGACCCTGCTCAGCGCCTGGTCCGGGGAGGAGTTCACCTACCGGGGCCGTACGGTACGGGTCACCCCGCGCCCCTTCACCCGGCCGCACCCGCTGCTGCTGGTCGGCGGCTCCTCCCGGGCCGCGGCCCGCCGTGCGGCACGGTTCGGGCTGCCGTTCTTCCCCAGCGCGCATCTGCCGGAGCTGGAGGCGTACTACAAGGAGCGGCTCACGGAGTACGGGACCGAGGGCTGGACGATGATGCCCGCCGCCGAGACCCCGCTCCTGCATCTCTCGGAGGATCCCGACCGCACCTGGGCCGAGTACGGCGACCGCTTCCTGCACGAGGCGCGCACCTACGCGTCCTGGCAGTCGTCCGGCGTCCGCTCCGCGGCGCGCTCGGCGGCCACGACGGTGGCGGAGCTGCGCGCGGAGGGCGTGTACCGGGTGCTCACCCCGGACGAGTGTGCGGGCCTCGGCCTCGACACCTTTGTGCTGCATCCGCTGGTGGGCGGGATGCCGCTGGAGGAGGGGTGGCGCGGGCTGCGTCTGTTCTGCGAAGACGTACTGCCCCGGCTCGGTGGGTGAGCCGGGGCAGTACGTCCTACGGGGACGAGGAGAGGGGCAGCGGGGATGGAGCCCTTCTCCCCGGGTTCAGGAGGTCAGCCCATCTCCTCCAGCGACTTCCCCTTCGTCTCCTTGACGAACTTCAGGACGAAGGGGACGGAGAGCGCCGCGAAGACGGTGTAGATCACGTAGGTGACGGACAGGTTCCAGTCGGCCAGCGACGGGAAGCTCGCGGTGATGGCCCAGTTGGCGATCCACTGCGCGGCGGCGGCCACGCCCAGGGCGGCGGCGCGGATCTTGTTCGGGAACATCTCGCCGAGCATGACCCAGACGACCACACCCCAGGACAGGGCGAAGAAGAGCACGAACACATGGGCGGCGACCAGCGCGACCCAGCCCTGGGTGGCGGGCAGCTTGCCGTCGACGAGGTCGTACGAGAACGCCCATGCCTCCAGGGCCAGGCCGATCGCCATGCCGACGGAGCCGATGAGGGCGAGCGGGCGACGGCCGATCCGGTCCACGAAGAGCATCGCGATCACGGTGCCGACGATGTTGATGATCGACGTGGTGAACGAGTAGAAGAACGAGTCGCTCGGGTCGACGCCGACGGACTGCCACAGCGTCGAGGAGTAGTAGAACGCGACGTTGATGCCGACGAACTGCTGGAAGACCGACAGGCCGATACCGACCCAGACGATCGGCTTGAAGAAGAAGGAGCCGCCGAGCAGGTCCTTGAAGCCGGACTTCTGCTCGCTGTTCATGGCGTGCTCGATCTCGGCGACGCGGGCGTCGAGGTCGATGTCGCCCTCGACCTCGCCGAGGATCTCGCGGGCGCGCTCGCGCCTGCCGACGGAGAGCAGGAAGCGGGGGGACTCGGGGATGGCGAAGGACAGCAGACCGTAGAGGACGGCCGGGACCACCATGACGCCGAGCATGACCTGCCATGCCTCCAGGCCCAGGATCTCGCCGCGCTGGTCGCCGTCGGCGGCCTTGAGCAGACCCCAGTTGACCAGCTGCGAGACGGCGATGCCGACGACGATCGCGGCCTGCTGGAAGGCGCCGAGGCGGCCGCGGTAGGCGGGCGGGGCGACCTCGGCGATGTACGCCGGGCCGATGACGGAGGCCATGCCGATGGCGAAGCCGCCGACCACGCGCCACAGGGCGAGGTCCCACAGCGAGAACGGCAGCGCGGAGCCGACGGCGCTGACGGTGAACAGGGCTGCGGCGATCTGCATGCACCGGATACGGCCGATGCGGTCGGCTATGCGGCCCGCGGTGGCGGCACCGACGGCACAGCCGATCAGGGCGATGGCGATGACCTGGGCCAGCGCGGCCGATCCGATGTCGTACCGGTCCCGCACGGCCTCGACGGCGCCGTTGATCACGGAGCTGTCGTAGCCGAAGAGGAAGCCGCCCATCGCCGCCGCGGCGGCGATGAAGACGACGCGCCCGAGATGCTGGGGCGGAGCCGTCCTGGTTCCTTGCTGGGGTGCCTGCGCTGTGCTGGTCACGGAAAAACTCCTCGGGCCACGGCAACGCTGCCGGTGGGGGGTGAGCCCTCTCAGGCGGTGACACCTGAAGGTAAAAGCAACGTTGCAGAGACTATGCCTTCAAGTATCGAAGTCAATAGTTCGAGTGGTGTGAGTTTTCAGATGCAAGATGGGGGTACACGGGGTACCGACCAGGAGTGGAAGTTCACTTATTGAATGAAGCATGAACGGATCGCTAGCGCAGTCGCTGTGAGATGACCTTCGACACACCGTCGCCCTGCATGGACACGCCGTAGAGCGCGTCGGCGACCTCCATCGTGCGCTTCTGGTGCGTGATCACGATCAGCTGCGACGCCTCCTGCAGCTCCTGCATGATCCGGATCAGCCGCTGGAGGTTGGTGTCGTCCAGCGCCGCCTCGACCTCGTCCATGACGTAGAACGGACTGGGACGCGCCTTGAAGATCGACACCAGCAGCGCGACGGCCGTCAGCGACCGCTCGCCGCCGGACAGCAGACTGAGCCGCTTGACCTTCTTGCCCGGCGGACGCGCCTCCACGTCCACGCCGGTGGTCAGCATGTTGCCGGGGTCGGTCAGGACGAGCCGGCCCTCACCGCCCGGGAACAGCCGGCCGAAGACACCTTCGAACTCCCGCGCGGTGTCCCGGTACGCCTCGGTGAAGACCTGCTCGACGCGTTCGTCGACCTCCTTGACGACCTGGAGCAGGTCGGCGCGGGTCTTCTTCAGGTCCTCCAGCTGCTCGCTGAGGAACTTGTGCCGCTCCTCCAGCGCCGCGAACTCCTCCAGCGCGAGCGGATTCACCTTGCCCAGCTGCTGGTACGCCCGCTCCGCCGCCCTCAGCCGCTTCTCCTGCTCCGCCCGCACGAAGCGCCGCGGCAGGTTGCGCGGGTCCTCCGGATCCTCGGGCAGCACCTCGCCCTCGGCGGGCGGGGAGGGCGGCACGGGCTGATGCGGCCCGTACTCGGAGACCAGCCCGGCCGGCTCCACGCCCAGCTCCTCCAGCGCCTTCGTCTCCAGCTGCTCGATCCGCAGCCGCTTCTCGGCGCCGAGCACCTCGCCCCGGTGCACGGAGTCGGTCAGCTTGTCCAGCTCGGCCTTGAGGTCCCGGCCCTCGGTGCGGGCCGCGCCCAGCTCCTGCTCGCGGTGCGCCTTGGCGGTCTCGGCGGCGGCGCGTTCACGCTCGGCACGGCCGACGGACACCTCGACGTGCGCCAGCAGCGTGCGCGCGCCGACGGCCACGGCCTGCGCGACGGCCGCCTCGTGCCGCAGCCGGGCCCGCCGCTGCTCGGCACGCGCGCGTGCCTCGCGCTCCGCCCGGGCGGCCCGGTCGAGGGAGTCGGCCCGGCCGGCGAGACCCTTGACGCGTTCCTCGTGCGTACGGGCCTGGAGGCGGGCCTCCATCTCGGTCTGGCGCGCGTTGGCGCCGTCCGCGGCGAGCCGGTCACGGACCGACGTGTCGGGCTCCTCCTCGAACGGCATCTCCTCGGCCACGGCCTGCCGCTCGGCGAGTTCCTCCGCCTCCTGGAGGGCCCGCTCCAGCGCCTCCTGCGCCCGGGCCGCGGCCGCGCTGCTGCGCTCGGCCTCGCCCGCGGCGCCCCTCGCCTGTCCGGCGAGCGCGCCGAGCTGCTGGGCCACCGCCGACTTCTCCCTGTCGGCGGCCCGGCGCCGTTCACCGAGCGCCTCGACGAGAGCGGCGGCCTCCTTGCGCCGCCCGGTCGCGGCCGCCTGCTGCCCGGCGAGGTCCTCGCAGCGGATCCGGAGCTCCTCCAGCTCCGCGGCGGCCTCGTCGACGGATGCCTGGACCTCCAGGAGGCTGGGCGCGCCCGCGGAGCCGCCGTGGGCGAAGTGGGCGCCGAGGAGGTCGCCCTCGCCGGTGACGGCGGTGAGGCGGGGGTGGGCGTGGACCAGTTCCTCGGCCTCTTCGAGGGTGCCGACCACGACGATGCCGTGGAGCAGCCTGTGGACGGAGGGCATGAGGTGGTCGGGGGCGCTCACGAAGTGCGCCGCGGGGGGAGCCGGCAGATGGCCGTCCGCCGCGTCGTCGTGGCCGGTCGCGCCCTCGCGGCGGTGGCCGCATGCCGGACACGGCCTCACGCCCCCGGAGGGCCTGCCGGGGAACGCGAGCAGGAGTGCCGCCCTGCCTCCGTCCTGCTTGCGCAGGAGCCTGATCGCCTCGGCGGCCCCCGCCGGGGTCGACACGGCGACGGCGTCCGCCGCCGCTCCGAAGGCCGCCGCCAGCGGGACCTCGTAGCCCGGGGTGACCGTCAGGAGTTCCGCCGCCGGGCCCAGGACTCCGGCGAGGCGGTCCCGCGCGGCCAGGAGTGCGCCCGAGCCGTCCTTGCGGCGCAGGCCCAGCGACAGGGCCTCGTGGCGGGCCCGGGTCGCGGCGCGACGGCGTTCGGCCTCGGCACTGGCCTCCCGGGCGGAGGTCAGTGCCGCCTCGGCCTCGGCCAGGTGCCGCCTGGCCTCCTCGTGCCGCTCGGCCAGTTCGGCGTCGTCCGCGTCGAGGCCGTCGACCTCCGCCCGGAGAGCCTCGTACTCCTCCTGTGCGGCGACGGCACGCTCCTGCGCCTCGTCGCGGGCGGCGGCGAGGCGGTCGATCTCGGCCTGGGCGGAGGCGGCGCGGGAACGGGCCGCGTCGACCTGGCCCGCGAGCCGGGCGAGCCCCTCCCGCCGGTCGGCGACGGCCCGGGCGGCGTCCTTCAACCGGCGCTCCTCGGCGGCCAGTTCACGCTCCAGTTCGGCGCGATGGGCGACGGTGTCGTCCAGGGCGCGCTGGGCCGCCTCCAGCGCGGCCTCCAGTTCGGCCTCCTGCTCACGGATCCGGGCGGCCTCGCGCTCCATGTCCTCGGGGTCGCGGCCGCGCCGTTCCTCGGGGGGCGCGGAGCCCGCGCTCCTGACCCGGGCGTCGGCCAGGGAGGCGGTGCCCCGCACCCGCTCGGCGAGCTGGGACAGTTCGTACCAGGTCTGCTGAGCGCGCTGGAGCCGGGGCGTGAGGCGGCGCACCTCGTCCTCCAGGAGCGCCTCGCGCCGGAGGGCCTTCCTCAGCTCCTGCTCGGCGGATTCCTTGCGCTCCTTCAGCGCCGCCTCGTCGGCCACCTCGGCGTCGAGCGCGTCCCGCAGCCGTACGAGGTCGTCCGCGAGGAGACGGAGCCGGGCGTCGCGCAGGTCGGCCTGGATGACGGCGGCCCTTCTGGCCACCGCGGCCTGCCGGCCCAGCGGCTTGAGCTGCCTGCGCAGTTCGTCCGTCAGGTCCTGCACACGGGCGAGATTGGCCTGCATCGCGTCCAGTTTCCGCAGCGCCTTCTCCTTGCGCTTGCGGTGCTTGAGCACGCCCGCGGCCTCTTCGATGAAGGCCCGGCGGCCCATCGGGTCGGCGTGCAGGACGGAGTCGAGCTGGCCCTGGCCCACGATGACGTGCATCTCGCGGCCGATGCCGGAGTCGGACAGCAGCTCCTGGATGTCGAGGAGCCGGCAGGTGTCCCCGTTGATCTGGTACTCGCTGCCGCCGTTGCGGAACATGATCCGCGTGATGGTGACCTCGGCGTACTCGATGGGCAGCGCGCCGTCGGAGTTGTCGATGGTCAGCGACACCTCCGCGCGCCCCAGCGGCGGCCGGCCGGTGGTGCCGGCGAAGATGACGTCCTCCATCTTGCCGCCGCGCAGCGACTTGGCGCCCTGCTCCCCCATGACCCAGCTCAGGGCGTCCACGACATTGGACTTGCCCGAGCCGTTCGGTCCGACGACGCACGTGATGCCCGGTTCGAACCGCAGCGTGGTGGCCGATGCGAACGACTTGAACCCTCGGAGGGTCAGGGCCTTGAGGTGCACGGCGCTGGACTTTACCTTCCGGGTCCTGTCTCACTCCACGAACGCGCGGTTTCGCGGATGAACGGCGGGGGCATCTCAGACGTTGAAGAGGCTGAAAGGATGCGGGGGAAAAGAAAGAAGGGACGCCGAGGCGTCCCTTGCAAACTCTGACAACTGAGCGGTTGATACGGGCAGCCCAACCACTGCTGTCGATGTACTGCCGGGTACTGCGATGCAGTGATCAGGTGAGCGCAGGCTCCGCCTGGTGTGCGTCGATGCTCTCCATGATCTCGTGGTGAGAAGCGGCAGCCGTCAGCGCGTCGTTCTCGGCCTGGATTCGCCCGAGCTCCGATTCCAGGTCCTGCACGCGCTGCTGGAGCCGTCGCATCTCGGCGAGGAGTCGAGGGTCGGAGCCGCCGACGTAACCGAGAAGCGCCTTTGCCATGATGGATGGTCCTCCACACTGAGTGACCGACCGAAGCGGTGTGGGTCGTGAGGGATTCGCACCCGCGGTGCTTGGCAGGCTCAAGTGCTGCTCTGCCGTTGTTCCATGCCAAACAGCTAAGGTGCGCGGGGCTTTCAGCGTCTCACCAAAAAGTTTGACGGTCAACACGATCACGCCCCGCATCGGGGGGCGGCCCGGGGTTCACGGCCGGAAAACAGCGGCTTCGCGACTCCTGCGGGGCCCCAGGGGCGTAGCGATCATCTTTCCGTGCGGAGCCTCCCACGGCAAGGGGTTCTTGGCAACAACCAGGAGCTTTCCCCTCCGGGCGGCCTTCGGCGGAATGCTCCGGGACGGCCGTGGAGGCCCTTGGGACGCAGCGGGTCAGCGAATGGCGAAGCCGTCGTATCCGCCGCGAGGTGTGTCCCAGATCTCGGTGACACCGTCCACCCGTCCGGGCGTGTCGGCACCCCGGAGCCAGCCGAGAAGCCCTTCGCAGCCCGCGCGGGGCCCTTCCGCAACGACTTGTACACGTCCGTCGTCCAGATTGAGAGCAAAACCACTCAGGCCGCCGATCTCCAGCGCCTTGGCGCGTGTGAACCAGCGGAAACCCACCCCTTGGACCCGTCCCCGCACCCAGGCGACCAGCCGTACATCCTCACTCATGGGTGCAACCTAACCGGCCAATGTCCCGCGGGACACTTCCTCCCCTGGCGCCATGCGGTACCGTCCCCACCCAATGCTTCTCATATGAAACTCACTCGATCGGGTGAGATGCGTTGACCGTGGGGGACGAGTCGACGGCAAGGACCGCAAGGACCAGGAAGGCCACAACATGGGACGCCACCGACGCTCCGACGCCGGCCGTGCCACGGGGGGCTCGTCGGCGGACATCTCCGCCGCGGGGAGCCAGGGACCTCGGAACTCGTACGGGGGCGCCCCCACCGCGCCGGGCATCGCGCCTTATCTCGGCTCGGAGGCGTACGACGATGCCTACGCCCGCAGCGACGCCTATCTCTACGCACCCGACGACAGCGGGCGCATGACGGGGTACGGGGACGGCTTCGCCGGTCCGGCGCTCGCCGACACGGCGGTCATCGGCATGGTCGGGGGTCCCCTGCCCGACGAGGATCCGCACCGGATGTCCCATGTGTCCGAGATCGGCTCGTTCCGCATACCCGACAACCCGGTCTATCAGTTCGAGGACGAGGCCGCGCGTCGCGCCGCCGTGTCGCACCGCCGCCCGAAGAAGACCATGGTGACGCCGGTGCGCACCGGTCTGCTCGGGGTGTCCGCCGCGGTCGCCATCGGCGCCGTCGCGGTCGCGGCCGGTGTCCTGCCGGGCGGTGAGAACTACCGGCTCGGCGGCGGCTCCGACAACGTGCAGTCCGCCGACAGCCCGAGCAACGTCGAGACGCAGCAGGGCGGCACGTCCGGTACCGCGACCGAGGAGGAGAGCCGCGAGCCCGGCTCCACGAGCCGCGGCTCCCAGCGCTCGGTCTCCCCCACCACCTCCGCTCCCGCCGCTCCCGCTCCCTCCGCGTCGGCCGCGCCGACCGAGGCACCGCAGCAGGAGCAGAAGGAGAACGGGAAGGGCCAGGGCCAGGGCCAGGGACAGGACAAGGCGCAGGGACAGGGGCAGGGGCAGGGGCAGGAGAAGTCCCGGACCACCCCGTCCGAGAAGCCGAAGACGCCGCCGACCCAGAAGGCCCCGAAGACCCCGGCCGAGCCCACCGCCCCGGTGACGGTGTCCGCCCAGGCCGCGGCCGAGGCCGAGGTGCTGCGGCTCGTCAACGTCGAGCGCGAGAACGCCGGTTGCAGCCCGGTCGCCGCGAACAGCGGGCTCGGCCTGCTGGCCCGTTCCTTCAGCGAGGACATGGCGATCCGCGGCTTCTTCGACCACACCGACCCCGAAGGCGCCAGCCCCTGGGACCGCGCGGACAAGGCCGGCATCGTCGACCTCGGCGGCGAGAACATAGCCCGCGGCCAGGCCGACGCCGCGGCCGTCATGGACGCCTGGATGAACAGCCCGGGCCACCGCGCGAACATCCTGAACTGCGACTTCAAGACCCTCGGCGTCGGCGTCCACTTCGCCGACGGCGGCCCCTGGTGGACGCAGGACTTCGGCTACTGAGAATCTCCCGCCCGTCGGAGCGGATTCGCGGAACGGGGCTTTCGGGTTCAGCTGCTGAGCAGGGCGCTAACCGGTGGTTAGCGCTGTACGCTCGATGTATGAGCACGGAGACCGGGAATCCGCCCTACGACGTCTTCGCCAAGGCGTGCCCCTCGCGCGGCACGCTGGAGCACGCCACGGGACGCTGGGGCGCGCTCGCGCTGGGGGCGCTGCACGAGGGGTCGCTGCGCTTCAGCGAGCTGCGCCGCCGGGTCGACGGCGTCAGCGAGAAGATGCTCTCGCAGACCCTCCAGGCCCTGGAGCGTGACGGCCTCGTGCACCGCGAGGCCCGGCCGACCAGTCCGCCGCGCGTGGACTACGAGCTGACGCCGTTCGGCCATGAGGTCGCCGAACGGCTGCTGGGCCTGATCCACTTCGTGGAGGGCCGTATGGACGAGGTCCTCGCCGCCCGCGAGCGCTACGACGTCGCACGCGGCGGGCGCTGACACCTGGGGCAGAAGTAGCTGGAGCGGTTCATCCACGGCCGTCTGCGCATCGGCGTACCGCACCGCCGGCACGGCAGCCCCTCACGCCCGTACGCGTCCAGCGAGCGGTCGAAGTAGCCGGACTCGCCGTTGACGTTGACGTAGAGGCTGTCGAAGCTGGTGCCGCCGGCCGAGAGGGCCGCGTTCATCACGTCCCGCACATGCCCGAGGAGTTCGAGGGTGCGCGGGCGGGTGAAGCCGGACGTGGGCCGCTCGTAGTGGATGCGGGCACGCCACAGCGCCTCGTCCGCGTAGATGTTGCCGACGCCGCTGATCAGCGACTGGTCCAGCAGGGCCCGTTTGACGGTGGTCCGCTTGCGGCGCAGGGCCTGGTGGAACGCCTCCTCGTCGAACAGCGGGTCGAGGGGGTCGCGGGCGATGTGCGCGATGACGTCGGGCAGTCCGTCCTCGGAGGTGTCGTGCAACGACAGCCCGCCGAAGGTGCGTTGGTCGACGAAGCGCAGCTCGGTGCCGAGGCCGTCGGCGAACCGGACCCGGATGCGCAGATACTTCTCGTCGGGTGTCTCGTGCGGCTGGACCAGCAGCTGGCCGCTCATGCCGAGGTGGGCGAGGACGGCCTGGCCGGTGTCCTCCAGCGGCAGCCAGAGATACTTCCCGCGCCGCCGTGGCACACCGACGCGACGGCCCTTGAGGCGGTGGGTGAAATCGTCGGGCCCCGCCGTGTGGCGGCGCACCGCGCGCGGGTGCAGCACCTCGGCCTCGGCGACGGCCCGGTGGGCGACCCACCGCTCCAGGCCCCGCCGTACGACCTCGACCTCGGGCAACTCTGGCATGACTCCCCCGGAGAGTGCGGGTGGACGAGACCGAGCGCCCGGCCCCTGGGGGCGCGGGCGCTCGATGCCGTGCTGGTGCGCCGGTCAGGCGGAGGCGGAAGCCTCGCCGGCGCTGGTGTCGACGGTGTTCGCGGCCGTCTTGGCCCGCTCGTCGGCTGCGGCGCGGATGGCCCGCCATGCGGACTCCGCGGCCTGCTGTTCCGCCTCCTTCTTGCTGCGGCCGGTGCCGGTGCCGTACGAGACGCCTCCGACGCGGGCGGCAGCAGTGAAGGTCTTCTCGTGGTCCGGGCCGGTCTCCGTGACCAGGTACTCGGGGACACCGAGCCCTTCGGTCGCGGTGAGCTCCTGGAGACTGGTCTTCCAGTCCAGGCCGGCTCCGAGATTCGAGGACTTCTCGATCAGCGGGTCGAACAGGCGGTGCACCAGCTCCGCCGCCGAGTCCAGGCCCTGGTCGAGATAGACCGCGCCGATCACCGCTTCGAGGGTGTCGGCGAGGATGGACGCCTTGTCCCGGCCTCCTGTGCCCTCTTCACCGCGGCCGAGCCGGATGAAGGAGCCCAGGTCGAGCGTGCGGCCCACGTCCGCCAGCGCGCGAGAGTTCACCACGGCGGCCCGGAGCTTGGCCAGCTGGCCCTCCGGCAGGTCGGGGTGAGTGCGGTACAGCGTGTCCGTGACGACGAGACCGAGGACGGAGTCACCGAGGAACTCCAGCCGCTCGTTCGTCGGCAGACCGCCGTTCTCGTACGCGTAGGAACGGTGGGTCAGTGCTCGCACCAGAAGGGCGGACTCGAGCTGATAGCCGAGCCGCCCTTCCAGAAGCGTGTGGGACGAGGCTGTGTTGTCCGCAGAGTTCTTCTTCGGCGTGGACACAGTGCCTCTCACCAGCCCGCTCAGACCGCGAGGACCTGGCGCTTGTTGTAGGTGCCGCAAGACGGGCACGCGATGTGCTGCTGCTTGGGCTCGTGGCAGCGCTCGCACGCAACCAGGGTGGGGACCGCAGCCTTCCACTGCGACCGGCGGTGGCGCGTGTTGCTGCGCGACATCTTCCGCTTCGGAACAGCCACGGCTACTTCTCCTGCTTCTCGTCGGCGTGCGCTGAAGGAAGCGCGCCGCCGCTCATCTCGTCCTTCTCGCCGGGTTCGAGCGAACCGGCGAGTCCCTGCAATGCCGCCCAACGGATGTCGACGGCGTCGTGGTGGTGGTCCGGGTCGTCCGCCAGCCGCGCCCCGCACTCGGAGCACAGGCCCGGGCAGTCTTCCTGGCACACCGGCTGCATCGGCAGTGCGAGCACCACCGCATCACGCAGCACGGGTTCGAGGTCGAACATGCCGTCCTCGAGGAAGAGCCTGTCCTCGTCGTCCTCGGCGTCGTCGTCGGGATCCGTCTTCACACGGCCCCGCTCGTCGGCGTCAGGGTACGAGAACATCTCCTGGAATTCCGCTTCGACATCCAGCTGAAGCGGCTCCAGACACCTTACGCACTCCCCCTCGGCCTGTGCACGGGCGGTGCCTGTGACGAGCACCCCTTCCATGACCGACTCGAGCCGGAGCTCCAGCTCCACCGGGGCGCCTTCCGGCACCCCGACGACTCCTCCGATACCGAGGTCCCTGGGAGCGTCGACCGTGCGGGTCAACCGCTGCAGCGCACCTGGACGCCGCCCCAGCTCGTGCGTGTCGAACACGAGGGGCTTGCGGTGGTCGAGGCGGGCGTTGGAGGTCATTCCTGCTTTCGATCTTCTGACTCAGAGGGACACCGCTCCCGAGGTGCTCCGGGGCAGCGCTGATCGCGGACGTACACGCGACCGAAGGGCCAGGATACTGGACCTTTCGCTCTCGGCCCAATCCGGTGGTCGCGGGCTCCCGGCGGCGCTACTGGCCCCGGCCCTGCTCGTAGGCGTTCAGCTGCTCGGCCGTGATCATGCCGGTGTCGAAGAGGCTGGTCTCGTCGAGCGCGTAGCCCTGGTGGCCGGCCTGCTGCGGCAGCTGGGGCTCGTGCGCCGCCTGCGGCTCGTAGGAGTGCTGCTGGGGGGCCGCGTAGCCCTGGTAGCCGTACGGGTCGGCCTGGGCCGTCTGCTGATAGCCGTACGGGTCCTGCTGCGGGTATCCGCCGCCGTAGGTGTCGGTCTGCTGCTGGTAGCCGTAGGCGGGCTGCGGCTGGGGCTCGTACTCCGGGCGGCGGGGCGGCTCGGCGGGGGTGTCCCGCTCGGCGAGGGCCGCGAGGTCGGCGAGGTAGTCGGCGTCGCTGGAGTGCTGGAGGGTGCTGGTGTCGTCGGCGAGGGCGCCGAGGTCGTCGGTGGCGATCCGGCCGTGGAGCTTCTGCCGGCCGCGGCCGACGGCCTCCAGGGTCTTGGCCAGGACCGCCTCGAAGGCACCGAGCTTGCTGTCGACGTAGGCGTCGGCGGTGCGGCGCAGGGTCTCCGGGTCGTGGCTGCGCTCGGGGGCGTCCTCGTCCTCGTAGCCCTGCTCGTCGAGGCCGGGGCCGGTGCCGAGGAGCTTCTCGCGGCCGCGTCCGACCGAGCCGAGCGTCTTGGTGAGGACGACCTCGAAGTTGGCGAGCTTGGAGTCGACGTAGTCGTCGGCCTCCGCACGGATCTCCTCGGCCTCCTGGCGGGCCTCGCCGAGGATGCGGTCGGCCTCGTTCTGGGAGCGGCGGGCGACCTCGGTGTCGGAGATCAGGGAGCCGCGCTCGGCGTGCGCGTGCTCGATGATCCGGCCGGCCTCCTGGCGGGCCCGTTCGACCATCTGCTCGCGGTCGCCGATGAGCTCCCGTGCCTGCGCGAGGGAGTCGGGCAGCGCCGCCCGCACCTCTTCCAGCATCGAGAGCAGTTCGGCGCGGTTGACCACGCACGAGGCCGACATGGGCATCGACCGGGCACTGGAGACCGCGGCGACGATCTCGTCGAGCTTGTTCTGCACGTCCACCGTGTGCTCGCCACTCTCTACAGCTGTGATGGAGACGGACGGGACGACTGTAGCTCCATCAGGAGTCGCGCAGGCGCCTGTTCAGGGCCTCGAAGACCAGCGGCGGCACCAGGTGGGAGACGTCGCCGCCCCAGGTCGCGACCTCCTTGACGAGCGAGGAGGACAGGAAGCTGTAGGTGGGGTTGGTCGGCACGAACAGCGTCTCCACGCCGGTGAGGCCGATGTTCATCTGGGCCATCTGCAGCTCGTAGTCGAAGTCGCTGACCGCCCTGAGGCCCTTGACGATGGCGGGGATCTCGCGCTGCTTGCAGAAGTCGACGAGGAGGCCGTGGAACGCCTCCACCCGGACGTTCTCGTACTCGGCGGTCACCTGGCGGATCAGGTCGATCCGCTCCTCGATCTCGAACAGGCCCTTCTTGGCCTTGTTGATCATCACCGCGACATACACCTCGTCGTAGAGGCGGGAGGCACGGGAGATGATGTCGAGGTGTCCGTTGGTGATCGGGTCGAACGACCCGGGACAGACGGCACGGCGCACTTGTGGTCCCTCGCTCTCCGGTCCGGTCATCGTGCGTCTTCGCACGTAGAGGCGGCGCGACCGTACCAAAACGTTCCCTCGCCGTAACGGCGGGCCCGGAGCGGCTCGAAACCGTCCGGCCACCCGAATTCACCGCCTCTGGTGCTGCGCTCCACGGTGACGAGCGCCTCCGGCGTGAGCCAGCCTTCGGAGCGGAGTGTGAGCAGGATCTCCCGAAGATCGTCGTCGGTCACGGCGTACGGAGGGTCGAGGAAGACGATCTCGTACGGGGCGGCCGGCGCGGTCCGGACGATCTGCTCGGCCTTGCCGTGACGCACCTCGGCACCGGGGAGGCCGAGGCTCTTCACGTTCTCCCGGACGATGCGGGCGGCTCTGGCGTCGGCCTCGACGAGGAGGGTGTGTCCCGCGCCGCGGGAGAGCGCCTCCAGGCCCACCGCACCCGAGCCGGCGTAGAGATCGAGGACCCGCTCACCGTCCAGGGGGCCGCCCAGCAGGGACTGCCAGGTGGAGAAGAGGCCCTCGCGCGCGCGGTCGGAGGTGGGACGGGTGCCGGTCCCCGGCGGGACGGCCAGGCGACGTCCGCCGGCTGCGCCGGCGATCACGCGGGTCATTTCTGGTCCTTGTTCGTGGGCGTCTGCGGGTATCAGTGTGGCTGGTCGCGCTCGCGCGGCGGTAGCCGCATACGGATGACGGCCCCGCGCCCCGGGCCGGCGCTCCTCACCCCTTCTCCAGATACTGCTCCCGCTCCTCGTCCAGCAGGGCGTCCAGCGCCGTGCGCAGGCCGGGGAGGGCGGTCAGCTCCGGGTCGGCGGCCACCACCGCCGCGGCCTCCTGCCTCGCCTCGGTGATGATCTCCTCGTCGTCGATCACGGCCAGCACCCTCAGCGAGGACCGGGCCCCGGACTGGGCCTGGCCGAGGACGTCGCCCTCGCGGCGCTGTTCGAGGTCGATGCGGGAGAGCTCGAAGCCGTCGAGGGTGGCGGCGACCGCGCCCAGCCGCTGGCGGGCGGGGCTCGCCTCGGGCATCTCGGTGACCAGGAGGCACAGACCGGGGGCGGAGCCGCGGCCGACGCGGCCACGCAGCTGGTGGAGCTGGGAGACGCCGAAGCGGTCGGCGTCCATGATCACCATGGCGGTGGCGTTGGGGACGTTGACCCCGACCTCGATGACGGTCGTGGCCACCAGGACGTCGGTGTCGCCCGCGGCGAAGCGGCGCATCACGGCGTCCTTGTCGTCCGGCGCCATACGGCCGTGCAGGACCTCCACGCCAAGGCCCTGCAAGGGGCCCGCGCCCAGCTGTGCGGCGACGTCCAGGACGGCGAGCGGGGGCCGCTTCTCGGCTTCGTCCTCGGCGGACTTCTTCCGGGGGTCGATCTCCTCGTCGCCGATGCGCGGGCAGACGACGTACGCCTGATGGCCGTTCGACACCTCCTCGCGGACCCGCTCCCAGGCGCGCGCCAGGAAGTGCGGCTTGTCGGCGGCGGGGACGACATGGCTGGCGATCGGCGAGCGCCCGGCCGGGAGCTGGTCCAGGACGGAGGTCTCCAGATCACCGAAGACCGTCATGGCGACGGTGCGCGGGATCGGCGTGGCCGTCATGACCAGCAGATGCGGGGGCTGCTTCCCCTTGCCGCGCAGGGCGTCGCGCTGTTCCACGCCGAAGCGGTGCTGCTCGTCCACCACGACCAGGCCGAGGTCGTGGAACTGCACCTTGTCCTCGATCAGCGCGTGGGTGCCGATCACGATCCCGGCCTCGCCGGTGACCAGGTCGAGCAGCGCCTGGCGGCGGGCGGCCGCGCCCATGGAGCCGGTCAGCACCACCACCTTGGTCGCGTGCTCGGCGCCGCCCAGCATGCCGCCCTCGGCCAGCTCGCCCATCATCTCCACGACCGAGCGGTGGTGCTGCTGGGCGAGGACCTCGGTGGGCGCGAGCATCGCGGCCTGCCCGCCGGAGTCCACGACGGCGAGCATGGCCCGCAGGGCCACCATCGTCTTGCCGCTGCCGACCTCTCCCTGGAGGAGCCGGTGCATCGGGTGTTCCGTGGCGAGGTCGTCGAAGATCTCCTTCGAGACCTTCTTCTGGCCGTCGGTGAGGGTGAAGGGGAGCCGGTCGTCGAAGGCGGCCAGCAGGCCGTCGGGCCCGGAGCGGCGGGCCACCGCGGGGAGCTGGGCGTCGGCGTGGCGGCGACGGGCGAGGGCCACCTGGAGGACGAACGCCTCGTCCCACTTCAGCCGGGAGCGGGCGTCCTCGACGTCGGCCGGGGTGTGCGGGCGGTGGATCTTGAGGAGGGCCTCGGGGAGACCGACCAGACCCCGGCCCTCGCGGAGGGAGGGCGGCAGCGGGTCGACGGCCTCCCGGGCATGGGGCAGGACCGTCTGGACGGCCTTGCCGATCTTCCAGGACTCCAGCTTGGCGGTGGCGGGGTAGAGGGGGATCAGGGCACCGGCCCAGGTCTCGACCGCCTCCTCGCCGTCACCGCGCAGCAACTCGTAGGCAGGATGCGCGAGTTGGAGACGGCGGTTGAAGACGGAGACCTTGCCGGCGAACATCGCCCGGGTGCCCGGCAGCAGTTCCTTGTGGGGTTTGTGCACGCCGTTGCCGAAGAACACCAGCTGGAGCCGGCCGCTGCCGTCGGTGATCGTCACCTCCAGACGCTGGCCCTTGCCGCGGGGCGCCTTGGCGGAGGCGAAGGTGTGCAGCCGGGCGTCGGCGACCTGGGCGACCACGGTGACGTGCTCGTCCATCGGCAGGTCGGCGAGGTGCGTGAGCTGGCCGCGCTCCTCGTACCTGCGCGGATAGTGGTGCAGCAGGTCGCCGACGGTGTGCAGGCCGAGGTGCTCGGCCATCACCTTCGCGGTGGCGGGGCCGAGCACCTTCTTCAACGGTTCTTCCAGTGCGGGCACGAGATCCATTCCACACCACACCTCTGACAATGCCGTATACGTCTCGGGAAACCCCTGGTCAGACGGCTCGTTCCGGCCCTAGGATGGCCCGCCCGGCCATCCTTTCGCGGTCGCCGCCCCACCGGTGCCGCCCGACCCCGCGCCGTCGTCCCTCCCTCCCCCGTCGGCGCTGCGACGATGGACTTCCAGACCTCACAGTCGAATCAGGCATCCCAGTCACCTCACACGTTCCAGGTCGACCTGCGTGGTCTGGTGGACCTGCTGTCCCATCACCTCTACTCCAGTCCGAAGGTCTACCTGCGCGAGCTGCTGCAGAACGCCGTGGACGCGGTCACCGCCCGGCGCGCGGAGCAGCCCGGCGCCCCGGCCCGGGTGCGCGTGCGCACGGACGGCGGCGGGCTGCGGGTGGAGGACACCGGCGTCGGGCTGACCGAGGCCGACGTGCACGCCCTGCTGGCCACCATCGGCCGCAGCTCCAAGCGCGCCGACGGCATCGCGGCGGCCCGCTCCGACTTCCTCGGCCAGTTCGGCATCGGGCTGCTGGCCTGCTTCCTCGTGGCCGAGCGGATCCGGGTGGTCAGCCGAAGTGCCCGTGCACCGGACGCCCGGCCGGTGGAGTGGACGGCGAGCGACGACGGCTCGTACACCGTGCGCACCCTCCCCGACGAGGAGCGCCGCGAACCGGGCACCACCGTGTACCTGACGGCCCGCCCGGGCGCCGCCGAGTGGCTCGCTCCGGCGCGGGTGCTGGAGCTGGCGCGGGACTTCGGCTCGCTGCTGCCGTACGACGTGACGGTGGACGGCGAGACGGTCGGCGAACTGCCGGCGCCCTGGGACCGGGCCCATCCCTCCCCCGCCGCCCGCCGGGTGGCACTGGCCCGGCACTGCCACGGGCTGTTCGGGTTCACGCCGCTGGACGCGATCGACCTGTCGGTGCCGCTGGCCGGGCTGCGCGGGGTGGCGTACGTGCTGCCGTCGGCGGTCAGTCCGGCGCAGCGGGCGCGGCACCGCGTCCACCTCAGGGGCATGCTGCTGACCGAGCGGGCCGAACAGCTGCTGCCCGACTGGGCGTTCTTCGTGCGCTGCGAGCTCGACACGGACAGCCTGCGGCCCACCGCCTCGCGCGAGGCGCTGTACGAGGACGAGACGCTGGCGGCCGTGCGGGAGGCGCTCGGCGGGCGGATCCGGGCGTGGCTGACGGGTCTGGCGGCGGGCGACCCCGAACGGCTGCGGACCTTCCTGCGGGTGCACCACCTCGGGGTGAAGTCGCTGGCGCGGCACGACGGCGAGATGCTGCGCACGATGCTGCCGTGGCTGCCGTTCGAGACCACGGACGGGGAGGTGTCGCTGGAGGAGTTCGCGCAGCGGCATCCGGTGGTGCACTTCACGCGGACGGTCGAGGAGTTCCGGCAGGTCGCCCCGATCGCCGCCGCGCAGGGCATCGGGGTGGTCAACGGCGGCTACACGTACGACGGCGAGCTGGTGGAGGCGCTGCCGTCGGTGCGGCCGGGCACGGCGGTGGCCGAGCTGGACGCCGACACGGTGACCGCGCATCTGGACCCGGTCGGCCCGGCCGAGGAGCTGGCGCTGTCGGACTTCCTGGCGGCCGCGCGGACGGTGCTCGACCCGCTGGACTGCGATGTCTCGCTGCGGGCCTTCCATCCGGTGTCGGTGCCGGCGCTGCATCTCGACGACCGGGCGTCCCGGCACGAGCGGGACCGGGCCGAGGCGCAGGCGCGGGCGGACGACCTGTGGGCCGGCATCCTCGGCTCGCTGCGCGGCGGCGCACCCCGCGCGCGTCTGGTGCTCAACCATCTCAATCCGCTGGTGCGGCGGATCGGTTCGCTGAAGGAGCCGGATCTCATCGGTACCGCCGTCCAGTCCCTCTACGGCCAGGCCCTGCTGATGGCGCAGCGGCCGCTGCGGCCCGCCGACTCGGCACTGCTGAACCGGGCGTTCATCGGCCTGCTGGAGTGGGCCACCCACGAGGAAGGCGGCCGGTCATGACCGACGTCCAGGACCTCGGCTCCCTGCGGGAGGCGATGGCGGAGAACGCCGGGCGGCCCGAGGGCCCGGCCCGCAACCGGCGGGCGGAGCGGCTGGTGGCCGACGCCGAGCGGCTGCGCGACCCGGCCGCGCTGGTGGAGGCGCTGGTGCACCAGGTGCGGGTGGGCAACTACAGCTCGGAGAAGGACCGGCTGTTCGTGCCGTTCACCCGGCTGCTGGGGCTGTGGGACGAGCACCCGGAGCATTTCGGCGAGGAGGAGATCCACGCCCTGCACTGGTTCTTCAAGTGGCTGTCGTCCGGGATGCTCGACCAGCCGGACATCCCGCTCGCCTCGATCGAGAAGTGGCTGGGCGAGATGGAGCGCCGCTACCGTCTGGCCGGGTACTCCGACCGCGCGGTGCGCGCCGCCGAGCTGTGGGTCGCCTCGCACGTCGGGGACGCGGAGCGGGCCGAGCGGGCGTTCGACGCCTGGCTCGCGGCCGACCGCGACGACATGGCCGACTGCCACGCCTGCGAGCTGAACGGCCAGGGCTGGTGGCACGCCGAGCGGGGCCGGGACGAGGACGCGCTGCGGCTGTGGGAGCCGGTGCTGGAGGGCGGGTTCGCCTGCGCCCACGAGCCGCACAACGTCCTGGCGTCCTCGCTGCTGCCGCTGCTGCGGCTGGACCGCCCCGAGGATGCCCGCGCGAACCATCTGCGGGGCATCCGCCTGGTCCGGCCGATGGAGAGCATGCGCGCCGCCTACGCCGACCATGTGGAGTTCTGCGCGCTGACCGGCAACGAGGGCCGTGCCCTGGAGCTGGTCGCGGAGCGCCCCGCGTACTTCGACGGCGGCGGGCACCCGCGCAGCAGGATGGAGTACCTGAGCGTGGTCGCCCTGCTGATGGACCGGCTGGGCGCGCTGGGACCGGCCGGCCGTGCGGTGCCCGGTCCGGCGGGCCGGGAGTGGACCGTGCCCGAACTCGGCGCGTACGCGCGGCAGGAGGCACTGTCCCTGGCGGAGCGTTTCGACCGGCGCAACGGCACGGCGTACGTCGGTGAGCGGGTGCGCGCGCGGATGGCGCGGGCGCCGCTGACGGACCGGCTGCCGCTGGGCGTGCGGGCGGGCGGCGCGGTGCCGGGGGCCGAGGCGTCGGAGGGTTCCGCGGCGCGTGCCGGGGCCGGGAGCGGGGAGCGGCCGGGCGGCTCGGCCGACCCGCTGGCGCTGCTCGCCGAGGCGCGGCGGATGTCGGAGGCGCTGCGGCCGAACGCGATCGAGGCGTGGGCCGCCGCCGCGCGGGCCGCCGAGGGGGCCGAACTGGGGGTCCGCGACCGCGCGGAGATCGCCGATCACGAGGCGATGGGGCTGGGGCCGGCGGGCGCGGAGCTGTTCGAGCGTGCCGCCGGGCTGTACGCCGAGGCGGGCGACCCCGGCGAGGCTCTCGCGGCACGGACGCGGGCGGCGTACGTCCGCGCCCTGGGCGGTGACGTGCGAGGGGCTCTGGCGTCGGTCGCCAGGCCCTACGAGGAGGTGCTCTCCCTCTACGCCGGGGACGCGACCGGGGTGCGGCAGGCCGCGTCGGTGGTGATGGGGCGGGCGCGGATCCTGATGCGCGCGGTGCAGGAGGCCGCGGAGCGGGACGGTCCGCCCGCGGTGCTGGGGGCGGCCCGGGACGCCGTGCGGGAGGTGCTCGCGCTGGTCGGCGGGCGGGCCGACGGGGACGTACGGCTCGCGGCGCGGGCGGCGGAGGCGCGGGCGATGCTGGCGGAGCTGGCGGTGCACGCCGGTGAGCCGGTCGAGGCGGCGGCGCTGTTCGGGCGGGCCGCGGCGGAGTTCGTGGCCGCGGGGCTGCCGTGGTTCGCGGTGGAGTACGAGGCCCGGCTGGCGATGCTCGCGTTCCAGCTGGGGGACGTCGAGGAGACCGAGCGTGCGCTGCGGGCGGCGCTGGAGCACGGCGGACCGCATCTGGAGCCGCCCGGGCGGGCCCAGCTGCACCTCCAGCTGGCCGAGGTGCTCGGCGGCAGGGACGCGGTCGCGGAGGCCGCCGGGCAGGCCCTGGAGGCGGCGCACTGGGCCGACGCGGCCGGCGATCCGGCGCTGGCCGCCTGGGCACGGCAGATGCTCGGCGGTCTGCTGCTGCGGCAGGGGCGCTGGGCGGAGGCGGCCGAGGTGCTGGAGTCGGCGCTGGCGGGTCTGTCGCAGGACACGCACGGCGACGGCCCGGTCGTCCAGACGCAGTGGTGGCTCGGCGACTGCCTGAGCGAGCTGGGCGAGCACCGGGCGGCCGCCGAGTGGCGGCTGCGGGCCGCGGAGATCGCCGCCGCCTGGCCCGAGCAGCAGGACCACGCGACACTCGCCCATCTCGCCGCCGAGTCCCTCGGGGCGGCGGGCCTGTCCGCGGAGGCGGACCGGGCCTACTCGCGCGCGGGCGGGCTGTGGCGCGAACTGGGCGATTCGCAGGGCCTCGTCCGCTCGCTGCGGGCCCGCGCGTGGCTCGCGCTGGACGGTCCGGACGACGCGGACCCGGCGGGCGCGGCGGGCGCGGCGGGCGCGCTGATGGAGGCCGCCGTCCGGGAGTGCGCGGCCGCTCTGGACGCCGCCGTCCTCGACGCGGCGGCCGGTGAGGAGGCGCGGCGGCTGCTGGCGGCGGAGCTGGGCCACACCCACCGTCAGTTCGCGGACCTGCTGGCCCGGGCCGCCGAGGAGGACGCCGCCGGGAGCGGGCCGGGTCTCGAGGCGGCGCTGGCCGAGCTCCTGGAAGCCGTCGCGGTGTTCACCACCGTGGCCGGGGACCGCACGGGCGGGGACGGCGAGGACCCGGTGGGGGACGACGCCCTGCACGCCCGCACGGACGCCGAGCTCGCCGCGGGCCGGGTCGCGCTCGCCCTCGGCCGTCCCGGTGAGGCCGAGGCACGCGCGCGTGCCGTCCTCGCGGTGTACGCCGGTTCGGCCGTCGGCTCCGACGGGACGGTCCGGGCCCTGGTCACGGAGGCCGGCCGGCTGCTGCGGCTGGCCCTGGAGCGGGAGGAGCCCTGAGCGGCTGCTACTCCACGCCGATGAGCAGCAGCGACCCCTGCCGTCCGCCGTGGTGGACCACCGTGTCGACGGCGAGGTAGGTGTCCCGCACACGGGCTTCCAGGCGATCGGCGATGTCGTCGGGCGCCTCGTCGCCGAGGACGAGGGTGACGAGTTCGCCGCCGGCCGCGAGCATGCGGTCCAGGACGGTCCGGGCGGTGCCGTCGACGTCGGACCCGATGACCGCCACGTCGCCGTCGATGAGGCCGAGGACGTCCCCGGCCTGGCAGATCCCGGCCGTGGTCCAGGACTGGTGCTCGGCGAGGGTGACCTCGGCGTAGCGGGTCGTGCCCGCCGCCGAGGTCATGGCGACGACGTCCTCGTCGAAACGGCGGCCCGGCTCGTGCACGGCGAGCGCGGCGATGCCCTGCACCGCGGAGCGCGTCGGGATCAGCGCCACCCGCAGGCCCTCGGCCCGCGCCTGCTCGGCCGCCGCGGCGGCGGTGTGGCGCAGCTCGGCGTCGTTGGGCAGCAGCACGACCTCGCGTGCGTGCGCGCGCCGTACGGCCTGGACGAGCTCCCCGCTGGCGGGCGGCTCCCCGGGCCGGGCGAGCACGGTGGTGGCGCCCGCCTCGGCGTACAGCGCGGCCAGGCCCTCGCCGGGCACGACCGCCACCACGGCCCGCTGGGCGGGCTCGCGGGGCGGGCGTTCGCCGTGTGCGGTGTGGACGTCGCCCAGCCCGAAGTGGGTGATCCGGATCCGGTGCGGCCGCCCGGCCTCCACGCCCGCCTCCACGGCGGCTCCGGCGTCGTCGACATGCACATGGATGTTCCACAGCCCGTCGCCGCCGACCACGACGAGGGAGTCGCCCAGCGCGTCCAGGCGGTGCCGCAGCCGGGCCACGGCCTCGTCCCCGGCCTCCAGCAGATAGATCACCTCGAAGGCGGGTCCGCCTTCGAGGGCGCCGTCGGCGCAGTCCGTGCCGTCGCCCGGGACGCCGTCCGCCGCGGGGGTCCGCCCGCGCGCGCCGTCCGCGGGAGGTGCCTCCCCGCGTGCGCGGGCCGCTTCCGGGGGCGGGCCGGCGGGTGCCTCGCCGGTGAATGTCTCCACCAGGGCTCCGAGGACCGCCACCAGCCCGCGCCCGCCGGCGTCCACCACTCCGGCCCGTTCCAGGACGGCGAGCTGGCCCGGGGTCGCGGCCAGGGCCGCCCGCGCGCCCTCGTGGGCGGCCCGGGCCACCGCGCCGCAGTCGCCGCCCCGGGCCCCGGCGGCCGCGTCGGCGGCGGCCGAGGCGACGGTCAGGACCGTGCCCTCGACGGGATGGGCGACGGCCTGGCGGGCGGAGTCGGCGGCGCTGCGCAGGGCGAGGCCGAGGCCGGTGCCGTCGGTGTGAGGTGCCTCACCGTCGGCGGCGAGCACCTGGGCCATGCCGCGCAGCAGCTGGGCGAGGATCGTGCCGGAGTTGCCGCGGGCCCCGATGAGGGCGCCGTGGGCCATGGCCCGCACGGCGTCCGCGAGCGAGGGGCTCGCCGGGCCCTCGCGTCCGGCCGCGTGCCCGTCGAAGACGGCCTCGACCGCGGCCGCGGCGGACTCCGCCGTCAGATAGAGGTTGGTGCCGGTGTCCCCGTCGGCGACGGGGTAGACGTTGATGGCGTCGATCTCCTCGCGCGCGTGCCCGAGCGCCCGCAGCGCCAGTCCGCACCAGGTGCGCACCGCGAGAGCATCGAAGAATGTCTGCGGCACCTGCGCCACCTGCGCCTCCCTGGACTGCTGACGTGGACGCAGCGTAGACCCCGGGCCGGTGCCTGCCGGAAGAGGGCCGGGAGCGGAGCCCTGAGCTGCCATGGTAGTTTCGTTGAACGGACGCAGCCGTTGTATGCTGCTCCGGTTGCCCGATACACATCGGGCTATTCCCCCTGGCACCGCCACTCAGATCCTTGATCCGATCCCGGCATGCCGGGATCAACCGTTAGTGCATCTGAAGTCTTTGGAGTGACCCGTGGCTGCCAACTGCGACGTCTGCGGCAAGGGGCCGGGCTTCGGCAACAACATCTCGCACTCGCACCGCCGTACGTCCCGCCGCTGGAACCCGAACATCCAGCGTGTGCGTACCGTGGTCGGCGGGACGCCGAAGCGCGTGAACGCCTGCACCTCGTGCATCAAGGCCGGCAAGGTCTCGCGCTGACGCTCAGCTGAGCGCGCGGCCACAGCTGGTTCGCCGCATGAAGCCGGTCCACCTCAGGGTGGGCCGGCTTTCTGCCGTCCTTGTAGGGAGCCGTTCCCGTAGGGAGCCGTTCCCGTAGGGAGCCGTTCCTGCAGGGAGCCGTTCCCGTAGGGAGCGGGGCGAAGCGGGCCGGTGCTCCCGCGGACCGGCCCGCCCTCGTGGCTCAGTTCCTGGACCGCCAGCCGTGGTCCACCGGCCCGATCCCCGCGCCGAGGGCGAATCCGGCGGCGATCGCCCCGGTGACGTACTCCTTGGCCGCCGTCACCGCCTCCGGGACGGTCAGCCCCTTCGCCAGCCCCGAGGCGATCGCGGAGGCGAGGGTGCAGCCGGTGCCGTGGGTGTGCCGGTTGTCGTACCGGGGCGCGCGCAGCCAGTGCTCGACGGTGCCGTCCGTGAGCAGGTCCACGGCGTCTCCCGCCAGATGGCCGCCCTTGATCACCACCCAGCGCGGCCCGTACTCCAGCACGGCCGCCGCGGCCCGGCGCAGATCGTCCTCGGACTCGGTCCGCAGCCCCGTGAGTTGGGCCACCTCGTCGAGGTTCGGTGTGGCGACCGTCGCGGCCGGCAGCAGCCTGGTGCGGACGGAGTCCAGCGCGGAGGCGGCCAGCAGGGGGTCGCCGTGCTTGGAGACGCCGACCGGGTCCACCACGGCCGGCGCGTCCGTGCCGGAGATCAACTCGGCGACCGCCTCGACCAGTTCCGCCGAGGCGAGCATGCCGGTCTTCACGGCCTGGACGCCGATGTCGTCGACGACGCTGCGGTACTGCGCCCGCACCGCCTCCACCGGCAGTTCCCAGGCTCCCTGCACGCCGAGGGAGTTCTGCGCGGTCACGGCGGTGATCACGCTCATGCCGTGCACGCCGAGCGCGAGCATGGTCTTCAGGTCGGCCTGGACGCCGGCGCCGCCGCCGGAGTCCGAGCCGGCGACCGTCAGCACCCGGGGTATCAAGACTCCACCTCGCCGAAGTGGTCCCAGCCGCCCTTGCTCGTCCAGGGCGCCCCGTCGACGGTCACCTGGGGCAGCGCGGACGGGTTGAGCACCTCGCCGATGACCTTCCAGCGCGCGGGCAGCTTCACGTCCGGCGGGAAGGTCGCGACGATCGCGTGGTCCTCTCCCCCGGTGAGCACCCACTGCATCGGGTCGACACCGACGGCCTGGCCGATGTCGTTCATCTGCGAGGGGACGTCGATCGCGCCGGAGCGGATGTCGATACGGACCTTGCTGGCCTCGGCGATGTGCCCGAGGTCGGCGATCAGCCCGTCGCTCACGTCGCACATCGCGGTCGCGCCGAGGCCCGCCGCGGCCGGTCCCGCGTGGTACGGCGGCTCGGGACGGCGGTGGGCCTCCACGAACGCGCGCGGCGAGCGGAACCCGCGGGAGAGCACCGCGTATCCGGCGGCGGACCAGCCGAGCCAGCCGGTCACCGCGACGAGGTCGCCGGGCTGGGCGCCGGCCCGGGTGACGGGTTCCTGGTTGCGCAGATCGCCGAGCGCGGTGATCGACACGGTGATGGTGTCGCCCCGTACGACGTCGCCGCCGACCACGGAGGCACCCGCGACCTGGCACTCGTCGCGCAGGCCGTCCATCAGCTCGCTCGGCCAGGTGACCGGGAGTTCGGCGGGGACGACGAGGCCGAGCAGCAGCGCGGTCGGGACGGCGCCCATGGCGGCGATGTCCGCGAGGTTCTGCGCGGCGGCCTTGCGGCCGACGTCGTAGGCCGTGGACCAGTCGCGCCGGAAGTGCCGGCCCTCCAGCAGGATGTCGGTGCTGGCCACCACCCGGCGGTCGGGCGCGGCCACCACCGCGGCGTCGTCGCCGGGGCCGACCCGGACCGCCGGGGTGGTGGTGAGACGGGAGGTGAGCTCCCTGATGAGCCCGAACTCCCCGAGCTCACCAACAGTGCCCTTCATCGGTCTTCCGCCCCTTCTGTCCCTGTGCATGCCCGGTCGCGAGCCATCTTCGTCCTCGCTACGGTCGAGGTGACCGTCAACTTCTGCAGTGCCTGCACCCCGGCGCGCGAGCTCCGGTTCCCGCAGGTCTCCCCGCGGCGAGCGGCGACGCGATACCGTGGCGTTCCTTTTCCCCACATGATCCTCGTGGCCGCCCTGGAGGTTCCGTGGTACAGGCGTACATCCTGATCCAGACGGAGGTCGGCAAAGCGTCGACCGTCGCCGAGACCATCAGCAAGATCCCTGGTGTCATCCAGGCCGAGGACGTGACGGGCCCCTACGACGTCATCGTGCGCGCCCAGGCCGACACCGTCGACGACCTGGGCCGCATGGTGGTCGCCAAGGTCCAGCAGGTGGATGGCATCACCCGCACCCTGACCTGCCCGGTCGTCCATCTGTAGCCCCCGTCTACCCTTGGCCGGTGCACTCTTCCCGTCACCGGCTCATCGGCCTGCCCGCGCTCGCCCTGCTGCTCACCGCCGTGGGCTGCTCCTCAGGGGACGACACCGTGTCCGCGGCGGTTCCCAGCCCTGACGCGAAGGTCACCGGGCTGTGCCGCGACCTCGACGAGGTGCTGCCGGCCCGGGTGGGCG
This sequence comes from Streptomyces sp. NPDC093094, assembly GCF_044754345.1. Classification (NCBI taxonomy): domain Bacteria; kingdom Bacillati; phylum Actinomycetota; class Actinomycetes; order Kitasatosporales; family Streptomycetaceae; genus Streptomyces; species Streptomyces sp. NPDC093094. The sequence goes on along the minus strand of NZ_JBIVOX010000015.1, from coordinate 27,425 downwards.
GGGAGAGCCGGGCGGATCCCGAGCCGGCGTCGGCGCTGACCGCAGGCTGGGGTGACGACCCGGCGATCATACTGCGGTGCGGGGTGATCCGGCCGCCGAAGATGGTCTCGCCCGAGGTCGCCGAGGGGCGGGACGCCGACGCGGTTCCGGGCGGGGTCGAGGGCGTCGACTGGCTGATGGAGAAGCGGGACGGGGGCGGGTACCGCTTCACCACCGCCAACCGTCAGGGCTACGTCGAGGTGACCGTGCCTTCCGGGGTCGACAGCTCGGGTGTGCTGATCGATCTGGCCTCCGCGATCAGGAGGACCGTCCCGTGGCAGGAGGGCTACACGGCGCCGTAGAGGTGCCGCAGAGATGCGGAACGGGCGCGACGGACCCGTCCGTGGTTCCTCGCGCCCGCGCGGCGGAGCCGTACGCCGGTACGGCCCCGCGTCTTCCCGGAAGAGCTACCGCAGGCCCGTCGAGCGGCGCAGCGCCGCCTGGATCAGACGGTCCACCAGCTCGGGGTACTCGATGCCGCTCGCCTGCCACATCTGGGGGTACATCGAGATCGGCGTGAAGCCGGGCATCGTGTTGATCTCGTTGATGACGAACTCGCCGTCCTCCGTGAGGAAGAAGTCGGCGCGCACGAGGCCCTCGCACGAAGCCGCCTCGAACGCCTCCACCGCGAGACGCCGGACCTCGGCGGTCTCCTGCCCGGTGAGCGGCGCCGGGACGACGCCCGGGGTGGAGTCGATGTACTTGGCGTCGAAGTCGTAGTACGCGTGCGCGTCCGGCGGGGGGATCTCGGCGGGGACCGAGGCACGGGGGCCGTCCTCGAACTCCAGGACGCCGCACTCGATCTCGCGGCCCCGCACCGCCGCCTCGACCAGGATCTTCGGGTCGTGGCGCTGCGCCTCGGCGATGGCCTCGTCCAGACCGGAGAGGTCGTCGACCTTGGTGATGCCGATGGAGGAGCCGGCCCGGGCGGGCTTCACGAACAGCGGCCAGCCGTGCTCGCCGGCCAGGTCGACGATCTTCCTGCGGGCGGCCTGCTCGTCCTGCTGCCACTCACGGGGGCGGATCACCACGTACGGACCGACCTTGAGCCCGAAGGAGGTGAACACCCGCTTCATGTACTCCTTGTCCTGGCCGACGGCGGAGGCGAGCACGCCCGCGCCGACGTAGGGGACGCCGGAGAGCTCCAGGAGACCCTGGAGGGTGCCGTCCTCGCCGTAGGGGCCGTGCAGGACGGGGAAGACCACGTCGACCTCGCCGAGGGCCTTGGGCACCGAGCCGGGCTCGCTGTAGACGACCTCGCGGCTGGCGGGGTCGACGGGGAGCACGACACCGCCCTCGCCGGACTCGGCCAGGTCGTCGACGCTGGGCGTACGGCGGTCCGTGATCGCCATGCGCTCCGGCTCGTCGGCGGTCAGGGCCCAGCGGCCGTCCCGGGTGATGCCGATCGGCAGGACCTCGTACTTCGTCCGGTCGAGGGCCCGCAGGACGGCGCCCGCGGTGACCACGGAGATCCCGTGTTCGGAGCTGCGCCCGCCGAACACGACGGCCACCCGCGGCTTGCGGGCGGCCTGCTGGGGGGTCTGGGGGAGGTTCTCGGTGCTCATATCGCGTTGAGAGTACCCGCTGGTCCCGGCTTCGTCAGTGCCCGCCGTCCGCTGTCGCTCAGCGTCGCACGGACGGTCGCTCAGCGTCGCACGGACGGTCTCCCCCGTCGTGGCCGGCGCCCGTGATCAGCGCCGCTCGGGCTTGGCGCTGCGCGACATCAGTTCCTTGAGCGCGACCACCGGCGGCTTGCCCTCGTGCACGATGCCGACGACCGTCTCGGTGATGGGCATGTCGACGCCGTGCCGGCGGGCCAGATCCAGTACGGACTGGCAGGACTTGACGCCCTCGGCGGTCTGCCGGGTGACGGCGATGGTCTCCTGCAGGGTCATGCCCTTGCCGAGGTTGGTGCCGAAGGTGTGGTTGCGGGACAGCGGCGAGGAGCAGGTCGCCACTAGGTCGCCGAGCCCGGCGAGTCCGGAGAACGTCAGCGGTTCGGCGCCCATCGTCAGGCCCAGCCGGGTCGTCTCGGCGAGCCCGCGGGTGATCAGCGACCCCTTGGCGTTGTCGCCCAGGCCCATGCCGTCGGCGATGCCCACCGCGAGCCCGATCACGTTCTTCACCGCGCCGCCCAGCTCGCAGCCCACGACGTCGGTGTTGGTGTACGGGCGGAAGTACGGGGTGTGGCAGGCGGCCTGGAGCCGCCGGGCGACCGACTCGTCGGTGCAGGCGACCACGGAGGCGGCCGGCATACGGGCGACGATCTCCCGGGCGAGGTTGGGTCCGGTGACCACGGCGATGCGGTCGGAGCCGACCTTGGCGACGTCGTCGATCACCTCGCTCATCCGCATCGCGGAGCCGAGTTCGACGCCCTTCATCAGGGAGACCAGGACCGTGTCGGGGGCCAGCAGCGGCGTCCACTCGGCGAGGTTGCCGCGCAGCGTCTGCGACGGCACGGACAGCACCGTGAAGTCGGCGCCGGCAGCGGCCTCGGCGGGGTCCGTGGTGGCCCGCAGGTTCGCCGGGAGCTCGACGCCGGGGAAGTAGTCCGGGTTGATCCGGGTGGAGTTGATCGCCTCGGCGACCTCGGGACGGCGTGCCCACAGGGTCACCTCGCAGCCCGCGTCGGCGAGCACCATGCCGAAGGCCGTGCCCCACGAACCGGCGCTGAAGACCGCCGCCTTGACCGGCTTGCTCACTGGTCCTGCCCTTCTGCCTGCCTGCCCTGGTTCTGCGCCTGGGTGCGGCGCCGCTGCTCGATCCGCTCGCGCCGCGGGTCGTAGGGCGCGTCGGGGGCCTTCTCGCCGCGGATCTCCTCCAGATGGCGGGTGATCGCCGCCATGATCGCCTCGGTGGCCTCCTTGAGCACGTCCGCGGTCATCTCACGGCCGTAGAAGGGCGAGAGGTCCACCGGCGGGCCGGCGAGGACGCGGTGGGTCTTGCGGGGCAGGAGGTCGGGCTTCTTGGCGTAGGGCGGCAGCAGTTCGTTGCATCCCCACTGGGCCACCGGGATCACCGGGCACCTGGTCTGCAGGGCGACCCGGGCGGCGCCGGTCTTGCCGGTCATGGGCCAGCCGTCGGGGTCGCGGGTGAGGGTGCCCTCGGGGTAGAAGGCGACGCATTCGCCGCGCTCCACGGCGTCGATCGCGGCACGGAAGGCGCTGAGCGCGTCGGTGCTCTCGCGGTAGACGGGGATCTGCCCGGTGCCCCGCATGGCGGCGCCGACGAATCCCTTCCGGAAAAGGCCGCTCTTCGCCAGGAATCGCGGAACCCGTCCGGTGTTGTACTGATAGTGGGCGTATCCGAAGGGGTCGACGTGCGAATTGTGGTTCACCACGGTGATGAATCCACCGTCGGCCGGAATGTTCTCCATTCCACGCCAGTCCCGCTTGAGCAGAAGCACCAGCGGCGGTTTGCAGATCACCGCGGCGAAGCGGTACCAGAAGCCGATTCTGCGGCGGGGCACGCGAGTACCTTCCTCTAGGGCCTGGGGGGCCGCACAAGTGTCGCCCCAGGCCGCCGTCCTGTCGAGAACACCGTACGCCCGCCCGTCACCCGCCACCCCCCACAGGGGGCCTCGCGTCCCTCCCGCGACAGGGGGCGCCGGCCGGGACCGGGAGAATGGCCCGGACGAGAGAGGGGCGGAACGCCGGTGCAGTGGACCTTGGTCATTCCCCTGAAACCCCTGACGCAGGCCAAGAGCAGACTCGCGGACACCGCCGGTGACGAGGTCCGCCCGGGGCTCGCCCTCGCGTTCGCCCAGGACACCGTGGCGGCGGCGCTGGCCTGTGCCGCCGTGCGCGATGTGGCGGTCGTCACGGACGACGGGCTGGCGGCGCGGGAGCTGGCGGCGCTCGGCGCGCGCATCGTCCCCGACGAACCCCGGGCGGGACTGAACGCCGCGCTGGCACACGCGGAGGCGGCCGTGCGGACTTCGCGCCCCCAAAGCCCGCTGGCGGCCCTGAACGCCGATCTGCCGGCTCTTCGACCGGTGGAATTGGCCCGGGTCCTCGACGCGGCGGCGCAATTCCCCCGTGCTTTTCTTCCGGACGCCGCCGCAATCGGCACCACGCTCCTGGCGGCCGGTCCGGGACGGAGGCTTCTCCCGGCATTCGGTCCCGGTTCCCGGGCCCGTCACCGTGAGAGCGGGGCGGCGGAACTCGCGCCGGACGGGGTGGATTCCGTACGGCAGGACGTGGACACGGGCGACGATCTGCGCGCGGCTCTCGCCCTGGGCGTGGGGCCCCGTACGGCCGCCGCGGCCGCGCGGCTGGTGATGCCCGGGCAGTAGGCTGCGGACATGCACGCGACCGCATACACGTACGACGCCGAGACGCGCAGCGGCCAGGTGCTGCTCGACGACGGCACCCCTGTCCCCTTCGGTACGGCCGCGTTCGACGCGGGCGGGCTGCGGCTGCTGCGTCCCGGTCAGCGGGTGCGGATCGAGACCGAGGGCGAGGGCGACGCCCGCAAGATCACCCTGGTGACCCTGCAGACCTTCTGAGAGCCACCGCAGACCCTCTGAACTGCGGTTCCGCGGACGACAGCGAGGCCACGGAGGTCCCGGACACGCCGCGGGCCGGGCTCCGCGGGGAGTCCGGCCCGGCGCGTGAGTGCCCTGTGCCGTCGTCTATTTGCGGGCGGTGGCCTTCTTGGCGGTGGTCTTGCGCGCGGTCGACTTCTTGGCGGGGGCCTTCTTGGCGGTGACCTTCTTGGCCGGAGCCTTCTTCGCCGCGGTCTTCTTCGCGGTCGCCGTGGTCTTCTTCGCGGCGGCGGTGGTCTTCTTCGCGGTCGCGGTGGTCTTCTTGGCCGGAGCCTTCTTCGCCGCGGTCTTCTTCGCGGTCGCCGTGGTCTTCTTGGCCGCCGCGGTGGTCTTCTTCGCGGTCGCGGCGGTCTTCTTCGCGGCGGCGGTGGTCTTCTTCGCGGTCGCGGTGGCCTTCTTCGCCGCGGCCTTCTTCACCGTGGCGGAGGCGCCTCCGGTCAGGCTGCCCTTGGGGGCCTTCTTGACGGAGACCTCGCCGCCACGCGGCAGCTTCTTCGAGCCGCTGACCAGGTCCTTGAAGCCCTGACCAGCACGGAAGCGGGGGACGGAGGTCTTCTTGACCCGAACCCGCTCGCCCGTCTGGGGGTTACGGGCGTAGCGAGCCGGACGCTCGACCTTCTCGAACGAACCGAAGCCGGTGACCGAGACACGGTCCCCCGCGACGGTCGCACGGACGATGGCGTCCAGGACCGCGTCGACAGCGTCGGCGGCCTGCTGGCGGCCGCCCAGCTTGTCGGCAATCGCTTCTACGAGCTGCGCCTTGTTCACGTCTTCCCCTTCGGAGACATCGCCAGAACGAAAGTGTTCAAGCTTTTTCGCACGTTAGGCAGATATATACCGCAAATCAAACACGAAACGGGCTAATCACCCTTGTGCCGCAACGGACTCGACCGCACCGGGCTTGTTCAGCGGTCCTCTTCGGGCAGACGCCCCTTGTCGAGGTCCGCGGTGAACCGCTCCAGACGCCTTGTCGCATCGGCGAGATCGTGCTTGGCCGCGGCCGTAATGACCAGCAGCTTCCGGGTCAGCGCCATCCGTACGCCCTCCGGGACTTGCAGTGCGCGCACTCTTGCGTGCGCTTCCTTGAGTTGGCTCGCGACCGCCGTATAGAGCTCGAGTTGGCCGTCGCGTTCCATGCACAGATTGTGCCATCTGGGGCGAGTTGTCGCCTGCTCGGGGGGCAACTGTCGCCCGGCGCAGGCGCCCGAACTCCCGCCGCAGGGACGGTGCAACGGCTCGACTACCCCGGCAAGCAGCCCTGTAACCAGGCAAGTTGGCCCGAGCGGCGCTCCCGGGCCGGGGCACCCGGACGCAGAGACGGCTGTACCCCCGATCGGGGGCGATCGGGGGTACAGGGAGGGCTGGCGGTGGCCGGAATTCGACCCCGTTCAGGGGGCGGGGTCAGACCTGGAGCGTCCGCGGCTTGTACGCGGGGCGCTCCGTCTCGTACGCGGCGATGTCGCCCTCGTTCTGGAGGGTGATGGAGATGTCGTCCAGACCGTTCAGCAGCCGCCAGCGGGAGTTCTCGTCCAGCTCGAAGGAGGCGGTGATGCCCTCGGCGCGCACCTCACGGGCCTCCAGGTCGACCGTGACCTCGGCCTGCGGGTCGCGCTCGGTGAGCTCCCACAGCGCGTCCACGGTCTTCTGCTCCAGCACGACCGTGAGCAGGCCGTTCTTCAGCGAGTTGCCGCGGAAGATGTCGGCGAAGCGGGAGGAGATCACGGTCTTGAAGCCGTAGTTCTGCAGCGCCCAGACGGCGTGCTCACGGGAGGATCCGGTGCCGAAGTCGGGGCCGGCGACCAGCACGGTCGCCCCCTGCCGCTCGGGCCGGTTGAGCACGAACTCCGTGTCCTTGCGCCATGCCTCGAACAGACCGTCCTCGAAGCCGTCCCGGGTCACCTTCTTGAGCCAGTGAGCAGGGATGATCTGGTCGGTGTCGACGTTGGAGCGGCGCAGCGGGACGGCCCGGCCGGTGTGCGTGGTGAATGCTTCCATGGCTGATCAGACTCCAGCGGGCGTACGGGTCTCGGCGTCGGACAGGTCGGCCGGGGAGGCCAGGTGGCCCAGGACGGCCGTGGCGGCCGCGACCTGCGGGGACACCAGGTGGGTCCGGCCGCCCTTGCCCTGCCGGCCCTCGAAGTTGCGGTTGGAGGTGGACGCGGAGCGCTCACCCGGGGCCAGCTGGTCGGGGTTCATGCCCAGGCACATCGAGCAGCCCGCGTGCCGCCATTCGGCGCCGGCGTCCTTGAAGACGACGTCCAGACCCTCGGAGACGGCCTGCAGGCCCACCCGCACGGAGCCGGGGACGACCAGCATCCGTACGCCGTCGGCGACTTTGCGGCCCTTCAGCAGGTCGGCGGCGGCGCGCAGGTCCTCGATGCGGCCGTTGGTGCAGGAGCCTACGAAGACGGTGTCCACCTTGATGGAGCGCAGCGTCTGACCGGCCTCCAACCCCATGTACTCCAGGGCCTTTTCGGCGGCGAGGCGCTCCGAAGCGTCTTCGTACGAAGCCGGGTCGGGGACGGACGCCGAAAGCGGTGCGCCCTGGCCCGGGTTGGTGCCCCAGGTGACGAACGGCGACAGCGCGGCGCCGTCGATGACGACCTCGGCGTCGAACTCGGCGTCGTCGTCGGTGCGCAGCGTCCTCCAGTACTCGACGGCCGCGTCCCAGTCGGCGCCCTCGGGGGCGTGCGGGCGGCCCTTGAGGTACGCGAAGGTGGTCTCGTCGGGGGCGATCATGCCCGCGCGGGCGCCGGCCTCGATCGACATGTTGCAGATGGTCATCCGGGCCTCCATCGAGAGCTTCTCGATGGCCTCGCCGCGGTACTCCAGAACGTAGCCCTGACCGCCGCCGGTGCCGATCTTCGCGATGATCGCGAGGATCAGGTCCTTGGCGGTGACGCCCTCGGGCAGTTCGCCGTCGACCGTGATCGCCATGGTCTTCGGACGGGCCAGGGGCAGCGTCTGGGTGGCCAGCACATGCTCGACCTGCGAGGTGCCGATGCCGAACGCCAGTGCGCCGAAGGCGCCGTGCGTGGAGGTGTGCGAGTCACCGCAGACCACGGTGGTGCCGGGCTGGGTCAGACCCAGCTGCGGTCCCACGACATGGACGACGCCCTGCTCGACGTCGCCGAGCGGGTGCAGCCGTACGCCGAACTCCGCGCAGTTCTTGCGCAGGGTCTCCAGCTGGGCGCGGGAGACCGGGTCCGCGATCGGCTTGTCGATGTCGAGGGTGGGGGTGTTGTGGTCCTCGGTGGCGATGGTCAGGTCGAGACGGCGCACCTGGCGGCCGCTCTTGCGGAGGCCGTCGAAGGCCTGCGGGCTGGTCACCTCGTGCAGCAGGTGCAGATCGATGTAGAGGAGGTCGGGCTCGCCCTCGGCGCGCCGGACGACGTGGTCGTCCCAGACCTTCTCCGCGAGTGTCCTACCCATCGCTTTCCCTCCGGCCGGCAAAGGTGCGCCGGCCCAACTAGAGATCTTGAGGAGACGGCGCCCGCACCCCTGATCCGGGCGCTCGCCGCCAGGCCCGTTGGTCCGCGGGCCGCTGTGTCTCCAAGGGTTGCGCGTTCTCTGGAAAATTGAACTTGCGTTTCACAGAGTGAGACGCAAGTATCGTTGCATGGACAACAGTAGCGGCGTCGGCGTTCTGGACAAGGCGGCCCTCGTCCTGAGCGCTCTGGAGTCCGGTCCGGCCACCCTCGCGGGTCTGGTCGCGGCCACCGGACTGGCACGACCCACGGCCCACCGCCTGGCCGTGGCTCTGGAACACCACCGCATGGTGGCACGCGACATGCAGGGCCGGTTCATCCTCGGCCCGCGCCTGGCAGAACTGGCGGCGGCGGCCGGCGAGGACCGCCTCCTCGCCACGGCGGGCCCGGTGCTCACCCATCTCCGCGACGTGACGGGCGAGAGCGCGCAGCTCTACCGCCGCCAGGGCGACATGCGCATCTGCGTCGCCGCGGCGGAGCGTCTGTCCGGACTGCGGGACACCGTCCCGGTGGGCTCCACGCTGACGATGAAGGCCGGTTCCTCGGCGCAGATCCTCATGGCCTGGGAGGAGCCCGAGCGCCTCCACCGCGGCCTTCAGGGCGCCCGCTTCACGGCGACGGCCCTGTCGGGCGTGCGCCGCCGCGGCTGGGCGCAGTCGATCGGCGAGCGCGAGCCGGGCGTGGCCTCGGTCTCCGCGCCCGTACGGGGTCCCTCCAACCGCGTGGTGGCCGCGGTCTCCGTCTCCGGCCCCATCGAGCGTCTCACCCGTCACCCGGGCCGTATGCACGCCCAGGCGGTCATCGACGCCGCGGCCCGTCTCTCCGAGGCCCTGCGCCGCACGGGCTGAGTGCACGGCATCGCCGTACGTCGGGAAAGGGCGGCCTCAACGCCGCGGCGGCCCTTCTCCGGCGTCAGGTGACACCTCCGGCCTCCAGGGGGGGGCGGGGAACTGCGCGAGCGGCCACGGACGGCCCCGCGCCCGCCCCACACCCCACGCCCGACAACCCGACGGCCCGACGGCCCGACGACGAGGAATCCGCGACCACCGGCCGTCCGCCGGCGGTCGCGCCGTCATGAGCCGGACGACCGCTCCTGGGCGGCCGCGCCGCCCGACCGGTGCGCGAACCGGTCCTTCGCGTAGCGCCCGCGCTCCGCGAGCGGCACCTGTCCGTGCGCCGCGGCGAGACCGAACGCCGGCATGTCCCCGTAGATCGCCTCGTAGGACCCCTCCGGCACGATGTACGCCTCGTGCCAGATCCCGACCCTCCCCCGCACCTTCCCCTCGCGCTCCATCCGGTTGATCCGCCCCCAGGCGGTGTGATGGAGGCCGTCCGGCGCGCTCGCGTACGCGTACAGCTTCTCCTTCGACTCCCAGTACTGCACGACGTAGTACGTCCGCGGGGACGCCGTCAGCAGCACCCGCGACAGCAGTCCGCGCCCGGGGTCCTTCTTGAGCTCCGCGAGCATCCGCAGCATCCCCAGCAGCACCGGCAGCCACTGGTGCACCGCCCAGAAGCTGTTGATCCGCATCCCGATCAGCAGGACGACCACGTCCCCCCGGGCATCCGCCGTGGTGCGCCGCGCGCCGCGGCCGCCTACGTTCTCCGAGTCCGCCATGCTTGGATAGTGCCGCTACCCAAGGAGAGGCGCAAGAGATGCGGCTGGCCGAACTGAGCGACCGCAGCGGTGTCCCCACCGCGACGATCAAGTACTACCTGCGCGAGGGTCTGTTGCCGCCGGGCCGGCAGATCAACGCGACCACCGCGGAGTACGACGGGACCCATCTGCGCCGGCTGCGGCTGGTGCGGGCGCTGATCCAGGTGGGCAGGGTGCCGGTGGCCGCCGCCCGGGAGGTGCTCCGGCACGTGGACGACGAGTCCCTGGGGCGCACGATCCGGCTGGGCGCGGCGCTGTGGGAACTGCCGCAGGGCCCCGAGCCGGACGAGGAGTCCCCGGCGACGGCCACCGCGCGCGCGGAGGTGGACCGGCTGCTGCGGACGCTGGGCTGGGACTCGGCGCGGGAGATCGGCTCGCTCTCCCCCGTGCACAGGTCGCTGGTCGCGCTGGTGGCCGTGCTGCTGCGGCTCGGCTATCCCTGCGACGCCGAACTCATGGCGCCGTACGCGCAGTTGATGCACGAGGCGGCGCGGCGCGATCTCGACCGCCTGGAGACGCTCGACTCCGACACGGAGAAGGTCGAACTCGCGGTGTCCTCCGCGGTGCTGTTCGAGCCCGTGCTGCGGGCGCTGCACCGGCTGGCACAGGAGGAGGAGTCGGCCCGGCGGTACGGGATCACCTGACACGGGGCCGCGCGCGAAGGCTCCGGCGGCCGTACGCAGGAAGGCCCTCCGCCGAAGCGGAGGGCCTTCCTGTGCTGTACCCCCGACCGGATTCGAACCGGCGCTACCGCCTTGAGAGGGCGGCGTGCTAGGCCGCTACACAACGGGGGCGTGGACACTGCGTTTCCGCAGGCCCGAGCTGGTCTACCTGGACTCGAACCAAGACTAACTGAACCAGAATCAGTCGTGCTGCCAATTACACCATAGACCAATGTGGTTTAGACCAGTCAGTACCCCCGACCGGATTCGAACCGGCGCTACCGCCTTGAGAGGGCGGCGTGCTAGGCCGCTACACAACGGGGGCCCTAGCGATCCTGCATCAAGGTCAGCGGGAGCTACCCAACTGTCCTCGCGGGAAGGATCTGTACCCCCGACCGGATTCGAACCGGCGCTACTGCCTTGAGAGGGCAGCGTGCTAGGCCGCTACACAACGGGGGCTTTGCAGATAAGCTCTGCGAGCTGGCCTACCTGGACTCGAACCAAGACTAACTGAACCAGAATCAGTCGTGCTGCCAATTACACCATAGGCCACTGGAACTCAAGCCCCTGGGGGGTTCTCGTTCTAGCTTGCTCCTCGGGGTTTTGGCCTTTCGGCTCGCTCCCCTCGGCGCAGGAAGAACATTACCTGAAGGTGTCCGGGGCTCCAAAACGGGTATCGGCGCCGAGGACCGCGGGCAGTTCGGCGAGACTCCCGATCCGGTGCCCTCCGGGCGGCGCCGGAACCGTGGCGGACCTGCCCTCGCGGTCGATCCAGACGGACAGCAGGCCCGCCTCCGCGGCGCCCCGGCCGTCGATCTCGGGGTGGTCGCCGACGTACGCGACCTGGTGCGGGGGCAGCGCCAGGGCCTCGCAGGCGGCGAGGAACGCGGCCGCCTGCGGCTTGGAGACGCCCAGCTCGGCGGCGCACAGGATCGACTCGAAGCGGCCGTGGAGCCCGAGCACGCGCAGCTTGCGGTCCTGGACATGGAGGCTGGAGTTGGACAGGACGCTGTGCCGGTAGCCGGCCGCAAGGCTGTCCAGGGCGGGCACGACGTCCGGGAAGACGGCCCAGGCGGCCTCGTAGTGGGTCATGTAGCGCTCGAACCAGGCGTCCGCCTCCGCGTCGCTCATCCCCTGCCCGAGGAAGACCCTGACCCGGTCCCTGCGCTGCCCCCGGAACGTCGTCTCCCCCGCGGAGAACCGCGCCCACTGCGCGTCCGTGGCCTCCCGCCACCGCACGAGGGCCGCCACGGGGCCGCCGTACCGCTCCATCAGCCCCTCGGCGACGAGGTGGGACCGCATGCCCTCCCGGTCCGCGGTCGTGTAGTCGAACAGCGTGTCGTCCACGTCCCAGACCACGGCCCGAATGCTCATGATCCGACCGTAACCCGCCGGGCCCGCCGACGGGCCGGATACGGCGAAGCGGCCCGGCTGGCACACTTGGGCCATGAGCGAGTACCGCGTCCAGTTCACCGTCGAGGCCCGCACCGCGTACGACGCCCTGCCTCCCTCGCGCCAGGCCCACCTGGACAGGGCCGTGGGGATACTGGCCCGTGATCCGTTCCGGAAGCACTCGACCGCGCAGCTGGGACCCGACGAGCATCTGCGCAAGGCGTACGTGGCCCCCGGCGTGATGCTGGAGTACATGGTGGCCGGCGCGATCATGGTCGTCGTCGTGCTGGAGATCTTCGACGAGAGCGCCTATCTGATCGACGAGGCCGACGCGCAGTGAGCGAACGCACAGGGGCGGCACCCGGATGTTCCGGGTGCCGCCCCTGTGCGTGCGGGTGACCTACGCGGACAGCCTGGCCAGGGCCGCGTCGATGCGGGCCAGCGTCGTGTCCTTGCCGAGGATCTCCAGGGACTCGAAGAGCGGCAGACCGACCGTGCGGCCGGTGACCGCGACACGGACCGGGGCCTGGGCCTTGCCCAGCTTGAGGCCATGGGCCTCACCGGCGGCCAGGACGGCCTCCTTGAGGGACTCGGCCGAGGTCCAGTCGGCCGGCTCCAGCTTCTCGCGGGCCGTGCGCAGCAGGGCGTCGGAGCCCTCCTTCATCGCCTTCGTCCAGCTCGCCTCGTCGAAGGCGGGCTCGGCGAGGAAGAGGAAGTCGACGTTGTCGGTGATCTCCGACAGCACCTTCAGACGGGTCTGGGCGTGCGGGGCGATCGCCTCCCACTTCGCCTCGTCGAAGTCCTCCGGGGCCCAGGGCGCGAACGGGGCCGTCAGCCAGGGCGCGCAGCGCTCGGTGAAGTCCTTCACATCGAGCATGCGGATGTGGTCGCCGTTGATCGACTCGCACTTCTTCAGGTCGAAGCGGGCCGGGTTGGGGTTCACGTCCTTGATGTCGAAGGCCGCGACCATCTCCTCGATCGAGAAGATGTCCTGGTCGGCGGAGAGCGACCAGCCGAGGAGCGAGAGGTAGTTGAGCAGGCCCTCGGGGAGGAAGCCCTTGTCGCGGTAGAGGTTCAGGGACGCCTGCGGGTCGCGCTTGGAGAGCTTCTTGTTGCCCTCGCCCATCACGTACGGCAGGTGGCCGAAGGCGGGGACGGACTTGGCGACGCCCAGCTCGATCAGCGCCTTGTACAGGGCGATCTGGCGCGGGGTGGAGGAGAGCAGGTCCTCGCCGCGCAGGACGTGGGTGATCTCCATCAGGGCGTCGTCGACCGGGTTGACGAGCGTGTACAGGGGGGCGCCGTTCGCGCGGACGATGCCGTAGTCGGGCACGTTCTCCGGCGTGAAGGTCAGCTCGCCGCGGACCAGGTCGTCGAAGGTGATCGTCTCGTCGGGCATCCGGAAGCGGACGATCGGCGCGCGGCCCTCGGCCTCGTAGCCGGCGACCTGCTCCTCGCTCAGCTCGCGGCAGTGGCCGTCGTAGCCGGAGGGCCGGCCGGCGGCGCGGGCGGCCTCGCGGCGCTCGTCCAGCTCCTCCTGGGAGCAGTAGCAGCGGTAGGCGTGGCCGGCGTCCAGGAGCTTCTGCGCGACGTCCTTGTAGATGTCCATGCGCTGCGACTGGCGGTAGGGCGCGTGCGGGCCGCCGACCTCGGGGCCCTCGTCCCAGTCGAAGCCCAGCCAGCGCATCGCGTCGAGGAGCTGGCCGTACGACTCCTCGGAGTCGCGGGCCGCGTCGGTGTCCTCGATGCGGAAGACCAGAGTGCCCTGGTGGTGCCGGGCGAACGCCCAGTTGAACAGGGCGGTGCGGACCAGGCCCACATGGGGGTTACCGGTGGGCGAGGGGCAGAAACGGACACGTACGGGGGAGCCGGGTGCGCTAGCCACGCTTGACAACCTTGTTGGTGAGAGTGCCGATGCCTTCGATGGTGACGGCGACCTCGTCGCCGACAGCCAGGGGGCCGACCCCTGCCGGGGTGCCCGTGAGGATGACGTCGCCGGGCAGCAGCGTCATGGCCTCGGTGATGTTGACGATCAGGTCCTCGACGGAGTGGATCATCTCGCTGGTGCGGCCGAGCTGGCGCTGCCGGCCGTCGACCGTGAGCTGGATGGTGAGGTCGCTCGGGTCGAGGTCGGTCTCCACCCAGGGGCCGAGGGGGCAGGAGGTGTCGAACCCCTTGGCCCGGGCCCACTGCTTCTCGCGCTTCTGCACGTCGCGGGCGGTGACGTCGTTGGCGCAGGTGTAGCCGAAGATCACGTCCTTGACGCGTTCGCGCGGGACCTCGCGGCACATGCGGCCGATGACGACGGCCAGCTCGGCCTCGTGGTGGAGGTCCTCGGAGAAGGACGGGTACTGGATCGCGTCGCCCGGGCCGATCACGGAGGTGGCGGGCTTGAAGAAGGCGAACGGGGCGTCCGGCACCTCGTTGCCCAGTTCACGGGCGTGCTCGGCGTAGTTGCGGCCGAAGGCCACGACCTTGTTGGGGAGCACCGGCGGCAGCAGCCTGACCTTGCTCAGCGGCACCTTCGTGCCGGAGAGCTCGAAGTCCGCGAACGGGATGCCCTTGATGATGTCGAGGACGAGCTCGTCCTGCTTCTCGCCCTCGACCGCGCCGAAGGCGACGTTCCCGTCGATGGAGAACCTGGCGATGCGCACGGGTTGCTTGGCCCCTTGACTGATGCGGCTGGAGTCTGACGCTCCAGGCTAACGCGGCAGGCGGCGGGCACCGTGCGCATTAAGGCGAAGGCGCCACGGACCGGTCGGGTCCGCGGCGCCTGGGTGCCGTGCGGGCGGGGTCCCTGGGACGGGCCCCGGGCCGGCGCGAACGATCCGCGGCCGGCGTGCGTACTACTCTGCGAAGGCGGGCTGTCCGGCCGCGGCGGCCGGGGCCGGGAGCTCCATCAGGACCGTGCGCCGGGGGTTGGCGGTCTGGGCGGGGAGGTCGACCGAGTGCTCCACGAGCTCCGGGGTCTGCAGTTCGCCGGCGTCCGTCAGGTGCATCAGCGTGGTGCGCCGCGGGTTGGCGGTGCGGAACAGCGTCGTCGTCTTCACGGTGGTACGGATCCTGTCGGTGTGCGGCCGGTGAGGGGCCGGTTGTCAGACTGTTACCTCTTGTAAAGCGTCAGGCTAAACATGCGATTCCCTGAGGAACGCGTGAAGACGGCATGATGAGCGTGTGAGTTTGCTCACGTAGCGTGACTCAAACCGGTCAATTCAGGCCCGCCCTCCATGCCCACAAACCGGACATTTGTCACCTGAAGCAGCCATTCCGCTCCTGATCATGGCGACTGGGACACCGGCTCTGTCCCGGCGATTCCTTGGGGAATGCCCGATATATAGGAGGCGTAGGTCTACGCCTCGTGACACCACCCTCACATCGTGTCACGTATGTCACGGCATGGCCTACGGCCCTTGTTGGAGATCCTGCACTGTGCTGGAATTCCACGGACCGCCGCGGGATCGAGCCGCCGCGCAGGGGCGCACTCAGCGCCGCGCGGGGGCGAGAAGGGGGAAGCAGCGCCGGTTCATCACGACCATCCGGGAACGTATTCAGGGCGTTCCCCACGATGCCGACACCGTTCTTCCGTTCGTTCGGAGGAGCGCCTGGTCCAGAGGTTGCGACGCTAGTGCAGGGACGTTTCAAGAGGGATGGCAGCGCTTCGGCGGAGCCGGAGACGCATGGCGGGACGGGCCCTAAGGCCGTCAGCTCCTCGCCCCAGCACGCCCAGAGCCAGGGCCCGACTCCGTCCGACGCCGCCGGGCGCTCCGGTGCATCCGCACCGCCGGCCGAGCCCGCGCAGGCGGTGAAGCGGACACAGGCACCGACCGGCCCCGGTCCGCGAATAGCGATGCGCAACTGGCGCATCTCCACCCGACTGGTGTCGCTGCTGGCGCTCCCCGTGGTCGCCGCGACCACGCTGGGTGCCCTGCGCATCAACCAGTCGATGGACGACATGCAGCAGCTCGACAACATGCGGCTGCTGACGGACATGACCAAGCAGGCCACCGA
Organism: Streptomyces sp. NPDC093094; assembly: GCF_044754345.1. Taxonomy (NCBI): domain Bacteria; kingdom Bacillati; phylum Actinomycetota; class Actinomycetes; order Kitasatosporales; family Streptomycetaceae; genus Streptomyces; species Streptomyces sp. NPDC093094. Next base: position 11,633 of record NZ_JBIVOX010000015.1, on the reverse strand, counting down.
GCTCGCGCAGGCCCTCCAGGAGGAGCGCGACAAGTCGGCCGGTCCGCTCGCGCACAACTCCACCGCGAACGACCTCACGATCAAGGGCTACCGGACCAAGACGGACCGGGCCATGGACAACTTCGTCGACGCCTCGGAGGAGATCGACGCCGCCGCCAAGGACGGCAACCTCGAAGGTGTCCGCGACACCCTCGTCGGTCTCGTCGGCGAGCTCGGCAACGTCGCCAAGGTCCGCTCGAAGGCGTACCAGAGCGAGGACAACTCCACCCAGACCGTGGAGGCGTACCACCGTCTGATCACCCACCTGCTCGACCTCTCCCAGGACATGGCGGAGGCCACCAGCAACCCGGAGATGATCCAGCGGACGCGTACGCTGGCGGCCTTCTCCTCCGCCAAGGAGTACGCGTCGATCCAGCGGGCCGTCCTGGCCGCCGCGCTCCCCGCGAACACCAAGACCAGCGGTGACCTCTCCGAGAACGACCGCCTCTACGCCCAGTCGGCGCTGGAGAGCGAGGAGTCCGAGCTCGCGAGCTTCCGCAGCATCTACGGCGACGAGAGCGCCGCCGAGCTGCTCAAGCCCATCGAAGAGGGCAACGCGACCATCAAGGACGCCGACATCTACGCCGGCCGTGCCTTCGACACCGCCGACGGCCTCGACGGCCTGGGCCGCCGCTCCTACCTGGACTGGGTGGACGACAGCTCGGCGAAGCTCGAGCAGATGCGCAAGATCGAGACCTCGCTGCTCGACGACATGGAGCAGAAGGCCCGTGAGCTGCGCAGCGAGTCCGAGCAGGAAGCGATCATCTCCGGTGCGCTGATCCTGCTGGTGCTCGGTGTGTCCCTCGTCGGCGCCTTCGTCGTGGCCCGCTCCATGATCCGCTCGCTGCGCCGCCTCCAGGAGACCGCCACCAAGGTCGCCCAGGACCGGCTGCCCGAGCTGGTCAAGCAGCTGTCCGAGTCCGACCCGCAGGACGTCGACACGTCCGTGGAGTCGGTCGGTGTGCACTCCCGGGACGAGATCGGCCAGGTGGCCGCGGCCTTCGACGACGTGCACCGCGAGGCGGTCCGCCTCGCCGCCGAGCAGGCCCTTCTGCGAGGCAACGTCAACGCGATGTTCACCAACCTCTCGCGTCGTTCCCAGGGTCTGATCCAGCGCCAGCTGTCGCTGATCTCCGAACTGGAGTCCCGCGAGGCCGACCCCGACCAGCTGGCCTCGCTGTTCAAGCTCGACCACCTCGCGACGCGTATGCGCCGTAACGGTGAGAACCTCCTGGTCCTCGCGGGTGAAGAGCCCGGCCGCCGCTGGACCCGCCCGGTCCCGCTGGTCGACGTCCTGCGTGCCGCCGCGTCCGAGGTGGAGCAGTACGAGCGCATCGAGCTGGCCTCGGTGCCGACGACCCAGGTCGCCGGCCGCGTCGTCAACGACCTCGTGCACCTGCTCGCCGAGCTGCTGGAGAACGCGACCTCGTTCTCCTCGCCGCAGACCAAGGTCAAGGTCACCGGTCACGCGCTGCCCGACGGCCGCGTGCTGATCGAGATCCACGACACCGGTATCGGTCTGTCCCCCGAGGACCTCGCCGCGATCAACGAGCGGCTCGCCGCGCCGCCCACCGTGGACGTCTCCGTCTCCCGCCGCATGGGCCTCTTCGTGGTCGGTCGTCTGTCGCAGCGGCACGGCATCCGCATCCAGCTGCGTCCGTCCGACTCCGGTGGTACGACCGCACTGGTCATGCTGCCCGTCGATGTCGCCCAGGGCGGCAAGAAGCCCCAGCCCAAGCCCGGCCAGGGCGCGGGCAACGGCGGTCCGGCCGCGGCTCAGGCCGCCGCCGGCGCTGCCGCGGCCCGGCGCCAGAACGGCGGTGCCCTCGGCGCCGGTGCCTCCGCGGGCGGTGGTCTGCTCGGTGGCGGCCAGGGGCCGCGCGCCGCGCTGCCCGGCCGTGACAACGGCCGTCCGGCCGCGCCCGCCGGCGGGCGCGGACAGCAGGGTCACTCCGCACAGACCCCTCCGGCCCAGCAGGGTCCGGGCGGCCAGCAGGGCCGTCAGGCCCCGGCCCCGTCCGCCTTCGGGCAGGCGCCCTCCGCCGGGCAGGGCCGTCAGCCCGCCGCTCCGGCCCAGGGCCAGGACGCCTTCGGCGGTCCCCGCGGCCCGGTGCCCGGACAGCGCGCCGACGCCAACGCCGAGCAGGGCGGCCCGCGCGGCCGTCGCCGTCCCCAGCTGCCGCCGCAGGGCGGGGCCCGGGCCGAGCTGCCCGGCGGTTCGCCGCAGCAGCGGCCCGCCTGGAGCGACGACAACGCGCAGCCGCAGGTCTCCCGCGCCTCGCTGGACGCCCCGCGCGGCCACGAGGAGCCCGAGCTCGACCGCACCGGCCGCCTGCCGCGCGTCGAGGAGCAGGGTCCCGGCGCCACCGCCGAGATCCCGAGGTACGACGAGCGCCAGGGCCTGCCCGCGGCTCCCTCGGACTACTCCCGCCCGGGTGCGAACGGCCCGCAGGACACCGGCCAGTACGCCCGCCCGGACGCCTACGGCCAGCAGAACCAGCAGAACCCGGCGACCACGGGCCAGTTCCCGGCCGTGCAGGGCTACGACAACGGCTCCACGGGCCAGTACGCGGCCCCGCAGGGCTACCAGAACGGCTCCACGGGCCAGTTCCCGGTCCCCCAGACCCCCCAGGGCTACGGCAACGGCTCCACGGGCCAGTTCGAGCGGCCCCAGCAGGGCGGTGCCCAGCGTCCCGCCGCCTCGCAGCGGCCGCAGCGGCCCGCCCGTACCGAGCCGGAGGCCCTGCCGCCGGCCCCCACGCCGGGCGACGGCCGTACACCGCTGTACGACACCCTGGAGACCAACTGGTTCCGCCAGGAACGTCAGGGTGAAGGAGGTGCGGCCCCGGCCCCGTCGGCCCCGGCCGCCCCGCAGCAGTCGCAGCAGCCTCCGGCTCCGCAGCGTCCCGCCGCCACCGCCTGGCGCAGCTCGCCGAACGACGACCTCGTCCGGCAGGCAGAGCGTGTCCGGCAGCCGGCCGCAGGTGGCATCACCACCTCCGGCCTGCCGAAGCGGGTTCCCCGGGCGAACCTCGTCCCGGGAACGGCTCAGCAGCAACAGCACCACACCGGTCCGCAGGTCTCGCGTGCGCCTGACGACGTGCGCGGGCGGCTGACCAATCTCCGCAGGGGCATCGCACAAGGTCGCCAGGCCGGCAACGGCAACGGTCAGACCGGCAGTTTCCCCAGCCCCTCTCACCAGCAGGAGCGTTAGTTGAGCCAGATGAGCCAGGCGGCACAGAACCTCAACTGGTTGATCACCAATTTCGTGGACAACACCCCCGGGGTGTCCCACACCGTCGTCGTGTCCGCCGACGGCCTCCTCCTGGCCATGTCGGAGGGGTTCCCGCGGGATCGCGCCGACCAGCTGGCGGCGGTCGCGTCCGGGCTGACCTCCCTCACGGCCGGGGCCTCCCGGATCTTCGAGGGCGGCAACGTGGCACAGACCGTCGTCGAGATGGAGCGGGGATTCCTCTTCCTCATGTCCGTCTCGGACGGCTCGTCGCTCGCCGTGCTCGCGCACCCCGAGTGCGACATCGGTCTGGTGGGCTACGAGATGGCGCTCCTCGTCGACCGCGCGGGTGCGGTGCTCACGCCCGACCTGCGCGCCGAGCTACAGGGAAGTCTGCTTCACTGATCCGCTCGGATCCACCCGCCTCACCAAATCATCGTTCGGCCGACACAATCCCCCCACCGGCCCTGCTCAGACGGCACGACCGACCGAGACTTGCTGTCCCGCCCGGAGGATTCATGACCCCGCCCACCGCCTCTCATGATCCGTACGCAGATGATCCGTACGGGGATGAGGGCGACCAGCCGCTGGTTAGGCCTTACGCGATGACCGGCGGCCGGACCCGGCCGCGTTACCAGCTCGCGATCGAGGCGCTGATCAGCACCACGGCCGACCCGGCAGCGCTCATGGGGCTCCTCCCGGAGCACCAGCGCATCTGCCACCTGTGCCGTGAGGTGAAGTCGGTCGCGGAGGTCTCGGCGCTGCTGTCCATGCCGCTCGGCGTGGCCAGGATCCTCGTGGCCGACCTCGCCGAGGCCGGCCTGGTCGCCATCCATCAGCCGGGTGGCGACGAAACCACCGGTGCGCCGGATGTGACACTGCTCGAAAGGGTGCTCAGTGGACTTCGCAAGCTCTAGCGCCGGGCCGGTCTCCACCGGACGGTCCACCACTTCCGCGAAGATCGTGGTGGCTGGCGGCTTCGGCGTGGGCAAGACCACGTTCGTCGGCGCCGTCTCGGAGATCAACCCGCTGCGCACGGAGGCCGTCATGACGTCCGCGTCCGCGGGCATCGACGACCTCACCCACACCGGGGACAAGACGACCACCACGGTCGCCATGGACTTCGGCCGTATCACCCTCGACCAGGACCTGATCCTGTACCTCTTCGGTACGCCCGGTCAGGACCGCTTCTGGTTCATGTGGGACGACCTGGTCCGCGGTGCCATCGGCGCCGTCGTCCTGGTCGACACCCGCCGTCTCGCCGACTGCTTCCCGGCCGTCGACTACTTCGAGAACAGCGGGCTGCCGTTCGTGGTGGCGCTCAACGGGTTCGACGGCCACCAGCCGTACAACCCGGAGGAGGTCCGCGAGGCCCTCCAGATCGGCCCGGACACCCCGATCATCACGACCGACGCGCGGCACCGCGCGGATGCCAAGTCCGCGCTGATCACGCTGGTCGAGCACGCCCTCATGGCCCGCCTGAGGTAGATCAAAAAGGCGCCGCCGTACGGCAGTTGCCGTAGACGTTCCGGAGCCGGCTGTGTCCTTTGACACGGCCGGCTCCGGTGTTCATAACGTTTCGGCAGAGGAATCCGGTGGTGCCGCCACGCGTCGCGGTCGGGTCGTCTCGCTGCGCGCACGAAAGCCCCGTCTTTTGGCGGGGCTCGCTCTTTATGACCGTTTTATCTGGGGCTTACAAGATCGAGCTCCACCGCATTCCCATGTTTGGAACTGCACTGGTTGACGTGCTGGAATGCCTGAACTGCCCAATAGTCAAAGACGTACTTCATGGTCGATGACAAACCGGGCTCTGAGACACTGCGGCACGACGAAGGTGCCGACCGCCGAGAGGTTGTTGGTCGAGTGAGGCGAAGCAAGAACGGCCCCGAGCCGCCTGCCCGGGGCAACTTCACGCCGCCCCCACGCGGAGCGGCTCCCGCCCCCGTACCCGGCTCGGAGCCCGTCGCGGCCCCCGTCGAGAGCGGCGGCCGGTTGTCCCCGCGCAACTGGCGGGTGCCGACCCGGCTGAACGCGATCCTGCTCATACCCGCGCTGGTCGGCCTCGTCATGGGCGGCTTCCAGGTGAAGAGCTCGATCGACACCTGGCAGGAGGCCGAGGACGCCGAGAACGTGGCGCTCCTGGTGCGCGCCGCCGACGTCTACAGCCAGGCCCTGCTCGACGAGCGCGACCTCAGCGCCCCCGACCTGCTGGCCGGCAAGGGCACCACGGACGACGTCGAGAAGCTGCGGGCCGCCACCGACGCGGCGAAGGAAGAGTTCGACCAGGCCACCGAGAACATGCCGGACACGGCGTCTCTCAAGCGCCGCCTGGAGCTGTTCCAGACCAACGAGAGCAAGCTCGACGGCCTGCGCAAGACGGCCTACACCGAGGCGATGGACCCGGTGAAGACCGAGGAGGGCTACGTCGCCGTCCAGCACGGTCTGATGGAGTTCGCCAACGAGCTGAGCCTGGGCACCGGCAACGTCACGAGCTACGGCCGTACCGTGTACGCCCTCTCGCTCGCCAAGGCGGCCGCCTCGCTCCAGCGCTCGATCGGCACGCACCTGCTGCTGCGCCCGAGCGAGAAGGACACCGTCGCCACCCAGCAGCGGGTGTCCCTGGTCTCGTACCGCTACCTCGAGGGCATCGCGGTCAACGAGTTCGTCTCCGGCGCCACGCAGTCCGACGTCGACCGGCTCGACGAGGTCATGGCCGAGCAGCGCGACTCCGTCGGTGACAAGGGCACCGCGGTCGACGCCGGCCAGACCTCCTCCACGCAGGGCGGCGCCTACTCCGCCATGCCCGCCGCCGACCGCATGCTCCAGGGCATCGCCTCCGGCGCCTTCAGCGCCGAGGAGCTGGCCCAGAAGGGCGTCAGCGTCACGACCTGGATGGGCGCCTCCACGGCGAAGTACCAGGGCTACAACACGGTCGAGAGCGAACTGGTGAACAAGGCGGTGGACGAGGCCGCCAGCATCGCCGACGACGCCAAGCAGGACACGTTCATCACCGGCGGCATCGTCGTGGTGGCCCTGCTCGCCGCGTTCATCCTGGCCGGCATGGTCGCCCGCCAGATGAGCCGCTCGATGCGCCAGCTGCGCAACGCCGCCTTCGGCATCGCCGAGCAGCGTCTGCCGATGCTGGTCGACCAGCTGTCCCGTACCGACCCCGGCCGGGTCGACACCCGGGTCGCGCCGATCCCGATCACCACCACGGACGAGATCGGCGAGGTCGCCCGCGCCTTCGACCAGGTCCACCGCGAGGCTGTCCGGCTCGCCGCCGAGCAGGCTCTGCTGCGGGGCAACATCAACGCGATCTTCACCAACCTGTCGCGCCGCAACCAGTCGCTGATCGAGGGCCAGCTGACCCTGATCACCGACCTGGAGAACAACGAGGCCGACCCGGACCAGCTGGAGAACCTCTTCCGCCTGGACCACCTGGCCACGCGTATGCGCCGCAACGGCGAGAACCTCCTGGTCCTCGCCGGCGAGGAGCCCGGCCGCCGCTGGGACCAGCCGGTCCCGCTGGTCGACGTGCTGCGCGCCGCCTCCTCCGAGGTGGAGCAGTACGAGCGCATCGAGCTGTCCGGTGTGCCGGAGGCCGACATCCACGGCCGTGCCGTGACCGACCTCGTGCACCTGCTGGCCGAGCTGCTGGAGAACGCCACCACGTTCTCCTCGCCGCAGACCAAGGTCCGCGTCACCGCGACCCGTCTTCCCGACGGCCGCGTGATGGTCGAGATCCACGACAAGGGCATCGGCCTCACCGCCGAGGACTTCGCGGACATCAACCACAAGCTGGCCAACCCGCCGACCGTGGACGCCGCGATCTCCCAGCGCATGGGCCTGTTCGTGGTCGGCCGGCTGTCCGACCGGCACGGCATCCGTGTCCAGCTGCGCCCCTCGGGCGAGCAGGCCGGAACGACCTCGCTGGTCATGCTGCCGGACGCGATCACGCACGGTGGCGGTGGCGAGCCTGCGGGCCGCGACGAGTTCACCGTCTCGCAGATGATGCCGCAGCAGTCCTTCCAGGGTGAGGACTTCAACCAGCCGCAGCAGATGCGTACGGCCGCGGAGCTCGGCTTCGACGACAGCCGCTACGAGGTGCCCGACGACATCCGTGAGCTGGACCCGGTGGGCCGCTCCCTGATGCGCGGGGACCGCCGTGCCGCGCTGGAGGCCCAGACCCACGGGCAGCCGGAGCAGCAGTCCACCGAGGCGTACGACGAGTTCGGTGGCCAGGCGTACGACGACGGCCAGGGCGGTTACCCGGACGAGTCCGACGCCTATGCCCAGCGGACGACGTACGACGAGCAGCAGCAGACGGCGTACGACGACCAGTACTACGCACCGAACGGCGGAATGCAGCAGGACGAGGGCTTCTCGTCCTCCGGCGGCTACCCCGAGCCGGACTATGCGGAGTCGGGTCAGGATGCCCGCGGAACGGTTCCGGCCGGTGCCGCGGACGGCTTCTCCGGCTACGAGGAGCAGTCCTACCAGGCAGACTGGCCGCAGCAGGACGGTTACCAGAACGGCTACCCGGACCAGTACGCTCCACAAGCGGAATCCACGCGGGCCGCTGACGCGAGTGAGCGGGACCGCGTAGGCTTCGACCGTCCGGACCCTGCTTCCGCCGGGCACGCGCTGACCGATTCCGGTCTGCCGCGCCGCGGGTCCACCGGAGGCGCCGGGTCCACCGGAGCCGCCGACACCGGTCTCCCCCGCCGTGGGGCCACCGACACCGGTCTCCCCCGTCGCGGGGCCGCCGGAGCCGGTGCGAACGGCACGCGGTCCGCGAACCGTGAGGCGCCGGCGTCCGCGCCGGAGAGCAACGGTGACAGCGGCTGGCGCTCGGCGAACGACGAGCGCTGGCAGCAGGCGGCGCAGCTGAAGAAGCCCAAGGCGGGCGGGGTCACCCCCTCCGGCCTGCCGAGGCGGGTGCCCAAGGCCAACCTGGTCGAAGGCACCGCGGAATCGACCCCGCAGGGCGGCCCACAGGTCTCCCGCGCCCCCGAGGACGTCAGGGGCAGGCTGAGCAACCTGCGCCGGGGTGTCCAGCGGGGACGCAGCGCAGGAAGTGAAACGAACGGCCAGGGCTTCGGTCCTGACAGCACCTACAACCAGGAGCGTTAGTGTGAGCCCGATGAGCCAGGCGGCGCAGAACCTGAACTGGTTGATCACCAACTTTGTGGACAACACCCCCGGGGTGTCCCACACGGTGGTGGTCTCCGCCGACGGACTCCTTCTGGCGATGTCCGAAGGCTTCCCCCGCGACCGTGCCGATCAGCTCGCGGCCGTCGCCTCCGGTCTGACCTCGCTGACCGCCGGTGCCTCGCGCATCTTCGAGGGCGGCAGCGTGAACCAGACGGTTGTGGAGATGGAGCGGGGATTCCTCTTCCTCATGTCCATCTCCGACGGTTCGTCGCTCGCGGTGCTCGCCCACCCGGAAGCGGACATCGGCCTCATCGGGTACGAGATGGCCCTTCTCGTGGACCGTGCGGGCAGCGTCCTGACGCCCGATCTGCGTGCGGAGCTTCAGGGAAGCCTGCTCAACTGACAGACGGACGGTGCGTTCCAGCCTCCCGAGACCGTAAGGTTTCGGGACGCGGCTCCACATGGATGGGTGCCCGGCACAGTCGGAGGAGGAGAAAGTGGCAACACCCCCAGGCGGTTCATCGGGTAACTGGTCGTACGACCCTGCCCAGGGTCATGGCGACGGTTCCCAGAACCGGTACGACTTCCCCTCCGCGCCGGGTCACCGGCAGCCGTACGCTCCGCAGGGCCCCGGCCCTTCGCCGTACGACCAGCCTCACTCACCGCGCATCCAGCCGGTGCAGCCGCAGCGACGCGCCCCTGAGCCGGCGCCCGCCGGGGCGTCGAACAACCCCTTGGTGCGCCCGTACGCCATGACGGGCGGGCGCACCAGGCCGCGGTACCAGCTCGCCATCGAGGCACTGGTGCACACCACCGCGGCTCCGCACCAGATGCAGGGCCAGCTGCCCGAGCATCAGCGGATCTGCAATCTGTGCCGGGAGATCAAGTCCGTGGCCGAGATCTCGGCCCTGCTCACGATCCCCCTAGGCGTGGCCAGGATCCTCGTCGCCGACTTGGCGGAGGCGGGCCTGGTCGCCATCCATCAGCCCGGCGGCGCCGAGAACGCCGGCGGCCAGCCAGACGTGACACTGCTCGAAAGGGTGCTCAGTGGACTTCGCAAGCTCTAGCGGCGGTCCTTCCCGCTCCACCACCTCCGCGAAGATCGTGGTGGCGGGCGGCTTCGGCGTGGGCAAGACCACGTTCGTCGGCGCCGTCTCGGAGATCAACCCGCTGCGCACAGAGGCCGTCATGACGTCCGCATCGGCGGGCATCGACGACCTCACCCACACCGGGGACAAGAAGACCACCACGGTCGCCATGGACTTCGGCCGTATCACCCTCGACCAGGACCTGATCCTGTACCTCTTCGGTACGCCCGGTCAGGACCGCTTCTGGTTCATGTGGGACGACCTGGTCCGCGGCGCCATCGGCGCCATCGTGCTGGTCGACACCCGCCGTCTCGCCGACTGCTTCCCGGCCGTCGACTACTTCGAGAACTCGGGTCTCCCCTTCGTCATCGCCCTCAACGGGTTCGACGGCAATCAGCCTTACAACCCGGAGGAGGTCCGCGAGGCCCTCCAGATCGGCCCGGACACCCCGATCATCACGACCGACGCCCGCCACCGCGCGGATGCCAAGTCCGCGCTGATCACGCTGGTCGAGCACGCCCTCATGGCCCGCCTGCGGTAGCCGGCGCAGCTGACCGGCCATAGCGCTGCCGTCGACGGCCTGTTCGCCGTCTGCGGCAGCGTTGTGGCTTGTCGTGCGGTTCCCCTCGCTCCTTCGAGGGCGTACGAGACGAAGAAGGCCCCTCTCCGGCGGAGAGGGGCCTTCTTCGTACGTCTGCGGCTCAGCGCCAGCTGTGCGGCGCCCTGAAGCCGGGCTCGCGCTCCAGACGGCGCCAGCCGGCCCTGGCGCGGCCGCGGTGGGCCGGGGTGGTGGACGGCTGGGCGGCCGCGCGGGCCAGGAGGATCGCCGTGATGGCGGCGACCTCCTCGGGCGCGGCGTGGCCCTTCTCGACGCGGATGTCGGGGAGGTTCATGGCTGTCAGTCTCCGTGGATGAGGTTTCCGCAGGGGATCGGCCAGGTTGCGGCGCGGGTCCGCCGGGTTACTGCGGGGGGTTGCCGTGCTTGCGGGAGGGCAGGTCGGCGTGCTTGGACTGGAGCATCGCCAGCGAGCGGATGAGCACCTCGCGGGTCTCGGCCGGGTCGATGACGTCGTCCACGAGGCCGCGCTCGGCCGCGTAGTACGGGTGCATCAGCTCGGCCTTGTACTCCTTGACCATCTTCTGCCGCATGGCCTCGGGGTCCTCGGCCTCGGCGATCTGCCGCCGGAAGATGACGTTGGCGGCGCCCTCGGCGCCCATCACGGCGATCTCGTTGGTCGGCCAGGCGTAGGTGAGGTCCGCCCCGATGGACTGGCTGTCCATGACGATGTAGGCACCTCCGTACGCCTTGCGCAGGATCAGGGAGATCCGCGGCACGGTGGCGTTGCAGTAGGCGTAGAGGAGTTTGGCCCCGTGCCGGATGATTCCACCGTGCTCCTGGTCGACGCCGGGCAGGAAGCCGGGTACGTCCAGGAGAGTGACGATCGGGATGTTGAAGGCGTCGCACATGGTCACGAACCGTGCGGCCTTCTCGCTGGCCTCGATGTCGAGGACGCCCGCGAGGGACTGCGGCTGGTTGGCGATGATGCCGACGACCTGGCCGTCGAGGCGGGCGAGGGCGCAGATGATGTTGCGGGCCCAGCGCTCGTGGACCTCGAGGTACTCGCCGTCGTCGACGATCTCCTCGATCACCTTCGTCATGTCGTAGGGCCGGTTGCCGTCGGCCGGGACGAGGTCGAGGAGGACGTCGCTGCGGCGGTCGGTGGCGTCGGACGCCTCCACGCGCGGCGGGTTCTCGCGGTTGTTCTGCGGCAGCAGCGACAGCAGGTAGCGCACCTCCGCGATGCACGTCTCCTCGTCGTCGTAGGCGAAGTGGCACACACCGGAGGTCTCGGCGTGCACGTCCGCACCGCCCAGCCCGTTCTGGGTGATCTCCTCACCGGTGACGGCCTTGACCACGTCCGGGCCGGTGATGAACATCTGCGAGGTCTCACGGACCATGAACACGAAGTCCGTCAGCGCCGGGCTGTAGGCGGCGCCGCCCGCGCACGGGCCGAGCATCACGCTGATCTGCGGGATCACGCCCGAGGCCCTGGTGTTGCGCTGGAAGATGCCGCCGTAGCCGGCCAGCGCGCTGACGCCCTCCTGGATCCGGGCGCCGG
>NZ_JBIVOX010000014.1:89140-208404 GCF_044754345.1 Streptomyces sp. NPDC093094 | reverse complement strand
GTCTTGCGTCTCCGACTCTATCAGACCGTTTCCCGGCCCGATTTCCTCGGTGCTTTCCAGGGTCCCGCTCCCGCGTTTCCCTTTCCGGCGGTCCCAACTTTATCAGCGTTTTTCCGTCTCCCTGACCACCCTTCCGTAGGCACACGGAAGGAGACCCTTGGAGAGGATCTGAACTAGTTGGGTGCTGCCCGGCGAGAACGCTCACTGACGTCCCTCAGCCCCAGGCAGGAGTACGACACTACACGGGGCCACGAACCCCGCGCAAATCGACTATGCTGGTGGTCTAGACCTCTGACCCGGTACCTCTCAGGCGGAACCGGGACTTCCTATGACATACCCTGCTGAAAAGTGCGCCACTGTCGACAGACAGTGACGACACGTAAGCAGCTCCACCCCTGGGAGGCTTCCCATGACCACCGTGACGTCCCCTCTCGCAGGACGCGCCATCGGACTGGCAGCAGTGCCGGATCCCGTCTTCTCCGGGGCCATGGTCGGCCCGGGTACCGCCATCGACCCCGTCCGGGAGCCTTCCGAGGCCGTCGCTCCCGTCGACGGGGTCATCGTTTCTCTGCACCCCCACGCGTTCGTGGTCGTCGACGCCGAGGGGCACGGCGTTCTCGTCCATCTCGGCATCGACACGGTGCAGCTCAACGGGGAGGGCTTCGAGCTCCTGGTGAACAAGGGGGACACCGTGACGCGCGGCCAGGGTGTCGTGCGCTGGGACCCGGCTGCCGTCGAGGCCGCCGGCAAGTCCGCGGTCTGCCCGGTCGTGGCGCTGGAGGCCACGGCGGAGGCTCTCTCCGATCTCCGTGAATACGGCGACGTCAAGGCCGGCGACAGCCTTTTCGGCTGGAAGTGACACCGGCCGTCGCGGTGACGGCAGACAGGACGACCACCACTGCGGCGGGAACCGCCGCACTATCGGAGACGGGTGAGATGGAGACAACGCTGCGAGGCGTCGGCGTGAGCCACGGTGTGGCGATCGGCGAGGTTCGGCACATGGGAACGGCGGTCCTGGAACCGCCTGCCAAGCAGATCCCGGCGGAGGAGGCGGAGCGCGAACAGGGGCGTGCCCGCAAAGCTGTCGAGGCTGTGGCCGCCGACCTGATTGCGCGCGGCAATCTGGCGGGGGGCGAGGCCCAGGCGGTGCTGGAGGCACAGGCCCTGATGGCCCAGGACCCCGAGCTCATGGCGGACGTGGACCGCAGGATCGCTGTGGGGAGCACGGCCGAGCGCGCCGTCTACGACGCCTTCGCCGCGTACCGCGAGCTGCTGGCCGGTGCCGGCGAGTACCTCGCCGGCCGTGTGGCCGACCTCGACGACGTGCGGAACCGTATCGTCGCGCGTCTGCTCGGCGTGCCCATGCCGGGCGTGCCCGACAGCGACGAACCGTACGTACTCGTCGCGCGGGATCTCGCACCGGCGGACACGGCGCTGCTGGACCCGACCCTCGTGCTCGGTTTCGTGACCGAGGAGGGCGGGCCGACGAGCCACAGCGCGATCCTGGCCCGTGCGCTCGGCGTCCCCGCGGTCGTGGCGCTGCCGGGCGCGGGTGAGCTGGCCGAGGGCACGATGATCGCGGTCGACGGCAGCACCGGTGAGATCTTCGTGCACCCGAGCGAGGAGAAGAAGGCACAGCTGGAGGCCGCGGCGGCGGAGCGCAAGGCGGCTCTCGCGGCGTCCACGGGTCCGGGTGCCACGGCTGACGGGCACAAGGTGCCGCTGCTGGCCAACGTCGGTGGTCCGGCGGACGTGCCGGCTGCCGTGGAGGCCGGGGCCGAGGGTGTGGGTCTGTTCCGTACCGAGTTCCTCTTCCTGGACGACAGCAAGAACGCGCCGTCCGAGGAGAAGCAGGTCGATGCCTACCGCAAGGTTCTCGAAGCCTTCCCCGAGGGCCGCGTCGTGGTCCGCGTCCTGGACGCGGGAGCCGACAAGCCCCTGGACTTCCTGACGCCCGCCGACGAGCCGAACCCGGCGCTGGGTGTGCGCGGTCTGCGGACGCTGCTCGACCACCCCGATGTGCTGCGCACCCAGCTGACGGCGCTGGCGAAGGCCGCCGAGGGCCTGCCCGTCTACCTCGAGGTGATGGCCCCGATGGTGGCGGACCGTGCCGACGCCAAGGCGTTCGCGGACGCGTGCCGCGAGGCCGGGCTGCGGGCGAAGTTCGGCGCGATGGTGGAGATCCCGTCGGCCGCTCTGCGGGCGCGCTCGATCCTGCAGGAGGTCGAGTTCCTGTCGCTGGGCACGAACGACCTCGCCCAGTACACCTTCGCCGCCGACCGTCAGGTGGGCGCGGTGTCTCGGCTGCAGGACCCGTGGCAGCCCGCGCTGCTCGACCTGGTCGCGCTGTCCGCCGAGGCGGCGAAGGCCGAGGGCAAGAGCTGCGGTGTCTGTGGCGAGGCCGCTTCCGATCCGCTGCTGGCCTGTGTGCTGACGGGTCTGGGTGTCACCTCCCTCTCCATGGGCGCGGCTTCGATCCCCTATGTCCGTGCCACGCTGGCGAAGTACACGCTCGCGCAGTGCGAGCGGGCTGCGGCGGCGGCCCGGGCGGCGGACAGTGCCGATGAGGCGCGGGCCGCGGCGCAGGCGGTGCTGTCCGGCGAGTAGCCGGTACCCGCCGGCCGGTGTGCATCGGCTGCCGGGAGTTCTCCGGCTGCCGCCGAGGGGCGCTCCATCCACGGATGGGGCGCCCCTCGCGCGTTCAGTGTCCGTGGCCTGTGGTGGGTCCGTCCGCCCCCAGGTCCGGGGGTTCGCGGTAGTCGACGTTCGATTCGGGTGAGACGAGGTCACCGGATTCCGCGTCGGTGCAGTAGGCGTCGAAGACCTCGCCGGCGGTCAGCGGTTGCAGGCCGTCCCCGCGCACGCGCCATCCGTAGACCTGGTCGGCCTTTCGGGGTGCGGTGGTCCGCATGACCAGGCCGCCCGGGCTGCGGGTGGCGAGGCCGAGGGCCAGCACGCTGGTGAACTCGAGTGCTTCCGCCTTGTCCAGTTCGAGCGTGCCGACCGGGTCCTCGTCGGCGTGGAGGACGGCTGCGAGGGTTTCCGGCGTGGTGGACACACTGCAGACGAGGTGATGGTGGCCGGGCGGTGCGGTGTCGAGGATGCGGGTGAGGAGACCGGATGCCCGGCGCAGGGCGGCGCGTCCGAGATCCTCTCCGCAGGAGGGGCAGGCTCCGAGACCGGCCAGCAGTGTGGAGGCGTACTCCCAGGTCGCCTGGCGTACGGCTTCGTCGACGAGGGCGGGGAGCAGGTCGGTGAGTGGCTGGCCCTCGTAGGGAAGGGCCGGGCCGGTGGCCGCGAGTTCCGCGGTGAAGCGGGTCCTGCTCGCCGCCTGGTCGGGGTCGATGCCGGTGAGGATGCAGTAGTCGGCGTACTCCTGCGGGTCGAAGAGGGCCACTGCGGTGTGGCCGCCCTGGGCGGCGCGTGTGCGCAGGAGCGCCTCCACCTGCCGCAGGTAGGTGGCGTGGTCGTCGAAGGTGAAACTGCGGTAGCGCCGCATCGCCCGGAAGTCCTGCTCGTCGGTGAGCAGGCCGATGGTTCCGGCGATCTCGCGGCGCAGGACGCTCCGCATGGTCCGGTGGTCGGTGTGCGCCATGATTCCCCCTGTGCACGGTCGATCAATGCTCACTCACAGTAACCGGCACCACTGACAGTGGACCTCGCGGACGGTATCGTCGCAGGTCATGGCGTATTCAGGGGTGGAGGAGCGTCGGCCGCGAGCACGCTCTCGCAGCGGGTCGCGGCCGGTGCTCGGCTCCGGTCAGGCGCGCTTGCGGGCCAGGTCCTCGTAGAAGTGGAGGAGGTCGAGGTTGTCGATCGAGCCGGGGTTGACGGCCTTGTCCAGCGGGGCGCCCTGGAGGAGGCGCTTGACCGGGACCTCGATGCGCTTGCCGGTCAGCGTGTGCGGGATGCCGGGCACCTCGATGATCTCGTCGGGGACATGGCGCGGTGACAGCTGCTCGCGGATGGTCCGCTTGATGCGGCCGAGCAGTGCCTCGTCGAGGGCGGCGCCCGGGGCGAGGTGGACGAAGAGCGGCATCCAGTAGCCGCCGTCGGGCTGCTCGACTCCGATGACGAGGGACTCCTTGATCTCGGGGAGTCGCTCCACCGCCTCGTAGATGTCGGCGGAGCCCATGCGGACGCCCTGGCGGTTGAGGGTGGAGTCGGACCGGCCGTGGATGATCACGGAGCCCCGGGAGGTGACGGTGATCCAGTCGCCGTGGCGCCACACGCCGGGGTAGGTGTCGAAGTAGCTGTCGTGGTAGCGGCTGCCGTCGGGGTCGTTCCAGAAGTGGATCGGCATCGACGGCATCGGGTTGGTGACGACGAGCTCGCCGACCTCGTCGACGACGGGACGGCCGTCGGGGTCCCATGCCTGAAGGTCGGTGCCGAGGCCGGGTGCCTGCAGCTCGCCGATGTGCACGGGGAGGGTGGGGACGGCGCCCGCGAAGCAGGAGCACACGTCCGTGCCGCCGCTGACGGAGGCGATCCAGAGGTCTTCGCCGACCTCGTCGTGCAGCCAGCGGAAGCCGTCGGGCGGCAGGGGCGAGCCGGTGGTGGCGACGCAGCGGACCGCGGAGAGGTCGTGGTCGCGCGAGGGGTGCACACCGGCCTTGCGGCAGGCCATGACGTACGCGGCCGAGGTGCCGTAGAAGGTGGCCCGGGTGCGTTCGGCGACGCGCCACTGGGCGCCGGTGCCGGGGTATCCGGGGCTGCCGTCGTACAGGACGATCGTGGTGCCCGTGAGCAGGCCGGAGACGAGGAAGTTCCACATCATCCAGCCGGTCGAGGTGTACCAGAAGAAGCGGTCCTCGGGGCCGAGGTCGCAGTGCAGGCCGAGCTGCTTGAGGTGTTCGACGAGGATGCCGCCCTGGGACTGGACGATGGCCTTGGGCAGACCGGTCGTACCGGAGGAGTAGAGGACCCAGAGGGGGTGGTCGAAGGGGACCTGTTCGAACACGGGCTCCTCGTCGGCGCCGGTGAGGGCGGACCAGTCGAGGGCGCCCTCGGGCGCTTCGGTGCCGAGGACCGGGATGTGGACGACGGCGCGCACGGTCGGCAGTTCGCGGCGCAGCTCGGCGACGGTCTCGCGGCGGTCGTGCTCCTTGCCGCCGTAGCGGTAGCCGTCGACGGCGAACAGGACGACGGGTTCCACCTGCTGGAACCGGTCGAGGACGCTGCGGGCGCCGAAGTCGGGCGCGCAGGAGGTCCAGACCCCTCCGACGGCAGCGGTGGCGAGGAGGGCGACGACCGCCTCGGGGATGTTCGGGAGGTAGCCGCTCACGCGGTCGCCGGGCCGCACACCCAGGGAGCGCAGCCGAGCGGCGAGGGAGCCGACCTGGCGGCGCAGCTCCGCCCAGGTCACCGGGCGGGGTTCGTGGATCTCGTCGACATGGAGGAGGGCCGGTTCGTCCGCACGGGTGGCTGCCGCGCGCAGGGCGTGTTCGGCGTAGTTGAGGGTGGCGCCGGGGAACCATGCGGCGCCGGGCATGGAGCGGTCGCCGAGCACGCGCGCGGAGGGCGTGGAGAAGCGGACGTCGAACCATTGGGTGACGGCCGTCCAGAACGCCTCCGGTTCGTCGACGGACCAGCGGTGGAGTGCGGCGTAGTCCGTGCCGGCGGGGGCTCCGTGCCGTTCGGCGGCCCAGGTCTGGAACTTCGTGATCCGGGCGGCGGCGATGCGTTCGGGATCTGGCTGCCAGAGCGGCTGGGGGTTCTCGGTCGACATGGGGCGGCTCCCGGACTGTTCGCGTCGTGTGCTTCCTGCCGCGCACGGGCGGGGTGTGCGCGTGACACGGATGACACGGACGATGCCACGTGATCGACTTCCGCACCAGGGCCGACCCCACATAGTCCGTGTCGTGAAGGTGTGGTCCCGGCACAGGTGAACGGGAGCTGAACACGACACGCGCGGGGACCGGTCGGTGGCAGGGTGAGCAGCATGGACGGTCGTGACCTGGTGCGTTCGATGAAGGCGGTCGGTTCGGTGGGGATGGCCCAGGGTGTGCGTGCCGTGCGGGCGGCGTGGCGCAGGGGGCGTGCCGACGCGGCGGGGCTGCCGCCGCGCGGTGCGGAGCGTGCGCGTGTGCCGGGTCCGGTGCGGGAGGCGGAACCCGGCCCGGGCGGGGGCGTGGTCCGTTTCGGCCGGGCGGAGCTGCGGATCCTGGTCGCGGTGAACGGAGCCGTGTTCTGGGGCTGGGACGGGGCCGGTCCCGAGCCGTCGTACGCGTTGGCGGGGCGTGCTCCGGAGCCCGATCCGCGGGCGGTGCTGGAGCCGGACAAGGACGGCGGCTGGCGGGTGGTGGCCGAGCGGGTGACGGTGGTCGTCTCGCGGCACGGGGCCGTCGAGGTGCGGACGCCGGGGGGTGTGATGCTGCGCCGGGATCTGCCGCCTCGCTGGTGGGAGCCGGTGGAGGGGGGTCCGGCACGGTGGATGCAGCGGTCCGAGGTGCCTGCGGACGCCCGTTTCTTCGGGCTGGGCGGAAGGGCTTCGGGACCGCGGCTGCGGGACGGGGTGTACCGGCTGTGGAACACCGATCCGGGCGGGGCCTTCGGGCCCGGGGACGATCCGCTGTACGTCACGATGCCGGTGCAGATGGTGGTGGCGGACGCGGCGACGCATCTGGTCTTCCACGACACGTCGTGGGACGGCACGGTGACGTTGCGGGAGGGCGAGGAGGGTGCCGGTTCGGGCCACGACCGTCCGGGGACGTGCGAGCTGCGGCTGGAGGGCGGCCCGCTGCGCTGCTGGGTGATGGTGGGGACACCCGCGCGCGTGCTGCTCGCGTGGGCGTCGCTGACCGGTGGCGCCGCGCTGCCGCCCGCGTGGGCGCTCGGCCATCACCACGCGCGGTGGGGTTTCGGCAGCGAGCAGGAGGTGCGGCGGGTCGTCGCCGGTTACCGGGAGCGCGGGCTGCCTCTCGATGCCGTGCATCTGGACATCGACCATTTCGACGGGCACCAGGTGTTCACGGTCGACCGTGAGCGCTTTCCCGGGCTGTCGCGTCTGGCCGGGGACGTGCGCGGGGACGGGATCCGGCTGGTGTCGATAGTCGATCCGGCGGTGAAGGCCGCCGCGGGCAATGCGGTGTACGACAGCGGCACGGCGGCGGACGTGTTCGTCCGGGACGCGTCGGGGCGTGTCGTGCGCGGGGTGGTGTGGCCCGGGGAGGCCGCCTTCCCGGATTTCACGGACGCGCGTGTGCGCAAGTGGTGGGGCCGCTGGTACGAGGAGCGTCTGGCACAGGGTTTCTCGGGTTTCTGGCACGACATGAACGAGCCGACGTCGTTCGCGGCGTTCGGCGAGACGACGCTGCCGCGCTCGGCCCGCCACGGCCTGGAGGGACGCGGCGGCGATCATCGCGAGGCGCACAACGTGTACGCCCTGTGCATGGCCGAGGCCGCCTACGAGGGGCTTCGCGAGCTGTCGCCGCAGCAGCGGCCCTTCGTCTTCTCGCGCTCCGGGTGGGCCGGCATGCAGCGCTACGGAGGGACCTGGTCGGGGGACGTGGCCACGGGGTGGCCGGGGCTGCGGGCGTCGCTGTCGCTGGTGATGGGCATGGGGTTGTGCGGGGTGCCGTACTCGGGGCCGGACGTGGGCGGCTACGACGGCAGTCCGTCGCCGGAGCTGTTCCTGCGCTGGTTCCAGATGGCCGCGTATCTGCCACTGTTCCGCACCCACGCGGGACTGCGGGCGGGTCGGAGGGAGCCCTGGGAGTTCGGGCCCGAGGTGCTGGAGCACGCGCGCGTGGCGCTGCTGGAGCGCCGCAGGCTGCTGCCGTACTTCGTGACGCTGGCGCATCTGGCGCGGCGTACGGGGGCGCCGTACGTGCGGCCGCTGTGGTGGAACGCTCCGGAGGACCGGGCGCTGCGGGACTGCGAGGACGCCTTTCTGCTGGGCAACTGCCTGCTGGTGGCGCCGGTGCTGGACCCGGGGACGGACCGGCGTGCGGTGCGGCTGCCGCGGGGGCTGTGGTACGACACGGCGACGGGGCGGGCGTACGAGGGGCCGGGGCAGGTGCTGGTGGAGGCGCCGCGGTCGAGGATCCCGGTGCTGGCACGCGCGGGTGCGGTGCTTCCGGTACGTGGTGAGGACGGGGGCCTGGAGCTGGAGGCGTGGGCCCCTGCCCGGGGGCGGACCGGGAGCGGGCTGGTCGTGCCGGACGCCGGCGAGGGGTGGGAGGAGCCCGGGATCGAGCGGTATGTCAGCCGGTGGCAGGGGCGGCGTGTCGTGGTGCGCCGCGAGGGTGAGGACGGCGAGAGCGCGCCGCCCCACCCCGTGCGGGTGCGAGGTGTCGTCGACGGCCCGGGGCCGTCGTAGCCGGCGGCCCCGGGTGGTGGTCGACGGACGGCCGGGGCCGGCCCCGGCCGTCGGCCCAGGTCAGACGTACCGGCCCTCGAACCAGGCCCGTACGGCCAGGGTGTGGAGGGGGAAGGCGAGTTCTTCGGCCCTGCGCAGCAGGTGCCAGCCGTCCGTCTCGTCGGTGGGGGCCGGCTCGGGCAGGCGGTCGACGGGGCGTTCCGGGAGGAAGCCGAACAGCAGCAGATGGCCGTCGGGTGAGCTCATGGCGTCCGCCAGCCTGACGTCACGGGCGGCCGCGTCGATGCCGGTCTCCTCCTTGAGCTCTCGCACAAGGGCCTGGCGCCAGTCCTCGCGGTCGTCGACGTAGCCGCCCGGCAGCGCGATGCCCCCGCGTGCGGGCGGCACGTTGCGGGTGATGACGACCAGGGCGGTGCCCTGGTCGTCGTACACGGGCTGGAGGGCCACCGCGACGGGCAGCGGGTTGCGGTAGGCGACGGTGCCGCAGGCCGGGCAGGTGCGGGGCCAGGCGGAGATGCCCTCTCCGTAGGGCGATCCGCAGCTCGAACAGTGTGAGCCCGGTGCGGAGTCGGGGGCGGAGTGCTGGTTCTCGGACACGTCGCGGACTGTATCCGATCACGGAGAGGGCGTCCTCGTCCGGCCGTTCCGGCGGCTGCCGGTGAGCGACGCGGCGGTGACGATCCCGCGCAGGGCGGTCAGGGCGCGTGCCGGGGCGGACGGCCGTGTCATGTCTCCTGCGTCCATCAGGAGGGGGTCGCTCCGGGGAGGCGGCCGCACCGGGGCGGGCGTGTCCGGGGCGGGCGACGAGGGAGGGACGGTCGGGGCCACCCCCGTGGGCCTCGTCCGTCCCTCCTGTTACGACGACGCAGGCGAAGCGTGCTTGGTTCACACCGATGGCCTGCGGATTTATGGTTGCCCGTGGCACACTTCTGACGCATCATCAGATCTGTTGCCGGGGAGGGACTTTGACGCGTACACGCATTCCGGTGGTGGCCGACTGGTTCACCGGCGAGGGAAGCTCCTTCCGGCTGCTCGGGACGCGCTGCTCCGCGTGCTCGTGCGTGTTCTTCCCCCGGGAGGACGTCCACTGCCGCAATCCGGGCTGCCCGGGCGGCGAGCTGGAGGAGTTCCCGCTGTCCCGGCGCGGGCGGGTCTGGTCGTACACGGACACGCGCCACCGGCCGCCGTCACCTTATGTGACCGACCCGGAACTTCCGTGGACACCGTGCACGTTGATCGCCGTGGAGCTGGAGTCCGAGCGGATGGTGGTGCTGGGACAGGCGGCTCCCGGGGTCACCGTCGCCGATCTGGCGGTGGGCATGGAGGTGGAGACCGTCCCCGGCGTGCTGCACGAGGACGCGGAGACGGTGTGGACGACGTGGCACTGGCGGCCCACGGGGGTGCGGGCATGACGGCGGATGTGGCGGTCCTGGGGGCGGGCATGCATCCCTGGGGCAAGTGGGGGCGCGGTTTCGTCGAGTACGGGGCGGCGGCCGCGCGTGCGGCGCTCGCCGACGCCGGGACGGACTGGCGGGACATCGGGGCGATCGTGGGCGCCGCAACCGTGCGCGGCGGCTATCCGGGCCATGTGGCCGGGGCGGCCTTCGCCAGAGCCCTGGGCTGGCAGGGTGCCCGGGTCACGAGCGTGTACGCGGCGTGCGCGTCGGGGGCCCAGGCGGTCGCCGCCGCGCGGGCGCAGATCCTTTCCGGTCTCGCGGACACGGTCCTGGTGGTGGGTGCCGACTCCGCGCCCAAGGGCTTCTTCCGGCCGGCGGACGGCGACCGGCCGGACGACCCCGACTGGCTGCGGTTCCGGGTGCTCGGGGCGACCAACCCCGTGTACTTCGGTCTGTACGCGCGGCGGCGGGCGGCCGTGTACGGGGACACCCCGGAGGACTTCGCCCGGGTGAAGGTGAAGAACTCCGCGGCGGGAGCCCTGAATCCGTACGCCCGCTACCGCAGACGGGTCACCGCCGAGGAGGTGGCCGGCTCGGCGGTGGTGGCCGACCCGCTGCGGCTGCTCGACATCTGTGCGACCTCCGACGGCGGGGCCGCCCTGGTGCTGTCCAGCCTGGACTTCGCGCGTCGGCACGGGGTGCCGGAGCCGGTCCGCATCCGCGCGGTGTCGACGGTGACGCCGCGCTACCCCGACACGGTGCTGGATCTTCCCGGCTTCGCGACGGACTCCGCGGCGGCCGTCGCGCCCGCCCCGGAGACCTTCCGCGCGTCGATCGCCTCCGCGGCCTACGAGGAGGCCGGGGTCGGGCCCGGCGACCTCTCGCTCGCCGAGGTCTACGACCTGTCGACCGCACTGGAGCTCCAGTGGTACGAGGATCTCGGACTGTGCGGCGAGGGCGAGGGGGCCGCACTCCTCAGGAGCGGCGAGACGGCCCTGGGCGGGCGGACACCGGTGAACGCGAGCGGTGGCCTGGCCTCCTTCGGCGAGGCCGTACCGGCCCAGGCGATAGCCCAGGTGTGCGAGCTGACCCGGCAGTTGAGGGGCCGGGCCGGAGACCGCCAGGTGGACGGCGCGCGGGTCGGCCTCTCGGTCAACCAGGGACTCTTCGGGCACGGCTCGGCCGTCGTCGCGCTGCGGTGAGCAGGACGTCGGCCCCACCTCCGTACAGCCGTGCACGGGAGCAGTGTCCACGCTCTGTGATCGGCCGGGAATGCTGCGTGAACGTCTCATGAACTGCGCCCGGGGCGGCCCGTCCGGGGAGCCATCATGCTTGCGTGCACTCCTGGACGGACACTGTCCGCTTCGCCTTCCAGCCGGTGGTCAATCTGACCACCGGCGGGGTCGCGGCACTGGAGGTCCTCGCCCGCCCCGAGGCGGGCGACATCCTCGCCGAGGCCCGTCGGGACCCGGAACTGGACGGCGGACTGGCCGTGCTGGCGGTCCGCGCTGCGGCACGCAAGGAGACCCTGCTGCCGCTGCACATCAACGTGTTCGCCGGCACCCTCGCCGACCTCGGCGGTCTCGGGTCGCTGGAGGACGCCGTGCGCCAGGCCGGCCGGCTGCCGTGGGAGGTGACGGTCGACATCGGCCCGCCCTTCACCCATGTCCCGCAACAGGCGCTGCTGGACGCGGTGGAGGCGCTGCGGGGTGCGGGCTTCCGGATCAGTGCCGACGGTGTGGGCGACGGCGACCTGCCCCTGCGGATGCTCGCCGACATGGCGCCCGACCTGGTGAAGCTCGATGCCTCCCTGCTGGGCAGGCCCCCGGCGGTCCGGGCGATGCGGACCCTGTGCGATCAGCTGGGCGCGCTGCTGTCGGTGGAGGGCGTGGAGACCGAGACGCAGTACACAGAGGCTCTGGCGTCCGGCGCCCAGCTGGGCCAGGGCGAGCTGTTCGGGCCACCCGCCCGGCTGCCCGCCGCGGAGGTGTACGTTCCGCCACGTCCTTCGGGAGCCCCTCCGGGGCCGCGTCCGGGGCCGTCCGTACGGGAGTTCGTACGCCCCGCCGCGCTGCTGCCCGACATCGCGTCCGCGGGACAGGTGCGAGCGCTGCTGACCGGTTCGCCGGGTGTGTCCGGAGTGCTGCTCGTGGACCGGGAGGGCATCCCGGTGCGGTCGGTGCACCGGTCGCGTTTCCTGCTGTCGATGTCGGGCCGCTACGGACACGCCCTGTACGCCGACCGGCCCGCCGCCCGGCTCGGGGACGCACCGCGGACGGTCGGCGTGGACGCCACCGCGTGGGAGGTGCTGGACGTGGTGGCGGACGGCGACCGGGACCGCACATCGGACGATGTCGCCGTCGTCGACCGCTACGGGCGCTGTGTGGGCGTCGTCCGGCTGGCCGATCTCGTACGGGCGCTCGCCGAGTCGCGGGTCGAGGAGGCGGCAGGACTCAACCCGCTGACCCGGCTGCCCGGTTCGGACGCGATCACCGGTGAGGTCGACCGGTGGATCGCGGACGGGCGGCCGTTCGCGCTGAACTGGCTGGACGTGGACCACTTCAAGCTGGTCAACGACGGGGCCGGGTTCGCCGCGGGCGACGATCTCATCCGGTCCGTGGGACGCATGCTGCTGGACACGGCGTCCGGCAGCACCCGGGTGGGGCACATCGGCGGGGACGACTTCCTGGTCCTGACCGACCCGGAGCGGCTCGATCCGCTGACGGCGATGCTCGACGCGCCGTGGTCGGCGGGCGGACGGCCGGTCACGCTGTCGCTGGCGACGGTGCTGTGCGCGCCGGGGAGCGTGACGGACCACCGGCAGGCGGCTGCCTGTCTGGCTCCGCTGAAGAAGGCCGCGAAGTCGCTCCACGGGGCGAGCTGGGTGCTGGGGCGGGCCGGGCTGCCCGGCCACGAGGTCCGGCGCGGCTCCGGACCCACGACCAGCCACACGGGCGTGGCCATGGCCGGGCCCTTGGGCTGAACCGCCGGACCGGCCGTCCTCCCGAACCGCCGGACCCGCCGTCCTCCCGAACCGCCGGACCCGCCGTCCTCCCGAACCGCCGGACCCGTCGTCGGCCGGCTGCACGTCGAGGCCGCGCGGGCAGCAGGAGACACTCCTGTCGCGATGCCGCCCGCCGCGGCCGTCCGTTCGGTCCGCGAGCGCCATTGTCGTCGCCGACCTTGACGCCCCCTGGGCACCGGTGAAAACTTCCCGGTGTCAGTCGACATCGCCGTACATTCTCGGCGTATTCCGGCACGCGCTGCGGGCTCGGCGCGGCCAAGGCCCACTCCTCCAGGGGCGATTCGGCTGCCACGGCACGCTCGTCATGGACGCCGGGCGGGGCGCGGGACCTCCCTGCCTCCGGCTGTCACCGGCACGGAGCCACGGAACCGAGGGAAACGCGCCCTGCACACAGGGCCGGGGCCGATCGTCCCCGGTCCGGGGACCAGCGCCTAGGAGCCGCCATGAGCAACGGAGACATATTCGTCGGCGAGATCATCGGCACCGCGATCCTCATTCTGTTCGGTGCCGGTGTCTGCGCCGCCGTCACTCTCAGATTCTCCAAGGCGCGGGCCTCCGGATGGATCGTCATCGCCTTCGGCTGGGGATTCGCCGTGCTGGCCGGGGCGTACACCGCGGCACCGCTGTCGGGAGGGCATCTCAACCCGGCCGTGACCCTGGGCATCGCCGTCGACACGGGCGAGTGGGGCAAGGTCTGGGTGTACCTGCTGGGCCAGATGGTCGGCGCCGTGCTCGGCGCCGTGCTGGCGTACCTGGTGTATCTCGCGCAGTTCCAGGCGAACGTGCGCAAGGAGGGCACCACCGAGGGCACGGCCGACGAGCCCGTCCCGACGCTGGGCATCTTCTCCACCGTCCCGGAGATCCGGAACCCCGTCGCCAACCTGATCACCGAGATCATCGCGACCGTCGCGCTGGTCCTGCCCGTCCTGGCGTTCGGACTGACCGAAGGGCTCGGCGAGTCCGGCACGACCGTGCTGATCGTCTCGCTCCTGGTCGTGGGCATCGGCCTGTCCCTGGGCGGGCCGACCGGCTACGCCATCAACCCCGCCCGCGACCTCGGACCGCGCATCGTGCACACCTTCCTGCCGATCCCGAACAAGGGCACCTCCGACTGGGGCTACGCGTGGATCCCGGTCGTCGGCCCGCTGATCGGAGGGACGCTCGCCGGCCTGATCTACAACGCAGCCTTCTGACCGAGCCCAAGGGGTAGCCATGACGGACAACGCCGAGAAGTACGTCGCCGCGATCGACCAGGGCACCACCTCCAGCCGCTGCATCATCTTCGACCACGGCGGCTCGATCGTCGCCGTGGACCAGCGCGAGCACCGCCAGATCTTCCCCAAACCGGGCTGGGTGGAGCACGACGCCACCGAGATCTGGTCCAAGGTCCAGGCCGTGGTGGCCGGAGCGCTCGCCAAGGCGGGTCTGCGGGCGGACCGGCTCAGCGCCCTCGGCATCACCAACCAGCGCGAGACGACGGTCCTGTGGGACCGCGCCACGGGCAAGCCCGTGCACAACGCGATCGTGTGGCAGGACACCCGTACGGCAGCGCTCTGCAACGACCTGGGCGGCCCCGACGGGCAGGACCGGTTCCGCGAGAGGACGGGCCTGCCGCTCGCCAGCTACTTCTCCGGACCCAAGGCGGCCTGGCTGCTCGACCACGTCCCCGGGCTGCGGAGCCGCGCCGAGCGCGGCGAGATCGCCTTCGGCACCATCGACTCCTGGCTCATCTGGAACCTGACCGGCGGCACCGACGGCGGCCGGCACGTCACCGATGTCACCAACGCCGGGCGCACCATGCTGATGAACCTGGAGACGCTCCAGTGGGACAGCTCGATCCTGTCCGCCATGGGCATCCCGGAGGCGGTGCTGCCCGAGATCAGGTCCTCGGCCGAGGTGTACGGCACCGCCGTCGGCCAGCTCGCGGGGGTGCCGGTCGCCTCGGCGCTGGGCGATCAGCAGGCGGCCGTGTTCGGGCAGGCATGCTACGACGTGGGCACGGCGAAGAACACGTACGGCACGGGCAGCTTCCTGCTGCTCAACACCGGCGACCGGCCGGTGCCGTCCAAGAACGGACTGCTGACGACGATGGGGTACAAGATCGGCGGGGAGGCGCCGGTGTACTGCCTGGAGGGTTCGATAGCGATAACGGGCGCCCTGGTGCAATGGTTCCGCGACCAGCTCGGCATCATCCGCGGCGCCGACGAGATCGAGACGCTCGCGGCGAGCGTCGAGGACAACGGCGGTGCGTACATCGTGCCCGCCTTCTCGGGCCTGTTCGCGCCGTACTGGCGATCCGACGCGCGCGGTGTCGTCACCGGGCTCACCCGGTACGTCACCAAGGCGCATCTCGCGCGGGCGGTGCTGGAGGCGACCAGCTGGCAGACGCGCGAGGTCGTGGACGCCATGTACCAGGACTCCGGCGTGCAGATCACCACCTTGAAGGTGGACGGCGGCATGACCGGGAACAATCTGCTGATGCAGCATCAGGCCGATGTGCTGGGCGTGCCGGTGATGCGGCCCAGGGTCTCGGAGACGACCTGCCTGGGCGCGGCGTACGCAGCCGGTCTGGCCACAGGGGTGTGGAACGGCCTGGACGAGCTGAAGGCGCACTGGCAGAAGGACGCGGAGTGGACTCCGGGGATGGACGCCTCGGTGCGTGACCGCGAGTACCGCAACTGGCGCAGGGCCGTGGAGAAGAGCTTCGGCTGGCTGGAGGACGGGGACGCGTAGACACACGCGTGTGCCCGTCGTCGTGGACCGCGGCCCGTACCCCAGTCGGCGGGGGTACGGGCCGTGCCCGACGGCACCGGACGATGCGTCACGGCCTACCGTGCAGAGGCCCGGCACGTGCCGGGCGCGGAGGGCTCAGGTGGTGACGGCCTCGGCGGCACGGCGTTCGGCCGCGAAGGCCATGGCGTGCTGGACCACGCCCACGAGGACCTCCTTGACGGATTCCCGGTCGCGGGCGTCGCACAGCAGCACCGGCACGTCGTCGTCCAGGTCGAGTGCCCCGCGGACGTCCTCGACGGGGTGACGGGCCGCTCCCTCGAAGCAGTTGACGCCGACGACGAAGGGGATGGAACGCCGCTCGAAGTAGTCGACGGCCGCGAAACAGGCGTCCAGCCGACGGGTGTCCGCGAGGACGACGGCACCGAGGGCGCCCTCGGAGAGTTCGTCCCACATGAACCAGAAGCGTTCCTGGCCGGGCGTCCCGAACAGGTAGAGCACGAGGTCCTCGCGCAGGGTGATCCTGCCGAAGTCCATGGCCACGGTCGTGGTGTGCTTGGACTCCACGCCGCTGAGGTCGTCGACCGGGCGGCCCGCCTCGGTGAGCAGTTCCTCGGTGCGCAGCGGTCTGATCTCGCTGACCGCGCCGACCAGGGTGGTCTTGCCCACGCCGAAGCCGCCGGCCACCAGGATCTTGAGCGTGACGGGCTCGACCGGTGGCGTGGAGCGCTCAGAACGCCCGAAGATCATCGAACTCTTCTCCTGCTTGATGGGGGGTGGGAGGACGGCGGTCCGTAGCCTCCGCCGCCGGGGGTCTCCACGACCAGGACGTCGCCGGGGCCGACGTCCGTCGCGTCGCTTCCGCCCAGTTCGGTGACCGTCCCGTCGGCACGCTCCACCCGGTTGGCACCCAGCGCGCCGGGCTCGCCGCCCGCCATGCCGTACGGGGGCACCCTGCGGTGCTGGGAGAGGGTGGAGACGGTCATGGGCTCCAGGAACCGGATGCGGCGCACGGCGCCGTCGCCGCCCTGCCAGCGTCCGGCGCCACCGCTGCCGCGCCGGACGGCGAACTCCTCCAGCCGCACGGGCAGACGCCATTCCAGGATCTCGGGGTCGGTCAGCCGCGAGTTGGTCATATGGGTCTGCACGACGCTCGCGCCGGGGAAGCCGTCGCCCGCGCCGGAGCCGGCGGCGACGGTCTCGTAGTACTGGTGGCGGGCGTTGCCGAAGGTCACGTTGTTCATCGTTCCGGAGCCCTCGGCCTGGACGCCGAGTGCGGCGTAGAGCGCGCCGGTGATGGCCTGGGAGGTCTCCACGTTGCCGGCCACGACGGCGGCGGGCGGCTCGGGCGCGAGCATCGAGCCGGGCGGGACGACGATGTCCAGCGGGCGCAGACAGCCGTCGTTGAGGGGGATGTCCTCGGCGACGAGGGTGCGGAAGACGTACAGCACGGCTGCGTTGACCACCGCGTAGGGGGCGTTGAAGTTGGTGGTCAGCTGAGGTGAGGTGCCGGTGAAGTCGACGGTGGCCGAGCGGTTCTCGCGATCCACGCGCACGCGTACGCGGATGACGGCGCCGGAGTCGGTCTCGTAGGCGTACTCGCCGTCGTCGAGGGCGTCGACGACGCGGCGCACGGCCTCCTCGGCGTTGTCCTGGACGTGTCGCATGTATGCCTGGACGACGTCGAGGCCGAAGTCCTCGATCATGCGGGTGACCTCCTCGACGCCCTTGTGGTTGGCGGCGATCTGGGCGCGCAGGTCGGCGAGGTTGGTCATGGGGTTGCGGGAGGGGTGGGCGGCCTGCTCGGTGAGCAGCCGGAGGGTCTCCTCCTCGCGGAAGCGGCCGTTCTCGGCGAGGAGCCAGTTGTCGAAGAGGACGCCCTCCTCGTCGATGGTGCGGCTGTTCGCCGGCATGGAGCCGGGGGCGATCCCGCCGATCTCGGCATGGTGGCCGCGGGAGGCGACGTGGAAGAGGATTCGCTCACTCTCCGTGCCGGCGTCCTGGGCGGCGCCGAAGACCGGGGTGATCACGGTGACGTCGGGAAGGTGGGTGCCTCCGTGGTACGGGTCGTTGACCGCGTAGGTGTCGCCGGGACGCATCCGCGGGCCGCGACGGCGGATGACCTCTTTGACGCTGGTGCCCATGGAGCCCAGGTGGACAGGGATGTGGGGGGCGTTGGCCACCAGGTTTCCGTCGGGGTCGAAGAGGGCGCAGGAGAAGTCCAGGCGCTCCTTGATGTTGACGGACTGGGCGGTGGACTCCAGGCGGGCGCCCATCTGTTCGGCGATCGACATGAACAGGTTGTTGAAGACCTCGAGGAGGACGGGGTCGGCCGCCGTGTCGGCGCGGGAACTCTGCGTGACCGCCGCGCGTTCCATGACCAGATGCCCGCCGTCGGTCGCGGTGGCCCTCCAGCCCTCGTCGACCACGGTCGTGGCACCGGCCTCGGTGATGATCGCGGGGCCGGTGACGGGTGTGTCGGGAGGCAGATCCTCCCGGCGGTGCAGGGGGACGTCGCGCCAGGCGCCGCCGGTGTGGAGGCGGACGGTTCCGGGTGCGGCGGTGCGGCCCTCGTACGGGGCGAGGGCGGACAGATCGGGGGGTTCGGTGATGCCGGTGGCTTCCACGGAGAGGGCTTCGACGACGATCGGCCGGTCGAGGGTGAAGGAGTAGGTGGCGCGATGGCGTTCTTCGAAGGCGGCCCTCATCGCGTCCGGTTCGCTCAGTCCGACGGTGAGGGTGGTGTCGGTGCCGTCGTAGCGCAGCTGGGCGCGGCGGGTGACGCGGATGCGCTCGCCCGGCACGTCCTCGGCGAGGAGTTCGCCGCGGGCGGCGGCCTCCAGGTCGTCCGCCGTCGTCAGGATGCCGGGCATGGCGGCCGGTTCCAGCGCGGCCTCCACCGACTGCTCGCGCATGGCGGTGGTGTCGGCCAGCCCGATGCCGAGTGCGGAGAGGAGTCCGGCCATGGGCGGTACGAGCACGGTGCGGATGCCGAGGGAGTCCGCGACCATGCAGGCGTGCTGGCCGCCGGCCCCGCCGAAGGTGGTGAGGGCGTAGCGGGTGACGTCGTGGCCCTTCTGGACGGAGATCCGCTTGACCGCGTTGGCGATGTTGGCGACGGCGATCCGCAGGTAGCCCTCGGCGACCTGTTCCGGGGTGCGGTCGTCGCCGGTCTGCTCGCGGATGTCGCGGGCGAGCGCGGTGAAGCGGTCGCGGACGAGCGCGTCGTCGAGGGGCTGGTCGCCGTCGGGGCCGAACACCTCGGGGAAGTGGGCGGGCTGGATGCGGCCGAGCATGACGTTGGCGTCGGTGACGGCGAGCGGGCCGCCGCCCCGGTAGCAGGCGGGGCCCGGGTCCGCGCCCGCCGAGTCCGGCCCTACGCGGTAGCGGGACCCGTCGAAGTGCAGCACCGAGCCGCCACCGGCCGCGACGGTGTGGATGTCCAGCATCGGTGCGCGCAGCCGTACCCCGGCGATCCGGGTGGTGAAGACGCGCTCGTAGCCACCGGCGAAGTGCGAGACGTCGGTGGAGGTGCCGCCCATGTCGAA
Source organism: Streptomyces sp. NPDC093094 (assembly GCF_044754345.1). Lineage (NCBI taxonomy): Bacteria > Bacillati > Actinomycetota > Actinomycetes > Kitasatosporales > Streptomycetaceae > Streptomyces > Streptomyces sp. NPDC093094. The sequence continues at coordinate 189,384 of NZ_JBIVOX010000014.1, read as the reverse complement.
GCCGATGACGCGGTCGAACCCGGCCAGCTCCGACATGCGGGCCATGCCGACGATGCCGCCCGCGGGGCCGGACAGGACGGCGTCCTTGCCGCGGAACTGGCCGGCCTCGGCGAGGCCGCCGTTGGACTGCATGAACATCAGGCGGACGCCCGTGAGGGCGTCGGCGACCCGGGCGACGTAGCGGCGGAGCACAGGCGACAGATAGGCGTCGGCGACGGCCGTGTCACCGCGCGGGACGATCTTCATCAGAGGGCTGACCTCGCTGGAGAGCGAGATCTGCGGAAAACCGATACGGGCCGCCAGCGCGCCCACCGCCTGTTCGTGGGCGGGGTGGAGGTGGCTGTGCAGACAGACCACGGCGACCGCGCGGATGCCGTCGTCGTACGCCTTTTGCAGTGCGTTCGCGAGGGCGTCCAGGTCGGGTGCGCGCAGCGGGGTGCCGTCGGCCGCGATGCGTTCGTCGACCTCGATGACGCGTTCGTGGAGCAGTTCGGGCAGTTCGATGCGGCGGGCGAAGATGTGCGGCCGGTTCTGGTAGGCGATGCGCAGGGCGTCGCCGAAGCCCCGGGTGATGACGAGGGCGGTGCGTTCGCCCTTGCGTTCGAGGAGGGCGTTGGTGGCGACCGTGGTGCCCATGCGGACCGCTTCGACGGTCCCGGACGAGTCGCCGAGCAGCTCACGCACCCCGGCGACGGCGGCGTCGGGATAGCGCGCCGGATTGTCCGACAGCAGCTTGTGCGTGAGCAGCCGGCCGTCCGGGCGCCTCGCGACGATGTCCGTGAAGGTGCCGCCCCGGTCCACCCAGAACTGCCAGCCCGGCACCTGTCCACCTCGCTTCCGCACGGTTCACAGCGCCCGGAGGCCGTTGATCACGTCGCGCAGAATACTCTCGTCCGGCAGCTCGGCCGGGGGGACGGGGCGGGTCACATGGATGAACTCCCGGTCGACGAGATCGCCGACGAGGACCCGGACCACTCCGACGGGAAGGTCCAGCTCGGCGGCGAGTTCGGCGATCGACTGCGGGGTGTCCCGGCACAGCCCGACGATGTCCGTGTGTTCCGGCGACAGCGTCGGATCCTTCTCGGGATCGCCCGCGTGGGTCTCGGTGACGACGACCGCGATCAGGTCGAGGCGGTGCTGGGCCGTGTGTCTGGTCCGGCCGCGTGTCATGGCGTACGGACGGACGACCGGTCCTGCCTCGTCGTCGAACCAGTGGCTTCGTGCCTGACCGTCTGCGCTCATGTCATCCCACTACCCGCCGGCGGGCAGATCGGTGCGTGGAGTGCTCCCCAGATGCACGCCGACCCGCTTGACCAGCAAGGTCATCTCGTAGGCGACCTGGCCGACGTCGGAGTCGGCGTCCGAGAAGACAGCCAGGCAGCTGCCGTCCCCCGCGGCGGTCACGAACAGGAAGGCGTCGTCGAGCTCGACGAGGGTCTGCCGGACGCTGCCCGCCTCGAAGTGGCGGCCCACGCCCTTGGCGAGGCTGTGGAAGCCGGAGGCGACCGCTGCCAGGTGCTCGCTGTCCTCGCGGGTGAGGTCCTTGGAGACGCCGGTCGGCAGGCCGTCGCCGGACAGGACGACGGCCTTGCGGATGCTCGCGACGCGGTCCACCAGGTCGTCGAGGAGCCAGTTGAGCTCACCGGACTTGTTGGTCTCCGTGTGGCCGGTCGCCTTCGGTGCGGTCATCGACCTTCCCCCTCAGTCGTTTCTTGCGGTGCTGTGCCGCTGTGGGCGTCGTCGCCCGCGGCGTTCTCCTCACGGCCGCGCTGCCAGCCGCGCTGGAGCGAGGCCATACGGCTGCGTACTTCGTCGGCGTCGCGGTCCGCGGGATCGGCCCCGTCCTCGGTACGCCGCTGCGGGTCCTGCCGCAGCTGGGGAGCGAGGTTGGCCTGCCGGACCCGGCGGGGCAGCGCCGCGGTGCCGGTCTGTTGCGCCTCGGGGTCGGCGGGGCGCACAGGAAGGGCCGGGGTGCCGGTCGCGGGCGCGGCCGGGCGGGAGCGTCGGGGCAGGGCGGGCGTGCCGTGCGGAGCCCGATCGGCCGTGCCTGCCGGGACACCGCGCGACGGGGCGCCGGGTTCGTCCGCGGAGGTGCTCGCCCGGGGGCCGCTTCCGGCGCTGCGGAGGTCCGTGCTCCAGCTGCGGTCGGGTCCGGTGCCCCGGCGGGCGGCGGACGGGGTGCGTCGGCGTGAGGGCAGCGGCGCGGAGCCGTCCGGCTCCGGACGGCCGGCTGCGGGGAGCCCCCGCTCGTGCGGGACCGGCCCGGTGGCGGCCGGGGCGTCCTCGTCCGGCTCGCCGCGTCGGGACCGCTGCCCGGTCACGGGGCGGCCGTGGGAGCTGACGAGCTTCGGGGTGTGCCGGCGAGGCAGCGGCACGGGTGCGCCGGCGTCCTCGGGCTCCGGACGGCCGTCGCCGCCCTCCTGCAGTCCGGAGGCGGGCTGGTACGGGGTGGCGGAAGCCTTGGTGTCGGTGTCCGTGCGCGCGATCGAACGGCGGGGGCGGAACAGCCCGCCGCGCTCGCTGTCCTCGTCGCCGAGGGCGCCCGGGAAGTCCCCGATGGCGTCCAGGTCGACGGGGCCCTCCAGCTCCACGGGTCCGTCCAGGAGTCCCGCGGACAGACCGGGGAGCGGGACGGGGACCTGGGAGAGCGCGGTGCGGCGGCTTCCCGCCGGGTCGGGCTCCTTCGCCGTGCGGGGACGGTCGAGGCGGAAACCGATGCCGTTGGTGTCGGGCACGTCGTCGGTGAGCAGGGCGTCGGGGATGAAGACGACCGCTGTCGTGCCGCCGTACGGCGAGGGCTGGAGCGAGACACGCACGTTCTGGCGCTGGGCGAGCCTGCTGACCACGAACAGCCCGAGCCGGTCGGTGTCGGACAGTTCGAACTCGGGGGTCTCGGCGAGCCGGAGGTTGGCGTCCAGCAGCGCTTCGGCGGCCATGCCGAGACCCCGGTCGTGGATCTCCAGGGTGAAGCCGTTGGCCACACGCTCGCCGAGCACCTGCACCGCGGTGTGCGGGGGCGAGAAGACCGTGGCGTTCTCCAGGAGTTCCGCCACCAGGTGGGTGAGGTCGGCGACGGCGGGGCCGGTGACGGCCGCCCGGGGCAGCCGGCGCACCTCGATGCGCTCGTAGTCCTCCACCTCGGCGACGGCGGCACGGACGATGTCCATGAGCTGGATGGGTTTGCGCCACTGCCGGGACGGGGCGGCGCCGGAGAGGATCACCAGGCCCTCGGCATGGCGGCGCATACGCGTGGTCAGGTGGTCGAGCCGGAAGAGGTCGGCGAGTTCCTCGGTGTCCTCGGTCCTGCGTTCCATGGTGTCGAGGAGGGTGAGCTGCTTGTGGAGCAGGACCTGGCTGCGGCGGGCGAGGTTGACGAAGACCTCGGAGACACCGGCCCGCAGTTCCGCCTGCTTGACGGCGGCTTCGACGGCGGCCCGCTGAAGGGTGTTGAGGGCCTGGCCGACCTCACCCATCTCGTTCCTGTCGTACTCCAGGCGCGGGACCTCGGTCTCCACGTCGACCTGCTCGCCCGCCGACAGGCGGCGCATCACGCTGGGCAGGCGGACGCCGGACGCCTCGTGGGCCTCCATGCGCAGTTGACGCAGGTCGCGGATGAGGCCCCGGCCGATGCGCACGGACACGACGAGGGAGGCCAGCAGGGCGACGAGACCGAGGACGCCGGCGATGACCGCCTTGACGATGACGCCGGTCACGATCGGGCCGACCCGGTCCTGGTAGCGGTTGCCCGCCTGGTCGTTGAGGGAGGCGAGCTCGTCGAGCACGTTGCCGGCGGCGGCGTTCCAGCTGGTCACGGTGACGCCGCGCGGCTGGCCCGACCTGGCCTTCACGGCGTTCTCCTCGGCGGCGCGCAGAGGTGCGCTCGTGGCGTTCCTCCAGAACCGGGTGAAGCGGTCCCGCTCGGAGGAGGGCAGCAGGGGCAGATTGATGTCGTAGAGGAGGCTGCGCTGGGCCACGAGGTCGGAGATGTCCCTGGCCTCGGCGCGGGTGACCTCGCCGACGACGAGGGCGGAGCCGAGGAGTGCGTCCTCCCGGGAGAGGAGTTCGCGGGCGCGGCTGAGGCTGACCAGGGCGCGGTACTGCTTGTCCATCTCCGTGTTGTCGAGCACCTGGAGGTCGGCGAGCAGCTCGTAGCAGGGGTCGATCAGACGGTTGTAGAGGTCGAGGGCGTGGGCCCGGTCGACGGTGCCGTCCTCGACGCTGAGGCGCAGCGGGTCGATTCCGTCGAAGGCGTCCAGGACGGTGGTGAGGCGCTCGTCCGTGTCCGGTCCGACGGCGTCGAGCAGATCGGGATCCTGTGCGTTCTTCCGGATCTCGGCGACGGCCCTGTCGGTCGCGGCCCTGCTGCGTCGCAGCGCGGCGAGCGCGTCGGAGGCCCGGGGGTCGGCGAGGTAGGCGAGGCTCTGGCGGCGTTCCTCCTGCAGGACACGCACAGTGTCCTCGGCCGGGTAGCCGATCTCCTCGACGACGGACGACCCGCTGAACAGGCGACTCGCCTCACGCCCTGTGATCACGGTGGCGAAGGCCCAGATCGCGGTCAGGGACAGCAACGGCACGAGAAGCAGCGCCACGATCTTCCGGCGGATGGATTTCCCGCGAAAGCGCATGGCCTCCCCCAGCTCGGCCCCCACCATCAGGGGGCACACATGTGCGTCAACAAACGGCGCGAGCCTACTACCGACACACAGTTAACTCGAAGAGCCATCCGGAAGCCGAACTTCCGCACTGCCGGGGAGAGATGACGCGTTGTCCGCCCATTCCGGGAGATTGCCACCCCGAAAGCCGCAGGGTGCGCGAGACCCGAAGTGATCGAGCCCTCCGACCAATTGGCCGGAATTTTTCGGAGCTCGGGAATCTTCGGGGTACTCCGTTCGTCATGCATACGGGAGATGGGGGCGGAATCGGCCACAGGAGCCGCATCCTGCACCCCGGCGGCGTAAACTGACGCAAGCCGGGCAGGCAGTGGAGAGACGGCCTTCGGGTCGGATCGAGACGCCTGCTGGCGGTGGGGAGTGACACGGTGATGGGCACGGCGGAGCGACGCGAGACACCCGGACGGGGCACTGCGGCGCGGGTCGCGGTTCGAGGCGGCGCCAAGGCACCGGACCTCGGTCTTCCGGGGAATGCGAGAAGGGCGACGGACGAGCCCGGCACGGCCACCACCACGGTGCGGGACACCTGGGCAGAACGCGACGGAGCCATGCGGGACGCATCGGCCGGAGGCACCGCGCACCCCCGTGACACCGGCAGCACCGTGCGGCGTTCCGCCTACCGGCCGCTGTGGGTGGAGGAGCCCGCGACGCGGCGCAGACTGCCCGACCCGGTGCGCAGGGCGGCGGTGCGAGCAGTGCTGATCATCGCGCTCACGCTGATACAGGCGATGATCGCGTTCCTGAGCACCCTGGCCGGGTCCTGGCTGGCGTTCCCCATGATCCTCAGCAGCGTCGCCAGCACCGTGGCGGCGACCTGGGGCGTGCTCGACGTCTGGGTGACCCGCCAGGTCTGGAACCAGCGCAACGGCGTGGTGTCCATCCCGAGCAGCACTGCCCGCGCCCTGCGGCGGGAGCGGCGCCGGACCCGCCGACAGGCACGGGCCGTCGCGCGCGCCCAGGAGCGGATACGCCGGCCCGGCGGTGCCGGGCAGCTCTCCCACTCCTGAGTGACGGACCCCGGCGACGAGCTCCTGCGTCTCACCCCGGCACGGCGCGTACGAGCCTCTCCGGCTGTCGAAGCCGTGGGTAATCTGATGTTCCGCATGGCGCAAGAGGGTGGGCTGTGCGCAACAGCGTGTGAGAGTTGGGTCATGGCCCGCAGGCAGAGACAGTCCGGCGTCGGCGAGGAGCACGGCGAGAGCCCGTCGCGGCAGAGCGGCAGGGGCGCCGCGGGTGCCGTGCAGTCGGTGGACCGGGCGGTGAGCGTCCTGGAGATCCTCGCGCGGCGCGGGGAGGCGGGCGTGACGGAGATCGCCGACGAGCTGGGGGTGCACAAGTCGACTGCGTTCCGGCTGCTCGGTGTTCTGGAGAACCGGGGCCTGGTGGCGCAGGCGAAGGAGCGCGGCAAGTACTACCTCGGAGCCGGCATGCTGCGGCTCGCGGGGGCGGCGGCCGTGCGGCTGGACATCTCGCAGGAGGGCGTGCCGGTGTGCCGGGAACTCGCCGACGAGCTGGGCGAGACGGTGAACATCGCGGTCCTGGACGACGACGCGGCCGTCAACATCATGCAGGCCCGCGGCACCGCATCGGTCACGGCGCAGAACTGGCTCGGCAGACGCACTCCGCTGCATGCCACCTCCAGCGGCAAGGTGCTGCTCGCCCACATGCCGCCGACCCTGCGGGAGGGCCTGCTGGCGAGGCCGCTTCCGCGGTTCACCGAGCGCACGGTCACGGCCGCGGCGATCCTGCGGGGCGAGCTGGACGCCGTGATCGAGCGGGGGTACGGGGTGACGGTCGAGGAGCTGGAGCTGGGGCTGGCCGCGGTGGCCGCGCCGGTCAAGGCCCATGACGGCGAGGTGATCGCGGCCGTCAGCGTCTCCGGGCCGGTGTACCGGATGAGCGCGGACCGTCTGCCGGAGCTGGCGGAACGCACCGCCGCGGCGGGCGCGGAACTGTCACGGCGGATGGGCTACGGCTTCTGATCAAGGCGCACACCCGAGCCATCGGGTGCGCCATCGGGTCCGGCACGCCACCGGGCCCGTCGTCCCGCCCGGCGTATCGCCCCGCCCGTCGGGACAGTCCCTGCGGTGCCGTACGCGACGAGGGCGGGGAGGGACGGGGAAGAGGGCGACCGGCCCGGCACGGCCCGACGGTCGCCCTCACCTCGGCTCCGTCCGACGCGCAGAGCCGGCCGAGGGCGACCGTCGGGCCGGGCGATCGTCAGACCGGGCGCTTGAACATCCGGGTCGCCGTGATCTCGCTGTGCACCGCCTCCTCCGGCCGGGACTGCTGCGGCAGTCCCGGCCGGAGGTGCTCCTCCACGCTGATGTACTTCAGGCCGGCCCGCAGGTCCGCGTCGTTGCGCAGACGGATGACCAGCGGGAACTCCGCCAGGGCGGTCGTGTCGAACAGACCGGTCGTGTACAGGAGCTGGACGCCCAGCGCGTCCGAGACGGCGCGCTGGAGTTCCAGGAGGTAGGTCGCGTTGGCGCGGCCGATGGGGTTGTCGAGGAAGAGCGTGCCGGCGTGGCGGTGCTTGTCGCGGCCCCGGTCGTTGGAGCGCAGGGCGGCCATCGTGCAGTACAGGGCGATGGCGGCGGTGAGCAGCTGGCCTCCGGAGAAGACGTCGCCCATCTGCCCGACGGGGACGCGCTCGGCACGCAGCACGGCGTCGGGCTTGAGGATCTCGACGGCGACGCCCTTGGGCTGAAGGGCCGCGGCGACGCCTCTGAGCAGCAGGGACATACCGTCGCGGCGCAGGTCGGAGTTCTTCTTCACCGCCGCCCGGGTCGCTTCGTCGATGACCTCGCCCAAGCGCTCGGTGAGGGTCGCCTGGTCGGGTTCCTCGAAGCGGATGCGCAGGAACTCCTGGCCCGACCACTCACCGAGCCCCTCGGGCAGCCGGGACAGCCGCTGCGCCGAACGCAGGGTGGCCAGCGCCGACTCGACCAGTCCGCGCAGCCGGTCGACGATCGAGTCGCGGTTGCGCTCCAGCTGGGCCAGCTCGTCGGTGAGAACGCGGAGCCGGGGCGCGAAGGCGTCGGCCCACTTCTGCGCGTGCTCGGGCAGCGTGGAGGCGGGCAGCTCACGGATCTGCTGCCGGGCAGGGGTGCGGACCTGCTCGTAACGGGTGGAGTTGGCGTGCCGCACGAGGACGTCGCCCGCCTCGCGCACGGCGCCCTCGGCGGCCGACAGGTCGGCGGCGCAGCCACGCAGGGAGCGGCGGGCCTCGGCGGCGGACTGCCGGGCGTCCTCCAGGCTGCCGGGATAGGGCTCGGCCTTCTCCTGCTCCTCCTCCGCGGCGTGCTCGCGCAGCAGGTCGCGCAGCAGCGCGGCGATCTCGTCGAAGCCGCCGGCCGCGTCCTCGGCGGCGCGGTGCGCCTCCAGGAGTCCGGCGTGCGCCTCGCGGGCCTGGTTCAGGGCCTCGGTGCGGGAGGCGAGCTCGGCGGTCGCGGTGCGCAGCAGGGCCTGGGCGTGGTCGGCGTCGCGCGGCTGCATCTCCTCGGGCAGCTCGGTGTGCGCGTCGCCCTCCTCCGGGGCGTGCCGCTCGGCCTCGCCGCGCAGCCGGCCCAGCTGCTCGCTGGCGGTGGACATCCGGGTCTCCAGGAGCTGCACCAGCTCCTCGGCGCGCGCGACGGCCGCCTGCCGGGAGGGACCGTCGGAACCGTCCGGGGACTGCAGGAGCTGCTCGGCGCGGGTGCGGACCTTGTTGCTCAGCCGGTCCAGCTCGGCGCGGGCCGCGCTCTCGTCGCTCTCCGCGCGGGCCTGCTCGGCGCGCAGGTCGGCGCCGACACCGACCTTCTCGTAGACCTGGGACGCGGCACGGTACGCCTCACGCAGGGCGGGCAGGGACACCCCGGGGGTGTCCGTGCCGGTGTCGGGCACGTCGTCGGGGGCGCCGGCGATCTCGGAGCGCTCGGCGCGCAGGGCGCGTGCGGTGCGCCGGGCGTCGTCGGCGGCGCGCTGGGCGGCGCGGCGGTCCTCGTCGGCGGCACGGGCCCGCTCCAGGCAGACCTGGGCGCGGGCCTCGGACTCGGTGGCCTCGTCGGCGAGTTCCCGCAGGCGGGCCTGCCAGCCGGCGCGCTCGCGCAGCCGATAGGCGAGTCCGGCGAGGGCGTCGGCGGCCCGCCGTGCCTTCTGCGCGGTCTCCTGCCGTTCGTCGCGGACCTGGGCGGCCTCGGCGGCGGCCTCCTCCGCCTCGGCGCGCGCGATACGCACCTCGGCGAGTTCGGCCTCGCTCTCGTCGGCGAACGCGCGTGCCTGACGGGCGGCCTCGGCCAGTTCCTGCAGCCGTCCGGCCGGGCAGCCGGTGCGCCAGGAGGCGAGCCGTGCGGCCAGCTCGCGGTCCTTGCCGAGCCGGGCGGCGAGCGCGCGGATCTCCTCGTCGCGCTCGGTGGCCCGGGCGCGCAGCGTCCGGCGTTCCTCGTCGGCGGCGTGCTCGTCGTGCATGGCCGGGTTCGGCGGCACGAGGAAGACGTCCGCGGTGCCGGCTCCCGGTGCCGGGGTCGGCGCAAGCAGGGCGGACGCCGTGCCCACGGCCACGGCCGAGCGGGGCAGCAGGGCGGCGTCGCTCAGCGCGTCACGCGCGCGCCCGTGCGAGGCCGGGTCGGTGATGATGACGCCGTCGACGAGTTCGGGCCGGGCGGCGAGCACCCGCGCGTGGTCGGCCGGGTCGACGGCCTGGGCGAGATAGCGCCAGCCGGGCAGTGCGGGGATGCCGTGCTCGCCGAGGAATTCGACGGTGGCCAGCACATCGGGGCCGGGCGGCAGCAGGCCGCCGTCGCCGAGCGCGCCGAGGATGCGGGAGTCGTCGGCGGCGGCGGTGCGCAGCTCGAACAGCTGGCGTTCGGCGGAGGAGACGGCGTCGTCGAGGAGTTCGCGCAGCTCGTCGGCGAACCGGTCCAGTTCCTCCGCGCCGAGGACCGCCTCGGGGGAGGTTCCCTCCTCGCGACGCTGCCCGGGCGCTGCCGCGGACACGTCATGACCGGCGAGCCCCAGCAGTTCGGCGAGGCGTTCCTCGGCGGCGAGGGCCTCGGCGGTGCGCCGTTCGCCGTCGTGGCCACGGTCGGCGGCGACGGCCGCGTCGGTCGCCCGGGCGGCGGTCAGTTCCGCGCGGGACTCGGCGGAGGCGGTCTCGCGGGCCTGCTCGGCGGCCCGGCGGGATGCCTCGCGGGCGGTGTCCCAGGCGGCGACGGCGGTCTTCTCGGCGTCGCTGGCGGCGAGGGCCGCGCGGGCCGGGTCGGCGTCGGGCGCGCTGTCGTCGAGCCAGCCCGCGCGGACGGCCTCGGCGGTCTCCTGCTCGACCTCGGTGAGGCGCTGGCGCAGATGGCCGGCCTCGCTGCGGGCGCGCTGCGCCTCGGTGGCGGCCGCGGTGGCGTCCCGGTGGGCGGCGTCGCCGGCCTCCTGGAGGGCGGCGGAGCGCTCCTCCCCCTCGTTGGCGAGGCTCTCGGCGCTCCCGGCGGCCGCGTGCAGGGCCCGGACGAGATCGCCGGCGGCCTTGGTGCGGGCGGCGAGCGCGGGGGCGGCGTCCCGCTCGGCCTCCTGGATGGCGGAGGCCACGCGGGCGACGCGGTCGGCCGCGGCGCGGTGGCGCAGCACGGCCTCTGCGGCCTGCCAGGCGGAGTGCAGGGTGCGTGCGTCGGCCAGTTCGCGCTTCTGCGCGGCGGCGGACTTCTCGGCGGCGGTGAGCGCCAGCGAGGCGTTGCGGTAGGCGAGTTCGGCGGCGATCAGGGCGCTGCGCCCGCGTGCGGACTCGGAGTGGGTGACGGCGTAGGCGGCGGCGGTGACCCGCTGGGCGAGGTCGGCGGCGCGCATCCGCTCCTGGGCGCCCCGCGCGGACAGCCGCCGGGCCAGGGTGCGGGTGCGTCGTTCGGCGGCGGTGTGCACGTCACGCGCGTGTGCCCGGGTCCCGGCGGCCTCGACGATCCGGCCGAGCAGGTCCACCGACCCGGCGGTGAAGTCGCGTTCGGCGATCAGTTCGGCGCGTCGGCCGAGCTTGTTGCCGAAGCCGCTGACGAGGTCGGCGAGTCCGTCGGTGTCGCGGGTGTCGGTGACGGCGCGCAGCAGCAGGTCGGTGAAGTCGGAGTCCTTCTTGACCGCGAACAGGCCGGCTGCCTCGCCCTCGTCGGCGTTCATCTCCCGCTGGTAGCGGAAGAGTTCGGGGTCGAGGCCGAGGTCGCCGAGGTGCTCGGTCCAGCGCTCGTGGATCTCCTCCCAGTGCACCTCCAGGTACGGGTACGCCTTGCCGGCCTCGGTGACGGCGTCGCGGAAGCCCTTCATCGTCCGGCGGCGGCCCTGGGCTCCGGAGGCGCCTTCCACGGGCGGCCGTACGGCGGTGGACTCGGCGACGGGGAGGTTGTCCAGGGTGAGGCCGGGGCCGGGCCGGAAGGAGTACCAGGCTTCGGCGAACTTGCGGGGATCGTTGGAGACCTGGCGGCCGCGCCATTCGCTGGCCTTGCCGACGACGACGCACTCGCCGGTCAGGACGTGCTGCCACTCCAGGACGACGTGTCCGCAGTCGTCGGCGAGCAGGAACTTGCGCAGCACGCCGGAGCTGGCGCCGCCGAGGGTGTTGCGGTGACCCGGCAGCATCACCGAGAAGATCAGCTTGAGCAGGACGGACTTGCCGCCGCCGTTCTCCAGGAACAGCACACCGGCGGGCGCGGGGCGGCGCGGCGGGCCGACGGGCTCCTCCTCGAAGAACTCCGCCTGCGTGGGCGCGGGGTCGGGCACGACGCCGCCCACGCCCCGCAGGTCAAGCACGGTGTCGGCGTAACGTGCACCTGCGGGTCCGATGGAGTAGAGGCGGACCCGGGACAGCTCGTACATGGCGGACTCTCGTCAGTCTTCGTGAAAGGTGCGGTGGTTCGGGAGCGTCAGGAGTGGAAGGGCAGCCCGGCGTCGGCCACCAGCTCCAGTTCCTCGCCGTCCTCGGCGGGCAGCAGCGTCGGCGAGCCGTCGGTGACCGGTACGACGCCCAGTTCCAGCAGTTCGGCCATGGCGGCGGCGCCTGCCATGTCGCGGACCTGGAGCTGGTAGCGGGCGGTGGTGCGGTAGGTGCCGCCGTGGTCGTCGCCGGTGCGCTGGAGGAAGCCGGAGTCGGTGAGGAACGCAACGGCCTTGCCGACGATGCCGGTGGTGGATCCGGCGAGGCGGCGGGCGTCCTTGGTGGCGCCGGTGGCGCTGCGTCTGGCCCAGATCCGCCAGGCCGCCTCCAGGCCGGGCGCGTCGGTCGCCGGGTCGGTGTTCTCGCCCTGCTGCTCGGCGCGCTCCTCCAGGCGGCGGCATGCCTGGCGGACGAACGCGTCGACGCCGTTGACACTGACCCGGCCGATGTAGCCGTCGTCGGCGAGGTCCTCGGGCCGGGGGAACGCCATGACGGCGACGGCGAGGTGGGCCAGTCCGTGCAGGAAGCGGTCCGAGCCGTCGGCCGAGGTGCGACGCGCGTAGTCGCCCATCCGCACGGCGAACACCGAGTCCTCGGCGGCGGTGACGGCCATGCCCGCGCGCGGGGACACCTCCAGCACGATCAGGCCGAGCCCGGCGGCCACGGCGTCGGCGAGCCGCGCGAACGCCGGGTCCTCGCGGTGGCGCCGCAGCAGCTCGGTGTACTCCTGGTCGCGCGCGGGCTGGAGCTTGGGCTGCAGTCCGAAGGCGACGAGCCGGGCCGCGTCGGCGGCGTCGGCGGGCGTGACGGAGGTGGTCACCGGCGCGGCGGGGGGCTCCGGCTCGCTCCACTCGGTGTGCTCGGTCACTGCTTCGGCTCCTTGCTCGGCTCTTGCTCTCTCATGCTGCTTCCGTCCGGTCCGCCGCCATCCCCGCGGCGTCCAGCAGGGCGGTGCCGACGATCAGGTCGGCGCCGCCGAACTCGGGGTCGTCCAGTTCGGTCCCGTCGTCCACGGCGAACAGCAGTTTCTCCTCGCCCTGCCGGTAGGCGGTGCCGACCGCGGGGCTCGCCGCGTGCACGGCCAGCAGCGCGACGAGATAGGGCAGATCGGGGTCCTGCCGGCGGGCGTCGGCCAGCAGGCCGGAGAGTCTGCGGGGTGCGTCGGCGGGCAGGGCCAGCAGTTCCTTGGCCGCGGCCAGCTGCTCGTCGCTGAACCGGCTGTCGTCCGGCGTGGCGATGAGGTCCGGCTCGGGCATCTCGGCGCCCAGGTGCTCGCGCTCCATCGGCGGGGTCAGCAGTATGTCGACCAGGTCGGCGACCCGCACGGACACCGGTGTCCGCAGTCCGGTCCCCCGCGCGAAGAAGGCGTCGGTGACCTGGACGGCCTGCTCCAGGGGCAGCGGCAGGACGGGCGCGAAGAGGTGCCCGTAGAGGTCCGTCCCGGAGGCGGTCATGGGGGTGGCGAATGCCTGCCGGTCCTGCTCCGCACGGAACAGCGGGCCCGCCTCCAGCAGGCGCGACTGGAGCTGGGTGTGGCGCCGGATGCAGTCCTTGACTATGTCGACCAGCTCGGCGGCACGCCGCTTGTTCTCGGGGTCCTCGGACTCGTCGCGGGCCTTGCGGATGTTCGTCAGGATCGCGTTCTCGTGGCGGTAGCGGTCGGCCACGTGGTCCAGCGCTTCGGCGATCATGTCCGGCACGGCGTTGAGCCAGTCCACCGCGCGGACGTTGCGGCGGGTCGCCTCCAGGGCCCTGCGCAGGCTCTCGGAGTACTGCACGGTGCGGTAGCGGGCCTGCTCGGCGGCGAGCTGGGCGTCGGCGAGGCGGCCCCGGCTGATCAGGATCTCCAGCTTGACCTCGGCGGCGATCTGGGCGCTGGTGACGTCGGTGTCGAGGGCGCCGACAAGGACGTTGACCGCCTCGTCCGTCGTGCGCAGGTAGACGCTGCCGCCGGGGCCGGGGACCTCCTCGATCAGCTTGAAGTCGTAGTCCCGGCGGACGTAGGTGCCGTCCGCGGTGAAGGTGCCGTACACCGCGCGGAAGCCGCGGTCCACGCTGCCGACGTTGATCAGGTTCTCCAGGACCCAGCGGGCCACGCGCTCGTGCTCGGCGGTGGGGCGCTGCGGGGCCTGGGCGGCGATGCGGGGAACGAGCCGGGCGACGACCTGGTCGTGGTCGGCGCCGGTGTCGAAGTCCATGTTGAGGGTGACCAGATCGATGGCCGAGAGGGCCACCTCCGCCATGCCGTACACCGAGTACTCGCCGGCGAGGTTGGCCTTGCGCGCGTCGAGGTCGTGCAGCGGGGCGGTGCAGGCGAGCGCGCGCAGGCGCCGCGCCAGCCCTTCGTCGGCGGCCGGGCCCGGTGCGGGGCGCGGCCCCGCGCTGAGCTGGGGCGGAACGCTGTCCGTCGTTGCTGGCGAAGTCACGGTGAACAGAGTAGGTGCTAGGTCTGACATCGGCCCAAACCGGGAAACCCGCGGACCCGCTCCGGCGGTGCCCCGCCCGCGACCGCCCACCCGGCACCCGGCGCTCCGGCTCCCGGCACCCCCGGCTCCCGGCACCCCTTGCTCCCGGCTCCCGGCTCCCGGCTCCCGGCCGACGCTCCGGTACCCGGCACCCCGGCCGACGCTCCGGCACCCGGCACCCCGGCACCCGGACCAGCGGCCCTCCGTGAGCTCCCGGTGAGCTCCCCGCGCCCGGTCGGTGTCCGGTCGCGGGGCGCCCCCGTCTCAGACGACGTCCGCCCGCCGCCCGTACGCGTCCGCGACCCGCTCCAGCGAGTCCGCCAGATACACCGCCAGCAGCCGCTCCGCCCCGTCCCGGTCGCCCGACTCCAGGGCGCGCAGGATCTCCTCGTTGCGCGCCAGGTACGGCTCGTGCAGCTGCCGGGGGTCGTCGACCACGTGGAACGCGAGCCGCAGCTCGGCGAAGACGCCGCGCATCAGCTCGTCGGTGCGGGGACTGCCCGCCAGCGCGACGAGTCCGCGGTGGAAACGGATGTTCGCCGTCCCCAGCGCTTTCCAGTCGTCCTGCGCGACGGCCCGCCGGCCCTGGGCCACCGCCTCCGTGAGCCCCTCCAGCGCGTAAGGCGGCTCCCCCAGCCCCCTGACGACGGCGCACTCCACGAGCGCCCGCGTCCGGTAGATGTCCTGCACGTCCTCCGCCGTGAGCACCCGGACGAAGACACCCCGGTTCAGCTCGTGGACCAGCAGGCGTTCGTGCGTGAGCAGCCGGAACGCCTCGCGCAGGGTGTTGCGGGAGACACCGAGGGCACCTCCGATGCTGTCCTCCGACAGCCGGGTGCCGGGCGGGAAGAAGCCTTCCGCGATACGGCTCCTGAGGATGTCCGAGACGCGCTCGGCCGTGCTGGTGCGGCCCAGGAGGGCACGGTCGTCGGCCAGTCCGGCCAGCTGCTCCGCCATGCCCGGAATTCAACCGCAGCCGCGGGGACGAGACAACACGGGTATTGAAGGATCGTTCAACGATCCTCTACCTTGCTGCGCACGCCCTTCGGCGCCGCAGTTCCTCCGCACGGCTCAGCACCGCACCCTCCGTCTTCTTCGCTGCGAGGTGCCCATGAGCTCGACCCCTCCGCCCGAGACCACCGCCCTCCCCGCTCCCGCCCCTTCCCCCGCCGCTTCCGAGACCGGTCCGCCGGGCTGGCTGCACGCCCTCGGACCGCGCGGCCGACGCGCCTTCGCGGGCGCGTTCGGGGGCTACGCGCTCGACGCGTACGACTACTTCACGCTGCCGCTGAGCATGGTCGCGCTGGCCGCGTACTTCGGTCTGGACAGCGGACAGACCGGGCTGTTCACGACCGTCACGCTGGTGGTCTCCGCGATCGGCGGCGCACTGGCCGGTGTGCTCGCGGACCGGATCGGCCGGGTCCGCGCGCTGATGATCACGGTGATCACCTACGCCGTCTTCACCGTCGCCTGCGGCTTCGCGCCGAACTACGAGACGCTGCTGGTCCTCCGCGCCCTGCAGGGCCTCGGTTTCGGCGGGGAGTGGGCGGTCGGCGCGATCCTGGTCGCCGAGTACGCGAGCGCCCGCCACCGGGGCCGCACCCTCGGCGCCGTCCAGAGCTCGTGGGCCGTGGGCTGGGCGCTCGCCGCGATCGTGTACACGCTGGTGTTCTCACTGGTGGACGACGATCTGGCCTGGCGGGTGATGTTCTGGACCGGCGCGCTGCCCGCCCTGCTGGTCGTCTGGATGCGCCGCCGGGTGCAGGACGCGCCGGAGGCCGTCGCGGTGCGCGAGCGGAGCGCGGGCAGAGGGTCGTTCGCGGAGATCTTCAGGCCGGGTCTGGCGCGTACGACGTTCTTCGCGGTGCTGCTGTCCACCGGTGTGCAGGGCGGCTACTACACGCTCGCCACCTGGGTGCCGACCTACCTCAAGACCGAGCGCGACCTGTCGGTCGTCGGCACCGGCGGCTATCTGGCACTGCTGATCTCGGGAGCGTTCGCCGGGTACCTGACCGGCGGTCACCTCACCGACCGGCTGGGCCGACGGCGCAACATCTGGCTGTTCGCGGTGCTGTCGGCGCTGTGCATCGTGACGTACGCCCGCATCCCGAGCGGCGCCGGCACCCTGCTCCTGCTGCTCGGCTTCCCGCTGGGGTTCTGCATGTCGGCGATCTTCAGCGGTTTCGGCTCGTTCCTGAGCGAGCTGTACCCCACGGCGGTACGCGGCACGGGGCAGGGCTTCACGTACAACACCGGCCGCGCGGTCGGCGCGGTCTTTCCCACCACGGTCGGGTTCCTGGCCGACAGCTGGGGAGTGGGCGGCGCGCTGGCCTTCGGCGCCGTCGGTTACGGTCTGGCGGCGCTGGCCCTGCTGGGGCTGCCGGAGACGCGGGGGAGGGAGCTGACGTGACCTCACCGGACCGTGCGGACGACCGCCCGCTGACCGTCGTCGACGAGCACGCGCACACGTGGAGCCCCGCAGCGGCCCGGGCGCGCTTCCGGGAGGGCCTCGCGGGCCCCACCGCCGGAATCGCCGCCGGCCACACCCAGGCCAACCTGATCTCGGTGCCCGCCGACTGGGCCTACGACGTGCTGCTGTTCTGCCAGCGCAATCCGAAACCCTGCCCGGTGCTGGACGTCACGGACGCCGGATCCTGGACCACCGTCCTCGCCGGCGGCGCGGACCTGCGCACCGACCTGCCGCGCTACCGGGTGTGGCGCAACGGTGAGCTGGTGGACGAGCCGACGGACGTGCGCGCGTACTGGCGCGAGGATCTGGTGTCGTTCCTGATCGGATGCAGTTTCACCTTCGAATGGGCGCTGTCCGCCGCGGGCGTGCCCGTCCGCCATGTCGAGCAGGGCCGCAACGTGCCCATGTACGTGACGGACCGTCGGTGCCGGCCCGGCGGGCGGCTGCACGGTCCGCTGGTGGTGTCGATGCGGCCGGTGCCGCCGCCGCGTCTCGCGGCGGCCATCCGCGAGAGCAGCCTGCTGCCTGCGGTGCACGGCGGACCCGTGCACTGCGGCGACCCCTCCGTGCTCGGCATCGCCGACCTCGGCCGCCCCGACTTCGGCGACCCCGTGGTCGCCGAACCGGACGACATCCCGGTGTTCTGGGCCTGCGGGGTCACCCCGCAGGCCGCGGTGACGGCTTCCCGTCCGCCGTTCGCCCTCACCCACGCACCGGGGCAGATGTTCCTCACCGACGCCCGCGACGAGCAGTACCGCGTGGCCTGACCCAGGAAACCCGACCCAGGAAACCGGAAGGACCCATGACCCCGATCGATCTGAACGCCGACCTCGGCGAGGGCTTCGGCCGCTGGCGGCTCACCGACGACGAACAACTGCTGTCGGTGGTCACCAGCGCCAACGTGGCCTGCGGCTTCCACGCCGGGGACGCGGCCACCATGCGGCGGGTGTGCGAGCTCGCGGCCGGGCGCGGCGTCACGATCGGCGCCCAGGTCTCCTACCGGGACCTCGCCGGGTTCGGGCGGCGTGCGATGGACGTGCCGCCCGCCGAACTGGCCGCCGAGGTGGCGTACCAGATCGGCGCCCTGGAGGTGTTCGCCCGGGCGGCGGGCGCGCGCGTGGCCTACGTCAAACCGCACGGCGCGCTCTACAACCGGGTCGTGCACGACGAGGAACAGGCCCGCGCGGTCGTCGAGGGCGTCCTCCTGGCGGACGCCTCGCTGCCCGTGCTCGGGCTGCCGGGTTCGCGCCTGCTGGAACGGGCCGGGGAGGCCGGGCTCCCCGCGGTCACGGAGGCATTCGCCGACCGCGCCTACACCGACCACGGCACCCTGGTGCCGCGCGGCACCGAGGGCGCGGTGGTCACCGACCCGGTGACCGTCGTGGAACGCTCGGTGGGCCTCGCCCGGGACGGCCGGGTCGTCTCGCACTCCGGGCTGCCCGTCCAGGTGCGGGCGCGGTCGCTGTGCCTGCACGGCGACACCCCGGGCGCGGTGGAACTGGCCCGCCGGGTACGCCGGCGCCTGGAGGCCGCCGAGGTACGGGTGGAGGCGTTCGCATGAGGGTCCTGCCCGTGGGCGACGACGCGCTGCTGCTGGAGGTCTCCTGCGGCGAGGAGGCCGAGGCCCTGCACGCCGAGCTGCTGCGCCGCCGCGCGGAGGGCTCGCTGCGGGTCCGCGAGCTGGTCCCCGCCGCCCGTACGGTGCTCCTGGACGGCCTCGCCGACCCGTCCCGGCTCGCCGCCGAACTCACGGCGGCGGACCTGCCGCCCGTGCCCGCACGCGCGCATGAGGCGATCGAACTCCCCGTGCGCTACGACGGACCCGACCTCGCGGACGTCGCCGCGCACTGGGGTGTGGCCGAACGGGAGGTGGCCCGCATCCACGCGGGCACCGAGTTCCGCGTCGCCTTCTGCGGCTTCGCCCCCGGCTTCGGCTACCTCACCGGCCTGCCGCCGCGCTACGACGTGCCGCGCCGGGCGACGCCACGCACGGCCGTGCCCGCGGGCGCGGTCGCCCTGGCCGGGCCGTACACGGGGGTCTACCCGCGCTCCTCCCCCGGCGGCTGGCAGCTGATCGGCACCACCGACAGCGTGCTGTGGGACCACGCGCGCGTGCCCGCGGCGCTGCTGTCGCCCGGGGCCCGGGTGCGCTTCGTCGCGGTGGGTGCCGCATGACGCGTCGTCCCACGGGTGCCGCGGCGCCTGCCGTGCCGGTGGCTGCCGTGGCGCCTGCCGTGCCGGCGGATGCCATGGCACCTGCCGTCCTGGCGGGTGCCTCATGACCGATCGCGCGCTGCGCGTCGTCCGGGCGGGAGCGCTGACCACGGTCCAGGACCAGGGGCGGCCCGGCCACGCGCACCTCGGGGTGCCGTGCTCCGGTGCGCTCGACGCGCCCGCCGCCGGCCTCGTCAACCGTCTGGTCGGCAACCCCCGCGAAGCGGCCGTGCTGGAGACCACCCTCACCGGCTGCGCCGTACGCCCCCGTTCCGCCGTCACCGTGGCGGTGGGCGGAGCGCCCTGCGCCGTCACGGTGGACGGGCGCCCGGCCGCCTGGGGTGCGCCGGTGCGGGTGCCCGCCGGGGCACTGCTGGACATCGGCGCGGCCGTCGCGGGAGTACGCAGCTATGTCGCCTTCTCCGGCGGGGTCGCGGTCGAACCGGTGCTGGGCAGCCGCTCCACCGACCTGCTCTCGGGGCTCGGCCCCGCGCCCCTGGCGGACGGCACGGTGCTGCCGCTCGGCCCGGCGGCGGTGCTCCGCGCGCGCGTGGACGTGGCTCCGCAGCCGGCCCCGCCCACCGAGCTGGTGCTGAGGGTGACGCCGGGCCCGCGCGACGACTGGTTCTCCCCGCAGGCGCTGCGCGTCTTCACCACGCGCGCGTACCGGGTGTCCGCCGCGAGCAACCGCATCGGGCTGCGCACCGAGGGGCCGGCCCTGGAACGGGCCCGTGCCGGTGAGCTGCCCAGCGAGGGCATGGTGCTGGGCGCGGTCCAGGTGCCGCCGGACGGCAGGCCGGTGGTCTTCCTCGCCGACCACCCCACCACCGGCGGCTACCCGGTCGTCGCCGTCGTCCGCCGCGCCGACCTGCCGGGAGCCGCCCAGGCGGTCCCGGGCACCCCCGTCAGGTTCGTACCGGTACGCCGCCGCTGACGTCCCGCCGCCGGCGCCGGGGCGCGTCCCGGGCCCGGTGAGGCGGTGCGGCCCCGCGCCGCCGGCGGCCGCGCCCGGCCGCGCCTCCCGTCCCGGCCGGGACGGCACCCGCCCGCTACGCCACCCCCGGCTCCCGTCCCTCGCCCACCGACACGGACACGGACACCGACAGCGCCGCCAGCGCCGTCGACACCGCCTGTGCCGCCCGTACGTCCAGCCGGGCGCTCGTGCCACGGGCACGGTGGTGCATCTCGTCGGCGGCGAGGCGCAGCAGCTGGGGCAGCAGGTCGGTGCAGCGGCGGGCCACCCAGCCGGTGCCGGCGGTGGCCATCCAGCGCAGGCCGGCCATACGGGTCGGCGCCGGGAACTCCGGCTCGGGCGCGGGCGCGGCGCCGTTCGCCGCGCCCGCCTCGGTGAGCAGGGCGTGGAAGCGCACGGCGAGCTGCCGGTGCCCGCGCTCCCCGGGGTGGAGCCGGTCCGCGCTCCACAGGGCGCGGTCGGTCAGCCAGGCGCCCTCGCCGGCGTGCAGGTGCACCGCCCCGTGCCGTTCGGACAGCGCGTGCACCACGGTGTTCACGGCCCGCTGCCGCCGGGCCAGGGGACGAGCCAGCGCGCCCGGCAGCCCGAGCATCGCCCCGGGGTCGGGCAGACAGGCGGTGAGCAGGACGGCGCCCTGCGCGGTCAGGGCGCCGTACGCCCGGTCGAGCCGGGCGGCCACGGCGTGGATGTCGAAGGTGCGGCGCAGCGTGTCGTTGACGCCGATCACCACGGAGGCGACGTCCGGCCGCAGCGCGAGGGCGGCGGGCAGCTGTGCGGCCACGACGTCCCGGGTCTGCGCCCCGCTGACGGCGAGGTTGGTGAACTCGACGGGCTCCTCGGCGAGCCCGTCGGCGAGCAGCGCCGCCCAGCCGCGCCACCCGTCCCCGAGGGGGTCGCCCACCCCCTCGGTGAGGGAGTCCCCGAGGGCTGCGAACCTCACGGGTCTCATGCCGTGCCTCCCGGCAGGGCCGGGTCGCGCCGGGTGAGGACGGTCGCCTCGTGCGCGGCGAGGAATGCCTCCACCGCCGTGCCCCAGCCGAAGCACTCGGCACGCGCGCGTGCGGCTTCACGCCGCTGCGCGCCGGGCCGGTCGAGCAGGGCGGCGACCGCGTCCGCGAACGCCTCCCCGCGGTCGGCGGCGACGGCCCCGGCCGGGCCGACCACCTCGGGCAGCGCGGACGAGGCGCTGACCGCGACGGGCGTGCCGCAGGCCATGGACTCCAGCGCGGCGAGCCCGAAGGTCTCGGCGGGCCCGGGCGCCAGGCAGACGTCGGCGGATGCCTGGAGCGCGCCGAGCAGCCCGCTGTCGGAGACGTGCCCGAGGAAGACGGCCGGCAGCCCCCGGTCCCGGGCGCGCTGCTCCAGCCGGGCGCGCAGGGGCCCGTCCCCGGCGACGACCAGGACCGCCCGCGTCCCGCGCCGCAGCAGCGCCTCCAGGGCGTCCAGGGCGGTCCCGGGCCGCTTCTCCACGGACAGCCGGGAGCACATGACCAGCAGCGTCTCGTCCACGCGCGCGTGGCGGGCCCGCAGCGCGGCCGAGCGCAGCGCCGGATGCCGGGCCGTCAGATCGACGCCCAGGGGCGCCCGTACGACGTTGCGGGCGCCGATGCGGAGGAACTCCCGCTCGGCGAACTCGGTGGTGCACACGACCTTGGAGTAGACGTGCGCGGTACGGACGTTCAGGGCGTCCGCCGCACGCCGGGACAGCCCGTCGGGCAGACCCCAGGTACGCAGTACGCCGTCGGCGGTCTCGTGGGAGACCATCACGGCGGGCACCCGGGCACGCCGCGCCCAGCGGCCGGTCCAGCGCAGGGTCGTACGGTCGGAGACCTCCAGGCGGTCGGGCGCGAGCCCCTCCAGGAGGGCGGCCAGGCGCCGCCGGTCGGTGAGGACGCGGTAGCCGCCGGTGCCGGGCAGCAGCGGGCCGGGCAGGGTGATGACGCGGCCCTGTTCGGTGTCCCGGTCGGTGTGGCGTTCACCGGGCACGACGAGCACGGGGTCGTGGCCCGCGGCCCGCAGGCCCCTGCCCAGTTCACGCAGGGCGGTGCGCAGGCCGCCGGACGCGGGGGCGACGAAATTCGCCAGCCTCACGATCCGCAGCGCCCGCACGCCCGAGCCACCGGAACCGCCGGGCTCCCCGGGTCTCCCAGGGCCGCCGGGTCCGCTGCCACCGCTCGGAGTTCCTGCCCCGCCAGGACCACGAGCCCCGCCGGGACCACGAGCCCCGCCAGGGCCGTCCAGGCCCCGGACCCCGTCGGCCCCGCCCTCCCTCAGCGAGAGTCCGGTCATGCCGCCAGCACCGCCTTCCGGGCGACCAGCACATCCGCGTAGTGCGCGATGAGCCGGTCCCCCACGGCGGCCCAGGTGCGGCCCTCGACGGTGGCCCGCCCGGCGGCACCGCAGGCGGCGCGTGCGGCGGGGTCGGCGGCCAGCGCGGCGACCGCCTCGCGGACGGCGCCGGCGTCGCGCGGCGGGACCAGCAGGCCGGTCCTGCCGTGGTCGACGAGGTCCAGGGGCCCGCCCGCGGCGGGGGCGACCACGGGCACTCCGCTCGCCATGGCCTCCTGGACGGTCTGGCAGAAGGTCTCGAAGGGCCCGGTGTGCGCGAAGACGTCCAGCGAGGCGAAGACCCGCGCCAGGTCGGCACCGATGCGGCGGCCGAGGAAGACGGCGCCGGGCAGCGCCCCGGCCAGGTGGGCGCGGCTCGGCCCGTCGCCCACGACGACGACCCGTACACCGGGCAGGGAGCAGGCTCCGGAGAGCAGTTCGACCTGCTTCTCGGGGGCGAGGCGGCCGACGTAGCCGACGATCAGCTCACCGTTCGGGGCGAGTTCACGGCGCAGCGCCTCGTCGCGCAGCTCCGGCCGGAACCGTACGGTGTCCACGCCCCGGGGCCACAGCCGCACCCGGGGCACGCCGTGTGTCTCCAGGTCGTCGCGGGCGGCGGTGGAGGGAGCCAGGGTGAGGTCGGCGGCGGCGTGCACGGAGCGGATGCGCCGCCAGGCGGCGGCCTCTCCGGCACCCATGTAGGTGCGCGCGTATCCGGCCAGGTCGGTCTGGTAGACGGCCACGGCGGGGATGCCGAGCCGGGCGGCGGCGGCCATGCCGCGTACGCCGAGGACGAAGGGGCTGGCCAGGTGGACGATCTCCGCGCGGTGGTCGGCGATGGCGGCGGCGACGCGGCGGCTGGGGAGGGCCACGCGCACCTGGGGGTAGCCCGGGAGCGGGAGGGAGGGGATCCGGACGACGGGGCACGGCGCCCGGACGTCGGCCTCGGATGCGACGGCGGCGGCGGTGGCCGGCGCGACGACGAGGGGCGTGTGACCGCGGTCGACGAGGTGCCGGGCGGTCTGGAGCGCGCAGTGGGCCACGCCGTTCACATCGGGGGGAAAGGATTCGGTCACGATGACGACACGCATACGGGTGTTCTCGCCGTACCGGACGTGGACGCGTCAACGTGGATCTTTCCGGATCGGGAACGTCCCGTGAGCGTTGCGCGGCGCACCCGGGCGGGTCAGGCGGCGTCCATGCGCGCCTGACCCGCGGGTCGTTCCTCGTTCACCCGGCGGGCTCAGGCCGGGGGCGTCTCGATGCCGAAGCGGCTGCGCACGGCGGTCTGCACCTCGTCCTCCTCGGCGGGGTCGGAGGCGAGCCGGCGCAGCCGGTCGACGACGCGGGTGTCGCCGGTCTCCGCATGGCGGGCGGCGACCTCACGGGTGCTCTCCTCGCAGTCCCACAGGCATTCGACGGCGAATCCGGCGGGGAAGGAGGGGTCGGTGGCGGCGAGGGCGCGAGCGGCCCGGCCGCGCAGATGGGAGGACGCGGTCTCGCGGTAGACATGGCGCAGGACGGGGGCGGCGCAGGCGATGCCGAGCCGGCCGGCGCCGTCGACGAGGGTCCACAGGGTGGGCGCGTCGGGCCCCTCGCCGCGGACGGCCTCGCGCAGTGCGCCGAGGACGAGTTCCTTGTCCTCGGCCCCGCCCCGGCAGGCGAGCATCCGTCCGGCGGCGGCGCCGAGCGGGTCGGGCCGGTGGGCCCAGCGGCGGGCGCGCACCACGGCGGCGACGCTCCGCATGCGTTCGTAGGACTCGACGGCGGCCTCCACGACCGGCGTGGGGCCGGTGGCGACGGCCTGCTCGATCAGATCGAGCGCGTCGGGATCGTCGCTGTCGGCGAGGTAGCGCAGGGCCGTGCAGCGGGCACCCTCCGCGCCGGTCCGGGCGGCGTCGAGGATCTCGGGACGGTCCTCGGGCCCGGCGACGGCGGTCAGGCAGCGGGCGGCCGGGGCGTGCAGGGGCGTGCCTCGTTCGACGCCCTGCTGGGCCCAGTCGAACACCGCCTGGACACTCCACCCGGGACGGGGCCCGGACGGCCGCATCTGCCGCTGCCAGCGGTCGAAGCAGCCGGCTTCCTGGGCGGTACGCACACGCGTGCCGATCCCTTCGCGCGGGTCGTCGGCCCACAGCCGCCAGGGCCGTGGCTCGAAGGCGTCCCGCACGGCGGCGGCCAGTTCCGCCTCGCCCTCGGCGTCGGCCGGGAAACGGGCGAGGACGGGGACCGCGAGGGAGCGCAGCCCGGCGTCGTCGTCGCGCAGGGCCAGCTCGTCCAGGGCCCAGGCCCAGTTGGAGCCCTCGGCGGCGTACCTGCGCAGCAGTTCCAGGGCGTCGCGCCTGCCGTAGGAGGCCAGGTGACCGAGGACGGCCAGGGCGAGGCCGGTGCGGGACTCCTCGTCGTCGAGGATGTCCTCGGCGTCGAAGAGGTGGGCCTCGATGACGTCGAGTTCACCGCCCAGGTCGAGGTACAGACGGGCGTAGTACAGGGAGCGGTTCTCCACCTGCCAGTCGTGGCGCGGGTCGCGCACCACGCAGTGGTTCAGCGCCGCGAGCGCCTCGGCGCGCGGGGCGGTGAGCGCGTGCAGCGTGCCGTCGCCGCGGCCCCGCTGAAGCAGGCCGAGCAGGGTACCGCTGGGCGCTATGACCGGATCGAACATGGGAAACAGCCTCACATCAAGCGTCGACGCAACCGGGGAACGTGCTTTACCTGGCCGCGTGACAACACGTCGGGGCGCCCGCCGTCTCATGCTTGCTGTAGACCATCTTCCTCTGCCTCTCGTCGGTGGCCCATGCGGGCCGCGTCACGGCCCGCGCGGTGCGGCAACACCTGCCCAGCCATCGCGTCCGTGAATCACGACGTCATGATGACTCGGCGCTCTTCGATGCCGCGACCGAAATATCCGGCGGCCCTGTACCGCCTCCCCCGTTTTCCGTTGCGTATCCCTGCCGGAACCCTGTCGTCCCTGGTCAGGGCGTTCGGATCAGAACGTTCCGAACAGTTCGAGCAGGTCCGTCTTGCCGAACATCCGTGCCGTGTCGACGGCCGACGGCGTCCCCGCGGAGGGGTCCGCGCCGCCTTCGAGCAAGGCCCTGATCACGGCTTCCTCACCCTTGAAGACCGCCCCGGCGAGCGGGGTCTGGCCCCGGTCGTTGACGCGGTCGGCCTCGGCGCCGCGGGCGAGCAGGGCCTGTACGGCCCCGGCGTGCCCGTGATAGGCGGCGAGCATCACGAGGGAGTCGCCCCGGTCGTTGGTGAGGTCGGCCGGAACGCCCGCGTCGACGTACGCCACGAGCGCCTCGGTCCGCCCCTTCCGGGCCAGATCGAAGATCTTGGTCGCGAGCTCCACGACCTCGGGGTCGGGGGCTTCAGTCATCGGCCGGTCCACCTCTCCTCACAGCCGTTCGGGTGAATCGCCAGGGTACTGGCTGCGGCGGCACATGACGGCTGCCGCCCGAGGCAAAGATCACCACGAGACCGGCCCGACGCAACCCGCCCGCCCGGACGGACCGCCGAAACCTCCGCCGTTCGGGGGAGATATTTAAAATTTCCACCATTTGCACCTTTTATCGTATGGATACATCCTGTGAGCCTGGAAGTACTCATGGTGACTGTCCCCGCGAACCAGGAGAACCCAAATGATCCTGTCCATGTCCGGCGTGGTCCTGCTCGGCATCATCGTCTTTCTGTTCTTCAAGAAGGACGGGCTCAAGGCGTCGCACGCCCTCGTCGCAGCCCTGTTCGGCTTCTATCTGGCCAGTACGGCCATCGCGCCGAGCATCCAGGCAGGAGGCGAGAGCCTGGCCGGCCTCCTCGGCGGCATCAAGTTCTGACGTCGAAGATCCCGTCCGTACGCACCACCAGGAGACAGCAGTGGCCCGGCGCCCCCTCCCCCGCATCCTGAGCACAGGCAGCGCACAGATCGCCCGGAGCCGGGAGCTGGCCCGGACGGCGGCCGACAGTGCCACCGATGTCCTCCACCCGCTGATCACGATCACCCGCGGTCTGCGCCGGCTGGCCTCGGCCGGGCGGCGCAAGGTGGCCGACACCCCCAAGGACAAGCGCGGTCCGCTGCTTTTCCTCGTGGCCTCGGTGATCCTGGTCGTCGTGCTCGTGCCGTACGGTCCGCTGCTGGCCGCCATCACCCTGATGGCGGCGGCAGCCTGGCAGGGCCGGGACCGCACCCCGCCGGTTCCCGAGGGCCCCGACGAGTCCCAGGTGCAGCGCCTGCGGGCGCTGTACGAGGCTCTCGTGCCCCACTTCTCGCTCGAGGAGGATCCCGACCCGCTGTACACGCACGGCGGCGACTGGGAGAAAGCCCTGTCCGACTTCGACTTCGACGGCTCGGGCCGCGTCAGCCGGCTCGTGGTCCACTACCCGGCCTACTTCACGGACGGCGAACCGGCCGCCCGGAACCGTATCGAGCAGCTGCTGGCCGCCAAGTCGGGCCGCGGCCGCGAGTACCACTTCCTGTGGGACGAGGAGGGCAACCAGCTCACGGTCAGCGTGCTGGCCCCCCTGCCCACCGACATCGCCGCCCAGCGCTTCGTCACCTCCCCGGGCGAGACGGTCCTCGGCTTCACGGACCCCGGCGAGGTGCAGCGCACCCTGCCGCTCACCCACGGGAAGGACCACCGCGACGTCCCGCCGGTGGTGTGGCGCACGGGCATCCGTTCCACGGAGCCGCATCTGCTGGCCGTGGGCCAGCCGGGCAGCGGCACCTCCACCCTGCTGCGCTCGATCGCGCTCCAGGCCCTGCAGTACGGCGACATCCTGGTCGTCGAGGGCGGCGGCACCGGCGAGTACGCCTGTCTCGTCGGCCGGGACGGCGTCCTCGGCGTCGAGTGCGGTGCTGCGGGGGCGCTGGCCGGCCTGGAGTGGGCGGCGCACGAGACCGAGCGCCGGCTCGTCGCCGTCAACCGCGCCCGCCAGGAGGGGCATCCTCCTCCCGACGACACCCGGCGCCCGCTGTGGCTGCTGCTGGACCGGCCCGGCGCACTGGGCCTCATCGGCGCGGAGGGACAGCAGGACCCGCAGTCCCTGCTCCAGCTGCCGCTGCGGCACGGCCGCGCGGCCAATGTGACGGTGGTCGTCGCCGAACAGTTCGACAACCTCGACCTGCTCAGCGACTCCGTACGCCAGCACACACGCGCGCGGGTCGTCCTCGGCCCGGCCACCGCCGCGCAGCTCGAAGCGGTCCTCGGCGTCCCGCCGCACACGACCCCCACCGCCCAGGTGCCGCCCGGCCGCGGCTACGCCCGCCTGGGCGCCGGCCCGGCCCTGCGGCTCCAGGTGCCGGCCACCCCGGACCCGTACGACGACGCCACCAGCGACACCCACCGCCAGGCCGTCCTCGACCTCCTGCCGCCGCGCACCACCCCTGCGGACGCGGAGCCGGAGTCCGCGGCCTCCCGGTCGGTACCGGTCGAGAAGGTGCCTGTGGAAAAGGTGCCGGTCGAGAAGGTGCCCGTCGAGAAGGTGCCGGTCGAGAAACTGCCGCTGGAGAAGGTCCCGGTGAACAAGGTGCCGACCGAGGCGATGGCCGCCGAGAGCTGAGCCGGCACCGGGACGCGAGGGCCGGAGCGGGACCCACCCGCTCCGGCCCTCGCGTCGTGCCACGAACCGGCACGGCACCACGCCCCCACGGCCCGGCGCACTCGTCGGCCCGGCGCACTCGTCGGCCCGGCGCACTCGTCGGGCCGGCGCACTCGTCGGGCCGGCGCACTCGTCGGGCCGGCGCACTCGTCGGGCCGGCATCCGTCCGGACCGGCCTCACGTCATGCCACGAAGGTCCGCGGAGCCTCCGTACCGGCTGTCGCGCCGCTCTCCACCAGCCGGGCCGCGGCGGCGAGCCGTGCCGCCGCCTCCTCGGCGACCACGCCGCCCACCGTGAACGGCAGGCGTACGTACCCCTCGAAGGCGCCGTCGACGCCGAAGCGCGGCCCGGAGGGCACCCGGACACCGACCCGCTCCCCCGCCTCGGCGAGCCGCGACCCCGACAGCCCCCCGGCGCGCACCCAGAGCGTCAGACCGCCCCGCGGCACCTCGAACTCCCAGTCAGGCAGCTCCCGCCGCACGGCCGCGACCAGGGCGTCCCGGTTCTCCCGGGCCTGGGCGCGGCGCAGTTCCACGGCCTCCTCCCAGCCTCCGGTGCTGAACAGCCAGTTCACCGCGAGCTGCTCCAGCACGGGCGTGCCCAGGTCGGCGTAGGCGCGGGCAGCCACCAGACTGCGGATGACGTCCGGGGCGGCCCGCACCCAGCCGATGCGCATGCCGGCCCAGAACGCCTTGCTGGCCGAGCCGACCGTGATCACGGTGGACCCGGCCGGGTCGAACCCGCAGACCGGCCGGGGCATGGCGCCGCCGGCGAACTCCTCGTCCAGCCACAGCTCGGTCATCGTCTCGTCCGCGATCAGCACGGTCCCCGCCGAGCGGGCGGCCTCCACCAGGCGGCGCCGCTGGTCCTCGTCGGCGAGGGCCCCGGTGGGGTTGTGGAAGTCGGCGACGACGTACGCGATACGGGGCGCGGCCTCCCTCAGCACCTGGCGCCAGCGGTCCAGGTCCCACCCCGAGAGCCCCTCCGCCATCGCGACGGGCACCAGCCGGGCCCCCGCCTCCCGCATGAGCTGGAGGATGTTGGCGTAGCTGGGCGACTCGACGGCGATGCGCTCGCCGCGGCCGCCGAAGAGGTGGCAGATGGCGTCGATGGCGCCCATCGCGCCGGTCGTCACCATGATCTGCTCGGGCATGGTCGGTATCCCGCGCGCGGTGTACCGCTCGGCGATCATCGAGCGCAGCGCGGGCAGCCCGGCCGGGTAGTCGCCGTGCGTGTGCGCGTACGGCGGGAGTTCCTCCAGCGCGCCCTGCACGGCGCGGGTGAGCCACGGCTCGGGGGCGGGCAGGGCGGCGCAGCCGAGGTCGATCACCGAGCCGAGCGCCTCGGGCGGCAGCGGCTCCAGACCCCGCGCGGGCAGCGGGTTCCCGGCCGGTACGGCGGTCCAGCTGCCGGCTCCGCGCCGGGACTCCAGGAAGCCCTCGGCGCGCAGCGCCTCATAGGCCGCGGCGACCGTCGTACGGCTGACGGACAGCGACAGGGCCAGCTCCCGTTCGGCGGGCAGCCGGGCGGCCACGGGGACCCGGCCCTCCAGCACGAGCAGGCGGATGCCGTCGGCGAGGGCACGGTAGGCGGGCGGGCGGCGGGTGCCGGGGCCCGCGGGCCGGTCCTGCTGGGACTTGAGCAGCCGGGCGAGCTGTGCGGCGCCCACCGCGGAGGTCCAATGTGCCATGACTATCAGTCCACCTTCCCCGAATTGGCCATGGATGACATCCGGTCCATAGCCACAGAGTGTCATGAGTCAGGCCACCGTCACCATCCGGGGGGCACCCTTGTCCGCATCGTCCGCGCCGTCGTCCGCGCCCTCGTCCGCGCCGGGCCGTCTCGTACGGCGTCTCGTCCAGCTCTGTCTCGGCCTGGCGCTGTACGGCGCCAGCTCCGCCCTCCTGGTGCGCGCGGGCCTCGGCCTGGAGCCGTGGAACGTGCTCCACCAGGGTCTGGCCGAGCTCACCGGCCTGACCATCGGCGTGGTGTCCATCGTGGTGGGCGCGGCCGTGCTGCTGCTGTGGATCCCGTTGCGCCAGCGCCCCGGCCTCGGCACGGTCTCCAACGTCTTCGTCGTCGGTCTGGCGATGGACGGCACCCTGGCGCTGGTCCCGGACGCGCACGGCCTCGCCGTACGCGTGCCCCTGCTGCTCGCCGGGATCGTGCTCAACGGCGTGGCCACCGGGCTGTACATCGCCGCGCGCTTCGGGCCGGGCCCGCGCGACGGGCTGATGACCGGACTGCACCGGCGCACGGGCCGGTCGATCCGTCTGATGCGGACGGCGGTGGAGGTGGCCGTCGTGGTGACGGGCTTCCTGCTCGGCGGCACGATCGGTGTCGGCACGCTGCTCTACGCGGTGGCGATCGGCCCGCTCGCCCAGCTGTTCCTGCGGGTGTTCGCCGTCCCCGCGGCATCGGACGGCAGCACGGTCGTTGCCACCGGTCAACCCCGTGGAGCGATACTGCGTCGGTGACCACCACGCGGATACGCCACCCCTACCTCGACCACACCGGCCCGATCGCCTTCGCCCACCGGGGTGGCGCGGCCGACGGCCTGGAGAACACCGCGCTGCAGTTCCGGCGCGCGGTGGAGCTCGGCTACCGGTACATCGAGACGGACGTCCACACCACCCGCGACGGCAGGCTGGTCGCCTTCCACGACGCGACGCTGGACCGGGTGACGGACGGCGCGGGCCGGATCGGCGACCTGGCGTGGGCGGACGTACGGCGCGCGCGCGTGGCGGGCCGGGAGCCGGTGCCGCTGTTCGAGGAGCTGCTGGAGGAGTTCCCCGAGGTGCGCTGGAACGTCGACCTCAAGGCGGAGCCCGCGCTCCGGCCCTTCCTCGACGTGATCACGCGCACGAACGCCTGGGACCGGGTCTGCGTCGGCTCCTTCTCCGAGGCGCGGGTGACGCGCGCCCAGCGCCTGGCCGGCCCGCGCCTGGCCACGTCGTACGGCACCCGGGGCGTGCTGAACCTGCGGCTCCGCTCCTGGGGCGTCCCGGCGGCGCTGCGTGCCTCGGCGGTCGCGGCACAGGTGCCGGAGTCCCAGTCGGGCGTCCCGGTCGTCGATCACCGCTTCGTGCGGGCCGCCCATGCGCGCGGGCTCCAGGTGCACGTCTGGACGGTCAACGAACCCGAGCGGATGCACCGGCTTCTGGACCTCGGAGTCGATGGCATCATGACCGATCACATCGACACGCTGCGCAAGGTCATGGAGGACCGGGGCGTCTGGGTCTGACTCCCGGAGCGCGCCCGCGCGCGGCACCGTGAACGGGAAGCGAGGGCGCGGGTGGGGACGGACACCGTGCGGACGACGGACGCCGACGAGGCGGCCGACCGGCGGCGCGAACAGCGCGGCTGGTACTTCTACGACTGGGCGTGCTCGGTCTATTCGACGAGCGTGCTCACCGTGTTCCTCGGCCCCTATCTCACCTCGGTGGCCGAGGAGGCGGCCGACGCCGGCGGTTTCGTGCATCCGCTGGGCATCCCGGTGCGCGCGGGGTCGTTCTTCGCCTACTCGGTGTCCCTGTCGGTGATCGTCGCCGTGCTGGTGATGCCCCTGGTGGGCGCCGCCGCCGACCGCACCGGCCGCAAGAAGCCGCTGCTGGGCGCGGCCGCGTACGTCGGGGCCGGGGCGACGGCCGGCATGTTCTTCCTGGACGGCGACCGCTATCTGCTGGGCGGCCTGCTGCTGATCGTCGCGAACGCGGCCCAGTCCGTCGCGATGATGCTCTACAACTCCTATCTCCCGCAGATCGCCACTCCCGAGGAACGCGACGCGGTCTCCTCGCGGGGCTGGGCGTTCGGCTACGCGGCGGGCGCCCTGGTGCTGGTGGGGAACCTCGTCCTCTATCTGGGGCACGACAGCTTCGGCCTGTCCGAGAGCATGGCCGTGCGTGTCTGCCTGGCCTCCGCGGGGCTGTGGTGGGGCGCTTTCGCGCTGATCCCGCTGCGCCGCCTGCGCGACCGGGGCGGCCCCGCCCGCGAGGCGACCTCGCCCGGTCTGCGGCAGCTGGCGGCGACCGTCCGCGACATGCGCCGCCACCCTCTGACGCTGGGCTTCCTGCTGGCGTACCTGGTCTACAACGACGGCATCCAGACGGTGATCTCCCAGGCGTCGGTGTACGGCTCGAAGGAGCTCGGCCTCAGCCAGTCGACGCTCATCGGCGCGGTGCTGCTGGTGCAGGTGCTGGCGGTGGCGGGCGCGCTCGCGCTGGGGCGGCTGGCCCGGCGTCACGGGACCAAGCGCACGATCCTCGGTTCGCTGGTGGCCTGGACGGCGACCCTGGCCGCGGGCTACTTCCTGCCCGCCGGGGAACCCGTGTGGTTCTTCGTGCTGGCCGCCGGGATCGGCCTGGTGCTGGGCGGCAGCCAGGCCCTGTCGCGCTCCCTGTACTCCCATCTCGTCCCGCCCGGGAAGGAGGCCGAGTACTTCTCCGCCTACGAGGTGAGCGACCGGGGGATGAGCTGGCTCGGCCCGCTGCTGTTCGGGCTGACCTTCCAGCTGACGGGGAGCTACCGGGACGCGATCATCTCCCTGGTGATCTTCTTCGTGCTGGGGTTCGTGCTGCTGGCGCGCGTCCCCGTACGGCGGGCGATCGGCGACGCGGGCAATCCCGTTCCCGAGAAGATTTAGCACTCAGGGCGAAAGGGCGGTAGTGTACGCCTTTGGCCTGCCAGGCGTACCGTTACTGCGCGTCAAAGATATAAAAACGCTGGGTGACATCTCCTAGCAGAGGTGACAAACCGGGCGCCGGTGGGTACTGCACTGGTTGACAAGGCTGCGGCTACGACGGCGACGCATGACCCGAAACGGGACACGGGACGGGAATCTTTACCGCCGACCGGACGTTGACCGGATGACGACGACAGCGACACCTGTCCTGTGGGCGACAAGCCCGGGAGGCACGATTCATGAGTGAGCGAGCTCTTCGCGGCACGCGCCTCGTGGTGACCAGCTACGAGACGGACCGCGGCATCGACCTGGCCCCGCGCCAGGCCGTGGAGTACGCATGCGAGAAGGGGCACCGCTTCGAGATGCCCTTCTCGGTCGAGGCGGAGATCCCGCCGGAGTGGGAGTGCAAGGTCTGCGGAGCGCAGGCACTCCTCGTTGACGGCGACGGCCCTGAGGAGAAGAAGGCCAAGCCCGCGCGTACGCATTGGGACATGCTGATGGAGCGGCGCACCCGCGAGGAACTCGAAGAGGTCCTCGAGGAGCGACTGGCCGTTCTGCGTTCCGGGGCGATGAACATCGCGGTTCACCCCCGGGACAGCCGCAAGTCCGCATAAGTCCCAGGCGGCTTGACCGGCGCCAGCACGCCGGGATGACCGCGGGCGCCGTACGTGAACTCGACGTACGGCGCCCGCGGTCTTTCCCGCGCCCGGAGCATTTCTGCGGCGCCCCTGCCGGGGCGCTCCCCGGTGCGGGACGAGTGAGGACGAGTGAGGGGGCCCGGCCGGACGGCCGGGCCCCCACCACGGCCCCGGGGACCGGGTGAGCCGCTGGGCCGGGGCCCGGGGGGGGGGGGGGCGGGGGGGGGGGCGCGGGGGGGGGGGGGGGGGGGGCCGCCGCCGCCCGCCCCCCCCCCTCACTCGTCCGCGGATCAGCGGATCAGCAGGTCAGCGGGTCAGCGGCGGGCGGGGCTCCTGCGGGGCGCCCCCTCGCGGCTCGTCCCGGATGACCTCGCCCTGGACGACCTTGCCGTCGGGGCGGTGGATACGGGCCTGCTGGAAGGCGTCGCCGAGGCCGCCCGGGGCGGCGGTGCGCAGCCGGCGCTCGAGGGTGCGCTCGGCGCGCTTGCCGAGCGCCTTCTGCACCGGCGGGATCAGGAGCAGCAGGCCGACGGCGTCGGAGATCAGACCGGGCAGCATCAGCAGCAGGCCGCCGAGCATCGTCCAGCCGTTGCCGCCGCCCCCCTCGGGGGTGCCGCCGCGCTGGAGCGCCTGGTTCAGGTTCTGGAACGCCCTGCGGCCCGCCCGCTTGACGACCGCCGCGCCGAGCACGATGCCCGCGAGCAGCAGCAGGAACACCGTGAGCCCGCCGGCCTCGCTCGCGACCACCGTCAGCAGCCAGATCTCCAGCACGAGCCATGCCGCGATGCCGAGCGGCAGATACCTGCGCAGCGCGGAGCGCCGGGGCCTGGTGGAGGACGTCGGGTTCGGTGAGCCTGATGTCATGCGTCCAGTGTGCCCTCACCACGCTCAATGCGGGATAAGGGGCCCGGTCGCCCGGTCCGGCCGCGGGCCCGGCACGGCCGGTCGCGCGGTTCCCCGCCCCTGGAACGTCACCGTCCGGGCTTTTTGACGATCTTGCCGACCCGCTCCCCCACACCCCAGGTCGTCACGCGCCAGAGGGCCTCCACCAGGATGTCCCGGCTCATCTTGGAGTCGCCCAGCTCGCGCTCGACGAAGGTGATGGGCACCTCGACCACGTGGTACCCGGCCTTGATCGCGCGGCGGGCCAGGTCGACCTGGAAGCAGTACCCCTGCGAGGCGACCTCGTCGAGGCCGAGCCCTTCGAGGGTCTCCCGCCGGAAGGCGCGGTACCCGCCGGTGACGTCACGGATCGGGACGTCCAGCAGGACACGGGAGTACAGGCTGCCGCCGCGGGAGATGAACTCACGGCTCCTGGGCCAGTTCACGACCCGGCCGCCGGGCACCCAGCGCGACCCGAGCACCAGGTCGGCGCCCTTGAGCGCGGTCAGCAGCCGGGGCAGTTCCTCGGGCTGGTGGGAGCCGTCGGCGTCCATCTCGATCAGTACGCCGTAGCCGCGCTCCAGGCCCCAGCGGAACCCGGCGAGATAGGCGGCACCGAGGCCCTCCTTGCCCTTGCGGTGCAGGACATGGACCTGCTCGTCCCCGGCGGCCAGTTCGTCGGCGAGCTTGCCGGTGCCGTCGGGGCTGTTGTCGTCGGCCACGAGCACGTGCACCTCGGGGACGGCAGCCCGGACCCGCCCCACGATCGCCTTGATGTTCTCCGCCTCGTTGTAGGTCGGAATGATCACCAAGGCCATGCCGAGCGGGCCGAAACGCCTGCCCTGGGGCTGTGCCGCCCCGGTCCCGTCGCCGTCGTTCACTGCTGCCCTTTCGTCTCCTGCGCAGACGTCCACCTTAGTGGCCACGGCCTGCGATGACGTGACAGGAGGTTCGTATGCTCGTGGCCATTTCACAAGATCGGTCGGAGCCTACGCCCCGGGAAGCCGCGGACGGATGCCCGGTGCCCTTCGGTCCGGCCCCGGACCGGCCGGCCGAGAGCCGTTGTCCGCCGAGCTGCCGGGCCCACCCGGATCGCGCCTCCCGGCCGGCCGCAACGGTCCCTCGCCGCGGCGCGGGCACCGGGTCCGGTTCCCGGTGGCGGTGCCCCGGAGCGGCACACCGTCCTGGCGCGGCGGCGACTGCGCACTCCTTGCGCGGACGCGCCCCGGCCGGACGTCCTGTGGTGGACTCCACCGAACCTACCGGCCCCGGACCGTCGCCTGTCAACAGCCGTCCGACCTGCGCATTCGTCAGGAAACCGCTGGTCGGCGGGGGAGGCTGCGCAGGTCGCGCGGCGGACTGCCGGACGGTGCCGGGACGGGGCTGCCGCCGTGGATCACTCGCCCGGCCGTACATACACCGTCCGCCCTCCCACGACCGTGCGCAGGCACACCGGCAGCTCCCCGCCGGGCGTCAGATCGGGCAGGCCGGGGGTGCCGGAGCGGGGGTCGGTGGACCAGCGGGCGACCCGGTCGTCGGGGGCCTGGACCACCAGGTCTCCGGTGCGCCAGACCGCGTAGTCCGCGGGCGCTCCGGGCACGAGGACGCCCGCGTCGTCGCGGCCGACGGCCCGCCAGCCGCCCCGCGTATGGGCGGTGAAGGCGGCACGCACGGAGACGCGGTGCTCGGGCGTGCGGTGGAAGGCGGCGGCCCGGACCGTGCCCCACGGGTCGAGCGGGGTGACCGGGCTGTCGGAGCCCAGGGCGAGCGGGACACCGGCGCGCAGCAGGGCGGCGAACGGGTTGAGGGTACGGGCCCGCTCCGCCCCGAGCCGCTGGGCGTACATGCCGTCCTCGCCGCCCCACAGCGCGTCGAACGCGGGCTGCACGGACGCGGTCAGGCCCAGCTCGGCGAAGGCGGCGACGGCCTCGGGCGTGAGCATCTCGGCGTGCTCGATCCGGTGCCGGGCGGCCCGGACGCGGGCGAGCCCGACCTTGTCGGCGGCGGCGCGGATCCCCTCGACGACGGCGCTCACGGCGGCGTCGCCGATGGCGTGGAAGCCCGCCTGGAGTCCGGCCTCGGTGCAGACGACGACGTGTGCGGCGACGGCGTCGGCGTCCAGGTAGGCGGTGCCGGTGTGGCCGGCGTCGGCGTAGGGCTGGTGCAGACAGGCGGTGTGGGAGCCGAGGGCGCCGTCGACGAAGAGGTCACCCGCGGCACCGGCGGCGCCCAGTTCACGGGCCCTGGCGACCCCTTCCTCGCCCTGCTCGGCCCAGTAGCCGACGACCCGGGGGCCGAGCTCTCCGGCGGCGAGGCGGAGCAGTGCGGTGAAGTCGTCCTCGGAGGAGATGTCCGGGCCGCCGCACTCGTGGACCGAGCCGATGCCGAGGGAGGCCGCGTGGGCGAGGGCGGCACGCTGGGCCTCGGCGCGCTGCGCCGGGTCGACGGCGGCCAGGGCGGTGGCCCGTACGGCGTGGTGGGCGTCGGCGGTGAGCGGGCCGTCGGTGCCGCGGGCGAGGCCGGGCGTGAGGTCGAGCAGCGCCGTGGTGACGACGGCCGAGTGGACGTCGATCCGGGAGAGGTAGAGGGGGCGGCCCGCGGTGGCCTCGTCCAGCTCCGCGCGCGTGGGCGGGCGGCCGCCGGGCCAGCGGGCCGCGTCCCAGCCGTGGCCGAGCAGGACCCGGTCGCCGGGGCGGGCCGCGGCGAACTGCCGCACGAGGGCGAGGGCCTCGTCGAGGTCCCGGGCCCGGGACAGATCGAGCCCGGTCAGGGCCAGCCCCGTGGCGGTGGTGTGCACATGGGCGTCGGTGAACGCGGGGGTGACCAGCGCCCCGTCCAGGTCGACGACCTCGTCGACGCCGTCGGCGAAGGCGTCGGCCGCGCCCTCGGAACCGACCCAGGCGACCTGGCCGTGCTCGACGACCATCGCGGTGGCGAACGGGTCGGCGGGGCTGTGGACCTCTCCGCGGCGGAGCAGGACGGTCTGGGGCGGGGCGGTGCGCTCACTCATGGGAACAGTCTCGCGCCTCGCCCCTCCCGCCCCGAACGCAGGGCGTCAGATGCGCGGGGGGCGTGCCTCGTACGGGGTCGACAGCACGACCGTCGTACGCGTCGAGACACCCGCGAGCGACCGGATGCGGGCCAGCAGCCCCTCCAGCTCGTGAGGGGTGGCCACACGGACCTTGAGGATGTAGTTCTCGTCGCCGGCGACGCTGTGGCACGCCTCGATCTCGGGCACGCCGACGAGCCGGTCGGAGATGTCGTCGGGGGCGCTGGGGTCGAAGGGTTTGACCGAGATGAACGCGGTCATGGGCAGCCCGACGGCCTCGGGGTCCACCACTGCCGCGTAGCCGCGGATGACACCACGCTGCTCCAGCCGGCGCACCCGCTGGTGCACGGCCGACGTGGACAGGCCCGTGGCCTTGCCGAGGTCTGTGTAGCTCATCCGCCCGTCCTTGACGAGCAGCTGCACGATCTGACGGTCCAGCTCCTCCATGGCGCAAGAACCTACAGTGCGCTTGATCTCTTCGGATACCTCGACGGCCCCGGTCATGCCCGGTTCGTGATCTGCCGGAGGATCACCGGAGGACCGCCGGAGGACCGTCGGAGCGATTCGGGGGCGCGACACGCCGATTTCAGGCCGCCCGGACCCCCGTGTGACGAACGCCACAGCCAGGGGGTGACGTGCGTGATGTTCTCGTGATTACCTCGGATGCCGGACGGGAAGTGCTTGCTGTGGTCGAGACCGCAGCGCCGTCGCGGCCCAGCCCGAGGGGGAGAGTCCCATGCAGAGTGTGAAGCGTCCTGGTCGAACCGCGCCCAAGCGGCAGCATCTGGTCATCGAGCCCGAGCCGGAGGGTGTCGAACCCGACGCCTTCGACGACGACCTCGACGACGCGTACGACACCTTCGAGATGTACCGGGTGATCTGCCCGGACTGCGCACAGCCCATCGCCCTGCTGGCGGACGAGGAGGTCCTGCCGGAGCACGCGCTGTGCGCGTCGCCGTGGAACCCGTTCGGGCTCACGGTGTGCACGGGCACCGGCCGCAGCGCCGGCGAGGCGCGTCCGGCCGACGAGTCCGGCCAGCCGCAGGAGCAGGACACCGCCCTGCTCCTGACGCTCCCCCAGGGTCTGGACTGGCGGATGCAGCCCTTCTCGCACGTCGGCGGCCCGGGCTCGCGCCCGATGCGGGTCCCCGCGATGCGCCGTCACGCCGCCTGAGCGGCGAGAACCGGCCCAGTTCTCCCTGACCGACCTGCACCACGGCCGCAGGCTGCCGTGGTGCGGGACCAGTGTGCCCGGATCCGGCGGCAGGGCCGCCTCTCCGGCATGCCCGCCGCGCGCGAAGGGGCGGGACGGACGCGGACCGAAGAGGCGGGACGGGCACGAACTCACGGCCGATTAGGGCGGCCGGTGACCCGGAGGCCGCCACCGGCGTTGGCCCGGTATGGCCCTCCTTCTCCATGCCACGACCGGACGTCAGCGCCGAGTGCTCGTCCCGGGGAGCGCAGAATCGGTTCCGCTTCTGCAGGCGCCGGCGCCGGCGCAGACGCCGGCGCCCCAGCCGCCCGCGGACCCGCCCATCTACCGGGACCTGCTGCGCGCCTGGGCCGACCGCGGCCGTACGGTGCCCGGGCGCCACGACCCGGAGTGGGTACGGCTCGTGGCGCCCGCGGTCCGTCCCGGTCAGTTCAGCGGGTCTCCGGGCCCGCGAGATGACGGGCGATGACCATCCGCTGGATCTGGTTGGTGCCCTCGACGATCTGCAGCACCTTGGCCTCGCGCATGTAGCGCTCGGCCGGGAAGTCGGCGGTGAAGCCGTATCCGCCGAGGACCTGCACGGCGTCGGTGGTGACCTTCATGGCGGTGTCGGTGCAGTGCAGCTTGGCCATGGCCGCCTGCTTGGCGAAGGGCAGCCCGGCGTCGCGCAGCCGCGCCGCCGCCAGGTACAGCGCGCGGCCCGCCTCGATCTGGGTGGCCATGTCGGCGAGCATGAACCTGAGGCCCTGGAAGTCGGCGATCGGCCTGCCGAACTGGCGGCGCTCGCTCGCGTAGGACACGGCCTCGTCGAGGGCCGCCTGGGCGACGCCTATGGCGCACGCGGCGATGCCGAGCCGCCCGGAGTCGAGCGCGGACAGGGCGATGGAGAAGCCCTGGCCCTCCTGGCCGATGCGGCGGCCGTCGGGGACGCGGACGCCGTCGAGGTGGACCTGGGCGGTGGGCGAGCCCTTCATGCCCATCTTCTTCTCCGGCGCGGCGGCGCTCAGCCCTGCGGCGTCGCCGGGCACCAGGAACGCGGTGATGCCGCGCGGGCCGTCCTCGCCGGTGCGGGCCATCACGGTGTAGAAGTCGGCGATGCCGCCGTGGGTGATCCACGCCTTGGTGCCGGTCAGCACCCAGTCGTCGCCGTCGCGCACGGCCTTGGTGCGCAGGGAGGCCGCGTCGGAGCCGGAGGCCGGCTCGGACAGGCAGTAGGCGCCGAGCAGGCCGCCGCCGAGCATCGCGGGCAGGTGCTCGACCTGCTGCTCCTTGCTGCCGTAGGCCGCGAGGGCGTAGGAGGCCAGGGTGTGCACGCTGAGCCCGAGGCCGACGGTGAGGCGGGCCATGGCGAGCTCTTCGAGGACCTGGAGGTAGACCTCGTAGGGCTGCTCGCCGCCGCCGTACTCGCCGTCGTAGGGCAGGCCCAGCAGTCCGGAGCGGGAGAGCAGGGTGAAGACCTCGCGCGGGAAGCGCCCGGCCTCCTCCTCCTCGGCCGCCGCCGGCGCGATCTCGCGCTGAGCGATGTCACGGACGAGTGAGATCAGATCCCTGGCCTCGTCCGTGGGCAGTTGACGGTCCACCGGCTGCGGGGCGCGGTCGGGCATGGCGACGCTCTCCTCCCTTTCGGGCACGGGCGGCGCGGCCCGTCGTGGGAGCGGCTCCGCCTGGTCTTCTGGGTGCCTGTTCCGATGCTCGCACCTCCGGGTCTCGGAAGCTGCTGACCAGCGGCTCGGCGCTGTGAGTATGCCTGATCGAAGGCGGCACGTCACTGGTTAACGACCGCTCACTTCAGACCATTGTCCGCCGATCCGGATTGGTCCGCACCATTGACCGCACTGGTCTAGTCCTCCTACGGTGTCGGATCACCGGCATTCATCGCGTTCATGCCAACCACGATCCCGTGCCCGGCAGGGACGCGCGCCGGGGCATGTCCCCCTCTCCCCCACGAGGAGACACCGATGCGAACCCCCCTGCGTTCCCTGGTCGCCGCCGTGTGCGGCGCCGTCCTGGGTGCCGGACTGCTCGCCGGCGCGGGCCCCGCCACCGCGACCACCGCCGCCCCCGCCGCCGAGGCCGCCGCCGGCTCCAAGGTCGTCGGCTACTTCACCGAATGGGGCACCTACGACCGCAAGTACTTCGTCAAGAACATCAGGACCTCCGGCTCGGCCGCGAAGCTCACCCACATCAACTACGCCTTCGGCAACGTCACCGGCGGCAAGTGCGCCATGGGCGACGCCTACGCCGCCACCGACCGCGCCTACACCGCCGCCGAGTCGGTGGACGGCGTCGCCGACACCTGGGACCAGCCGCTGCGCGGCAACTTCAACCAGCTGCGCAAGCTGAAGAGACTCCACCCGAACCTGAAGATCCTGTGGTCCTTCGGCGGCTGGACCTGGTCGGGCGGCTTCGGCGAGGCGGCCCGCAACCCGGCGGCCTTCGCCCAGTCCTGCTACGACCTGGTCGAGAACTCCAGGTGGGCCGACGTCTTCGACGGCATCGACATCGACTGGGAGTACCCCAACACCTGCGGCCTGAGCTGCGACACCAGCGGCCGGGCGGCCTTCAGGAACCTGATGCAGGCCGTGCGCGCCAAGTTCGGCTCCGGCAACCTGGTCACCGCGGCGATCACCGCGGACGCCACGGCCGGCGGCAAGATCGACGCCGCCGACTACGCGGGCGCGGCCCAGTACGTCAACTGGTACAACCCGATGACGTACGACTACTTCGGCGCCTGGGACGCCGCCGGTCCGACTGCGCCGCACTCGCCGCTGAACTCCTACAGCGGCATCCCCAAGGCGAACATGTACACCTCGGCCACGATCGCCAAGCTCAAGGGGCTCGGCATCCCGGCCTCCAAGCTGCTGCTCGGCATCGGCTTCTACGGCCGCGGCTGGACCGGGGTCACTCAGTCCGCGCCCGGCGGCACCGCGACCGGTCCGGCGGCGGGGACGTACGAGCAGGGCATCGACGACTACAAGGTGCTCAAGACCAGGTGCCCGGCGACCGGCACGGTGGCCGGCACCGCGTACGCCAAGTGCGGCAGCAACTGGTGGAGCTACGACACCCCGGCGACGATCGGCACCAAGATGGCGTACAAGAACGGCCAGGGCCTGGGCGGCACCTTCTTCTGGGAACTGAGCGGGGACACCGCGAACGGCGAGCTGATCAGGGCGATCAACTGAGTCTCGCACCGGGGCGGGGGCGCGTCCCCCGCCCTTCCTACGCTTCCCGGCGGGCGGGCTCGGGGGCCGGGTGGGCCGGGTCCAGCTCCTCGATGGCGCGCAGGGTGCCGCCGAGCATCTTCAC
This sequence comes from Streptomyces sp. NPDC093094, assembly GCF_044754345.1. Lineage (NCBI taxonomy): Bacteria > Bacillati > Actinomycetota > Actinomycetes > Kitasatosporales > Streptomycetaceae > Streptomyces > Streptomyces sp. NPDC093094. The sequence continues at coordinate 148,010 of NZ_JBIVOX010000014.1, read as the reverse complement.
CAGCAGCTCGCGCATGCTGTCGCGGGACAGGCCGGGGCGGTCGATCCAGTCCAGCGTGGCGCCCTCCACGCCGCACACCCAGCCGAGCAGTCCCATCCGGGCCGTCGGCGTGATCTCGATCCGGCCGTACGCGCCCTCGGCGATGGTCGCCACGATCGCCTCGCGCACCTCGTCGCGGATGGCGTGCACCTCGGCGTCGAAGCCGACTCCGCCGCTGACGATGGTGCGGTAGGCGGCGTGGTTGTGCTCGGCGTAGCGCAGATAGCCGTCGATGGTCCGGTGCACCCGGTCCACCGCGGGCAGTTCGACGCCGCTGGCGGCGAAGCCGACGAGCTCGGCGACCGAGTCCTCGACGATGGCCAGGTAGTAGCCGCGCTTGGAGTGGAAGTAGTAGTAGATCAGTCCCTTGGCGACATGGGCCTGCCGGGCGATGTCGTCCATCGAGAGCGCGTCGTAGGACGTGTCGGCGAACAGCCTCCGCCCGATGGCGATGAGTTCGGCGCGGCGCGCCAGCGAGCGGTCGGTGCCGCGCACCGGCGGGCGGGCGGCGTCACGCTGGTGACTGATGTTCAATTTCGAACCTGATATCCAACGGGCGGCGGGACACCCGCAGTATGTCAGGCCATGGGTGGTTCAGGTCACAGCGGTCGGAACCCGCTCACAGCAGGCCGAGCCGGGTCACGAACACCGCGACGACCAGCACCAGGACCCAGCCCATGACGTGCTCGAGGATCTCGGGGCCGTCGTCGTCCCGGGGGCCGCCCGTGGCCGCGCGGGCGGCGACTGCGTTCGTGGTCATGGTGTCCACCTTGCCACCCGGGGCGGCTTTTGCGGCCGAGAGCTTGGTCACAGCCGCCCCGGATGCCGCCCCGCTCAGCGCACGCCCACCGCCTCCAGGGCCCGGCGTTGCCGCGCGGTCGGACGGGCCGGGAAGTAGAGGTAGCAGACGCCGCCGGTGCCGCCGACGACCTTGCCGGAGGCGTTGTACCGCTTGGTCCGCAGCCAGATGTTCTCCCACTCGCGCCGCCGGTAGACCCGGCGCACGGCCGCGTTGTCCGGCGAGGCGGGGTCGTTGGCGATCACGTCCCCGTCGGCGGTGAAGCCGATCACGGTCATCAGGTGCCCGGAGGTGCCGTATCCGGCGCCGGTCAGCTCGTCCGCGCGGAAGGACTGGGACGTTATGGCCGGGATGCCCGCGGCGATCAGCGTCTCCAGCTCGGTGAGGGAGTGCAGCCGGGTCACCACGCCCTGGAGGCCGGGGAAGGTGGCGGCGTAGGCGGCGTTGAACGGCCAGTTGCCGCAGCCGGAGTACTGGTAGTCGTAGGTGTGGCGGGCCGCGTGGCACACCTGCGGGTCGGCGTAGGCCGGGTCGACCCAGGAGAGCTGCTCCTCGGTGAGCCGGCCGCCCCAGTACTCGACGATCATCTGCGAGGAGGTGGGGCTGCACCACGCCTCGCCGCCGTTGTCGTACTCGGGGTACTGGCCGACGTGGATGTTCTGGGAGTAGCGCGGGACGGCGAGCTCCTTCGCGGTGCCGGGCGCGGACGCCGGCACCGTGAAGCGGTCGGGGACGTCGGAGCCCATCGCGCCGAGCCGCCACACCGTGGGCGTCGCCCCGCCGCCCGGCCGGCGGTGGAGCGTCAGCCGCAGCCGGTACGAGGCCAGGCGCAGACCGGTGGAGGCGTCGTCGACGGCGAAGGTGTCCGTCCAGACGCTGCTCCTGCCGTCGCCCTGGTCGTCGACCGAGGTGCGGCGGATGTCCTGGTCCCCCGCCGCCCAGCGGCCCATGACGTACCAGGGCGTGTCCGTGCCGTCGGAGTACGTGCCCTTCAGCTCCACCTGGATCCAGGTGCCGGCCGGGGTGTCGGCGTTCCAGGAGGCGATGACCTCGGTCGCCGGGACCGTGAGCCGGTGGACCGGGGAGGTCCAGGTGGCGTACTCCCAGGCGGAGGTGGTGCCGGTGTGGGGATCGGTGTAGTCGGTGGTGCCGGCCGGAACGGCGAGGACGAGGCCGGGGCGGAGTCCGGCGACGGCACGGGTGCCGTGCGCGGTGCCGGAGCGCCAGTCGGTGAAGGTGGTCCAGGCGTGGTTGTCGACGAGTCGGGCCGGGGCCCGCAGCGGACCGGCGGCGTCCGGGCCGGTCGCGGCGGAGGCCGCCGTCCGGCCCGCGCCGGTGACGACGGCGGCGACGACCGCCGCGGCCAGCACGGTTCTGCGGGACGGCTGTTCGGCTCTGCTCATGGGTGGATGACCCCCAGGTGTCCGGGTCGGGGCGGGCCCGACGCATGGCTGCGTCCGCCAACTATGGCCAAAGGCGCCCTGTCCAGCCAGCACTTCGGGCCATGCCGCGCCCACCAATATTGGTTTCGACCACTGGCACGACCTGGGACGGAGCCGGGCCTGCGCATTGGCGATGATGGAAGGGTGCATCCCCTCCCGCCCCCGCTCGCCGGCCTCGCCCGCCGGCTGCGCGCCCTGCCGCCGTCCCTCGGCCCCGTCCGGCTGATCGCCGTCGACGGGCACGCCGGCTCGGGGAAGTCCACCTTCGCCCGGCGGCTCGCCGAGGCGCTGGGCGGGGCTCCGGTGCTGCGCCTCGACGACATCGCCACGCACGAGGAGCTCTTCGACTGGACCGGCCGGCTGCGCGCGCAGGTGATCGAGCCCCTGGAGCACGCCGGACGGGCCGTGTACCGCCCCTACGACTGGCACGCCCGCGGCTTCGGGCCGCCGCGCGCGCTGCCGCCGGCCGAGGTGGTCCTCGTCGAGGGGGTCGGCGCGGGCCGCCGCGCGCTGCGGCCGCATCTGGCGCGGCTGCTGTGGATGGACATGCCGCAGGAGGAGGCGTGGGCCCGGGGGCGGGCGCGCGACGGCGAGGAGCAGCGCACGTTCTGGGAGGGATGGGTCCGTGCGGAGCTTCGGCATTTCGCCGAAGACCCCTCGCGACCGTATGCGCATCTGCTGGTGCGGCAGGTGCCGGAGGGGTACGAGGTGCTGCCAGGGCCTGCTGTGGACAGCATTCCGTGACGCTCCGTGAACGGCTGTAGACAATGTGGTGAAGCTGTGAAGAGCGCCGTGCCGGAACTTCCGGGAGTGCCTCAACTCCGCTTGACCGGTGGCCCGTACAGGTCTTACGTTCTCAATGTGCGCCCCGTCAGGGGGCACCCGCAGACGCGAAGCCCCCGGTTGTTCCCCCGTGATCGGGGGCTTCGTTCTGCCCTCACACCGCTCACCGAGCGCCGTGAGGCGCCGATCGATCACCCTCGGTGACCGCGCCGCACGCGCCCCCTTCCACTCCTTCCTGACCGAACGGCCGGTACCGCACCCTTCGGCGGGCGACACCGGCGCAGGTACGATGCCCTCGGCGCGACCTTCGGACGGCTGCCGCACGCAGATCAACTCCGGTCCGCGGCACAGTGGTTCGAGCGGTGCGGCCGGCGGGTGAGGGCCCGGCGGTGAACCAGCGGGGGCACGGCTTGTGGGGGACGGATGGACTTCGGCATGCAGGGTCCGGAGGGCCCGGCCGACCTCGCCTGGCTGCGCGGGGTCGATGCCTACACCATGGGCGCCTATCCGCAGGCGGAGGAGGAGTTCCGCACCGCGGTACGGCTCGACCCCGGCATGGCGGACGGCTGGCTCGGGCTGCACGCGCTGCGCGTCGACACGACGACCGCGCTGCTGCGGATGTTCCGGCATCGCGACCGCTTCGGCGAGCAGCGCGCCCGGCATGCGCGCGCCCTCAACTCCTGGTACTGGCTGGGCTGGTGGGTGCAGCCCGTGCTGGAGAGCCCCCGCGATCTGCTGCTCGCCCACGCCTCCCACTGGCTGGACGGCCGTCATGTGCCCGAGCTGGACCGGGCGCTGGCGGGGCTGCCGCCGGTGGACACCGACGCCCAGGTGCGCTTCCTGCACGCCTGCCGCTCCTATCTGGTCAAGGACTGGGAGCAGCTCGTACGGCACACCGACCCGCTCGTCGACGATCCGCTGCTCGGCATCGAGGCGGGGCTGTTCGGCGGCATGGCCCGGGTCCGGCTGGAGATGTACGGACAGGCCGAGCCCCTGCTGTCCGCGGCGCTGATGCGCTGCCGCAGCGAGCAGCCGCAGCGCAAGGAGCTGCGCTACTGGCTGGCCCGGGCGCACGAGGGCACGGGCCGTTCGGCGGCGGCGCTGCCGCTGTACCGGGCCGTGCACCGGGTCGACCCCGCCTTCATGGACACCGCGGCCCGTCTCGCGGCCATCTCCGAGGGCGACGGCTTCGACGAGGCCGCCGACCTCGCGGCGATCACCCTCACCGGTGCCGGGCAGGACAGCGTGGACGGGATCGACGTCTTCGACCCGCTGTTCGGCACGGACGCCCGCGACCTGAGACTGCCCGAGCCGGATCTGCCTCCGCCCGTCCCGCCCATGCCGTCGGTGGCCGACCCCGCGGCACGGCAGAAGGCCGCGGTGCAGTCCACGTCGCTGCCGGCCGGGCCCACGGATCCCGCGTTACTCGACGAGGCGCTCGCCGAACTGGAGCGCATGGTGGGACTGGAACCGGTCAAACGTCAGGTCAAGGCGCTGTCGGCGCAGCTGAACATGGCCCGGCTGCGGGCCGGTCAGGGGCTGCCGGTCCAGCCGCCCAAGCGGCACTTCGTCTTCTCCGGCCCCTCGGGCACCGGCAAGACCACGGTGGCCCGGATCCTCGGCCGTGTCTTCTACGCCCTCGGTCTGCTCGGCGGCGACCATCTCGTGGAGGCCCAGCGGGCCGACCTGGTGGGCGAGTACCTCGGCCAGACCGCCGTGAAGGCCAACGAGCTCATCGACTCCGCGCTCGGCGGGGTCCTCTTCGTCGACGAGGCGTACTCGCTGTCCAACTCCGGCTACGGCAAGGGCGACGCCTACGGCGACGAGGCCCTTCAGGTCCTGCTGAAGCGGGCCGAGGACAACCGCGACCATCTCGTGGTGATCCTGGCGGGCTACCCGGAGGGCATGGACCGCCTCCTCGCCGCCAACCCGGGCCTGTCCTCCCGCTTCACCACCCGCGTCGACTTCCCGTCCTACCGGCCGCTCGAACTCACCTCGATCGGCGAGGTGCTGGCCGCGGAGAACGGCGACGTCTGGGACGAGGAGGCTCTGGAGGAGCTGCGCTCCATCGCCGGGCACGTCGTCGACCAGGGCTGGATCGACGAGCTGGGCAACGGCCGGTTCCTGCGCACGCTGTACGAGAAGAGCTGCGCGTACCGGGATCTGCGGCTGTCCGCCTATCCCGGCACGCTCACCCGGGACGACCTGGCGACCCTGCGGCTCCCCGACCTGATGCAGGCGTACGGCGAGGTCCTGTCGGGCCGGGGGCCGCACGACCCTTCGGCCATGTGAGGCTCACGGCCGCCCGGCCCGGTGAGCCGGACGGCCGACGGCCGAAACCGCATGACCGCCGGCCCGGTGAGCCGGGCGGCCGGGGACGCGGCCGTCGGCCGCGGGAGCCGGAGGGCCGACGGCCCGGCGGGTCAGGTGGCCAGGGCCTCTTCCTGGGTCCCGCTGACCCGCGGCTCGGTGACCCGCACCTCGGACGTCGGCCGCCGGTCCTCGGGCGGCTGCTGCCGGTGCGCCGGGTCGCGGACCTCGCCCACCAGCAGCTCCAGCACGTCCTCCAGTGCCACCAGGCCGAGCACCCGGCCGGAGGCGTCGGCGACCTGGGCGAGATGGGTGCCCGCCCGGCGCATCACCGTCAGGGCGTCGTCCAGCGGCAGCTCCGAGCGCAGGGTCGTCATATGACGCCAGACGTGCTGCGGGACGGCCCGGTCGGAGTCCTCCAGGTCGAGGACGTCCTTGATGTGCACGTAGCCCATGAAGGCGCCGTTCTCCGCGGCGACCGGGAAGCGGGAGTAGCCGGTGCGCGCGGTCAGCTCCACGATCCGGCCCGGCGTGACCGACGGTCCGACCGTGACGAGAGACTCCCGGCTCAGCAGCACGTCCGTCACCGGGCGGGAGCCCAGCTCCAGGGCGTCCTCCAGCCGCTCCTGCTCCTCTGGGTCGAGGAACCCGGCCTGTCCGGAGTCCTCGACCAGCCGGCCCAGCTGCACGCTGGTGAAGACCGCCTCCACCTCGTCCTTGGGCTCCACGCGGAACAGCCTGAGGACGGCCTGGGCGCAGGCGCCGAGGGCATGGGTGACGGGCCCGCACAGCCGGGCGAAGGCGACCAGCCCCGGGGCGAGCCACAGCGCGGTCTTCTCCGGGGCGGCCATGGCGAGGTTCTTCGGGACCATCTCGCCGATGACGAGGTGGAAGAAGACCACGGCCGCGAGCGCGATGACATATCCGAGGGGATGGACCATGCCGTGCGGCAGATGGACCCACTCGAAGACCGGCTCCAGCAGATGCGCCACGGTCGGCTCGGCGACCGCGCCCAGGGTCAGGGAGCACATGGTGATGCCGAACTGGGCGGCGGCCATCATCCGCGGCAGCCGCTCCAGCCCGTACAGCACCTGGCGGGCGCGGGCGGTGCCGAGGGGTTCGATCTGGCTGCGGCGCACCGAGACCAGGGCGAACTCGGCGCCGACGAAGAAGCCGTTGGCCAGCACCAGCAGTGCGGCGAACAGCAGTTGCAGCACGCTCATCGGGCCGCCTCCCGCACGGCGGCGGTCCGCACCAGGCGCACCCGCTCGGCGCGGTAGTGGCCGACCCTGCGCACGGACAGCCGCCAGCCGGGCAGCTCGGTCCGGTCACCGGCGGCCGGGATACGGCCCAGCAGATCGGCGACGAGTCCGGCGACGGTCTCGTAGGGGCCCTCGGGGACCTCCAGACCTATGCGCGCGAGGGTGTCGACGCGGCAGCTGCCGTCCACGTCCCAGGCGGGCCTGCCGTCCTCGGCGGGGGCGGGGGCCAGTTCGGGGATGTCGTGGCCGTCGTGCTCGTCGCGGACCTCGCCGACGATCTCCTCGACGATGTCCTCCAGGGTGACGACCCCGGCGGTGCCGCCGTACTCGTCGACCACGACGGCGATGGGCTGCTCGCTGCGCAGCCGGGCGAGCAGCGGCTGGACCGGCAGGGTCTCGGGGACGAGCAGCGCGGGCCGGGCGATCCGGGCGACCGGGGTGCGCAGCCGGTCGTGCACGGGCACGGCGAGGGCGTCCTTGAGGTGGGCCATGCCGACGATCTCGTCGATCTTCTCCCGGTACACGGGGAAGCGGGACAGACCGGTGGCACGGGTGAGGTTGACGACGTCCTCCGCGGTGGCGGTGGACTGGAGCGCGCTGACCTTCACGCGCGGGGTCATCACGTGCTGGGCGGTCAGCTCGGCCAGCGACAGGGTGCGCACGAACAGGTCGGCGGTGTCCTGCTCCAGGGCGCCGGCCTGCGCGGAGTGGCGGGCCAGGGACACCAGCTCGCCGGGGGTGCGGGCGGAGGCCAGCTCCTCGGCGGGCTCGACACCGAGGGCGCGCACCAGCCGGTTGGCGACCGCGTTGAGCCCGGCGATCACCGGCCGGAACAACCGGGCGAAGGCGTGCTGCGGGCCGGCGACGAACCGCGCGACCTGCATCGGCCGGGACACGGCCCAGTTCTTGGGGACCAGTTCGCCGACGACCATCTGCACGGCGGAGGCCAGCAGCATGCCGACGACCACCGCCACGCCGGAGACGGCGCCCTCGGGGACGCCGAGCGCGGTGACCGGCCCGCCGAGCAGCTCGGCCAGGGCGGGTTCGGCCAGCATGCCGACGACGAGGGAGGTGATGGTGATGCCGAGCTGGGTGCCGGAGAGCTGGAAGGACAGTTCCTTCAGCGACTCCACGACCGTACGGGCGCGGCGGTCGCCCTCGGCGGCGGCCTTCTCGGCCTCGGGACGCTCGACGGTCACCAGGCCGAACTCGGCGGCCACGAAGAACCCGTTGGCCAGGATGAGCACGAATGCGGCTGCCAGAAGCAGCAGGGGGGCGGTCATGATGCCGCCGCCTGGGCATGAGCGCGGACCGGGTCCGTGCTATGTCGGCAGGGGGCGGCGCAGGTACTGCAGGACGATCCGTCCATCGCCGGAGGGAGTCACTCCTCGGGTAGCAGGAACCCCTGTGCACCGGGCGGTGCCACAGGGGCGGAGGCGCAGCGAAAACGCCTCCGCCACCAGATTAATCAAGACACGGGCCGGTGCGGCAGGGGCGACGTCCCGGAGTCGGCCCCGGGATCGCCCCGAGCCGCCCCCGAGGTCAGCTCCCGGACCCCTCGGGGCCGTTGCCGGAGCGGGCCTCCACCAGCGCCCGCAGGGCGCGGGCGTCGGCGATGGCCTGCTCCTTGGCGATGCCGGGCTGGATGCCGATGGCGGGCAGGCTGGTGCCGTCGCTGAGGTCGAGGAACACCCAGGGGTCCCCGACGCGCAGGTTCACCTGCACGATCTCCGCCCAGGCCAGGCGGCGGGTGCCGGCGAAGTTGACGATCGTCACACCCGTCTCGTCGGCGACGACTTTCGGCCGGGCCAGCATGAGCACGACGCCGGACAGCATCGCCGCGGTGACGACGAAGCTGAGCCGCTCGCCGGGCCCGAGACGGTCGAGCAGCAGCGCGATCGCCGAGACGACCACGAAGATGGCCGCGGCCGCGGTGAGCAGGACCGCACGGGTGCGGGCGGGCCGGAAGGTGACGGGAAGAGCGGGAACGCTGGACATGCCGGGGCCGTCTCTCAGAGCCGGCAGGCGTGGATGGCGGTGGTGAGGATGGCCCGTGCGCCGATCGCGTACAGGTCGTCCATGATCCGCTGCGCCTCCTTGGTCGGCACCATGGCGCGCACGGCGACCCAGCCCTCGTTGTGCAGGGGGGAGACGGTGGGGCCCTCCAGGCCCGGGGTGATGGCGACAGCCGCTTCCAGGTGCTCGGCGCGGATATCGTAGTCCATCATCACGTAGGTGCGCGCGACCAGGACTCCCTGGAGTCGGCGCAGGAACTGCTGGACCTTGGGGTCCTCGGTGTCGGCGCCGGTGCGGCGGACGACGACGGCCTCGGACTTCATGATCGGCTCGCCGAAGACCTCCAGGCCCGCGTTGCGCAGGGAGGTGCCGGTCTCGACGACGTCGGCGATGACCTCGGCGACGCCCAGCTCGATGGCCGTCTCGACGGCACCGTCGAGGTGCACGACGGCGGCGTCGACGCCGTTGTCGGCGAGGTGCTTGGCGACGATGCCCTCGTAGGAGGTGGCGACCGTCATGCCCTTGAGGTCCTCCACGCCGCCGGCCGTGCCCGGCTTGGTGGCGTAGCGGAAGGTGGAGCGGGCGAAGCCCAGCGGCAGGATCTCCTCGGCGTTGGCGCCGGAGTCGATCAGCAGGTCGCGGCCGGTGATGCCGATGTCGAGGCGGCCGGAGGAGACGTAGATCGCGATGTCGCGGGGACGGAGGTAGAAGAACTCGACCTCGTTCTCCGGGTCGACGATCTGCAGCTCCTTGGACTCGCGGCGCTGCTGGTAGCCGGCCTCATGCAGCATGTCCGCCGCAGGGCCTGAGAGGGAACCCTTGTTGGGGACGGCGATGCGCAGCATGAGGTCGGCTTCCTTTGCGTGAAGGGGTGTTCTGCGGCTGTCGGGGTGTTGCTTACAGGTGGGCGTAGACGTCGTCGAGGGAGATGCCCCGGGCGACCATCATCACCTGGACGTGGTACAGCAGCTGCGAGATCTCCTCGGCCGCCGCCTCCTTGCCCTCGTACTCGGCGGCCATCCAGACCTCGGCGGCCTCTTCGACGACCTTCTTGCCGATGGCATGGACTCCCTTGTCCACCAGTTCCGCGGTGCGGGAGGTGGCGGGATCGCCGTGGGCGGCCTTCTGCTGGAGCTCGGTGAACAGCTCCTCGAACGTCTTCTTGGACATGGTGGTCCTCACCCTACGCGCTCCCCGGTACCGCTCAGTGCCACGGTTCAGATACTGAACGCAGGGTGGCCGCGGTGGCGACGGCGGCGGTGACCGCCTCGTGCCCCTTGTCCTCGCTGGATCCCTCCAGACCGGCCCGGTCCAGGGCCTGTGCCTCGTCGTCACAGGTGAGCACGCCGAAGCCGACGGGGACGCCGGTGTCCACGGAGACCTGTGTCAGGCCCTGGGTGACGCCCTGGCAGACGAAGTCGAAGTGGGGGGTGCCGCCGCGGATCACGACGCCGAGGGCGACGATCGCGTCGTAGCCGCGGCCGGCGAGCACCTTGGCGACCACCGGGAGCTCCCAGCTGCCGGGGACCCGCAGCAGGGTCGGCTCGTCGATGCCCAGGTCGTGCAGGGCGCGCAGGGCGCCGTCCACCAGTCCGTCCATCACCTTCTCGTGCCACTGCGCCGCGATGACGGCGACCCGCAGGTCGCCCACGTTGCGTACGGACAGTTCGGGTGCGCCCTTGCCGCTCACGTTCTCTTGTCTCCTCGGTGCTTGCTTACTGGTTGCCGCAGGTGGACACGGCGGGCGTGTCCAGCCAGGGCAGATCGTGGCCCATCCGGTCCCGCTTGGTGCGCAGGTAGCGGAGGTTGTGCTCGCCCGCGGTCACGGGCATCGGCTCGCGTTCGGTGACGTCGATGCCGTGCCGGACGAGCGCGTCGGTCTTGTCGGGGTTGTTGGTCATCAGGCGGACGCTGACGACACCCAGGTCCTTGAGCATCTGCGCCCCGGCGCCGTAGTCGCGGGCGTCGGCGGGCAGGCCGAGTTCCAGGTTGGCGTCGAGGGTGTCGCGTCCGCGCTCCTGGAGCTCGTAGGCGCGCAGCTTGGACAGCAGTCCGATGCCGCGCCCCTCATGGCCGCGCAGGTAGACCACCACTCCCCTGCCCTCGGCCTGGATGCGTTCCAGGGAGGCGTCGAGCTGGGGGCCGCAGTCGCAGCGCTGGGAGCCGAAGACGTCCCCGGTGAGGCACTCGGAGTGGACGCGGACCAGGACGTTCTCGCCGTTGCCGAGGTCGCCGTGGACGAGGGCGACGTGCTCGACGCCGTCGACGGTGGAGCGGTAGCCGTACGCCGTGAAGGTGCCGTGGACGGTGGGCAGCCGGGTCTCGGCCTCGCGGCGGACGGTGGGCTCGCTGGAGCGGCGGTAGGCGATCAGGTCCTCGATGGAGATGATCGTCAGACCGTGCTTGCGGGCGAACGGGATCAGCTCGGGCAGGCGCAGCATACGGCCGTCCTCTCCGGCGATCTCGACGATGGCGCCGGCCGGGCGCAGTCCCGCGAGGCGGGCGAGGTCGACGGCGGCCTCGGTGTGGCCGTTGCGGGTGAGGACGCCGCCGGCCTTGGCGCGCAGCGGGAAGATGTGGCCGGGGCGGACGAAGTCGCCGGGCTCGGCGGTGCCGCTCGCGAGGAGCTGGAGCGTGGTCGCGCGGTCGGCGGCGGAGATGCCGGTGCTCACCCCGTGGGCGGCCGAGGCGTCCACCGAGACCGTGAACGCGGTCTGCATCGACTCGGTGTTGTCGGCGACCATCTGCGGCAGCCGGAGGCGCTCCAGCTCGTCGCTCTCCATGGGCGCGCAGATCAGGCCGCGGCACTCGCTCATCATGAAGGCGACGATCTCGGGGGTCGCGTGCTCGGCGGCGACGACGAGGTCGCCCTCGTTCTCGCGGTCCTCGTCGTCGACGACGACGATCGGGCGGCCGGCGGCGATGTCGGCGATCGCCTGCTCGACGGGGTCGAGCCGGAAGCCGTCCAGGTCGTCGCCGGGGTACAGGATCGATGCGGTGCTCATGCGGGCGCTCCTTCCAGGGCGGGCCGCGGGCCCCTGCGGGAGCGCAGCCACCAGTCGCGCATGCCCCACAGGACGAGCGCGCCGTAGATGACGTAGACGAAACCGGAGAAGGCGTAGCCGTTGGCGAAGTTCAGCGGGACGCCGACGAGGTCGACGAGCAGCCAGGCGAACCAGAACTCGACCATTCCGCGGGCCTGGGCGTACATGGCGACGACGGTGCCGACGAAGATGTACGCGTCCGGCCAGGGGTCCCAGGACAGGGACGGGTACGCCTTGAAGAGGAGGGCCACGGCGACGGTGCCGGCGGCGGCCGCGGCGATCATCGCGCCGCGTTCGCGCCAGGTGGCGAAGCGGACGGAGATGTGGCCGTCCTCGTCCTGCCCCTTGCCGCGGTTCCACTGCCACCAGCCGTACAGGGCGACGACCATGACGACGACCTGCTTGCCGGCGCTGCCGGTGAGGTGCCCGTAGAAGGCGGCGAAGAGGATCAGGCCGGCGAGGAACTGCACGGGCCAGGTCCACACGGAGCGGCGCCAGCCGAGGGCGAGGGCGACCAGGCCGAAGACGTTGCCGGCCATGTCCGACCAGATGATGTGCTGGTCGAAGAGGACGAACGCCTCGGAGTTCAGCCAGTTCACCGGTCCTCGCCCCGGTTCTCGCCCTGGCCGGCCGTGAGCAGGCGCTCGACGTACTTGGCGATCACGTCCACCTCCAGGTTGACCGGGTCGCCGGGCTGCTTGTGGCCGAGCGTGGTCAGGGCGAGGGTGGTGGGGATCAGGCTCACGGTGAAGTAGTCGGGTCCGGCCTCGACGACCGTGAGGCTGATGCCGTCGACGGTGATGGAGCCCTTCTCGACGACGTAGCGGGTGAGGTCGGCGGGCAGGGAGATCTTCACGATCTCCCAGTGCTCGGAGGGGGTGCGCGCGACGACGCTGCCCGTGCCGTCGACGTGGCCCTGCACGATGTGGCCGCCGAGGCGGGCACCCACGGCGGTGGGGCGTTCGAGGTTGACGCGGGAGCCTGCGGTGAGGACGCCCAGGCTGGAGCGCTTGAGGGTCTCGGCCATGACGTCGGCGGTGAACTCGTCGCCCTCGTGGTCGACGACCGTGAGGCACACTCCGTTGACGGCGATGGAGTCACCGTGCTGCGCGCCTTCGGTGACGACGGGGCCGCGCACGCGGAAGCGACAGGCGTCGTCGAGGGTCTCGACGGCGGTGATCTCGCCCAGCTCTTCGACGATTCCGGTGAACACTTCCCGGGTCCTCCTGCCTCTTCGGGCACGGACTCCGGGGCTGTCGATGACGACAACGGGACGAGCGAGGACACCGGGAGCGACGCCGGACAAGGTGCGCCGGATACGGCGGACCGGTACGGCGGCGCGCACACATGTGCCCGCCCGCCGCGCACTGCCTCCCATCCGGACTTTAACCGTCGGTCCAGGAATTTCACCTGGTCAACCGGCCGCTGGAGGCGACCGGGTCGCGGACTGTAACCGCCGGTTCGGACTTTCACCGACCCCGGAGTGCGCTGCTGTTGGTACACGGCCAGTTTGCCACGGCCGGTACTCGTCCATGCGGGTGATGCGTGTGGAGTGGCTCACAGGCCGGGCCGTCCGCGGCCCGGCCCGGGGAGAGACCCGGGCCGGGAAGGACCCCGCCCCGGGTCCGGGGAGGGTCCGGTCCAGGTCCGGGGAGGGTCCGGTCCGGGGCCGGGGAGGGTCCGGTCCGGGGCCGGGGAGGGTCCGGTCCGGGGCCGGGGAGGGTCCGGTCCGGGGCCGGGGAGGGTCCCGGAAATTGGTCCATACCTATTGACGCATTGGTCTAGTCCTCCCTAGGGTCTGCGCAACTTCCGTGGAGAGGAACCGAATTGCTGTCCCCCGCACGCAATCGAGCCAGACCCGCTGCCCTGTTCGCCGCCGCCGGCGCGGCCGCCGGCCTGCTGCTGGCCGGCCTCCCGGCCGTCTCGCACGCCGCCGACCAGGACTCCTGTCGTCCCGACGGCCTGTACAAGACGCCCGGCGTCGACGTCCCCTACTGCTCGGTCTACGACGCCGACGGCCGCGAGAAGATGGGCGCCGACCACCAGCGCCGGGTGATCGGCTACTTCACCGGCTGGCGCACCGGCAAGGACGGCACGCCCGCCTACCTCGCCTCGAACATCCCGTGGGACAAGATCACCCACATCAACTACGCGTTCGCGCACATCGACGGCGCGAACAAGATCTCCGTCGGCACGGACAACGCCACGAACGCCGCGACCGGGATGACCTGGCCCGGCGTGGCCGGTGCCGAGATGGACCCCGCGCTCCCCTACAAGGGCCATTTCAACCTGCTGAACAAGTTCAAGAAGCAGCACCCGAACGTCAAGACGATGATCTCCGTGGGCGGCTGGGCCGAGACCGGCGGCTACTTCGCGGACGACGGCTCCCGGGTGAACTCGGGCGGCTTCTACTCGATGGCCACCAACGCCGACGGCTCGGTCAACCAGGCGGGCATCGACACCTTCGCGGACTCCGCCGTCGCCTTCATCAGGAAGTACGGCTTCAACGGCGTCGACATCGACTACGAGTACCCGACCACCATGAAGGACGCGGGCAACCCGCTCGACTGGTCCTTCGCCAACGCCCGCCGGGCCGGCCTGGTCAAGAGCTACGCGGCCCTGATGAAGTCCTTGCGCGAGAAGCTCGACCGCGCGGGCGCGGCCGACGGCAGGCACTACCTGCTGTCCGTGGCGGCCCCCTCCTCCGGCTATCTGCTGCGCGGCATGGAGACCTTCCAGGTCCAGAAGTACCTGGACTACGTCAACATCATGTCGTACGACCTGCACGGCGCCTGGAACGAGTACGTCGGTCCGAACGCCTCCCTCTTCGACGACGGCAAGGACGGGGAACTCGCCGCGGCGGGCGTCTACGGCAGCCAGCAGTACGGCGGCATCGGCTACCTGAACACCGACTGGGCCTACCACTACTTCCGCGGGTCCATGCCGGCCGGCCGCATCAACATCGGCCTGCCCTACTACACGCGCGGCTTCAAGAACGTCCAGGGCGGCACGGACGGCCTGTGGGGCAAGGCGGCCGCCACCACCTGCCCGGCCGGGTCCGGCCTGACCAAGTGCGGTGACGGCGCGGTCGGCATCGACAACCTGTGGCACGACAAGGACGACAACGGCAAGGAGTCCCCGGCGGGCTCCAACCCGATGTGGCACGCCAAGAACCTGGAGAAGGGCGTCGTCGGCGACTACGTCACCAAGTACGGCTTCCCGGCCGACACCCGGCTGGCCGGCAGCTACGCCCGCAGGTACGACTCCACCCTGGTCGCCCCGTGGCTGTGGAACGCCGAGAAGAAGGTGTTCCTGTCCACCGAGGACGAGCAGTCGGTGGCCGCGAAGGCCGACTACGTCGTCGACCGCGGCATCGGCGGCACGATGGTGTGGGAGCTGGCCGGCGACTACGCCTGGAACGCCGCCAAGGGCCAGTACGAGCCCGGCTCCACGCTCACCTCGCTGATGTACGACAAGTTCAAGGCGGCCGCCCCCTACGGCGCGAAGGTCTCGAACAAGGCGCTGCCCGCGCAGGCCGTCGACATCGGTGTGGAGTTCGGCGACTTCAAGCTCGGCGACTCCAACTACCCGATCACCCCCAAGGTGAAGATCACCAACAACACGCGGACGGCCCTGCCGGGCGGCACGGAGTTCCAGTTCGACTACTCCACCGCGGCGCCGGGCAACGCCTCCGACCAGTCGGGCTTCGGCACGAAGGTGATCAGCAGCGACCACACCGGATCCAACGTCGGCGGACTGAAGGGCGACTTCCACCGTGTCTCGCTGAAGCTGCCGGCCTGGCAGTCGCTCGCCCCGGGCGCGTCGGTGGAGCTGTCGTTCAACTACTACCTGCCGGTGTCCACCCCGTGGAACTGGACCGTGAACATCGCCGGCACGACGTACGCGCTGGCCGGGAACCTGGCGCGGGGCACCACCGTGGTGGAACCGGGCTCGTCGACGCCCACGCCGACGCCGACCCCGACGGACCCCACGTCCCCGTCCCCGACGCCGACGCCGACGCCGACCGGCGGGACGTGCACGGCTCCGGCCTGGGACACGGCCACCGCCTACTCGGGAGGCAACACGGTGTCCCACAAGGGGCACTCGTGGAAGGCCAAGTGGTGGACGAAGGGCGAGGAGCCCGGAACCACCGGCGAGTGGGGTGTGTGGCAGGACCTCGGTTCCTGCTGATCCCCTCGATGACGGACCCGGCGGCGGTGACGACGGCCCTTGCCCCGCCGCCGGGTCCCCCTCAACGGCGTACCGCCACCGGCCTCCCGGGCTCCGCCCGCGGAGGCCGCTCTGGCAGGGTGAGGGCATGACGACCGCCGCGCTCGCCGACGAGTTCCAGAGCCATCGCCCCCGGCTGTTCGGCCTCGCCTACCGCCTGCTCGGCTCCGCCGACGAGGCGGAGGACGCGGTGCAGGACGCCTGGCTGCGCTTCAGCGGCACCGAGCGCGCGCAGATCGAGAAGCCGGGGGCCTGGCTCGCCAAGGTCGTCACCAATCTCTGTCTGACCCGGCTGACCTCCGCGCGCGTCCGCCGCGAGAGCTATGTGGGCACCTGGCTGCCGGAACCGGTCGCCACCTTCGACGGCGCCCTCGGCCCGCTGGAGTCCGCCGAGCAGCGCGACGCCGTGTCGCTGGCGGTGCTGGTGCTGCTGGAGCGGCTCACCCCGACCGAGCGGGCGGTGTACGTGCTGCGCGAGGCGTTCGGGTACGGGCACCGCGACATCGCGGGCGCGCTGGACCTCAGCGAGGCGAACTGCCGCCAGCTCTACCGCCGGGCCGTGCAGCGGGTGGCCGAGGACCGGCACCGCTTCGACCCGGAGCCCGACCGGCAGCGGGAACTCGTCTCCTCCTTCCTCACCGCCTCCCGCGAGGGTGATCTGGCCGGTCTGGAGAAGGTGCTCGCCGCCGATGTCACCTGGTACAGCGACGGCGGCGGCAAGGTCAGGGCGGCCCTGCGCCCGATCGAGGGACGCGACAAGGTCGTGCGGTTCCTGGTGGGCGTCACTGAGCGGCACCTGGCCGACGTGCGGTACTCGGTGGCCGAGGTCAACGGGGCGACGGCGCTGCTCGCGTGGGCGGGCGAGCAGCTCGTCGCGATGACCTCGTTCGCACTGCGCGACGGGCTGATCGCCGAGGCCCGCACCATACTGAACCCGGACAAACTGGACTTTCTTCAGCGGCAGCTCACCGGACGGTAGGGCCACTTCCCCCGGGGCTGTCACATTCCGCGGGGCTGCACGGTCCCAGCCGGGAAGGGCGCTCCACCGGGGAGCGCCCGGCGTCCGAAGGGGCTGAACAGCATGACCACGATCCTGGTGACCGGCGGCACCGGAGTGCTCGGCCGGCTCGTCACCGAGCGGCTGCGCGCGGACGGGCACGAGGTGCGGGTGCTCAGCCGGAACTCCCGGCCCTACGCCGTGGACCTGCGGGAGGGCGGGAGCGCACTGGACGCGGCGGTGGCGGGGGTGGACACGGTCGTGCACTGCGCGAGCACGCCGCGCGGCGGGGACGAGCGGGCGGCGGCGCATCTGATCGACGCGGCGCGGCGGGCGGGGGTCGGGCATCTGGTCTACATCTCCATCGTCGGGGTGGACCGGGTGCCGTTCGGCTACTACAGGTCCAAGCTCGCCGTGGAGCGGCTGGTCGAGCGGTCGGGGCTGGGCTGGACGACACTGCGCGCCACACAGTTCCACGACCTGCTGGTGCGGGTGCTGGGGTCGCTGGCGAAGCTTCCGGTGATGCCGCTGCCGGCCGGGGTGAGCGACCAGCCGATCGAGGTCGCGGAGGTCGCCGAACGGCTCGCCGGGCTGGCCGTCGGGCCTCCCGCGGGCCGGGTCGAGGACATGGGCGGCCCCGAGGTGCGCTCCTTCGAGTCGCTGGCCCGCGCGTATCTCGCGGCCACGGGCCGGCGCCGGGCCCTGGTGAGGGTGCCTCTGTGGGGAGCGGCGTACCGCGCCTTCCGCGCGGGCGGCCACCTCACCCCGGAACGGGCCGTGGGCCGAGGCACCTTCGAGGCGTACCTGGACGGACACGTACGGCAGCGCGGCGCCGCCCCGAAGCCCTGACGGCCCCCGCACGGACCCCCGCGGTCACGGGGCGGGACGTCGCGGGCAGCCGGCGGCCACGGGACACGGCCGGGTCCCGGGCGGACAGCGCCCGCACGGCCGGCACCAGGAGCGCGGCCGGGCCGGAGTCGGTCGGCGGTACCGCCTCGTCCGGGTCAGCGTTCGGGCGGCGCGAACAGTTCGTCCTGCGCCCGGTCCCGTGCGGTGAGCAGCGCCCCGCGCAGGACGGCGCCGCCGCCGAGGGCACTCGCCCTGACCTCGGTCTCCAGCGGCGACATCCGCCGGATCCGCTCCTCCACCCGGTGTGCCAGTGCCTCGCCTCCGGCCTGCCCGACCTCCCCGCCGAGCACGACGCACCCGGGATCCAGTACCGCGGCGACCGAGGCGACGCCGATGGCCACCCGGTCGGC
The DNA here is from genome assembly GCF_044754345.1 of Streptomyces sp. NPDC093094. NCBI lineage: Bacteria > Bacillati > Actinomycetota > Actinomycetes > Kitasatosporales > Streptomycetaceae > Streptomyces > Streptomyces sp. NPDC093094. Next base: position 129,829 of record NZ_JBIVOX010000014.1, on the reverse strand, counting down.
CAGGGCGTCGAGGAAGCCGGCGCCGGGGGCGGAGTCCGGTCCGAGAGCGGCCCGGACCAGGGTCGCGGCGCTCAGTTCCTCGGGCCCGGCCTCCGCGGTCAGGCCGTGCTCCGCCGCCAGCAGCTCGACGGCCTGGGCGCCCGCGAGGGAGTGGAAGCCGCCTCCGCAGTCCGTCGCGGAGGGGAGGGAGTGCGTCCCGGGGACGGGCAGGAAGCCGATCTCGCCCGTACCGCCGGAGGCCCCGCGGCGCAGGACGCCGTCGAGGACGACCGCGGCACCGGTGCCGCCGCCCAGCCAGAGCAGGACGAAGGTGTCACGGTCGCGGGCGACGCCCTCGCGCTGCTCGGCGAGGGCGGCCAGGTTGGTCTCGTTCTCCACGGTGACGCGGGCCTCGGGGAGCCGCTCCTGGAGCGCGGCCACCAGACGCCGGTGCCACTCGGGCAGCTTGGTCGTGTCGCGCAGCTCGCCCGCCGCCGGGTCGATCAGGCCGGGCGCCCCGATGCCGACGGTGTGCAGCCGGTCCGCCCCGGCCTCCTTCACGGCCCGCTCGACCAGCGCGACGGCCTGCTCCACCGCGGGACCCGTCCCCGTGTCCCCGCCGATCGGCACGGCCGCCTCCGTGAGCACCCGGCCGAGCAGGTCGGAGACGGTCACCCGGACGCCCTCGGTGCGCACGTCGAGGGCGGCGAGATGCGCGCGCTCGGCGACGATGCCGTACAGCTTGGCGTTGGGCCCCCGGCGCTGCTCGCCCGCCTCTCCGACGACCCTGACGAGGCCGGCCGCGGTGAGCCGCTCGACGAGATCGGCGACCGTGGGCCGGGACAGCCCGGTGAGCCGCTTGAGCTGCGGGGCCGTCAGCGGCCCCTCCTCCTGGAGCAGCCGCAGGGCGAGGCGGTCGTTGAGGGCTCGGGCGGTGCTCGGGGATGCGGCCATGCCGGGATCCTCCCAGAAGCGCGGGGCCGCTCGGATCACGGCCTCGGACGGACCCCCTCCCCGAAACCCACTATCTATCAGGCAGGGTCCCTGATAGTTTACGCCACCGGAGCCTGCCGCACGGGCATGCCCACGGGGAGGGCGGGAAGATGGGTGACGTGACCTCAGCGGTCTCACGGGACTCGGAGGCCGATGCCGTGGACCGGCGCGCGGTGGTGCGCGCCCGCTACGCGGTGGCCGCCGTGTTCACCGTGCACGGAGCGGTGACCGGCTCGTTCGCGACCCGCGTGCCGTGGATCCAGGACCACGCCGGGGTGAGTGCCGGACAGCTGGGCCTCGCGCTCGCGTTCCCGGCGCTCGGGGCGTCCCTCTCGATGCCGCTGGCGGGACGGATCAGCCACACCTTCGGCGCGCGCAACGCGCTGCGCGGTCTGATCGCGCTGTGGACGCTGGCGCTCACGCTCCCGGCGCTCGCCCCGAACCTGCTCACGCTCTGCGCGGCGCTGTTCGTCTTCGGCGCCACGGCGGGCATGGCGGACGTGGCCATGAACGCCCTCGGGGTGGAGGTCGAGAACCGGCTGGACCGCTCGATCATGTCCGGGCTGCACGGCATGTGGAGTGCGGGCGCCCTGCTCGGCTCGGTGGCCGGCACCCTCGCCGCTCACCTCGGCACCGACGCCCGGCTGCACCACATACTGGCGGCCGCCGTGCTGACCGCCCTCGGCATCGGGGCCTGCGCCTGGGTGCTGGACCTCCAGCCGGCCGCGGACGAGGAGCCTCCGCCGCGGTTCGCGCTGCCGCCGAGGTCCGCGCTGCTCATCGGCGCGATCGGCTTCTGCGCGGTGTTCGCCGAGGGCGCCAGCCTGGACTGGTCGGCGGTGTACCTGCGCGACCGGCTGGACTCCTCGGCGGGGCTGGCCGCCGCGTGCACCACGGGCTTCACGCTCACCATGGCGGTGGCCCGGATCGCGGGCGACAAGGTGGTGGACCGCTACGGCTCGGTGCGCACGGTCCGGGCGGGCGGGGTCCTCGCCGTGCTCGGCGGACTGCTCGTCGTGCTCTCCCGGCAGCCGGCGCCGGCGATGGCCGGCTTCGCGCTGATGGGCCTCGGCATCGCGGTCGTGGTGCCGCTGTGCTTCGCCGCGGCGGGCCGCAGCGGCCCCAACCCCAGCCAGGCCATCGCGGGTGTCGCCACCATCACCTACACCTCGGGGCTGGTCGCGCCGGGCGCGATCGGCGGGCTGGCCCAGGCGACCAGCCTGGTGGTGTCGTTCGGCCTGGTGACCGTGCTGGCCTGCGGCCTCGTCGCGTTCGCCGGGGTCCTGCGGGCGGGCGACCGGGACCGGCCGAAGGTCAGCCGTCCGTCGGACGCAGCAGTGACCGGCCCGCGGTCCTGAACCCCTCGCTCCACGGCGCCGGGCGCAGCGTGGCCGCGTCCAGGCGGACCAGCACCCCGCTGCCGTGGGCGTAGGTCGTGGCGCCGTCGGCGGAGCAGAAGCGGAAGCCGTAGGTCAGACCGGTGGTGCCGAGCCGCTCCAGCCACAGATGGACGGCGTACTCACCGGGCCGCGTCACCGGGGCCTCGTAGGTGATCCGCAGCTCCTTGACGGCGTTGCAGGCGTCACCGGCCGCCACCCAGTCGCCCTCGAAGCGGAATCCGTGCCCCTCCCACAGTGCGGTCCAGGCGCGCTCGGCCAGCAGCGGATAGCGGGCGTTGTGCAGCAGGCCGAGCGCGTCCAGGTCGTCGAAGTGGACGGTGACGGGCAGGAGCCTGCCGTACGGCAGGGCGGGGGCGGGCGGAGCTTCGGCGGTCACGGGCGTCTCTCCTGTGATGGACGGTTCAACCACCCCATACTAAGCGGGCGCTCAGAAGCCTTCGGGCGGGGAGAATGACCGGCGGCCCGCACGTACGACGAAAGCGAAACCCACCATGAATCTCGGCGTCCGCTGGAAACTGCACGGCGACGGACGCACCCCGGCCCCCGGCGCGGTGGTCCGGCCCAACGAGCGGCTGTCCTGGCCGCGTACGTTCGGACTGGGCGCCCAGCACGTGGTCGCGATGTTCGGCGCGTCCTTCGTGGCGCCGGTCCTCATGGGCCTGGACCCCAACCTCGCGATCATGATGTCGGGCGTCGCGACGATCGTGTTCCTGCTGGCCACCCGTGGCCGGGTGCCCAGCTATCTGGGCTGCTCGCTGTCCTTCGTGGGCGTGGCGGCGGTGATCCGCGCCCAGGGCGGCACCAGCGCCACCGTGACCGGCGCGGTGTTCGTGGTCGGCGCGGCGCTGTTCCTGATCGGTCTGGCCGTGCAGCGGTTCGGGGCGCGGATCATCCACGCCACGATGCCGCCGATCGTCACCGGCGCGGTCGTGATGCTGATCGGCTTCAACCTCGCCCCGGTCACCGCCTCCACCTACTGGCCGCAGGACCAGTGGACGGCACTGCTGGTGATGCTGTTCACCGGTCTGGCCGTCGTCTGTCTGCGTGGTTTCTGGTCCCGGATCGCGATCTTCCTGGGCCTGCTCCTCGGGTACGGCATCTCCTGGGCGTTCGACCGGATCTTCGGCCGGATCCACTCCGTGGACGGCGCCGGCAAGGTCACCGACCACTGGCGACTGGACTTCTCGGCCGTGTCGAAGGCCGACTGGATCGGTCTGCCGGATCTGCACGGGCCGACGTTCCAGTGGTCGGCGATCCTGGTCGCGCTGCCGGTCGTGATCGCCCTGGTCGCCGAGAACGCCGGGCACGTGAAGGCGGTCGGCGAGATGACCGGCGACAACCTCGACGGCAAGCTGGGCACCGCGATCTCCGCCGACGGCGTCGCCTCCATGCTCTCCACCGCGGTGGGCGGTCCGCCGAACACCACCTACTCCGAGAACATCGGCGTGATGGCCGCGACCCGCGTCTACTCCACCGCCGCCTACTGGGCGGCCGCCGGCTTCGCCCTGCTCTTCGGGCTGTGCCCCAAGTTCGGCGCGGTCGTCGCCGCGATCCCGGGCGGCGTCCTCGGCGGCATCACCGTCATCCTCTACGGCATGATCGGCCTGCTGGGCGCCCAGATCTGGATCAACGCCGAGGTGGACCTGCGCAATCCGCTGAACCTGGTGCCGGCCGCCGCGGGCATCATCATCGGCGTCGGCGACGTCACCCTGGAGTTCGGCGACACCTTCTCGCTCAGCGGCATCGCGCTCGGCACCCTCGTCGTCATCACCGGCTACCACACGCTGCGGGCCTTCGCCCCGGCCCACATGAAGACGCAGGAGCCGCTGCTCGACGAGGGCACCTCCAGCTACGACGAGGGCTCTCAGAGCGCCAAGTCGTAGGCGTACGACGCCGTGAAGGTGCCGGGCTCCCCCCTGCAGCCGTCCGACTCCCCCGGCAGCTTCACCCACAGATAGGCGTCGATCCGCGCCTCGCCCGTGCTCAGGGTCGGCGTCCTGCCCAGCGTGCGGCCCGCCGGGTCGCACCACTCCCCGTCGGGCGGGGCGCCGTTGCCGTTGCGGCTGGTGTCGATCACGGCGCCGAGGCCCGGCGGACCGCCGAGGGCGTCCAGCACCCGGCGGTCGTAGGCGATCTCGTCGGCCGTGAGGTGGAAGTTGGAGACGTTGCTGAAGACCCCGTCGGAGGACTCGGCCGAGGCGGCGCCGGCCTGCCGCAGCAGGGCCGCCTGCTGCTCCGCGGTACGCCAGCCGGAGTGGCCCGCGTCGTAGTACACGCGCGCGTTCGGGTTGGCGTCCTTCAGGACACGGCCCGCGCGCGCGAGCGAGGCGAAACGCTCGGCGCGCTCGCCCCCGGACAGGCACTCGGACTGCGCGACCGCGTCGGGCTCCAGGATCACGATCACCTCGCCGGACCCCAGTCCGGCCGCGAAGGCGTCGATCCAGGCGTCGTAGGAGGCCAGGTCGGGAGCCCCGCCCTCGGAGTACCCGCCGCAGTCGCGGTCCGGTATCGCGTACGGCACGACGACCGGCACCCGGCCCTGCGCGGCCCCGCCCGCGGTGACGGCCGCGACCCGGGAGGTGATGGTCTGCGGGGTGTAGTCGGCGAACCACACCGCGGCCGGATGGCCGGCTATACGCGACTCGATCACCGCCCGGCGCGAGTCGCCGGGGTTGCTGCGGACCCAGTCGAGCACCTGGGAGTCGGGGTGACGGTACAGCCGGGTGGACACGGGCGCGCTCACCGGCCGGCTCGTGGTCCGGGCCGGTGCGGGCGCCCTGGTCGTCTCCTTCCTCGGCGCGGCCTTCTTCGAGGGGCTCGGCGAGGGGGACGGACTCGGCGACGCCGGGACGGAGGCGGACGGCGAGGGGACGACCGGCGGCGCCACGAAGGGCGAGCCGGTCGCCTCCGCCGGACGCGCCTCGTCCAGGCCCCGTCGGTCGTCGACGGCGGACAGCAGGCCGGTGACGGTACCGACGGCCACCACCACCGAGGCCGCCGCCGCGACGGTGTTGCGGCGCGCGGCGCGCTTTCGGTCGGCCCGGCGCGTGGCCAGCCGGCGGGCACGTGAGCCTGCCACTTGCGTTCTTCCCCCTCTCGCGCGGCGGGTGCGTTCCCCCGTTCTGGGGAAGCGTCGGGCCCGCCGGGCCTGCGGGCAGCCCAGGACTGGGACCCTGCCACCATGGCGCAGTTGGAACAGTTCACCACACCCCTCGACGCGGTCGTCTCCCGGATGCGCGCACTGGGCGCCGCTCTGCCCGAGCGGGACGGGGTCGCCGTCTTCAACCGTGTCTATCTGGCCGTCACCGAGGAGGTCGGGCGGCAGCTGGACGCGGGGCGTTTCCCCGACCCGGGAGCCGCGATCACGCTGGACGTACGGTTCGCGGAGCGGTACCTGTCGGCCGTGGACGCGGCTGCGGGCGGGAGCCGTCCGCCCGCCTGCTGGCGGCCGCTGTTCCAGTTCCGCCGCCATCCCGGTGTACGCCCGCTGCAGTTCGCGCTCGCGGGCATCAACGCGCACATCGGCCACGATCTCGCGCTGGCGGTGGTGGACGCCTGCCGTAGCCTCGGCTGCGAACCCGCCGAGCTGGAGGACGAGTTCGACCGGGTGGGCGACCTCCTCACGACGCTGGAGGAGCGCATCCGCGAAGATCTGATGCCGGGTCCCGACCTGCTCCAGATCGCCGACCCCATCACGCATCTGCTCGGCGCCTGGAGCCTGGAGCGTGCCCGGGACGCCACCTGGGCCGCGGCGCGTGCGCTGTGGGCGCTGCGGCGGCTGCCCGAGCTGGCCGAGGAGTTCACCGAGCGTCTCGACGCGGCCGTGGGGCTGGCGGGGCGGATGATGCTCACACCCCTGCCGGGCTGAGCCAGCCCGGGGAATGGAGAAGGCGCGGGCCGCCGGAGTCGGGATCCGGCGGCCCGCGCCTTTGTCGTCGGGCCCGGTCAGTCCTCGGGCAGCTCGACCGGGGCGATCTCGTCGTAGACGTCGCCCGGGCCGGGGTTGGTCCCGTCGGTCTGTCCGCCGAGGTGGTGCATGACGCCCCACACCGCGTTCAGCGCGGTCTGGATCGCGCCCTCGGCCCAGCCGGCCGTCCAGGAGATGTCGTCGCCGGCGAGGAAGATGCCGCGCTTGTCCTCGGGCAGCCGGTCCTGCATGAAGTGCGTGAACAGACGGCGCTGGTAGCGGTAGTGGCCCGGCAGGTTGGCCTTGAACGCGCCCATGAAGTAGGGCTCGTTCTCCCAGGACACGGTCACCGGGTTGCCGATGATGTGCTTGCGGATGTCGACCTTCGGGTAGATCTCGCCGAGCGACTTCAGCATGACCTCCATCCGCTCGTTCGCGGACAGCGGCAGCCACTTCAGGCTGTCGTCGCACCAGGTGTACGACAGGCAGATCACGGCCGGCTTGTCCGGGCCGTCGTCCAGCAGGTAGGTGCCGCGGGTCATGCGGTCGGTGAGCGTCATCGACATGACGTCCCGGCCGGTCTCCTCGTCCTTGTCCAGCCAGAACGGCCGGTCCACCGGTACGAAGAGCTTGCTGGACTCCATGTAGTGGGTGCGCTCGATCGCCGTCCAGTGGTCGATCGGGAAGAGCGAGTCGTCGCAGGCGATCTTGGAGAGCAGCATCCAGGACTGGGCGGTGAAGATCGCCGCCTTGAAGGTGCGGATGTCGCCGTTCGCGTCCGTGACGGTGATCTGGTTGCCCGCGGTGCGGTGCAGCCGGGTCACGGCCGGCTTGGGCGTGCCGTTCTCGTGCAGCGTGGCGAGCGAGGTGCCGTACGCCCAGTGGACGATCTTCTCCGGCTCGCGCTCCCACAGGCGCTCGGGCAGCTGCTGGGAGCCGCCGACGATGCCGCGGTGGTGGTCGTCGGCCTCGGTGTAGACGACGCGGAGGATCTCCAGGATGGAGTTGGGGAAGTCGGTGTCCCAGCCGCCGGTGCCGAAGCCGACCTGGCCGAAGATCTCGCGGTGCCGGAAGGACTTGAACGCCTCGGAGTCGCACAGGAAGCCGTAGAAGGTCTGGTTGTCCAGCTTCTCGACGAGCTGCGCCCAGATCTCGCGGATGCGCGGCACGTCCCGCTCGCGCATCGCGCGGTTCATGTCGGAGAAGTCGGCGCCCTCTTCGAGGCAGCGGTTCCAGGCGTCGGCGACGTCACGGTAGACCTGCGGCAGGTCGTCGACCGTCTCGGCGTAGTGCGACTCGCCCTTGAGGTCGACCACGGTCGAGGGGGTCGCCTCGGCCAGCGGGTTCGGGAAGGGCCGGGTCTGAAGACCCACCAGGTCGATGTAGTGCTGGAGGGCGGTGGAGGACGGCGGGAAGCGCATCGCGCCCAGCTCGCAGTTGAGCGAGTCGTCGCAGCCGTCGAATCCGACCGTGCGCAGCCGGCCGCCGATCCGGTCGGCCTCGTAGACGACGGGCTTGAGGCCCATCTTCATCAGCTCGTACGCGGCGACGATGCCGGACAGACCGCCGCCGATGACGGCGACCTCGGCGCCGTGCTCGGTCGCGGGTATCTGGCCCAGGCCCGCCGGATGCGCGAGGAAGTCGTCGTAGGCGTACGGGAAGTCCGGGCCGAACATGGTGATCGGCGGCTGCTGCTCGTCGGCGTGCTCGACGGCGTTGGGCACGGTGGACGTCATGGGGTACGGACTCCTTGCGCGGAACGAAACTGGGGGGAGGCTCGGGGAGCGGCTCAGACGAGGGACCCGTAGAGGCCGGGGCGGCGGTCCTTCAGATACGGGTTGTTCTCGCGCGAGGCGGCGAGGAAGACGGGGTCGGCATCGGCGATGACGAGCTGCTCGTCACGGCCGGCGCGGGTGCGGGCGACCCCGTCGGGGCCGGCCAGGACGGACAGGCCGACGAACTCGAACTCGCCCTCGGGACCGACCCGGTTGACGTACGCGACGTACATCTGGTTCTCGAAGGCCCGCACCGGCACGACCGACTCGGCGACGAACTGGAAGGGGTGCATCTGCGCGGTCGGCACCAGCAGAAGGTCGGTGCCGGCCAGGGCGTGGGCGCGGACGTTCTCCGGGAACTCCACGTCGTAGCAGATCATCAGACCGACGGTGAGGCCGTCCAGCCGGGCCTGGACGACGGGGGTGTCGCCCGGGGTGAAGTGGTCGCGCTCGAAGCAGCCGAAGAGGTGGGTCTTGCGGTAGTTCGCCGCGCGGGCGCCGTCCGCGGAGATCAGCTGGACGGAGTTGAAGACGGTGTCGCCGTCGCGCTCCGGGTAGCCGTAGGCGATCGCGAGGCCGTGGCGGGCGGCCAGCTCGGCGATCGCGTCGGCGGCCTCGCCGTCGGCGGGCTCGGCGAGCCGGGCGATGTCGTCGCCGATCGCGTAGCCGGTCAGGAACATCTCCGCCGTGACGAGCAGCCCGGCACCCGCGGCGGCGGCCCGGCCCGCGGCCTCGTCGAGGACCTTCAGGTTCTCGACGGTGGAGCCGGGCCGGCCGGAGCTCTGGAGCAGGGCGGTGCGCATGCGTGTTCCTCACCGGGGACGGTCGGATGTGGGGGCCTCGTGACCGCCTCGGCGGATGCGTGCGGGGGCCACTTAGAAGGTACGGGCGGGCGGCCGGGCCGGACAAGGAGAAGCCGTTGCGTCCCCGTGCGCGGTTCGTTGCGTCCGTCCGGCGTCCGGCGGCGATTCGTTGCGCCCCGGGTCGTACGTCTTCTCCCCCGCCCGGCGGAGAGGCAGAGCCCTCTGCGGTGCGATGTGCCGCGGGGGCGGGGCCGCGAGAGTAGGGGGCGTCCCGTTCACCTGCGAGAACAACCGAGAAGGACCGTCATGAACCGTCGTACGAAGACCGCTGTCCTGGGTGCCGCTCTGCTCCTGACGGCGGCGGGGGCCGCGGCCGCCGCCTCGGGCACCGAGGGGTCCTCGAAGGTCTCCGCGTCCGGCACCGGGCGGTCCCCGGAGGCTGCCGCGTCGGCCGGGCAGCGTGCCCGGGAGGCCGCCGCGCTCACCGGCTCGGCGAAGCTGTACCGCTCGGGCGGGGACGACATCACCTTCACCTTCGACGCGCACCTCGCGGCGAAGCACCGCACCGACCCGACGAAGGCCACCGGCACGTTCGAGTTCAGCCACTACGTGGGCGGCGAGGGCGGCTGGGCGAAGGTGCGGGTGGACTGCCTGGTCACAGGCGGCGAGGTGGCCGTGGTCTCGGGCGTCGTCACCGGCTCCGACCTGCCGGGCGTCAAGGGCAAGCGGCTCGGTGTCACCGTCCACGACCGCGGCCGGGACGACCGGCTCGGCTACAGCTGGGCGACGACCGAGGGCATGGGACCGAAGAACCTCCCGAAGTGCGTGAGCTCGGCGCCCTTCGAGAAGGTGGAGAAGGGCACGGGCGACTTCACGGTCCTGCCGTGGAACCCCCCGCTGTAGGAGGACGCATCGGCACCGGGGAGGAGAGCCCTCTCCCCCGGACGGCTCCCGAGGTCCGCCGGACGCAGGAGGCCGGGCGGGGCCGGGACGCGCGAGACTCCGGACGGAAGCCGCCCGCCGAAAGGTGCCCGCCATGGACTTTGCCGAGATCCTCGCCCTGCCCCACGTCGACACGCACACGGCCGTCGTGACCGCCGGGCCGGACGCCGTGCGGCGCGCGCTGGTCGAGGTGCTGGACACGTCCTTCTCGGGGCGCGGCGCGGCGGGCTTCGCGCGGCTGGTGGGCTGTGCCGACCGCGGGGCCGGCGGGCCCCGGCCGCTCGCGGAGGGCTCGGCCGTCGTCGGCTTCCGGGTCGCCGCGGCCGAGCCGGACCGCGGGCTCGCCCTGGTCGGACGCCACCGTTTCTCGTCGTACGCCCTGGTGTTCCGGCTCGATACGGCCGGTACGGGGCGGACCCGGGTGCAGGCGCAGACACGGGCCCGCTTCCCGGGGCCGGCGGGGGCCGTCTACCGGGGCCTGGTCATCGGCACGGGCGGCCACCGGATCGCCGTACAGCGCATGCTGTCGGCCGTGCGGCGGCGGGCCGAGGGGGGACGGCCGGGCCGGTCAGGCCGGTGAGCCGGAGGAGAAGCGCCGCAGCAGCGGCGACAGCACCAGCACCGACTTGGTGCGTTCCACGAACGGCTCCCCCGCGATGCGCTCCAGGACCCGCTCGAAGTGCCGCATGTCGGAGGCGAAGACCTGGGCGACCGCGTCCGCCTCACCGGTGACGGTGGAGGCGGCCACGACCTCCTGGTAGCGCTCCAGGCCCCGCTGGATGGTCTCCGGCGAGGTGTTGCGGCGGCAGTAGATCTCGACGAACCCCTCGGTCTCCCAGCCGAGCGCCGCCGGATCCACCCGTACGGTGAAGCCGGTGATGGCGCCGGTGGCGCGCAGCCGGTCCACGCGCCGCTTCACGGCGGGCGCGGACAGGCCGACGAGCTGCCCGATGTCCGCGTAGGAGCGGCGGGCGTCCTCGGCGAGGGCGTGCACGATGCGTTCGTCGAGATCGTTCAGCACTGCGGGTGGTTCACTTCACTTCGGCGACGGACGCCTCAGGCGTCGCGAGACGGGAACGGCGAATGCCGTAGAGGAAGTAGAACACGAGTCCCGCGGCCATCCAGCACCCGAAGACCACCCAGGTCACGGTGTCGAGGCTGAACATGTTCCAGGCGCAGAACAGGAAGCCCAGCACCGGCAGCACCGGGCCGAACGGCACCTTGAAGGTGCGCTCCAGGTCGGGCCGCCGGTAGCGGAGCACGACGACCGCGATGTTGACCAGGGCGAAGGCGAACAGCGTGCCGATGCTGGTGGCGTCGACGAGCTTGCCGAGCGGGATCATCGCCGCGAGCACACCGCAGAAGAGGGAGACGAGGACGGTGTTCAGCCGCGGGGTGCCGGTCCTGGCGTCGATCTTGCCGAGCGCCTTGGGCACCAGGCCGTCGCGGGACATCGCGAAGAGGATGCGGGTCTGGCCGTAGAGCACGGTGAGCACCACGCTCGCGATGGAGATGACCGCGCCGAGCGCGAGCAGCGTGCCCCAGAAGGTCTGGCCGCTGACGTCGTTCATGATCGCGGCGAGGGACGCCTCGGAGCCCTCGAACTTCGTCCAGTGCCAGGCGCCGACGGCGACGCCCGCGACCAGCACGTACAGCGCGGTGACGATGATCAGCGACAGCATGATCGCCCGCGGCAGGTCCTTCTTGGGGTTCTTGGCCTCCTCACCGGCGGTGGAGGCGGCGTCGAAGCCGATGTAGGAGAAGAACAGCGTGGCACCGGCGGCGCTGACCCCGGCCATGCCGAGCGGCATGAAGTCCCGGTAGTTGCCGGACTTGAAGCCCATGAAGCCGACCGCGCAGAACAGCACGAGGGCGACGATCTTCACCGCGACCATGATCGTGTTGGCGCGGGCGGACTCCCGCACACCGCCGAGCAGGAACACCATCGCGAGCAGGACGACGATCAGCGCGGGCAGGTTGACGACGCCGCCCTCACCGGGCGCCGAGGACAGTGCGGCCGGGATGGTGACACCGATGGTGCCGTCGAGCAGTTCGTCGAGGTACTCGCCCCAGCCGACGGCGACGGCGGCCACCGACACGCCGTACTCCAGCACCAGGCACCAGCCGCAGACCCAGGCGACGAGTTCGCCCATGGTTGCGTACGCGTATGAGTACGAGGATCCGGCGACCGGGATCGAGCCGGCCAGTTCGGCGTAGGACAGGGCCGAGAACAGCGCGGTCAGACCGGCGATGACGAAGGCCAGGGTGACGGCCGGGCCGGCCTCGGGGACGGCGTCGCCGAGAACCACGAAGATGCCCGTGCCCAGGGTGGCACCGATGCTGATCATGGTGAGCTGCCACAGCCCGAGGGAGCGCTTGAGTGAGCCTCCCTCACCCTGACCACCCTCCGCGACCAGGTTCTCCACGGGCTTGCGGCGCAGCAGACGCGCGCCGAGGCCCGGGACTCCGGGGGCAGATTCTCTGGGGTACTGCGGGGGTGCGCCTTGGTCGAGCACGCGCGGCTCCTTATCGCTGCCGATCAGGGGACGGGGATACGGCGAAGCCCCGTCCCGCGGGGTCCGCCGATCGAGCGGAGATCCCCGCCACACCTCGTACAGCCCAGCACCCTATGAGCCAGGGCATTGCTGCCGTAATGCAGCAACCTTGCGCGTGGCCGCAAGATCGTTGCGTTCATGGCAGACGGGTGGGCATTCGTTGCACGGCGGCTTTCGAGTGTTGCGTACGGGGGCTTTCGGGCGTTGTGTCCCGCACCTACGACGACGGCCCCCGCCATGAGGCGGGGGCCGTCGGAGAATGCGTCGGTGCGTCAGCTCCAGCTGGCGTGCAGGGGCTTGCCCTCGGCGTAGCCGGCGGCGCTCTGGATGCCGACGACGGCCTTGGCGGCGAACTCCTCCAGGGAGTCGGCGCCGGCGTAGGTGCACGAGGAGCGGACGCCCGCGATGATCGAGTCGACCAGGTCCTCGACACCCGGCCGGGCCGGGTCGAGGAACATGCGGGAGGTGGAGATGCCCTCCTCGAACAGCGCCTTGCGGGCACGGTCGTACGAGGACTCCTCGGAGGTGCGGTTGCGCACGGCACGGGCGGAGGCCATGCCGAAGGACTCCTTGTAGGCGCGGCCCTGGGCGTCGTGCTGGAGGTCGCCCGGGGACTCGTAGGTGCCCGCGAACCAGGAGCCGACCATGACGTTGGACGCGCCCGCGGCGAGTGCCATCGCCACGTCGCGCGGGTGCCGGACACCGCCGTCGGCCCAGACGTGCTTGCCGTACTTCTTCGCCTCGGCGGCGCACTCCAGCACCGCGGAGAACTGCGGTCGGCCCACGCCGGTCATCATGCGGGTGGTGCACATGGCGCCGGGGCCGACACCGACCTTGATGATGTCCGCGCCGGCGTCGATGAGGTCCTTGACGCCCTCGGCGGAGACGATGTTGCCCGCCACGATCGGCACGTCCGGGTCGAGCGCGCGCACCACCTGGACGGCGCTGATCATCGACTCCTGGTGGCCGTGCGCGGTGTCGATGACGAGCGTGTCCACGCCCGCGTCGAGCAGCTGCTTGGCCTTGCCGGCCACATCGCCGTTGATGCCGACGGCGGCGGCGACGCGCAGCCGGCCCTTGTCGTCGACGGCGGGCGTGTACAGAGTGGCCCGCAGGGCGCCCTTGCGGGTCAGGATGCCGGCGAGACGGCCGTCCTTGTCGACGGCCGGGGCGTAGCGGCGGTTGTGCTGGTCGAGGGTGTTGAACGCCTCGCGCGGGTCGATGTCCGCGTCGAGCAGCAGCAGGTCCTTGGACATGACGACCTCGAGCTGCGTGAAGCGGTCCACGCCGGCGAGGTCCTGGTCGGTGACCACGCCCACCGGCCTGCGCTCCTCGTCGACGACCACACCGGCGTTGTGCGCGCGCTTGGGCAGCAGCGCCAGCGCGTCGGCGACGGTCTGGTGCGGGGCCAGCACGATCGGGGTGTCCAGCACCAGGTGACGGCCCTTGACCCAGGAGATGACGTCGGTGACGACCTCGATCGGGATGTCCTGCGGGATGACCACGAGGCCGCCGCGCCGGGCCACCGTCTCGGCCATGCGGCGGCCGGCGATGGCGGTCATGTTGGCGACGACGAGCGGGATCGTGGTGCCCGTGCCGTCCGGCGAGCTGAGGTCCACACCCTGCCGGGAGCCGACCGCGCTGCGGCTCGGCACCATGAACACGTCGTCGTACGTCAGGTCGTACGAGGGCTGGATGTCGTTGAGGAAACGCACGTGCTGCACATCCCAGTCGATCAGAGGTGGCCCCCGGACAGGTCAGCCAGGGGGAAAGAGCACGTACTTCATTGTCCCACGACGGCCGGAACGCCGTGCACGGTCGGTTCCTCCAGGCTACGCAGGGTGCGCTAGGAGGATTCTCCAAGGGCGAGGGCCGCGGTGAGCGCGGAGGCGTGCGCGAACACCTCGCGGGCGGTCTCCCGCTCGCCGGGGCGTGCGGACGGTGTACTCGTGGTGATCACCCCGCTCGTGCGCGGGCGGCAGCCGCTCGAAGTTCCCGGAGACCGCGCCGTCCCTGTCGTACGGGAAGGGCCCGCCGCGGTCGACGAGGTCCAGCGTGTCGCGGGCCTCGCCGGGCAGGTCCGCCGCCCGTACGACGGCCGTGTCCCCGGCCCGGGACGGGGCGCCGGCGGGGGTGTTCGCGCCGGGGCACCCCCGACGAGCAGGGCGAGCAGACACAGCGGCATCCGGGGACGAACCGCAGCAGCACGCCGCCGGTGCCGTCACGGCCGTCCCCGGATCACACTCCGTCAGACCCCGTCCGGGTCGGTCCGGTTGAGCGCGGGCCTGGGCGTCGGGCCCGCCGTCATCAGGTAGTCGGCCGCGGAGGTGTCCGTCACCAGGGAGGTGACGAGCCCGGACCGCAGCACGGCGTCGATCGCGGCCGCCTTGCGCTGCCCGCCCGCGATCGCGACGACCTCGGGGATACGGCGGAGCTGGTCGGCCTTGACCGTGATGCACCGCTCCCCCAGGTCCCGCCCGACCCGGCGGCCCTGGGAGTCGAAGAGGTGCGCGGACATCTCGGCGGCGACACCGAGCGAGGCGTAGTGCGCCCGCTCCTCGTCGCTGAGCATGTCGTGCACCGTGGAGATGCCCGGTTCCCAGGAGCCGATGGACACACAGGCGACCGTGACCTTGTCGAAGTACTCGAAGGCCCGGGCGATACCCGTCTGGTGCCGCAGCGCGGTCGCGGTGGCCGCGTCCGGCAGCAGCATCGGCGCGTAGATGGGATGGGCGTCCCCGCCGGAGACCTGCGCGGCACGCCGCACGGCCTCCACCGAGCCGCGTTCGGCGGTCCCGGCGTCGTACACACCCGTCAGCTGCACCACCGTGCACGGCGGCAGCCGGTCCAGCGCCGCCGCCATGTGGATGGTGGACCGGCCCCAGGCCAGCCCCAGGACGTCCCCCTCGTTGACGAGCTCGCCGAGCAGGTCGGCGGCGACCTCGCCGAGATTCTCGGGATCGGGGGTCTCCTCCGCCTCGGCCGGGGACTCGACCACGACGGCATGCCTCAGGCCGTACCGGGCGCGGAGCGCGTCGGAGCGCTCGGCGTCCAGTTCGGCCGGCACACGGATCTCGATGCGTACGAGGTCCCGCTCGAGAGCGGTCTCCAGGACCCGGGCCACCTTGAAGCGGCTGACGCCGAACTCCTCGGCGATCTGGATCTTGGATTTGCCCTCGAGGTAGAAGCGGCGGGCCATGGCCGCCGCCTGCACCAGCTCTGCGGGTCCCATCCGCATGGCTGACCGGCCCGCCGACATACCCGACACGGCGATCTCCTCACTGCTGTTCACACTCTGGATTCGCCGTTCATCCTTGCAGATCCGGCGCGGCCTATCCGCCCTGATGGGCGCCGTTCACGTTCCTGACGCTCAGTGGTCGCACGCCCACGACGCCCTGGCGGTCGCCGATTCCGCCCGGGCACGCAGCGCGCGGACCGCTTCCGCCGGGTCCTCGGCCCCGTAGACCGCGGATCCCGCCACGAAGACGTCCGCGCCGGCGTCGGCGCACCGTTCGATGGTCGACGCCGAGACCCCGCCGTCGACCTGGAGCCAGAGCTCCAGCCCGTGCTTGCTGATCAACTCGCGGGTGCGGCGAATCTTGGGGAGCATGATGTCCAGGAAAGCCTGGCCGCCGAAACCCGGTTCGACCGTCATGATCAGCAGCATGTCGAGCTCGGGCAGCAGGTCCTCGTACGGCTCGACGGGCGTCGCCGGCTTCAGCGCCATCGAGGCGCGGGCGCCCTTGGCCCGGATCTCCCGGGCGAGCCGCACCGGGGCGGCGGCCGCCTCGACGTGGAAGGTGACGGAAGAGGCACCCGCTTCCACGTACTGAGGGGCCCACCGATCGGGAGCCTCGATCATCAGATGGCAGTCCAGCGGGGTGTCCGTCGCACGGGCCAGGGACTCTACGACCGGCACGCCGAGCGTGAGGTTCGGGACGAAATGGTTGTCCATGACGTCGACGTGGAGCCAGTCGGCTCCGTCCACCGCCCTGGCCTCGTCCGCGAGGCGGGCGAAGTCGGCGGACAGGATGCTGGGGTTGATCTGCGCGGCCATGACCCAAGCCTGCCATGCCCTGCGGGGGTTGGCCGCATCGGTCTCGGGTGCTGGGCTGTGCACGGCGGAAGCGAGCCGCACTGGGGGTGGCCATGAGTAACCGGGGCATCGCACATCTCGTCTGCGGACGGCGGGCCAAGTGGGTCGTCCTCGTCCTGTGGCTGATCCTGCTGTTCCTGACCGCGCCCTTCGCGCAGAAGCTCACCGACGCCCAGGACAACGACGCGGCCTCCTGGCTGCCCGGCTCCGCGGAGTCGACCCAGGTGCTCCAGGCGTCCGAGGACTTCCGGCCCGAGCAGATCCCGGCGGTCGTGATCTACGCCCGGGACGGCGGCCTGACGGTCCAGGACCGGGCCGAGATCCAGCAGGACGTGCAGCAGCTCAAGCAGCTCACCGACCACGGCATCATCGGCGACCAGACACGGGGACCGGTCTTCGACCGGGCGGCGGATCCGCAGGCCGCCCAGGTCCAGGTGCCGATCACCATGGACGAGAAGGGCTGGGAGCGCATCGCGCCCGCGGTCGACTCCATCCGGGACGTGACGGGCGAGAGCCACGGCGGCCTGGCCGTGCACATCACCGGGCCCGGCGGCACGTCCGCGGACTTCTCCGAGGCTTTCGAGGGCATCGACTCCACGCTGCTGCTGTCGGCGATGGCCGTCGTGATCGTGATGCTGCTGATCACCTACCGCAGCCCGACCCTGCTGCTGGTGCCGCTGCTCGGGGTGATCGCCGCGCTGTTCACCGCCCAGGCGCTCATCTACTTCCTCGCCGAACACGCGGGTCTGACGGTGAACGGCCAGAGCGCCGGCATCCTCACGGTGCTCGTGTTCGGCGCGGGCACGGACTACGCGCTGCTGCTCGTGGCCCGATACCGCGAGGAGCTGCGCCGGCACGAGGACCGGCACGAGGCGATGGCGCTGGCCCTGCACCGGGCGGGCCCGGCGGTGATCGCCTCCGGCGCCACGGTCGTCCTGAGCATGCTGGTGCTGCTGGCGGCGGAGATGAACTCCACCCGGGGCCTCGGACCGGTCGCCGCGATCGGTGTGGCGGTCGCGCTGGTGGCGATGATGACGCTGTTCCCCGCCCTGCTGGTGATCTTCGGCCGGTGGATCTTCTGGCCGGCGATCCCCCACCTGGGCGCCCCGAACCCGCACGAGCGGGGGCTGTGGGCCCGGATGGGCCGGCGTATCTCCGACCGGCCGCGCATGGTGTGGGCCGTCACCGCGGTGGTCCTCGCGATCTGCTCGCTGGGCCTGATCCAGCTGCGCGCGGAGGGCATCTCCAACGCGGACGCGTTCACCGGGAAACCCGACTCGATCACCGGCCAGGAGATCTCGGCCGAGTACTTCCCGGCGGGCAGCGGCGATCCGCTCGTCGTCATCACCGACCAGGAGCAGGCCCGGGAGGTGGGCCGGGTCGTCGCCGGGACCGAGGGCGTCGTGCCGACCTCGCTCCAGCTGCCGCCGGGCACACAGCCGGTGGTCGACGGGAGGGTGATGTTCGAGGCGACCATGACCGCCCCGGCCGACAGCGAGGCCGCGAAGCAGACGGTGGAGCGGGTGCGGGACGCCGTGCACGCGGTGCCCGACGCCGACGCGCAGGTGGGCGGCGGTACGGCGGCCCTGCTCGACATGGACGAGGCCACCACGCACGACAACCTGCTGATCATCCCGCTCGTGCTGCTCGTGGTGCTGCTGATCCTGTGCGTCCTGCTGCGCGCCCTGACCGCCCCGCTGCTGCTGATCGGAACGGTGATCCTGTCCTTCACCGCGGCGCTCGGCATCAGCGCGCTCGCGTTCCGGTACGTCTTCGACTACGCGGGCGAGTCGACGGACTTCCCGCTGTTCGTCTTCGTGTTCCTGGTCGCGCTGGGCATCGACTACAACATCTTCCTCACCACACGGATCCGCGAGGAGGCCGCCCGGCAGGGCACCCGGCAGGGCGTGATCACCGGCCTCGCGGCCACCGGGGCGGTCATCACCTCGGCGGGCCTGGTGCTGGCCGGCACCTTCGCGGCCCTGGGCACCCTGCCGATGGTCGCCTTCGCGGAGATCGGCTTCACGGTCGCCCTCGGCGTGCTGATCGACACCTTCATCGTCCGGTCGGTGCTGGTGACGGCCCTGTTCATGGACGTGGGTCCGAAGGTGTGGTGGCCGCACAGCCTGTCGAGGGCGGCGCAGGACGGTGCCGCCGGCGTGCGGGAGAGCGGGCGAGAGCCCACGGCGGCCCGCACCGGCACGGCGGCCGAGGCCCCTACGCGGTCCGACGAATGACGGCCAGGTACATCGCGTCGGTGCCGTGCACATGCGGCCACAGCTGCACGTCCGGCCCCTCGCCCAGCTCCGGGACACCCGGCAGCAGGGGCCGGGCGTCGACCAGCTCGGTGTCCGGGAACTGCTTGAGCACGTCGGCGACCACGGCCCGGGTCTCGGCGAGATGCGGCGAGCAGGTGGCGTAGCCGACGACCCCGCCGACCCGCACCGACTCCAGCGCGGTGCGCAGCAGGGCGCGCTGGAGCGGCCCGAAGCCCTCCAGATCCTCCGGGCGGCGCCGCCAGCGCGCCTCGGGACGGCGGCGCAGGGCGCCGAGGCCGGTGCAGGGCACGTCCATCAGCACCCGGTCGAAGGTGCCGGGCCGCCACGGCGGCCGCGTGCCGTCGGCGGCGATCACCTGGTAGGGGCCGGGGTTGCCGGCGAGGGCCTTGGCGACCAGGCCCGCACGGTGCGGCTGCTTCTCGCTCGCGAGCAGCACGGCACCGCGCTCGGCCGCGAGGGCGGCGAGCAGGGCGGCCTTGCCGCCGGGGCCCGCGCAGCCGTCCAGCCATTTCCCGTCGGGGCCGTCCAGCGGGGCGTTCGCCAGGGCGAGCGCGACGAGCTGGCTGCCCTCGTCCTGCACACCGGCGCGGCCCTCCCGCACGGCGTCGACGGCTCCGGGCTCGCCGCCCTCCGTGAGCCGCACGGCGTACGGCGACCAGCGCCCGGGCACCGCCGCCTCCTCGCCCAGCAGTTCCTCGGCCGTGGACCGGCCGGGCCGGGCGACCAGGGTCACCTCGGGCCGCTCGTTGTCGGCGGCCAGCAGCTCCTCGATGCCGGCGCGCCCGCCGCCGAGCGAGTCCCACAGCGCGGAGACGACCCAGCGGGGGTGCGAGTGGACGACGGCCAGATGGTCCTCGGGGTCCTCGTCGTAGGGCGGTGCGACCTTGGCGAGCCAGCCGTCCAGGTCGTTCTGCGCGATCTTGCGCAGCACCGCGTTGACGAACTTGGCCCGGCCGTCGCCGAGCACCACACGGGCGAGCTCGACGGTGGCGGACACGGCCGCGTGGGTGGGGATCCGGGTGCCGAGCAGCTGGTGCGCGCCGAGGCTGAGCACGTCCAGGACGGGCGGGTCGACCTCCCTGAGCGGCCTGTCCACGCACTCCGCGATGATCGCGTCGTACGTCCCCTGCCGGCGCAGCGTGCCGTACACCAGCTCGGTGGCCAGCGCCGCGTCCCGTCCGTCGAACTTCTCGGGCCCCTCCTTCTCCCGCGCCTTGCGCAGCAGCGGCGGCAGCACGAGGTTGGCGTACGCGTCCCGCTCGTCCACGGCACGCAGCGCGTCGAAGGCGAGGATGCGGACGGGGTCCTTCTTCGGCCGCCGGTAGGACTTGCCGGCGGTACGGGGCCGACGGGGGGTGTCGCTCACGAAAAGGTGCTCCGGATCTCGGTATACGGTCTGCGACCAGCGTACGTCGGGGGCGGGCACGGCCGAGCCGCGAGGCCCGGGCCCGTCCCCGCCCCGCTCGCGGGTCAGGAGCCGAGCGTCTCCCCCGGGGCGATGCGCACGCCCCGGGCCCAGTCGGCGGCCTTCATCGGCTTCTTGCCCTGCGCCTGCACCCACAGCAGCTCCACGGCGTGGCTGCCGGTGCCGGCGTGGACGCTGTTCTTGCCGACGGCGAGGTGGCCGGGGGCGAGGTCGGCGACGGCGGGCGTGAGGGCGACCTGGATGAGCTTGAGGCGCTCGCCGCGGAAGGTCGTCCAGGCGCCGGGAGCGGGCGTGCAGCCCCGCACGACCCGGTCGACGCGCAGCGCGGGGGCGGCCCAGTCGACGTGCGCCATCTCGACGGTGATCTTCGGCGCCTGGGTGATGCCGTCGGCGGGCTGCGGTACGGCCTTCAGGGTGCCGTCCTCGATGCCGTCCATGGTCGCGGCGAGCAGTCCGGCGCCCGCGAAGGCGAGCCGGGTCAGCAGGTCGCCGCTGGTGTCGGTGGGCCTGACCGTCTCGGTGACGGTGCCGTAGACCGGGCCGGAGTCCAGGCCCTCCTCGATCAGAAAGGTGGACGCGCCGGTGATCTCGTCGCCGGCCATGAGGGCGTGCTGCACGGGCGCGGCCCCGCGCCAGGCGGGCAGCAGCGAGAAGTGCAGGTTGACCCAGCCGTGGGCGGGGACGTCGAGGGCCACGCGGGGCAGCAGGGCGCCGTAGGCGACGACCGGGCAGCAGTCGGGGGCGATCTCGCGCAGCCGCTCCAGGAACTCCGGGTCGCGCGGCTTCACCGGCTTGAGCACCTCGATGCCGGCCTCCTCCGCCCGCTCGGCGACGGGGCTCGCGACCAGCCTGCGGCCCCGCCCGGCCGGCGCGTCGGGGCGCGTGACGACGGCGGCCACCTCGTGCCGCCCGGAGGCGATCAGGGCGTCCAGGGCGGGAACAGCGACCTCGGGGGTACCGGCGAAGACGAGCTTCATGGGTGGGTTCGGGCCTCTCGGGCGGGGGTCGGACGGGCAACGCACAAGTCTATGACGCGACATGCCGAGCCCCACCGGCGTCCTCGGCCTCGACGGCGCACGGCACCCCGGCGACACCCCCGGCCACGACGGCCGACGCGCTCTCGGACCACGAGCCACGACTCCCCGGACCCGTCGGCACACAGAGACCGGACGATCCCCGCCCCACCGCAGCACCCCGGCCGACGGCTCCCCGACCACCACGACAGCCGCTGCCGACGCCCACCACCACGACAGCCCACCGGCGCCCCCGGCCACGACGGCCGACGCGCTCTCAGACCGCTGCCGGACCACGACCCACGACTCCCCCGGACCCGCCGGCACACAGAGACCCGCCCCACCGCCACACCCCGACCACCACGACAGCCACCGACGACGCCCACCACCACGACAGCCCACCGCCACACCCCGGCCACGACGGCCGACGCGCTCTCAGACCGCTGCCGGACCACGACCCACGACTCCCCCGGACCCGCCGGCACACAGAGACCCGCCCCACCGCCACACCTCGGCCACCACGACAGCCACCGACGACGTCCTCGGCCCGTCGCACCCCGGCCGACGGCTCCCCGGGCCCGACGGCACGCGAAGCCGGGCCGCGCGCCCGGCCTCCGGAACATGCCTCAGCCGCCCCTCCTCAGGCCCGACGGCGACCGCTGCCGACGCCCACCACCACGACAGCCCGCAGCAGCTCACCGGCGCCCTCGGCCGCGGGCGGCGTGCGAAGGCCCGGCGGGCACTCGGTCCGGACGGCGCGGGGCGGCCCTGCGACGGGCCCCGGCGGGCCCCGTGGAGCGCTCGGGTCCCGGAAAGCACGGCGCCCGGGTCCGAGGCCGTGCGACCGGCACGGTGGCGACCGGCACGGTGGCGTCCCGGGGGCCGGCGGCAGGCCGGTACCGCCAGGGTCCTCGGCCCCGGTCCGGGGCCGCGCGGGGGCGGCGCGCGCGGGTGGGCGGGCGGCGTACGCATATGCCCGTACGCCCCCAGCCCGTGACCAGCGGAGCACACACGCGTTGGTCAAGAAAGAGTTGACCACAACGGGCCGCTCAGGCGGCCCGGCCCCTTCTCCTCAACGCCGGTTCGAGAGGTCTGTTCATGGCCGACCACGCAACCCACGACGCCCAGGCTCGGGCCAGCCTGCAACTGCTGGTGCGGGACATCGAGCGGGTCCGCCGGCAGGTGGACGCACTGCGCACGCTCACCGCCCAGCTCGGCAACGTCTACCGCCCGCGCCGCTCCGGCCCCTCCACGGGCTTCGTCGTCTACGGACGCGCCCCCGCCCCCACGGTCCGCCTCGCCCAGGAGCTGCGGGACAGTGTCGAGACCCTGGTCACGGCCGCGGTCGACTTCGACCGCTCGCTCGGCTTCTCCTGGGACGCGGTGGGTTCCGCTCTCGGCGTCACCAAGCAGGCGGTGCACCGCCGTTACGGCTCCCGCCGTGCCGCGGCCCAGACGTCCGCCGAGGCCGAGCCGGAGCCGACGGGCACCCGGACGATCAACGTCACCGCCGGCCTTCCCGCCGTGCCGACGGTCCCCGCGGCCCGCTCCATGCCGACCCAGCCCACCGCGGGCAGTCCGGCCCTCCGCGACGATCCCCGGCCCCCGGCCTTCCCCGCTCCCCGCAACGGCTGAGCGCCCGGCTCTCCGCGACTGCCCTCCCGGCGCACCCCGCCGGGAGGGCAGTCGCATGCGGAGACTCCGTCCCCGGGGACGCGGAGGTCAGCCGATGTCGGGTGGATCGACCCGGATCCGGACGCCCTCGCCGGCCCCCCGGGCCGTACGGGCCGCCTGGGCGGCCTTCAGCGCGGCCGCCAGCGCGGCGCCGGTACCGGGAGGGACACGGACCAGGGCACGGTCCCAGTGCTCGCCGGGCGGTGGCGCACCGGGCCGGCGAGGACGTCCGGGCGGGGTGTCCGGCAGCGGCACCGGACCCAGCACCTCCGCGTCGGGGGGCAGCCCGACCGTGCCGAGGAAGCCGGCGACCGCCTCGCCGGTGCCGGACACCGCGGCCATCCGGCAGACCGGCGGGAAGCCCAGCTCGGCCCGCTCGGCCAGCTCGCGGACCGCGTGCCCCACGGGGTCCCACCGCACCAGCGCCTGCACGGGCCGCAGCGTGGGGTCGGCGACCACGACGACCGTGCCGCCTGCCGCCCGGTCCCGCACCAGCGACGCCGCGGTGATCCACCGGCGCAGCGCGTCCTCCCCGGCCCGCAGATCGGGCCGTCCGAGCATCGCCCAGCCGTCCAGCAGCACGGCAGCCGCATAGCCGCCCTCGGCGACCGGCTCGGCCCCCGGGGTGCTGACGACGAGCGCGGGCGTGCCCGGCACGGTGTCCAGCACATGCTCGCGCCCCGAGGTCCGCACCGGGACCTTCGGGAACGCCCGCCCCAGTTCCTCGGCGGTGCGCCGCGCCCCGACGACCTGTGCCCGCAGCCGGAAGGAGCCGCACTCCGGGCAGTGCCACGCGGACTCCTCACGCCCGCACCAGCCGCACACCAGCGCCCCGCCGTCCCGCGTCTCCAGCGGCCCGGAGCAGTGCCGGCACCGCGCGGGCGTACGGCACCGGGCGCACGCCATCCGCGGCACGTAGCCGCGCCGCGGCACCTGCACCAGCACCGGCCCGTGCCGCAGCCCGTCCCGGACGGCCTGCCAGGCGAGGGTCGGCAGCCGGGCGGCACGGGCGGCCTCGTCGCGGGCGAGGTCCTGGTCGCCGACCGTCCGCACCAGCGGGGTGTGGGCCCGCACCCGCTCGCGCGGGGCGACGAGCGGGCGGGCCCAGCCGCTCTCCACGAGCTGTGCGGCCTCCACCGTGCAGCTCGGGCTGCCGAGGAGGAAACCGCATCTGTCCTGCGCGGCCCTCAGCAGCAGCACCTCACGCGCGTGCGGCTGCGGGGCGTGCTGCTCGCTGTGGCTGTCGTCCCCGTCGTCCCAGACGGCCACCAGGCCGAGGTTCTGCACGGGCGCGAACATGGCGGCCCGGGTCCCGACGACGGCCCGTACGGCACCGCGCCGTACGGCGAGCCATTCCCGGTACCGCTTCTCCGGTCCGGCGTCGGCGGTGAGCAGCGCGTGCCGCCCGTCGCCGAGCAGCTGCGTCAGGGCGGCGTCGACCCGGGCGGCCGCCCTGCCGTCGGGCACGACGACCAGCGCGCCGCGCCCGGAGGCGAGTGTCGCGGCCACGGCCCGGGCGAGCTCCTCGCTCCACCAGGGGCCCGGCAGCGCGTTCCACACCGCGCGGGGCGCTCCGCCCGAGGCGAGGGACTCCAGGAAGGCGGGCCCGTGCTCGTAGCGCGTCCAGGGCCCGGGCTCGGGGCTCGCGGGCGGCGGCAGCGGGGCGGGCGAGGGCCGCTGCTCGGCCTTCGCGCTGCGCGGCGGTACGGCGAGCTGGAGCACATCGGCGAGGCTTCCCGCGTAACGGTCGGCGACGGCCCGGGCGAGCCCCAGCAACTCCTCGCTGAGGACGGGCTCCGGGGAGACGACCTGGGCCAGCGCGGCCAGCGGCCCGGAGTAGTCCGACTCGGCCCGCCGCTCGACGAGGAAGCCATCGATCAGCCCTCCGCCCTCGCGGCGGCCCTCCCGCACACGATGCCGCCCGGCACCGAACCGCACCCGCACGCGCACCCCGGGCTGTGCGTCGGCGTCGAGCTCCTCGGGCACGGCGTAGTCGAAGTAGCGGTCGAGGTGCAGCACGCCCTTGTCGACGAGGACCCGCGCGACCGGAAGTTCCCTGGCGAGGGCGGCCCCCCGCCAGGTCCTGGGTTTGGCCCGCGGCTCCTTGGCCTTGCGCACGCTCTCCCGGATGAGCGCGAGCTGCTCGGGCGGCGCCCCCTCGGCACCGCCCTCCACCGGCTCGTTATCCCCGCTCACGCCTGCATTTCTACCAAACGGCACTGACACCGGCGTGGCCCGAGATCCGGCCGGCCGCGGAAACACGCACGCCCTGGGGCGCGTCTGCCTTGGACCGCTCGGCCATACCGGTCGGGGACCGGCAGCAGGATTCGAACCTGCGAGGGACTGCTTCCCGGAAGGATCCGCGGCCTGCGCACCGGGCCACGCCGGCGTCGTCCCGAGATCGGAGGGGCAGCGGAGAGGAAGATCCAGTTTCACCGCACGCACCGGGCGTGCTCCACCGAGGCAACCGCGGCCCGCGCACCGGGAGACGGTCCTCAGCCTAGAGAGCACCCGCAGCCGCTGCCAGTGCTTTGCGCGCCGAGGCCCGGCACCCCCGTTCGGGGGCACCGGGCCTCGGCGGAGCCGTGCGGGACCTTACAGGCCCGCCGCCTTGCGCAGCGCGTCCACGCGGTCCGTGCGCTCCCAGGTGAAGTCGGGCAGCTCACGGCCGAAGTGGCCGTAGGCGGCGGTCTGGGAGTAGATCGGGCGCAGCAGGTCGAGGTCGCGGATGATCGCGGCCGGGCGCAGGTCGAAGACCTCGTCGATGGCCTTCTCGATCTTCTCGGGCTCGACCTTGTGGGTGCCGAAGGTCTCCACGAACAGACCCACCGGCTCGGCCTTGCCGATCGCGTAGGCGACCTGGACCTCGCAGCGGGAGGCGAGGCCCGCGGCGACGACGTTCTTGGCGACCCAGCGCATGGCGTAGGCGGCGGAGCGGTCGACCTTGGACGGGTCCTTGCCGGAGAAGGCGCCGCCGCCGTGGCGGGCCATGCCGCCGTAGGTGTCGATGATGATCTTGCGGCCGGTGAGGCCGGCGTCGCCCATCGGGCCGCCGATCTCGAAGCGGCCGGTCGGGTTGACCAGCAGACGGTAGCCCTCGGTGTCCAGCTTGATGCCCTCGTCGAGCAGGGCCTTCAGCTCCGGCTCCACGACGAACTCGCGGATGTCGGGGGCCAGCAGGGACTCCAGGTCGATGTCGCTCGCGTGCTGCGAGGAGACGACGACGGTGTCGAGACGGACGGCCTTGTCGCCGTCGTACTCGATGGTGACCTGCGTCTTGCCGTCGGGGCGCAGGTAGGGGATGGTGCCGTTCTTGCGGACCTCGGACAGGCGCTTCGACAGACGGTGCGCCAGGAAGATCGGCAGCGGCATCAGGGTGGGCGTCTCGTCGGACGCGTAGCCGAACATCAGGCCCTGGTCGCCGGCGCCCTGCTTGTCGAGCTCGTCGTCGTCGCCCTCGACACGGGACTCGTACGCCGTGTCGACACCCTGGGCGATGTCCGGGGACTGCGAGCCGATCGACACCGACACGCCGCAGGAGGCGCCGTCGAAGCCCTTCTTGGAGGAGTCGTAGCCGATCTCCAGGATCTTGTCCCGGACGAGCTGCGGGATCGGCGCGTAAGCCTTGGTCGTGACCTCGCCGGCCACGTGGACCAGGCCGGTGGTGATGAGGGTCTCGACGGCGACGCGGGACGTGGGGTCCTCGCGGAGCAGCGCGTCGAGAATGGTGTCGCTGATCTGGTCAGCGATCTTGTCGGGGTGACCCTCGGTCACGGACTCCGAGGTGAACAGGCGACGGGACACAACGCTCCCTGGGGTTGCAGCGGCTGCTGGCTGATCATGGGCGGACGGGACGGGGGCTGCGCCCGGCGTCGTCCGAGAACAGTTTATCGGTCGCGCTCGGCCGCGGGCCCACCTGTCTCGCCTCTCGGGAGTGCTGTGACCTGCGGCACGGGCATTCTGCCCAATGCCGAGCGGCATTGGCCAGGGTCGCCACGCCGCAATCTGATGTGGTGGGCGGGTGCCCCGAAACGGGTGAAGCGGTCAGCGAAGACGTTCGGCCACGAGGTCCCACACGGTTTCGGCCAGCGCTTCCTTGGGGCCGTACGGTACGGCGGTCTCGGAGCCGTCGGCGCCCAGGACCACGGCCTCGTTCTCCTCCGATCCGAAGGTCTTGCGCTCCCCCACCTCGTTGACCACGAGCAGATCGCAGCCCTTGCGCTCCAGCTTGGCCCGGCCGTTGGCGAGGACGTCGTCGGTCTCGGCGGCGAACCCGACGACCACCTGTCCGGGGCGGGCGCGGTCGGCGGAGATCTCCGCGAGGACGTCCGGGTTGCGCACGAGGACGACGGGCTCGGGCTCCTGGCCGTCCTTCTTCTTGATCTTCCCGGCGGCGTAGGCGGCGGGCCGGAAGTCGGCCACGGCGGCGGCCATCACCACCGCGTCCGCGTCGGCGGCCGCCTTCAGCACGGCCTCGCGCAGCTGCACGGCCGTGCCGACCTGGACGACGTCCACCCCCGCCGGGTCGGGCAGGCCGGTGTTGGCGGCGATCAGGGTGACCCGGGCGCCGCGCGCGGCCGCGGTGCGGGCGAGGGCGTAGCCCTGCTTGCCGGAGGAGCGGTTGCCGAGGAAGCGGACCGGGTCCAGGGGCTCACGGGTGCCGCCGGCGCTGACGACGACATGGCGGCCCCCGAGGTCGGGCTCGGCGGCACCGCGGGCGAGGACGCGACGGCAGACCTCGAAGATCTCCGCGGGGTCCGGCAGCCGGCCCTTGCCGGTGTCCACGCCGGTGAGCCGGCCGACCGCGGGTTCGATCACGACGGCTCCCCGGCGGCGCAGCGTGGCCACGTTCTCCTGGGTGGCCGGGTGCTCCCACATCTCGGTGTGCATGGCGGGCGCGAAGACGACCGGGCACCGGGCCGTGAGCAGGGTGTTCGTCAGCAGGTCGTCGGCGAGGCCGTGCGCCGCCCTGGCCAGCGTGTCGGCCGTGGCCGGGGCCACGACGACCAGATCGGCGTGCTGTCCGATGCGGACGTGCGGCACCTCGTGGACGGCGTCCCAGACCTCCGTGGAGACCGGGTTGCCGGACAGGGCCGACCAGGTGGCGGCGCCGACGAAGTTCAGGGCGGAGGCGGTCGGCACGACACGGACGTCGTGGCCGGACTCCGTCAGCCTTCTGAGCAGCTCACATGCCTTGTAGGCGGCGATGCCGCCGCTGACCCCCAGCACGACCTTCGGCTTGTCCACCGTCTCTCCCCGGGCTCGGAAACGTACAACCCCTATGACACACCACAGGCCCGGCAGCGGCGCTGCCGGGCCTGTGGAAAAACCCGCTGCGGGCCGATCGTACGATCGGCCGGCCACGGGGCTGCTCAGGTCGCGGGGCCCTCGATGGCCTCAGACGTCAGCAGACCCGCGTTGATCTCGCGCAGGGCGATCGAGAGCGGCTTCTCGTGGACGTGGGTGTCCACGAGCGGACCGACGTACTCCAGGAGGCCCTCACCGAGCTGCGAGTAGTACGCGTTGATCTGGCGGGCCCGCTTGGCCGCGTAGATCACGAGGCTGTACTTCGAGTCGGTTGCCTCGAGGAGCTCGTCGATCGGCGGGTTGATGATGCCCTCGGGCGCGGAGATGGAAGAGGACACGCTCTACCTTCCGATGGGTGGGAAAAGTCAAATGGTGATCATGGTGCGACCACGCACGTGATCACACAACATCCATCAAGGCTAGCAGCTCGCGCGCCACATCCTCGACGGAGGTGTTGACCAGCGTCTCGTCGAACTCCGGCTCGGCCGCCAGCTCGACCTTCGCGGCCTCCAGCCGCCGCTCGATCACCTCGGGCGGTTCGGTGCCCCGGCCGGTCAGCCTGCGCACCAGCTCCTCCCAGGAAGGGGGAGCCAGGAACACCAGCTGGGCCTCGGACATCGACTCGCGGACCTGCCGTGCGCCCTGGAGGTCGATCTCCAGCAGGACCGGCTCGCCCGACTCCAGGCGCTCCAGCACGGCGCCGCGCGGGGTGCCGTAGCGGTTGCCCGCGAACTCGGCCCACTCCAGCAGCTCACCGTTGGCGATCAGCTTGTCCATCTCGTCGTCGCTGACGAAGAAGTAGTGGACTCCGTGCTGCTCGCCCGGCCGGGGCTTGCGGGTCGTCGCCGACACCGAGAGCCAGACCTCGGGGTGTTCCTTGCGCATATGGGCGACGACCGTGCTCTTGCCGACCCCGGAGGGGCCGGAGAGCACGGTCAGCCGCGGACGTTCACTCATGCAGCGATTATTCCAGCAATCGCGGGGTGCCCGGGACGCAGGCCCGGAGTACCCCGTACGTCAGGAACCGGTGCTGCCGAACTCGCGCTCCAGGGAAGCGATCTGGTTGGAGCCGAGGCCACGCACGCGGCGGCTCTCGGAGATGCCGAGACGCTCCATGATCTGCTTGGCGCGGACCTTGCCCACGCCCGGCAGGGACTCCAGCAGGGCGGAGACCTTCATCTTGCCGATGACGTCGTTCTCCTGGCCCTGCTTGATGACCTCGTGAAGGGAGGCGCCGGAGTGCTTGAGTCGATTCTTGACCTCGGCCCGCTCCCGGCGAGCCGCGGCGGCCTTTTCGAGCGCGGCTGCGCGCTGTTCGGGGGTAAGGGGCGGAAGAGCCACGCCTACGTCACCTCGGATGTCGAACTGTCGGATACGGACCGGTGAGGAACCTAGTCGCCCCACACCAGGGGAGCCGCGAGCAACACGCTGCCCGCCGTCCCCCGCTGTCGTGAGGAGCGTGGGAGGTGCCCCCACTTCGTCGGAGACTAGCGGTCAAGTCCGCCGGAGTCAGCGAGAACAGAGGAAAAGTCCTGGTCAGCCTCCGCCAGGACGGGATATTTCAGACATACTGCCCCGGATTTGAGAATGTATCCAGGCTCAAGTCGGTCCGCGCGGCCCGTCCGGCGCCTCGAACGCGCGTCCAGTCGCGCTCAGGCGGCCGTCACCGCCGCGCGGATCTCCTCCGCGAAACGGTCCGCCGCCGCCCGCAGCGCGCTGACGTCGGGACCCTGCCGCAGCACGCCCCTGCTGACGTTCGGGACGACGTTGCGCACGGCGGCCCCGAACACCCCGGGAAGGTCGGCCGCGGTGGCCCCCTGCGCCCCGATGCCCGGCGCGAGGAGCGGGCCGTTGATGTCCAGGTCGTAGGTCGACAGATCGCCCAGCGTGGCGCCGACGACCGCGCCGAAGGAGCCGAGGGGCTCCTCCCCCGCGTTCTCGGCCGCCAGATGCGCCAGCATGGTCGCGCCGACGGTCCGGCCGTCTGCGCGGATCGCGTGCTGGACCTCGCCGCCCTCCGGGTTGGAGGTCAGCGCGAGCACGAAGAGACCGGCACCGCTCTCCCGGGCCAGCGCGACGGCCGGGCTGAGCGAGCCGTAGCCGAGATAGGGCGAGACGGTCAGCGCGTCGGAGAACAGCGGGGAGTCCTTGCGCAGGAACGCCTCGGCGTAGGCGGCCATGGTCGAGCCGATGTCACCGCGCTTGGCGTCCATCACGATCAGGGCACCGGCCGCGCGGGCCTCCTCCACCGACTTCTCCAGGACCGCGACGCCGCGCGAGCCGAAGCGCTCGAAGAACGCGCTCTGCGGCTTCAGGACGGCGACCCGGTCGGCCGTGGCCTCCACGACGGTACGGCTGAACCGCTCAAGACCGGCGACGTCGTCGTTCAGGCCCCACTCGGCCAGCAGGGAGGCGTGCGGGTCGATGCCCACGCACAGCGGGCCCCGCTCGTCCATGGCACGGCGCAGCCGGGCGCCGAAGGGTTCCGAAACGCTCATGCCGTCCTGCTCCTGACGTCGGCGCCGACCGCGTCGGCGAGGGTGGCGTACGGGCTCTGGCGCAGCCGCGCCGCGAGGCCCTTGTGGATGGCCCGGCTGTAGAAGGGCCCCTCGTAGATGAAGGCGCTGTAGCCCTGGACCAGCGTGGCGCCGGCCAGGATGCGCTGCCAGGCGTCCTCCGCGTTCTCGATGCCGCCGACGCCCACCAGGGTGATCCGGTCGCCCACGCGCGCGTACAGACGGCGCAGGACCTCCAGGGAGCGCGCCTTCAGCGGAGCGCCGGACAGACCGCCGGTCTCCTTGACGAGGGCGGGGGCGGACTGCAGGCCGAGGCCCTCGCGCGCGATGGTGGTGTTGGTGGCGATGATGCCGTCCAGACCCAGCTCGACGGCGAGGTCGGCGACCGCGTCGACGTCCTCGTCGGCGAGGTCCGGGGCGATCTTGACCAGCAGCGGCACCCGGCGCGTGGTGACCGTGCGGTCGGCGGCCTCGCGGACGGCGCGCAGCAGCGGGCGCAGCGACTCGGTGGCCTGGAGGTTGCGCAGTCCGGGCGTGTTCGGCGAGGAGACGTTCACGACCAGGTAGTCGGCGTACGGCGAAAGGCGCTCGGCCGACTTCACGTAGTCGGCGGCCGCCTCCTCCTCGGGGACGACCTTGGTCTTGCCGATGTTGACGCCCACGACCGTTCTGAACACGGGGTTGCGGGAGGCGAGGCGGGCGGCGACGGCGAGGGAGCCCTCGTTGTTGAAGCCCATGCGGTTGATCAGGGCGCGGTCGGCGACCAGGCGGAACAGCCGCTGCTTGGGGTTGCCGGGCTGCGGCTCTCCGGTGACCGTGCCGATCTCGACGTGGTCGAAGCCCAGCATCGACATGCCGTCGATGGCGACCGCGTTCTTGTCGAAGCCCGCCGCGAGCCCGAAGGGACCGTGCATGCGCAGCCCGAGGGCCTCGGTGCGCAGCTCCTTGTGGCGCGGGGCGAGCGCTGCGGCGACGAAGGTGCGCAGCACCGGGATGCGGGCGGCGAGGCGGATCCAGCGGAAGGCCAGATGGTGGGCCTTCTCCGGGTCCATGTGCTGGAAGACGAGAGTGAAAAAGATCTTGTACATGGTGTCCTCATGAAGAGGGGGACACCGTTTCCGGTGTCCCCCTCTTCGGCTGCTAGTCGCGGGCCGCGGTCAGGTGCTCGGCGTGTTCCTGGAGCGATCGGACGCCCACGTCGCCGTGGTTGAGTGCGTCGATGCCCTGGACGGCGGCGGCGAGCGCCTGGACCGTCGTCAGGCACGGGACCGACCGCGCCACGGCCGCCGTACGGATCTCGTAGCCGTCGAGGCGGCCGCCGGTGCCGTACGGGGTGTTGACGATGAGGTCGACCTCGCCGTCGTGGATGAGCTGGACGATGGTCCGCTCACCGTTCGGGCCGGTGCCCTCGGACTGCTTGCGCACGACGGTGGCGTTGATGCCGTTGCGCTTGAGGACCTCGGCGGTGCCGGAGGTGGCCATCAGCTCGAAGCCGTGGGCGACCAGCTCACGCGCCGGGAAGATCATCGAGCGCTTGTCGCGGTTGGCGACCGAGATGAAGGCGCGGCCCTTGGTGGGCAGCGGGCCGTAGGCGCCGGCCTGCGACTTGGCGTACGCCGTGCCGAAGACCGAGTCGATGCCCATGACCTCGCCGGTGGAGCGCATCTCCGGGCCGAGGACGGTGTCCACTCCGCGGCCGTGGATGTCGCGGAAGCGCGACCACGGCATGACGGCCTCCTTGACGGAGATCGGCGCGTCCAGCGGCAGCTCCCCGCCGTCGCCGGTCGCCGGGAGCAGGCCCTCGGCGCGCAGCTCGGCCACGGTCGCGCCCAGCGAGATACGGGCGGCGGCCTTCGCCAGCGGCACGGCGGTCGCCTTGGAGGTGAAGGGGACCGTGCGCGAGGCGCGCGGGTTGGCCTCCAGGACGTAGAGGATGTCGCCGGCCATCGCGAACTGGATGTTGATCAGGCCGCGCACGCCGACGCCCTTGGCGATGGCCTCGGTGGAGGCGCGCAGGCGCTTGATGTCGAAGCCGCCGAGGGTGATCGGGGGCAGGGCGCACGCCGAGTCGCCGGAGTGGATGCCGGCCTCCTCGATGTGCTCCATGACGCCGCCGAGGTAGAGCTCCTGGCCGTCGTAGAGGGCGTCGACGTCGATCTCGATCGCGTCGTCCAGGAAGCGGTCGACGAGCACCGGCCGGGTGGGGCTGATCTCGGTCGACTCGGCGATGTACGCCTCCAGGCGCGTCTCGTCGTAGACGATCTCCATGCCGCGGCCGCCGAGGACGTACGACGGCCGGACGAGGACCGGGTAGCCGATCTCGTCGGCGATGGCCTTGGCCTCGGCGAAGGTGGTGGCGGTGCCGTGCTTGGGGGCGGGCAGGCCCGCCTCGGCCAGGACCCGGCCGAAGGCGCCGCGGTCCTCGGCGGCGTGGATGGCCTCCGGGGAGGTGCCGACGACCGGCACGCCGTTGTCCTTCAGCGCCTGCGACAGGCCCAGCGGGGTCTGGCCGCCGAGCTGCACGATGACGCCCGCGACGGGGCCGGCCTGCTGCTCGGCGTGGACGATCTCCAGGACGTCCTCCAGGGTGAGCGGCTCGAAGTAGAGCCGGTCGGAGGTGTCGTAGTCGGTGGAGACGGTCTCGGGGTTGCAGTTGACCATCACGGTCTCGAACCCGGCGTCGGACAGCGCGAAGGAGGCATGGACGCAGGAGTAGTCGAACTCGATGCCCTGGCCGATGCGGTTCGGGCCGGAGCCCAGGATGATCACCGCGGGCTTCTCGCGCGGGGCGACCTCGGTCTCCTCGTCGTACGAGGAGTAGAAGTACGGCGTCTTCGCGGCGAACTCGGCGGCGCAGGTGTCGACCGTCTTGTACACCGGGCGCACGCCGAGCGCGTGCCGCACCTCGCGGACGACGTCCTCGCGCAGTCCGCGGATCTCGGCGATCTGGGCGTCGGAGAAGCCGTGCCGCTTGGCCTCGGCGAGCAGCTCCGGCTCCAGCTTCTCGGCGGCGGCCAGCTCGTCCGCGATCTCCTTGATCAGGAAGAGCTGGTCGACGAACCAGGGGTCGATCTTCGTGTAGTCGAAGATCTCCTCCTGGGTGGCGCCCGCGCGGATGGCCTGCATGACCGTGTTGATGCGGCCGTCGGTGGGGCGGACGGCCTCGTTCAGCAGGGCGTCCTTGTCGCCGGGCTCGCCGACGAAGGTGAACTGGCTGCCCTTCTTCTCCAGGGAGCGCAGCGCCTTCTGGAACGCCTCGGTGAAGTTGCGGCCGATGGCCATGGCCTCGCCGACCGACTTCATGGTGGTGGTGAGGGTGGAGTCGGCCTGCGGGAACTTCTCGAAGGCGAACCTCGGGGCCTTCACGACCACGTAGTCGAGCGTCGGCTCGAAGGAGGCCGGGGTCTCCTGCGTGATGTCGTTCGGGATCTCGTCGAGGGTGTAGCCGACGGCGAGCTTGGCGGCGATCTTCGCGATCGGGAAGCCGGTGGCCTTGGAGGCGAGGGCCGAGGAGCGCGACACACGCGGGTTCATCTCGATGACGATGACCCGGCCGTCCTCGGGGTTCACCGCGAACTGGATGTTGCAGCCGCCGGTGTCGACGCCGACCTCGCGGATGACGGCGATGCCGATGTCGCGCAGGATCTGGTACTCGCGGTCGGTGAGCGTCATCGCCGGGGCGACGGTGATGGAGTCGCCGGTGTGCACGCCCATCGGGTCGAAGTTCTCGATGGAGCAGACGACCACGACGTTGTCGTGCTTGTCGCGCATCAGCTCCAGCTCGTACTCCTTCCAGCCGAGGATGGACTCCTCCAGGAGCACCTCGGTGGTCGGGGAGAGCGTGAGGCCCTGGCCGGCGATGCGGCGCAGCTCGTCCTCGTCGTGGGCGAAGCCGGAGCCGGCGCCGCCCATGGTGAAGGACGGGCGGACGACGACCGGGTAGCCGCCGAGCTCGTCGACACCCGCGAGGACCTCGTCCATGGTGTGGCAGATGACCGAGCGGGCGGACTCGCCGTGCCCGGTCTTGCGGCGGACCTCCTCCACGACCTCCTTGAACAGGTCGCGGTCCTCGCCCTTGTTGATCGCCTCCACGTTGGCGCCGATCAGCTCGACGCCGTACTTCTCCAGGACGCCGTTCCCGGCGAGGGAGATCGCTGTGTTGAGGGCCGTCTGGCCGCCCAGGGTGGGCAGCAGGGCGTCGGGGCGCTCCTTGGCGATGATCTTCTCGACGAACTCCGGGGTGATCGGCTCGACGTAGGTGGCGTCGGCGATCTCCGGGTCGGTCATGATCGTCGCCGGGTTGGAGTTCACCAGGACGACCCGCAGGCCCTCGGACTTCAGGACCCGGCACGCCTGGGTGCCGGAGTAGTCGAACTCGGCGGCCTGGCCGATGACGATCGGGCCGGAGCCGATGACCAGGACGGACTGGATATCGGTGCGCTTAGGCACGCTGGCCCTCCATGAGCTTCACGAAGCGGTCGAACAGGTAGGCGGCGTCGTGGGGACCGGCGGCCGCTTCGGGGTGGTACTGGACACTGAAAGCCGGCTGGTCGAGGAGCTGGAGACCCTCCACCACGTTGTCGTTGAGGCAGACGTGGGAGACCTCGACGCGGCCGTAGGGGGTGTCGGACACCTTGTCGAGCGGGGCGTCGACGGCGAAGCCGTGGTTGTGCGCGGTGACCTCGACCTTGCCGGTCGTGCGGTCCTGCACCGGCTGGTTGATGCCGCGGTGGCCGTACTTCAGCTTGTAGGTGCCGAAGCCGAGCGCGCGGCCGAGGATCTGGTTGCCGAAGCAGATGCCGAACAGCGGCGTGCCGCGCCCGAGCACCTCGCGCATCACCGAGACCGGGTGGTCGGCGGTGGCCGGGTCGCCGGGGCCGTTGGAGAAGAACACGCCGTCGGGGTTCACGGCGTAGACGTCCTCGGCGGTGGCCGTGGCGGGCAGGACGTGCACCTCGATGCCGCGCTCGGCCATGCGGTGCGGGGTCATGCCCTTGATGCCGAGGTCGACGGCGGCGACGGTGTACTTCTTCTCGCCGATCGCGGGGACGACGTAGGTCTCCTTGGTGGCGACCTCGGCGGACAGGTCCGCGCCCTCCATCTCGGGGGCCTGGCGGACCTCGGCGAGCATGGTGCCCTCGTCGGGCAGGGCGTTGCCGGAGAAGATGCCGACGCGCATGGCGCCGCGCTCGCGCAGGTGGCGGGTGAGGGCGCGGGTGTCGATGCCGGAGATTCCGACGACGCCCTGGGTGCGCAGCTCGTCGTCCAGCGAGCGCCGGGAGCGCCAGTTGGACGGCACGCGCGCGGGGTCGCGCACGACGTAGCCGGCGACCCAGATCCGCTTGCTCTCGGGGTCCTCGTCGTTGACGCCGGTGTTGCCGACGTGCGGGGCGGTCATCACCACGACCTGGCGGTGGTAGGACGGGTCGGTGAGGGTCTCCTGGTAGCCCGTCATGCCGGTGGAGAACACGGCCTCGCCGAAGGTCACCCCCACGGCCCCGTAGGCGCGGCCGCGGAAGATCCGGCCGTCCTCCAGGACGAGTACGGCAGGAACCTTCACGGTTCCTTGTGTGGAGGTCGTCATCGTTCGGCGCCTTCCGTGCTGTTGGTTTCGATCATGGAGTTGAGGGTGGTGACCCAGTCGCCGTGCTCCGCCGCGTGGCCGGAGCGGAAGCCCGAGTCGATCAGCCGGCCGCCGTGCTCCCAGGTCACCACGAGCAGGCCGCCCTCGGTGAGGACCTTGCCGGCGATGCCCTTGTCGAGCCGGGCCTCGCGCAGCGCCTCCGCTGGGACGAAGAAGTCGCTCGCGCCGGGGCGTACGACGTCCAGTCCCGCGTCGGTGAGCGTGAGCTCGGCCCGGCTGCGGGTGCCCAGGCCGTGCGCCACGATCCGGTCGAGCCACTGACCGGCGGTGGTGGAGCCGTGGTAGCGGCCGCTCATGCTCAGTTTCACCGCGCCGGTCCGCTCCGGCGCGCTGGGCAGCTCCGGCAGGTCGCCCTGGAGCGTGCCGCGCCACTTCCAGCCCTCGCGCATCAGCCAGTAGACGAGCGCGACGAAGAGGGCGAGACCGAGGACCCAGCCCAGGCGGGCGGCCCAGTCGGTGACCTCTGCCGATTTCTTCTCGGCGGCCAGCAGGAGTACAGGTGTCACGTGAGCTTCCCGTCGACGAGGGTGGCCTTGCCCCGGAGCCACGTGTGCGTCACACGGCCCGGCAGCTCGCGCCCCTCGTACGGAGTGTTGCGGCTGCGCGAGGCGAAGCCCTCGGGGTCCACCTGGCCACGGTATGCCGTGTCGACGAGCGTGAGGTTGGCGGGCTCACCAGCCGAGACGGGGCGTCCATGGCCCTTCGCCCGCCCGATCTCGGCGGGCTTGAAGGACATCCGGTCGGCGACCCCGGCCCAGTCCAGCAGGCCCGTCTCCACCATGGTCTCCTGGACCACCGACAGCGCGGTCTCCAGGCCGACCATGCCCATGGCGGCCGCGGCCCACTCGCAGTCCTTGTCCTCGTGCGGGTGCGGGGCGTGGTCGGTGGCGACGATGTCGATCGTGCCGTCGGCGAGGGCCTCGCGCAGCGCCGTCACATCGCGCTCGGTGCGCAGTGGCGGGTTGACCTTGTAGACGGGGTTGTAGCTGCGCACCAGCTCGTCGGTGAGGAGGAGGTGGTGCGGGGTGACCTCGGCGGTGACGTCGATGCCGCGGGACTTGGCCCAGCGGACGATCTCGACGGACCCGGCGGTCGACAGGTGGCAGATGTGGACGCGGGAGCCGACGTGCTCGGCGAGCAGCACGTCCCGGGCGATGATCGACTCCTCGGCGACGGCCGGCCAGCCGCCGAGACCCAGCTCGGCGGAGACGATGCCCTCGTTCATCTGGGCGCCCTCGGTGAGGCGGGGCTCCTGCGCGTGCTGGGCGACGACACCGCCGAACGCCTTCACGTACTCCAGCGCCCGGCGCATGATCACGGCGTCGTCGACGCACTTGCCGTCGTCGGAGAAGACGGTCACCCCGGCGGCGGACTCGTGCATGGCGCCCAGCTCGGCGAGCTTGCGGCCCTCCAGGCCGACCGTGACGGCGCCGATCGGCTGCACGTCGCAGTAGCCGTGCTCCTGGCCGAGCCGGTAGACCTGCTCGACGACACCGGCGGTGTCGGCGACCGGGAAGGTGTTGGCCATGGCGAACACGGCGGTGTAGCCGCCGGAGGCGGCCGCGCGGGTGCCGGTCAGGACGGTCTCGGAGTCCTCGCGGCCCGGCTCGCGCAGATGGGTGTGCAGGTCGACCAGGCCCGGCAGCAGCACCTTGCCGGCCGCCTCGACGACCTCGGCGCCCTCGGCGGTCAGGCCCTGGCCCACCTCGGCGATGGTCTCGCCGTCGATCAGGACGTCCTGCGCCTCGCCGCCGAGCACCTTCGCACCACGGATCAGGATCTTGCTCATGAGTCTTACTTCTCCTCGGTACGGGGGTGGGTGACGGCGGGCTCGTTGCCCCCGAGCAGCAGGTAGAGGACGGCCATGCGGATGGACACGCCGTTGGCGACCTGCTCGACGACGGTGCAGCGGTCGGAGTCGGCGACCTCGGCGGTGATCTCCATGCCGCGGACCATCGGGCCGGGGTGCATCACGATGGCGTGCTCGGGCAGCCGCGCCATGCGCTCGCCGTCCAGGCCGTAGCGGCGGGAGTACTCGCGCTCGGTGGGGAAGAAGGCCGCGTTCATGCGCTCGCGCTGGACGCGCAGCATCATCACCGCGTCGGACTTGGGCAGCGTGGAGTCCAGGTCGTAGGACACCTCGCAGGGCCAGGTCTCGACGCCGACCGGCACCAGGGTGGGCGGCGCGACCAGGGTGACCTCGGCGCCGAGGGTGTGCAGCAGGTCGACGTTGGAGCGGGCGACCCGGCTGTGCAGGACGTCGCCGACGAGCGTGATGTGCTTGCCGGCCAGGTCCTGGCCGAGACCGGCGTCCCGGCCGACCAGGCGGCGGCGCATGGTGAAGGCGTCCAGCAGGGCCTGCGTGGGGTGCTGGTGGGTGCCGTCGCCGGCGTTGATCACGGCGGCGTCGATCCAGCCGGAGTTCGCCAGGCGGTACGGGGCCCCGGAGGCGCCGTGCCGGATGACGACGGCGTCGACGCCCATGGCCTCCAGGGTCTGCGCGGTGTCCTTCAGGGACTCGCCCTTGGACACGCTGGAACCCTTGGCGGTGAAGTTGATGACGTCCGCCGACAGCCGCTTCTCGGCGGCCTCGAAGGAGATACGCGTGCGCGTGGAGTCCTCGAAGAAGAGGTTCACGACGGTGCGGCCGCGCAGGGTCGGCAGCTTCTTGATCGGCCGGTCGGCGACCCGGGCCATCTCCTCGGCGGTGTCGAGGATCAGGACGGCGTCGTCACGGGTGAGGTCGGCGGCCGAGATGAGATGACGCTGCATCTGTCAGGCTCCGTAAGGCAGTTGATCGGGAGATTCAGTGCAAACCTGCGCGCCGGTGGGCACGCCGAAGCGGGCCGTGCGCGTGACTTGCTACTGGGCGGCCGGCTTCACACCGAGCAGCACGGTGTCGCGACCGTCCTCCTCGGCGAGCTGGACCTTGACCGTCTCCCGCAACGACGTGGGGAGGTTCTTGCCGACGTAGTCGGCGCGGATGGGCAGTTCCCGGTGACCGCGGTCGACGAGGACCGCGAGCTGCACCGCGCGGGGGCGCCCGAGGTCGTTCAGAGCGTCGAGGGCGGCGCGGATGGTGCGGCCGGAGAACAGCACGTCGTCGACGAGGACGACCAGCTTGCCGTCCAGGCCGTCACCGGGGATCTCGGTGCGGGCGAGCGCACGCGGCGGGTGCATGCGCAGGTCGTCGCGGTACATGGTGATGTCCAGCGAGCCGCAGGGCACCTTGCGTTCGGTGATCTGCTCCAGCTTGGCGGCGAGCCGCTGGGCGAGGAAGACGCCGCGGGTCGGAATGCCGAGGAGCACCACGTCGTCGGCGCCCTTGGCGCGCTCGACGATCTCGTGGGCGATGCGGGTCAGCACCCGCGCGATGTCGGGGCCTTCGAGAACGGGCCGTGCTTCGGACGACTGCGCGTCCTGGTTCGTGTCCATACGGAACGGACCTCCTTCTCCGCCTCACGGGACGGACCTTAAAGGACGTCGGGATTGCGCCATCCACCGTAGCAGGCCCCCGGGACGCCCCCGTCTCACCCCCTTGGCCCAAGGGGGCCCCGCCACCTCGGAAGAAGCGGTGCGGACCTTTCGGCTTGACGCAGCAGAGTAACGCTGCGTAACCTCACAGTGAGTTACCAGCCGCGCGGCACGGAAACCAAGCCGACCGCGTCGACCCAGTGCCGGGGAGCTATATGTCCAGCGAATACGCCAAACAGCTCGGAGCCAAGCTCCGCGCCATCCGCACCCAGCAGGGCCTTTCCCTCCACGGTGTCGAGGAGAAGTCCCAGGGGCGCTGGAAGGCCGTCGTGGTCGGTTCCTACGAGCGCGGCGACCGCGCCGTGACCGTGCAGCGTCTCGCCGAGCTGGCGGATTTCTATGGCGTGCCGGTCCAGGAGCTGCTGCCGGGCACGACCCCGGGCGGCGCCGCCGAGCCCCCGCCGAAGCTGGTCCTGGACCTGGAGCGGCTGGCCACCGTGCCGGCCGAGAAGGCGGGCCCCCTGCAGCGCTACGCGGCGACGATCCAGTCCCAGCGCGGTGACTACAACGGCAAGGTGCTCTCGATCCGCCAGGACGACCTGCGCACCCTCGCCGTCATCTACGACCAGTCGCCGTCCGTCCTCACCGAGCAGCTCATCAGCTGGGGTGTCCTGGACGCCGACGCGCGCCGCGCGGTCTCCCACGAGGAGAGCTGAGCGCTCCGCGGACTCAGCAGAAACGTACCGCCGGGGGGGGGGGGGGGGGGGGGGGGGGGGGCCCCCCCCCCCGGGGGGGGGGGGGGGGGGGGGGGGGGCCCCCCCCCGGGGGGCCCCCCGGGGGGGGGGGCCCCCCCCCGGGGGGGCCCCCCCCCCCCCCCCCCCCCCCCCCCCCGGCGGGCCGGGCGCC
>NZ_JBIVOX010000014.1:0-89130 GCF_044754345.1 Streptomyces sp. NPDC093094 | reverse complement strand
GGGGGTGCCCCGGCCGCCCCGCCCCCGCCGGGGCCCCCCCCGTCGTATTCGGGCGCGCCCCCCCCCCCCCCCACCCCCGGGCGGGGGGGGGGGGGCCCCCGCGGGGGCCCCCCCCCCCCCGGCGGTGTTTCGCCTGCTGTGCGCCGATCGGCGTGGTGCGCGAGGACGCCGAAGGGGCGCGGGGGACCGGGACCGGTGGGCGGCTGTGGGCCGTCCGTGGCCGGTCACGCAGTTCCCCGCGCCCCTTCTCGCTACGCGCGACGCAGTGTCGGCTTGAGCTCCTTGAAACGGCCCAGCAGGCCGTTGACGAACGCCGGCGACTCGTCCGTCGAGAACTCCTTCGCCAGCTGCACCATCTCGTCCAGCACGACCGCGTCCGGCGTCTCGTCGACCCAGATCAGCTCGTACGCGCCGAGGCGCAGGATGTTGCGGTCGACGACCGGCATCCGGTCGAGCGTCCAGCCGACCGAGTACTGGGCGATCAGCTCGTCGATCCGGGCCGCGTGCTCCGCGTACCCCTCGACCAGCTGCATCGTGTACTCGCTCACCGGCGGCTGCCGGGTGTCGGTCCGGGAGAGCCGGATCCAGTCCGCGAGGACCGTCAGGACGTCGGCGCCGCGCTGGTCGCCCTCGAAGAGAATCTGGAAGGCACGCTTGCGGGCCGTGTTGCGGGCAGCCACGGTTAGCTGTTCACCCGGCCGAGGTAGTCGCTGGTGCGGGTGTCGACCTTGATCTTCTCACCGGTGGTGATGAAGAGCGGGACCTGGATCTGGTGGCCGGTCTCCAGGGTGGCGGGCTTGGTGCCACCGGTGGAGCGGTCGCCCTGGACGCCGGGCTCGGTCTCCTGGATGACCAGCTCGACGGCGGCGGGAAGCTCGACGAAGAGCACCTCGCCCTCGTGCTGGGCGACGACGGCCGTGAAGCCCTCGATCAGGAAGTTCGCGGCGTCGCCGACGGTCTTCCGGTCGATGTGCAGCTGGTCGTACGTGTCCATGTCCATGAAGACGAAGTACTCGCCGTCCATGTACGAGAACTGCATGTCGCGCTTGTCGACAGTGGCCGTCTCGACCTTGACACCGGCGTTGAAGGTCTTGTCGACGACCTTGCCGGAGAGCACGTTCTTGAGCTTGGTGCGCACGAAGGCCGGGCCCTTGCCGGGCTTGACGTGCTGGAACTCGACGACGGACCACAGCTGGCCGCCATCGAGCTTGAGCACCATGCCGTTCTTGAGGTCGTTCGTGGAAGCCACGGTTGCGGAATCTCCTGGACTGACGTGGACGACCACGGGGCAGGCGCACAGCTCGAAGGCTAGAGCGCGAGCAGCTCCTTGGTCGTGATGGTGAGTAGCTCGGGTCCGCCGTCCGCCTCAGGGCGCACGACGAGCGTGTCATCGATCCGGACGCCGCCCCGGCCCGGGAGGTGGACCCCCGGTTCGACGGTGACCGGCACGCAAGCGTCCAGTTTACCCATGGCCGCGGGGGTCAACTGAGGGTCCTCGTCGATTTCGAGTCCCACACCGTGCCCGGTGAGCGGAGGAAGGCCCTCCGCGTACCCCGCGGAGTCCAGTACCTGGCGTGCCGCGCGGTCCACGTCCCGGTACGTGGCACCGGGGACGAGAGACTCCCTTCCGGCCCGCTGGGCGGCGAAGACGAGGTCGTACAGCTCGATCTGCCAGTCCGCCGGTGTGGTGCCGATGACGAAGGTGCGGCCGATCTCGCAGCGGTAGCCGCGGTAGGTCGCGCCCAGGCAGACCGAGAGGAAGTCCCCCTCCTCCACACGACGGTCGGTGGGGCGGTGGCCGCGGCGGCCGGCGTTCGGGCCGGTGGCGACGGAGGTGGGGAAGGCCGGGCCGTCGGCGCCGTGGTCGACGAGCCGGCGCTCCAGCTCCAGGGCGAGATGGCGCTCGGTGCGGCCGACGAGGATCGACTCCAGCAGCTCGCCGAGGGCCTGGTCGGTGATCTCCGCGCCGATGCGCAGACAGGAGATCTCCTCCTCGTCCTTCACGACCCTGAGCTGTTCGACCGTGCCGCCGAGGTCCGCGAGGCGGAGGCCGGGGGCGACGGAGCCGATCGCCCTGTGCCGGGCGACGGTGAGATGGTGCTCCTC
Source organism: Streptomyces sp. NPDC093094 (assembly GCF_044754345.1). Lineage (NCBI taxonomy): Bacteria > Bacillati > Actinomycetota > Actinomycetes > Kitasatosporales > Streptomycetaceae > Streptomyces > Streptomyces sp. NPDC093094. The sequence continues at coordinate 87,024 of NZ_JBIVOX010000014.1, read as the reverse complement.
GACGGCGAGGGAGCCCGCGCCCTGCGCTCCCGCGAGGTCGGCGGCGGCCACGGCGGCGTCGCCGGTCCGGCCGGGGAGCAGATGCGTGCGCAGCGACTCGTCGGGGCGGCCGTCGGCGGGACGGTCGTCCGGGGGGCCGGTGCAGACGAGGACGTCCTCCTGTCTTCCGAGCAGGAGTACGGCGCCTTGCGGGGCCGCGCCCGCGAGGTACCGCACGTTGGCCGGGCGGGAGATCAGCGCCGCCGCGCTGCCGGCCGCGTTGCAGCGTTCTTTGAGCCGCGATCGACGGAATGCGTGCACCTCGGACATGAACCGAGCGTACGAGGGGTGGCTGGATGTCGCCGGTCGGCAGCGCCATCCGGGGCGCGAGGAGGTCTCCGCGATGCCGGTGGACGGCCGCTCTGCCGGGGACGGCCGTCCCGTCACCGTGCCTGCGCGGCCGCCCTCGCGGACGGCGTGGCAGGTGTCACCACTTGGGCGGGCTCGCTATGGAGCGGGCCAGGACCTCGTCCAGGACCCGGGCCGTGGCGGGGACGTCCAGCTGGGAGTTGTCGATGATGGGCAGGCCCGAGCCGTACCAGCCGGCCATGCGGCCGTGGATGCGGGCGACCTCCTCGTCGGAGAGGCGGCGATTGCCGGAGCGTTCGGCGTTGCGCTCCAGGACGATCTCCAGGCCCGGCAGGAGGACCACGGGGAGGAGCCCCGGACCGACATGGCGTTTCCAGCCACCGAGGCCGACGACCGGGCGGTCGGGGAAGACGGCGTCGTCGAGGATGCAGGAGATGCCGTTGGCGAGGAAGTTGCGCGCGGCGAAGCCGCAGGTGCGGCGGGCGAGGCGGTACTGGGCCTCGGAGTGGTCGTTCCACCCGGACTGCGGGTCGGCGAACCCGGAGCGCACCCACTCGCGGACGTCGTCGAGGCTGATGTGGGCCGTGGGCACCCGGCGATGACCGGCCCAGTACTTGGCGACGCTGGTCTTGCCGGCCCCCGCGGGGCCGATGAGCAGCACGGCCATGGTGGTGGCGAGGGGGTCGGGCGCGCTGGTGGCCGGAGGCGGTGGGCCGGGCACGGGCACCGGGCCGCCGGGCGGCAGGGTGACATGACCGGTGACGTCCGTCGGGGGCGGAGGCATCTGTCCCGGGGGCGGCGCGGTGAAGCCCGGCGCCGGGGGGACCGGTTGGCCCTGGTGTTGTGCGGCCGGCGACCAGCCGGCGGCCGGTCCGTGCCCCGGCTGGTGGGGCGGCGGCAGCGGAGACCCCACTGCGTGCTGCATCCGGTGCCACTCCGTCTCGTACAGGCAATTGGCGGTTGCGGCGGGGCGGACCCGCTCCCTACCGAACGGTACCGCCCCCGGCCGTCCTTTGGTGAACGGCCGGGGGCGGTCCGAAGTGCCCGAGGCGGAAGGCGAATCGGGCGAAGGGCGCTTACTGGCCCACTTCGCCGTACGCGGCGAGCAGTACGGCGGGGTCCGGGCCCTCCAGGACGGTGGGTCTGGCCAGACCGTCCAGCACGATGAAGCGCAGCAGGTCGCCGCGGGACTTCTTGTCGACCTTCATGGCCTCCAGCAGCTTGGGCCACTGGTCGTAGCGGTAGTGCAGGGGCAGCCCGACCGCTTCCAGGATCGTGCGGTGGCGGTCGGCCGTCGCGTCGTCCAGCCGGCCCGCCACACGGCCGAGTTCGGCGGCGAAGTGCATGCCGACGGAGACGGCGGCGCCGTGACGCCACTTGTAGCGCTCGTTCTTCTCGATGGCGTGGGCGAGCGTGTGACCGTAGTTGAGGATCTCCCGCAGGCCCGACTCCTTCAGATCGGAGGAGACCACGTCCGCCTTGACCTTGATGGAGCGCTCGATCAGCTCCGCGGTGTGCGGGCCGGCCGGGGTACGGGCGGCTTCGGGGTCGGCCTCGATCAGGTCCAGGATCACCGGGTCGGCGATGAAACCGGCCTTGATGATCTCCGCGAGTCCGGAGACGTAGTCGTTGGCCGGGAGCGAGTCCAGCGCCGCCAGGTCGCACAGGACGCCGGCCGGGGGGTGGAAGGCCCCGACGAGGTTCTTGCCCTCGGCGGTGTTGATGCCGGTCTTGCCGCCGACGGCCGCGTCGACCATCGCCAGGACCGTGGTGGGGACGGCGATCCAGCGGACCCCGCGCAGCCAGGTGGCGGCCACGAAACCGGCGAGGTCCGTGGTGGCGCCGCCTCCGACACCGACGACGACGTCGGTGCGGGTGAAGCCGGACTGGCCGAGCGCCTTCCAGCAGTAGGCGGCGACCTCGGCGGTCTTGGCCTCCTCCGCGTTGGGCACCTGGATCGCGACCGCCTCGTAGCCCTGCTCCGCGAGGTCGGCGCAGAGCGCGTCCCCGGTCTCGGCCAGCGCCTCGGGGTGGACGACCGCGACCCGCTTGGCCTTCGGGCCGATCAGCCCGGCCAGCTCGCCCAGGAGCTGACGGCCCACCAGCACGTCGTACGGGTCGCTGCCGCCGACATGGATCGTCGTGACCGTCTCGCTCATGCTTCCTTCAACTCCAGTGCGTCCAGGGCGGCCCGGGTGACCTCTTGCGGCGTACGGCCGTCGGTCGCGACGACCGCCGTGGCGACCTCCTCGTACAGGTGCCGCCGTGCCTCCATCAGCTCGCGCCACTGCTTGCGCGGGTTCACCGCGAGCAGCGGCCGGGCCACGTTCAGCCCGGTGCGCCGGACCGCCTCCTCGACGTCCATGGAGAGGTAGACGACGGGGTGGCCGGCCAGCAGCGCGCGGGTGTCCGCGTCGAGGACGGCGCCGCCGCCGAGCGCGAGGACGCCCTCGTGCCCGGCGAGCGCGTCGGCCACGGCCTGCTTCTCCAGGGCGCGGAAGGCGGGCTCGCCCTCCTCGACGAAGATGTCGGAGATCTCGCGGCCCCGCGCGGCGACGATGTCGTCGTCGGTGTCCCGGTAGCCCACGCCGAGGCGCTCGGCGAGCAGCTGCCCGACGGTGGACTTGCCCACGCCCATCGGGCCGACCAGGACGACCAGCGGACCGGTCATCGGATGTGCAGGTTGTCGAGGTACGAGGTGACGTTGCGACGGGTCTCGGCCACGCTGTCGCCGCCGAACTTCTCCGCCACCGCGTCCGCGAGGACGAGGGCGACCATGGCCTCGGCGACGATGCCGGCGGCCGGGACCGCGGAGACGTCGGAGCGCTGGTGGTGGGCCTGGGCCGGCTCGCCCGTCTGGACGTCGACCGTCTGCAGGGCGCGCGGCACGGTCGCGATCGGCTTCATCGCGGCCCGCACCCGCAGCAGCTCACCGGTGGACAGGCCGCCCTCGGTGCCGCCCGCCCGGCCGGAGACGCGCTTGATGCCCTCGGGGGTGTTCACGATCTCGTCGTGGGCCTTGGAGCCGGGCACACGGGCCAGCTCGAAGCCGTCGCCGATCTCGACGCCCTTGATCGCCTGGATGCCCATGAGGGCGCCGGCCAGGCGGGCGTCCAGCTTGCGGTCCCAGTGGACGTGCGAGCCGAGACCCACGGGGACGCCGTAGGCGAGGACCTCGACGACGCCGCCGAGGGTGTCGCCGTCCTTGTGCGCCTGGTCGACCTCGGCGACCATCGCCTTCGAGGTGTCGGCGTCCAGGCAGCGCAGCGGGTCGGCGTCCAGCTTCTCCACGTCGGCCGGGGTCGGGTAGGTGCCCTGCGGCGCCTTCACGGAGCACAGCTCGACGACGTGCGAGACGATCTCGATGCCGGCCGTCTCCTTGAGGTAGGAGCGGGCGACGGCGCCGAGCGCGACCCGGGCCGCGGTCTCCCGGGCGGAGGCGCGCTCCAGGATCGGGCGGGCCTCGTCGAAGCCGTACTTCTGCATGCCCGCGAGGTCCGCGTGGCCGGGGCGGGGCCGGGTCAGCGGCGCGTTGCGGGCCAGCTGGGCGAGCTCGGCCGGGTCGACCGGGTCGGCCGCCATGACCTGCTCCCACTTGGGCCACTCGGTGTTGCCGACCATGACCGCGACCGGGGAGCCGAGGGTGAGGCCGTGCCGGACGCCGCCGAGGAAGGTGACCTCGTCCCGCTCGAACTTCATCCGGGCACCGCGTCCATAACCGAGCCGGCGCCGGGCCAGGTGGTCCGCCACCATCTCCGTGGTGATCGGCACGCCGGCGGGAAGGCCCTCCAGCGTCGCCACGAGTGCGGGACCGTGGGACTCCCCCGCGGTCAGCCAGCGCAACCTGCTCAACGGTGCTCCTCAGTGCTCGCGCCCCGGTACTGCCCTGCGTACGCGTGTGCGCGTTCGCAGACGGCGGGGCCAGGTGCGCGGCCTGGGGCCCGCCACCTCCGATCCTCCCATGTCCGCGGCCTTCCCCCGGCCGCCGGTCCATCAGGCGGACGGTTCGTGGACGGCGGCGGAGATCAGGCCGTGCCGTCCTGGCGGGTCTGCGGGGGCGCGTAGGAGCCCAGGAAATCCGCGCCGCTCGGCTGTCCCTGCGGAGCCGGGGCCTGCGGGGACTGCGGCTGAGGAGCCTGGGCCTGCGGGGCGTACGGGCCCAGGTGGTCGGCACCGCTGCGCTGCGCGGGGACCGGGACGGGAGCGCCCGAGCGCAGGGCGCGGCGGCGGTCGATCCTGCGCTTCAGCTTGACGGCCCAGGAGGCGAGGACAGCCAGGATCACCAGCGCCAGCACGGTGATCTGCACCCAGTCGGGCATGAACTTCAGCAGCGCCTCGAATATCTCGCTCTTGCCGGACGCCAGCGGCACACCCACGGACATGTCTCCCCTCCCGGCCCCGCCCCCTGCGGAGCCGAGGGGATCTTAGCGTTCCGCGAGGGCCCGCTCGCCCGCCCTGCGCATGGCGTCCAGCGGCGCCGGGGAGCGTCCCGTCATCCGCTCGACCTGGAGCACGGCCTGGTGCACGAGCAGGTCGAGTCCGCTGACCACGGCGCCGCCGTACGCCGACCAGCGGGCGGCGAGCTGGGTGGGCCAGGGGTCGTAGAGGACGTCGAAGAGGGCCGCCGGGCGTTCGGGCAGGTGCGGGGCGAGCGCGTCGGTGGCGCCGGCCGGGGTGGTGGCGACGACCAGCGGGGCGCGCAGCGCCTCCTCGGCGTCGGCCCAGTCGGCGATGCGCACCTCGACGTCCAGCCGTTCGGCCCACTCGCGCATCTCGGCGGCGCGGGCCTGGCTGCGGACGTAGACGGCCACCTCGCCGGTGCAGATGCGGGCCAGTGCCGCCAGTGCGGAGGAGGCGGTGGCGCCCGCGCCGAGGATCGCGGCGGTGTCGACCTTGTCGATGCCGTGCTCGCGCAGGGCGGCGACCATGCCGGGGATGTCGGTGTTGTCGCCGGTGCGGCTGCCGTCCGCGCCGAACACGACGGTGTTGACCGCGTCGACGGAGGCGGCGGTGTCGCTGACCGAGTCGAGCAGCGGGATGACGGCCCGTTTCAGCGGCATGGTCAGCGACAGCCCGGCCCACTCGGGGCCGAGGGTGCCGAAGAAGCCGGCGAGCCCGTCCTCGTCGACCTCGAAGCGGTCGTACGTCCACCCCTCCAGGCCCAGCTCGGTGTACGCGGCGCGGTGCAGCACCGGGGAGAGGGAGTGGGCGATCGGGGATCCGAGCACGGCGGCCCGGCGGGGTGCGGCCATCAGTTGTTCCTAGAGGCGTTGAACTGGTCGACCAGCTTCTGGTGCTCGGCGTTCGTCCTGGTGAACTTGCTGGTCTTGCCGTCGAGCGAGATGAAGTAGTACCAGCCGTCGTCGGTCGGGTTCAGCGCGCCCTTGAGCGCGTCCTCGCCCGGGTTGCTGATCGGTCCGGGCGGCAGACCCCGGTAGTAGTACGTGTTGTACGGGTTGTCGTAGTTGCGCAGCTCTTCGAGCGTGAGGTCGATCTTGCTCTGGTTCTTGATGTAGTTGTACGTGGAGTCGAACTCCAGCTTTCCGTACGTCTGCGGGTTGCCGGACTTCATGCGGTTGTAGACGACCTCGGCCATCTTGCGGAAGTCGTCGTGGCTGGTGCCCTCCGCCTGGACGAGGCTGGCTGCCGTGACCAGCTGCCAGGGGTCGTCGAGCCCGAGGCTCTCGGCCTTCTTCTCCACGCCCATCTTCTCGTACGTGGAGGCGGCCCGGGACACCATCTGCTTGAGGACGTCCTTGGGCTTCTGCCCCTTCGCGACCGCATAGCTGGAGGGGTACAGGAAGCCTTCGAGCGGGTCCTTGACGTCCTTGTGGTTCTGCGCCCACCCGGGCAGGCCGAGGCTCTTCCAGTCCTCCTTGGCGATCTTCGCCGTGGTGCCCTCGTCGAGCTCCAGGCGCTGGTCGATCAGCGCGTAGACGTCGACGTTGCGCTTGCCCTCGGCGATGATCAGGTTGCTGCGGCTCTCGTCGCTGAGCATCAGCTCGACCGCGCTGTCGGCCGACATCTCCAGCTGGAGCGTGTAGACGCCGTCCTGGATGCTCTTGCCGTCGGGGTTGCGCTGCTGGGCGGCGACGAAGGCGTCGACGCTCCTGACGACGCCGGCCCGCTTCAGCTCCTGGCCGATGACGGCGCCGGTCGCGCCCTTGGGGATGGTGACGGTGACCTGCTTGCCGTTGCCCCCGCCGGCAAAATCAGGCGCGCTGCCGAAACGATCCTGGTAGAACTGGTAGCCGAAGTAGCCGATACCCGCGAGGCCGCCGCCGAAGACGAGCACGACGACCAGGCAGGCCAGGCCGCTGCGGCTCTTCTTGTCCTTGCCGCCCTTGCCGTCCCGGCCCTTGCGTCCACGCCGGTCGTCCGGCTCGTCACCGAGGTCGTCTGCGCCCTCGGCGCCGTCTTCGTCGTCACCGTTCCCGCCCGCGAAGAAGTCGCCCTCGCCCCGGTCGGGACCGGGGTCCCAGTCGGTGTGCGGCTCGGGCTCCGGCTCGGGGCGCCGCCGGGCAGGCGGCTCGGGCGGAGGGTAGGCGTCCGGTGTCTGGTAGAAGTCGGGCTGCTGTCCGCCGTAGGCCGCGGTCTGCTGCCCGTAGGGGTCGGCGGCGTCGCCGGGGTAGGGGGCGTGCGGTTGGCCGCCGGTCTGCTGCCAGCCGCCGTTGCCGTAGCCCTGCTGACCGCCGTCGGTGCCGTACGCGTGCTGCTGCCCCGCGCTGCCGCCGTACCCCTGCTGCTGACCGGTGTTGCCGTAGCCCTGCTGACCGCCGTCGGTGCCGTACGCGTGCTGCTGCCCCGCGCTGCCGCCGTACCCCTGCTGCTGACCGCCGTTGCCGTAGCCCTGCTGACCGCCGTCGTACTGCTGCGGGTACTGCTGCTGCGGGTACTGCTGCTGTGACTGACCGTAGCCGTTCTGACCGGTGCCCCACTCACCGTAGTGCTGCTGCGGCTGCTGCGGATAGTGCTGCTGGCCGCCGTGGGCAGCGTCGTGGCCCGGCTGGGCCTGCTGCCCTTCCCATCCGCCGTCCCCGTACAACGGGTCCTGCGGATGCCACGGTTCGGAGCCGGGGCTCCGGCCATACTCAGTCATCGATCCCCTAGAGCCGCGAGGTGGAAGGGTCGGGGCTCGGGGGGCCCGGTTCCGTTCCGTCTCTTGTTGTGCGGTGGCTGTTCGAACGCCGCCACATCGCGCGGAACGTTACCGTATCGCGATCAGATGACCACTTCGACGCCCTCGCCGGGAGCTTTACCTGACACCCGTTCGGATTCGAGAGCCTGCTGAAGGATGATCACAGCGGCTGCCTGGTCGATGACGGAACGGCCCTTCTTGGACTTCACACCCGAGGCGCGCAGTCCCTGACTGGCTGTCACGGTCGTCATCCGCTCGTCCACGAGTCTCACCGGAATCGGCGCGATCATGCGTGCCAGTTCCTGTGCGAACCCGCGGACCTTGACCGCGGCGGGCCCCTCGCCCCCCTTGAGGGAGCGAGGGAGTCCGACGACGACCTCGATCGGCTCGTACTCCTCGGCGAGCTGCTTCAGCCGGCGCTGGGCTGCGGGGACGTCCCGGCCGGGGACGGTCTCCACCGGTGTGGCGAGGATCCCGTCGGGGTCGCACGAGGCGACCCCGATGCGGGCGTCCCCGACGTCGATCGAGAGCCGACGTCCTCTGCGCATCTTCTGACCGCTTCCCTACTTGGCGGTCTCGGCGACGAGCCGCTCGACGGCGTCGACGGCCTCGCCGACCGCGGCCGGGTTCTGGCCGCCGCCCTGGGCGACGTCCGGCTTGCCGCCACCGCCGCCGCCGAGGGTCTTGGCGGCCGTACGGACCAGGTCACCGGCCTTGAGACCGCGCTCGCGGGCGGCGTCGTTGGTGGCGATGACCGTCAGCGGCTTGCCGTTGTTGACCGTGAACAGGGCGACCACGGCGGCCCGGCCGCCCTGGATGCGGCCACGCACGTCGAGGACCAGCTTGCGCAGGTCGTCCGGCGTGGTGCCGTCCGGGACCTGACCGGTGACCAGGGCGACACCGTGGACGTCCTTGGCGGACCCGGCGAGACCGGCGGCGGCCTGGAGCACCTTCTCCGCGCGGAACTTCTCGATCTCCTTCTCGGCGTCCTTCAGCTTGCCGAGCATGGCGGAGACCTTCTCCGGCAGCTCCTCCGGACGCCCCTTGATCAGCTCCTGGAGCTGGGCGACGACCGTGTGCTCACGGGCGAGGAAGTTGTAGGCGTCCACCCCGACGAGGGCCTCGATACGGCGGACACCCGAGCCGATGGAGGACTCGCCGAGCAGCTTCACCAGACCCAGCTGGGAGGTGTTGTGCACGTGGGTGCCGCCGCACAGCTCCTTGGAGAAGTCGCCGATGGTGACCACGCGGACGCGCTCGCCGTACTTCTCGCCGAACTCGGCGATGGCGCCCTGCTTCTTGGCCTCGTCGATGCCCATGACCTCGGCGTGCACGTCCAGGTCGCGGGCGAGCACCTCGTTGATCTTCTGCTCGACGTCGGTCATCACGGCCGTCGGAACGGCGGACGGGGAGCCGAAGTCGAAGCGGAAGCGGCCGGGCTGGTTCTCGGAACCGGCCTGGGCGGCCGTCGGGCCGAGGGCGTCGCGCAGGGCCTGGTGGGTGAGGTGGGTGGCCGAGTGGGCGCGGGCGATGGCCGTGCGGCGGCGGGAGTCGATCGAGGCGTGGGCCTTGCCGCCCACGGTGACCTCGCCGAACTGGACGACGCCCTTGTGGACGTACACACCCGGGACCGGCTTCTGGCAGTCGCGGACCTCGATCACGGCACCGGAGTCGACCTTGATGCGGCCGGTGTCGCCGATCTGGCCGCCGCCCTCGGCGTAGAACGGGGTGCGGTCCAGGACGATCTCGACCTCGTCGCCCTCGGTGGCGGCCGGGGAGGAGACGCCGTCGACGAGGATGCCGACGATCGTGGACTCGCCCTCGGTGTCGCCGTAGCCGATGAAGTCGGTCTCGCCGACCTTGTCGGCGATCTCCCGGTAGGCGCCGGCACCGGCGTGCCCGGTCTTCTTGGCCTGGGCGTCGGCCTTGGCGCGCTCCCGCTGCTCCTTCATCAGACGGCGGAAGCCGTCCTCGTCCACGGAGAGGCCCTGCTCGGCGGCCATCTCCAGGGTGAGGTCGATCGGGAAGCCCCAGGTGTCGTGGAGCAGGAACGCCTTGTCGCCGGCCAGCACGGCCGAACCGGCGGCCTTGGTCTCGGTGACGGCGGTGTCGAGGATGTTGGTGCCGGCCTTCAGCGTCTTGAGGAAGGCGTTCTCCTCGGCGAGGGCGACCTTCTCGATGCGCTCGCGGTCGGTGATCAGCTCGGGGTACTGCCGGCCCATCATGCCGATCACGACGTCGATGAGGTCCATGACGACCGGACCGGTGGCACCGAGCAGACGCATGTTGCGGATGGCGCGGCGCATGATGCGGCGCAGGACGTAGCCGCGGCCCTCGTTGCCGGGGGTGACGCCGTCGCCGATGAGCATCACGGACGTCCGCATGTGGTCGGTGACCACGCGCAGGGAGACGTCCGAGCCGTGGGCGTCGCCGTAGGCGACACCGGTCAGCTCGGTGGCCTTCCTGATGACGGCCATGGAGGTGTCGATCTCGTACATGTTCTGCACGCCCTGCAGAATCATGGCGAGGCGCTCCAGGCCGAGGCCCGTGTCGATGTTCTTGCTGGGCAGCTCGCCGAGGATCTCGAAGTTGTCCTTGCCGATGCCCTCGCCACGCTCGTACTGCATGAAGACGAGGTTCCAGATCTCCACGTACCGCTCGTCGTTGACGGCGGGACCGCCCTCGACACCGAACTCGGGGCCGCGGTCGTAGTTGATCTCGGAACAGGGGCCGCAGGGTCCGGGGACGCCCATGGACCAGTAGTTGTCCTTCATGCCGAGGCGCTGGATGCGCTCCTTCGGCACACCGACGACCTCGTGCCAGATACGCTCGGCCTCGTCGTCGTCCTTGTAGACGGTGATCCAGAGCTTCTCCGGCTCCAGGCCGTAACCACCCTTGTCCTGGGGCGTGGTGAGCAGCTCCCAGGCGTACTTGATGGCGCCTTCCTTGAAGTAGTCGCCGAAGGAGAAGTTGCCGCACATCTGGAAGAACGTGCCGTGGCGCGTGGTCTTGCCGACCTCTTCGATGTCGGGCGTGCGCACGCACTTCTGCACGCTGGTGGCGCGGTCGAACGGCGGCTTGACCTCACCCAGGAAGTAGGGCTTGAAGGGGACCATGCCGGCGGGGACGAGGAGCAGAGTCGGGTCGTCCGCGATGAGCGACGCCGAAGGGACGACGGTGTGCCCGCGCTCCTCGAAGAAGCTCAGCCAGCGGCGGCGAATCTCGGCCGACTCCATCAGTGGTCCTCATTCCGGTTGTTCCAGTACACCGTGGGTTCGATGTACTTCGGCTTGCTGGTGTTCTCGATGGCGGTGTGGCGCCGGGGTGTGGGAAGTTCGGGGCTGTCCTGGATGCCGAGCGCCTCTTCGAGTTCGGCCTCCCGCCGGGCCATGTTGTCGCGGACGTCCACGGCGAACCCGACCGCGCGGTCCTTCAGACGGTGACCGGCCTCGATCGCCTTGTTCGTCGCGGCGACGGCGAGATGCTCGGGCGTGAGCTGCTTCAGCTTGCGGTTGACCTTGGTGGTGGCCCACACACCGGCGGCGACGCCCGTGCTGAACCAGAACGTACGGCGGAACATCGGTCGTTCTCAGCCCTTCTTCCGCTTGTTCCGCCGGACGGCCGGAACGGTGCGGCCCACGATCACGGTACGTCGGGGCGCGGTGGCGGGCACGTCGTGCTTGCGGCCGCCGAGGGCGCGGCGCACGCCGTAGCCGAAGGCGGCGACCTTCACCAGGGGGCCGCCGAAGGTGGAGGCGACGGTCGTCGAGAGCGCGGACGCGTTCGACGTGACCTCCTGGACGTCGGAGGCGATCGCGTCGACCCGGTCGATCTGGGTCTGCGCGGAACGCACCGCCGAGGAGGCGTCGGCCAGCAGCGGCACCGCCTGCTCGGTCACGTCCGCGACCAGCTTGGTGGTCGCCCTGAGCGTCTGGGCCAGCCTCGCGAGAGCCACCGCGAGGAAGGAGACCAGGATCGCCCAGAAGACGGCCACCAGGATCCCGGCCACCTCTCCACCGGACACCTTGCGCACCCGCTCCCTGAAACGTGCTCTGAACTTCGGAACCTTGAAAAAGCAGTGCCACCGAGCCTATCGCGCCGGGGGTACCGCACCGTACCCGATTAGGGCCCGGGGAGAACCGGAATCGAGCGGCGCGATTGTACGGAGTGATTACGCTTCAGTACGCTCCGTGTCCCATGCGACGGGAACAGTGCGACGACGGCCGCGGCGACGGCCCCGTGCGGGGCAACCTCCCCGCGGAGCTGGACGCGTTCGTCGGCCGCGCCACGGAACTGCGCGAGCTGGCGGCCGCACTCGACGTCTCGCGCCTGGTGACGGTCACCGGGGGCGGCGGGGTCGGCAAGTCGCGGCTCGCGGCGCACGCGGCCGCGCGGCGGCGGCCCCGGCACGGCGTGTGGCGGGTGGAGCTGGCCACGCTGCGCGATCCGGAGTTCGTCGAGTACGCGGTCGTGGAGGCGCTCCGGCTGACCGACCACACCACCCGGCTGCCCCGGCAGACCCTGCTCGGCCAGCTCGCGGAACGTGAACTCCTGCTGGTCGTCGACGGGTTCGAGCATCTGGTGGAGCCCTGCGCGGATCTGGTGGGCGATCTGCTGCGGCGGCTGCCGGGCCTGCGGGTGCTGGCGGTGGGGCGCAGGCCGCTGGGGGTGGCGGGCGAGCGGCTGTCACCGCTGGCGCCGCTCACCACGGACGAGGCGGTGGAGCTGTTCGTGGAGCGCGCGGGCGCGCAGGGACTCGCCGTGGAGAGCGGTCCGCAGGTGCGGGAGCTGTGTGTGCGCCTGGACGGGATCCCGCTGGCCGTGGAGCTGGCGGCGGGCAGGCTGCGGGCGCTGTCCCCGGCGCAGCTGCTGGACCGGCTGGACGACCGGTTCCGGCTGCTGACCGGCGGCGGCCGGGACTGTCTGCCGCGCCATCAGACCCTGCGCACGGCGATCGGCTGGAGCCACGAGCTGTGCACGCCGGAGGAGCGGCTGCTGTGGTCGCGTCTGTCGGTCTTCGCGGGGCAGTTCGACCTGGAGGCCGTGGAGTACGTGTGCAGCGGCGACGGACTGCACGCCGACGACGTCCTCGACGTGCTGTCCGCGCTGCTCGCCCAGTCCGTGGTGGCCCGCGAGGAGGGCCGGTCCGGGGTGCGCTACCGCATGCTCGACACGGTGCGGGCGTACGGCGCCGAGTGGCTGGAGGCGACGGGTGACGCCGAGCGGCTGCGACGCAGGCACCGCGACTGGTACCTGGGCCTGGCGACCTGGTGCGAGCTGGAGTGGTTCTCGCCGCGTCAGGACGAGGTGGCCGCCCGGGTCGACACGGAGCTGACGAACCTGCGGCTCGCCCTGGAGTTCAGTCTCTCCGATCCGGACGAGGCGCATCTGGGCCAGTACCTGGCGGGGGCGCTGTGGTTCTACTGGGCCGGGTGCGGGCGCCTCTCGGAGGGCCGGCGCTGGCTGGAACGCGGGGTGGAGCTGCCGCCGGCCGAGGAGACCGCCCAGGAGCAGTCGCGGCTGAAGGCCCTGTGGGTGCTCGGCTATGTGGCGATCCTCCAGGGCGACGCGGTGGCCGCGCTGGCGGCGCTGCACGAGTGCCGGGAGGAGGCCGAGCGTCTGGGCAGCGCGACCGCGGCGGCGTACGCCGAGCACCGCACGGGCTGTCTGGCGCTGGTCACGGACGACATGCCGCGGGCGGAGACGCTGCTGCGGTCGGCGCTGGAGCGCTACCGGGAGATCGGCGAACTCAACAGCAACGTCCTGATGGGTCAGGTGGAGCTGGCCATGGCACGGGCCTTCCAGGGCGATCTGGCCGACGCGATCCGGCTCAGCGAGGACGTGCGCCGGGTGTGCGAGGACCACGGTGAGCGCTGGGCCCGTTCCTACGCGCTGTACGTGCTGGCGTACGCGGCCTGGAGCGACGGCGATCTGGAGCGCGCCCGGTCCCTGCTGGCGGACTGCCTGGCCGCCGCGGACGGTTTCAACGACCTGCTGGGCTCGGTGCTGGTGGTGGAGCTGCTGGCGCTGGTGACGGCGGCGGAGGGCGACCTGGCCGAGGCGGCGGTGCTGCAGGGCGCGGCGGCCGGGATGTGGCCGTCGGTGGGGCTGCCCCTGTTCGGCTCCGCCCACTACAACCAGCCGCACGAACTGTGCGAGGCGGCGGCCCGTGAAGAGCTCGGCGACACGCGCTACGAGGAGTGCGTACGGCTCGGCGGACGTCTGGACCGGCGGGCGGCGGTGGCCCGGGCGCTGGGCCGGACCGCGCCCCGGCCCGGGGAGCCTGGGCCGTCGGCCTCCGGCGGGCCGGTGCCGTCGCCGCGGGGGGCCTCGGACACGCGGCAGCCCGCCGCCTCCCCCACCCGCGGGGGCGGGGAGACGACGGGCTGAGGTACCGCGGGTGGTACTGCGCCTGCTGGGATCAGCGGGCGTAGTACTCGACGACGAGCTGCTCGTCGCAGATCACCGGGATCTCCTTGCGGTTCGGCTCACGGTCCAGGCGGAAGGCCAGGGCGCGGAGGTTCACCTGGAGGTAGCGCGGGGTCTCGCCGTCGGGGGCGAAGCCACCCTCGCGGGAGATGGTGAAGAGGGTCTTCTCGCGGCTGCGCTCGCGGACCTGCACGACGTCGTCGGGACGGACGCGGAAGGACGGCTTGTCGACCTTCTGGCCGTTGACCTCGATGTGGCCGTGGACGACCATCTGGCGGGCCTGGTAGATCGTGCGGGCGATGCCCGAACGCAGGACCAGCGCGTCGAGACGGCGCTCGAGCTCGATGATCAGGGCCTCACCGGTCTTGCCCTGGACCTTGGAGGCACGCTCGTAGGCGCGGACGAGCTGACGCTCGGACACGTCGTACTGCGCGCGCAGACGCTGCTTCTCGAGCAGACGGACCTTGTAGTCCGAGTTCTGCTTGCGGCCGCGGCCGTGCTCACCCGGCGGGTAGGGACGGGCCTCGAAGTACTTGACGGCCTTCGGGGTCAGCGCGATGCCGAGGGCACGCGACTTCTTGACCTTGGGGCGGGACTGGTTCGCCACTGTTTCTCATTTCCTAGTTCGGCTCGTCAGAGTCGTGAGAGGTCGCATCCGCAGCCGGGGAAACCCGCCTGGTCCGTTGCCGGGCCGGGTGGGCAGCCGCTCCCCTGGTCTGGGCACATACGTGCAGCACGCGAGTGGCCCACCGGCCTTCCCGGGACTCCGGGTGGTGGTGGGCTGCCCGCGACACCGTTCGACGGTGCGCGACGCTCCTGGAACCCTCGGAGGGTTCCGGCTGGGTGTCCCGTTCTGACTGCGCGGGACTCAGCACTCCGAGCGAGTTTACAGGGTGGTCAGGACCGCCTGCGACCGAGGCGCTTCCTGGTCCACTCCACGGCGTCGGCGTACCGCGCCTCGGAGCCGTGCCGGGTCGGGGTGTAGTACTCGCGGTCCTTGAGGGCGTCCGGGGCGTACTGCTGCTCCGCGATGCCCTCGGCGAGGTCGTGCGGGTACACGTACCCCTGGGCGTGCCCCAGCTTGGCCGCGCCCTTGTAGTGCCCGTCCCGCAGGTGCGTCGGCACCGGACCGGCGTGGCCCTTGCGCACGTCGTCCAGGGCGGCGCCGATCGCGGTGGTCGCGGCGTTGGACTTGGGGGCGAGGGCGAGGGCGATGGTGGCGTGGCTGAGGGTGAGGGCGGCCTCGGGGAAGCCGATCATGGCGACGGCCTGGGCGGCGGCGACCGCGATCGGCAGGGCGCCCGGGTCGGCGAGGCCGATGTCCTCGCTGGCGGAGATCATCAGGCGGCGGGCGATGAAGCGGGGGTCCTCGCCGGCCTCGATCATCCGGGCCAGATAGTGCAGGGCCGCGTCCACGTCGGAACCGCGGATCGACTTGATCAGGGCGCTGGCCACGTCGTAGTGCTGGTCGCCGTCGCGGTCGTACTTCACCGCGGCCCGGTCGACGGTCTCCTCCAGGGTGGTGAGGGAGATCTCCCGCTCACCCTTGTCGAGGGCGGCCCCGGCGGCGGCCTCCAGGGCGGTCAGGGCGCGGCGGGCGTCGCCTCCGGCGATGCGCAGGAGGTGGTCCTCGGCCTCCTCGGGGAGGCCGACGGCGTCCCTCAGACCACGCTCGTCGGTGAGCGCCCGCTTCAGCAGGCCCCGTACGTCGTCGTCGGTGAGGGGCTCCAGGGTGAGCAGGAGGGAGCGGGAGAGCAGGGGCGAGATCACCGAGAAGTAGGGGTTCTCGGTGGTCGCGGCGATCAGGGTGACCCAGCGGTTCTCGACGGCCGGGAGGAGCGAGTCCTGCTGGGCCTTGCTGAAGCGGTGGATCTCGTCGAGGAAGAGGACGGTCTCCTTGCCGTAGCCGCCGGTGGCGCGGCGGGCGCCGTCGATGACCGCGCGGACCTCCTTGACGCCGGCGGTGATCGCGGAGAGCTCCACGAAACGCTTGTCGGTGGCCTTGGAGACGACGTAGGCGAGGGTGGTCTTGCCGGTGCCGGGCGGGCCCCACAGGATCACCGAGGAGGGACCGGCCGGTCCCCCGGCGCCCTCGCCGACGAGTCTGCGCAGGGGGGAGCCCGGCTTGAGCAGGTGCTGCTGGCCCACGACCTCGTCGAGGCCACGCGGGCGCATACGGACCGCCAGGGGACTGCTCGTCGGGTCCTTCTCCTGGCGTTCTTCGGCTGCGGCGGTGAACAGATCGGGCTCCACGACAGAAACCCTAAATCACCGCACTGACAAACCCCTCAGGGCTGTCAGCTGGTCCAGAAGTCCCACCAGCGGGTCAGGATCAGCATGCCGATGATGCCGATGTGCAGCACGGGCATCACCCAGGTGAACTCGCCGAAGAAGCTCTTGAGCCAGCCCGGGGCGGGCAGGTGGCCGGTGCGGACGTTGAACGAGGTCACGTACCAGAACATGATGATCGTGGCGACCCAGGCCAGGCAGCACCACAGGCACAAGGCGTTGATCCGGTACAGCGACTGGAACATCAGCCAGGCGCAGAAGCTCACGCCGAACAGGGTTCCGGCGTTGAAGGCGAGCCAGTACCAGCGCGGGAAGCGGGCGCGGGCGAGCAGGCTGACGCCGACGCAGATCACGATGCCGTAGGCGACGAGACCGAGCATCGGGTTGGGGAAGCCGAAGACGGACGCCTGGTCGCTCTCCATCACGCTGCCGCAGGAGACGACCGGGTTGAGGCTGCATCCGGGCGTGAAGGTCTTGCCCTCGGCCTTCGCCTCCAGCAGCTTGAACTTGTCGATCGTGATGACCCAGGCGGCCAGCAGGCCCGCCGCGCCCGTGATCACGAGCAGCAGGGCGAGAGCCCGGCTGCCGCCCGCCGCGCTCGGCTCCGCGGTGCCGCGCGGGGACTCGGGCTCGGTCGAGACGTCCTTCACTGTCGTCCTGCTCATCACGCCGATTCCGTCACTTGAGACCTGGAACATCTTCGGGCAGGGGCCATTGTGCCGCACTCGCCTGTGTGCGCACCGTTCGCTCCCCATAAGGAAGTACGTCCGTTCAGTCGGGAGCGTTCGGCGCGGGACAGATGTCCGAGCCCGGTCCGCGCCAGGTCGGGCGGGGAAACGAAAGGGCGTCCGACACCGACGGCATCGGACGCCCCCCGCGCTCCACGGGCTCAGCCGAGCCGCGCCTCCAGCTCGGCGACGATCTCGTTGACGCCGATCGCCGTCTGCTCGCCGGACTCCATGTCCTTGAGCTGGACGACGCCTTCGGCGAGGTCGCGCTCGCCGGCCACGATCGTGTACCGGGCTCCGCTGCGGTTGGCGTTCTTCATGGCGCCCTTCAGGCCCTTGGCGCCGTAGGAGAAGTCCGCCGCGACGCCCACCTTGCGCAGCTCGGTGACCTTGCCGAACAGCACCCGGCGGGCCTCCTCGCCGAGCGGGACGGCGAAGACGCTGGTGGCCGCGGGCAGGGCGAGCTCGACGCCCTCGGCCTCCAGGGCGAGCACCGTGCGGTCCACCCCGAGGGCCCAGCCGACGGACGGCAGGGCGGGGCCGCCGATCATCTCGGACAGACCGTCGTAGCGGCCGCCGCCGCCCACCGCGGACTGGGAGCCCAGGCCGTCGTGGACGAACTCGAACGTCGTACGGGTGTAGTAGTCCAGGCCGCGGACCAGCTTGGCGTCGTCCTCGAAGGCGACACCGGCGGCCGTGATCAGCTCACGGACCTCCTCGTGGTACGCCTTGCAGGCGTCGCACAGGTAGTCGCGCAGCAGCGGGGCCTCGGTGAGCTGCTTCTGGACGTCGGGGCGCTTGTCGTCGAGGACGCGCAGCGGGTTGATCTCCGCGCGGCGCAGGGTCTCCTCGTCGAGGTCGAGCCCGCGCAGGAAGTCCTGGAGGGCGGCCCGGTAGACGGGGCGGCACTCCTTGTCGCCGAGGCTGTTGAGCAGGATGCGGAAGTTCCTCAGGCCCAGCGAGCGGTACGCCTGGTCGGCCAGGATGATCAGCTCGGCGTCCAGCGCCGGGTCCTCGGCGCCGATCGCCTCGGCGCCGACCTGGGAGAAGTGGCGGTAGCGGCCCTTCTGGGGGCGCTCGTAGCGGTAGTACGAGCCGGAGTACCAGAGCTTGACCGGGAGGTTGCCCGCCTTGTGCAGGTTGGCCTCCAGGGCGGCGCGCAGCACGGACGCGGTGCCCTCGGGGCGCAGGGCGAGCCGGTCGCCGCCCTTGGTCTCGAAGGCGTACATCTCCTTGGTGACGATGTCGGTCGACTCACCGACACCGCGCGCGAACAGTTCGACGCTCTCGAAGCCGGGCGTCTCGATGTAGCCGTAGCCGGAGTTGCGCAGCGGGGCGGCGATGGCCTCGCGCACGGCGAGGTACTTGGCGCTGTCCGGGGGAATCAGGTCGTACGTGCCCTTGGGGGCCTTGAAGGTGCTCACGGAAGTCTCTCGTCACATTCCTCGTCGGGGAGCCTCGGTCGCTCCCTGGCCGGCCGCCACCTGCCGCAGGTACGGGTTGGTGGCGCGCTCGTGGCCGATGGTCGTCTGGGGGCCGTGGCCGGACAGCACCACGGTCGAGTCGTCGAGCGGCAGGCACACGCGGGCCAGCGAGTCGAGCATCTCGGCCATGTCGCCGCCGGGCAGGTCGGTGCGTCCGACGGAGCCGGCGAACAGCAGGTCGCCCGAGAACAGGATCGGCGGGATGTCCGCCGCCTCGGGCACACCGAAGGTCACCGACCCCTTGGTATGGCCGGGCGCGTGCGCCACGGTCAGCTCCATACCGGCCAGTGCCAGCTTCGCGCCGTCGGTGAGCTCCTTGACGTCGTCCGGCTCCCCCACGGTCAGCTCTCCCATCAGCGGCATGCCGATGGACCGGCCGAGCGCCTTCTCGGGGTCGCTCATCATGTACCGGTCCTCGGGGTGGATCCAGGCCGGTACGTCGTGCGCTCCGCAGACCGGGACGACCGAGGCCACATGGTCGATGTGGCCGTGGGTGAGGACGACGGCGACGGGCTTGAGCCGATGCTTCTTCAGTGCTTCCTCGACTCCGGGGGCCGCCTGATGGCCCGGGTCGATGATCACGCACTCCTCACCGGCGGCGGGGGCGACGAGGTAGCAGTTCGTCCCCCAGGCCCCGGCGGGGAACCCGGCAATGAGCACGATCGTCCTTCGTTGTGTCGGTTCGCGTGGCTTGCGAATGGGCTACGCCTGAGGTCAGAGCCTACCGGCGCTGCCGATTCCTCAGCGAACCCATATACGGTACGGGGCACACGACGGACGGACGTACGAGGAGACAACCCGGTGGTCACCCAGGAACAGCGGCGGCGCCAGCTCGCCCGGGAGAAGTTCTTGCGGCAGCAGCAGCGGCGCACCGAGACGCGACGCAAGGCGAAGATGCGCAACTCGGTGATCGCGTCGGTTCTCGGCGTGGTCGTGGTGGGCAGCCTCGCGCTGTACACGACCGGGACCCTCAAGGGCGACGGCGACGACAAGTCGAACGCGAGCAAGTCCGTGGACGCGACGCCCACCCCGCCGAAGGACCCCTGCGACAAGCCCGCCGAGGGCAAGGTCGAGACGCAGACGTGGAAGAAGGAGCCGGCGCTCAAGATCGACAAGTCGGCGAAGTACACGATGAAGCTCGCCACGACGTGCGGTGACATAGACGTCGCCCTGAAGGCGTCGGCGGCGCCGCACACGGCGAACTCTTTCGAGTTCCTCGCCGGCAAGGGCTACTTCGACCACACCAAGTGCCACCGGCTCACCACCAACGGCATCTACGTGCTGCAGTGCGGCGACCCGACGGGCAGCGGCAGCGGCGGTCCGGGCTACACCATCCCGGACGAGAACCTGAAGGACAAGAGCCTCAAGAACAACCTGTACCCGGCGGGCACGGTGGCGATGGCGAACACCGGCCAGCCGCACTCCGGCGGCAGTCAGTTCTTCCTGGTCTACCAGGACAGCCAGCTGCCCCCGAGCTACACCCCGTTCGGTACCGTTTCCGAAGCGGGCATGGCGGTCCTGAAGAAGATCGCCGCGGCCGGCGAGAACACGGGCGCCGGTGACGGCGCGCCGAACGCGACCGTTGTGATCGACAAGGCGACGGTCACGAAATCCTGACCCCCAACTGCGGAATTTCGGTCGCGCGGGATGCGGACAGGCGCCCCGCCGGTCGCCTATGTTGGCCGTGACGAAACTGTGGACGATGCCCGGGGGCACCGAGAGCCCTCGCAGGCATCATGTGGAGGAGGCGCTGTGAGCAGCGACCCGTGGGGCCGCGTCGACGAGACGGGGACCGTGTACGTGCGTACGGCCGAGGGCGAGCAGGTCGTCGGTTCCTGGCAGGCCGGCACTCCTGAGGAGGCGCTGGCCTACTTCGAGCGCAAGTACGAGGGCCTGGTGGTCGAGATCGGCCTCCTCGAGAAGCGGGTGAAGACCACCGACCTGTCGGCGAAGGACGCCCAGACCGCCATCGGCCATCTGCGCGAGCAGGTGGAGGCGCATCACGCGGTCGGTGACCTGGACGTGCTGCGGACCCGGCTGGACAAGCTCACCGAGCAGGTCGAGACGCGCCGTGAGGAGCGCAAGGCGCAGCGGGCCCGGCAGACCGACGAGGCCCGTCACGCCAAGGAGGACCTGGTCACCGAGGCGGAGCAGCTGGCGCAGTCGGACCAGTGGCGGGCGGCCGGTGAGCGGCTGCGCGCGCTGGTGGACACCTGGAAGGGGCTGCCGCGGCTCGACCGCAAGTCGGACGACGAGCTGTGGCACCGCTTCTCGCACGCGCGGTCGGCGTTCTCCAAGCGTCGCAAGGCGCACTTCGCGCAGCTGGACGCGCAGCGCGAGGAGGCCCGCCGGACCAAGGAGCGGCTGGTCGCGGAGGCCGAGGCCCTGTCGAGCTCGACCGACTGGGGTCCCACGGCCGCCCGCTACCGCGAGCTGATGACCGAGTGGAAGGCCGCCGGCCGTGCCCAGCGTGAGCACGAGGACGACCTGTGGAACCGCTTCCGCAGCGCCCAGGACGTGTTCTTCGGGGCCCGCGGCTCGGTGTTCGCCGAGCGCGACGCCGAGCAGTCGGAGAACCTCAAGCTCAAGGAGGAGCTGGCGGAGGAGGCCGAGAAGATCCTTCCGGTCACCGACCTGAAGGCCGCGCGGGCCGCGTTCCGCTCGGTCAACGAGCGCTGGGAGGCCATCGGCCATGTGCCGCGGGACGCCCGGCCGAAGGTCGAGGGGCGCATGCACGCGGTCGAGCGGGCCATCCAGGAGGCCGAGGAGGCCGAGTGGCGCCGCACCAACCCGGAGGCACGCGCGCGTGCCGAGGGGCTGACGGGCCAGCTCCAGGCGGCCGTGGACAAGCTCCGCGGCCAGATCGACCAGGCGCGTGCCCAGGGCAACAACTCCAGGGCCGACAAGCTGGAGCGGGAGCTGGAGGGCCGTCAGGCGCTGCTGGACCAGGCGCTGAAGGGTCTGCAGGAGTTCGGCGGCTGAGCCGCGCGCGTTCCTGAGGGCGGGGGCTTCGTGGGCGTGGATCGCCCGCGGGGCCCCCGCTCCGTCTTACCGCCCTTGGGGGCGGCGGGCCGACGGCATGGGCGTGCCCGGTCCACCCGCTGTGCGGGTGGACCGGGCACGCCCATGGTCCTCCGGGAGGCGGCTACGCCCTGCTGCGCGCCGACGTCACGCGGTACACGTCGTAGACGCCCTCCACCCCCCGTACGGCCTTCAGGACGTGACCGAGGTGCTTGGGGTCGCCCATCTCGAAGGTGAAGCGGGAGGTGGCCACCCGGTCGCGTGAGGTCTGGACGGCGGCGGAGAGGATGTTGACGTGCTGGTCGGACAGGACCCGGGTGACGTCCGACAGCAGCCGCGAGCGGTCGAGCGCCTCGACCTGGATGGCGACCAGGAACACCGAGGACTGGGTGGGGGCCCACTCGACGTCGAGGATGCGCTCCGGCTCGCGCGACAGTGACTCCACGTTGACGCAGTCGCTGCGGTGAACCGATACGCCACTACCGCGGGTGACGAAGCCGATGATCGGGTCGCCGGGGACGGGCGTGCAGCAGCGGGCCAGCTTGACCCACACGTCGTCGACGCCCTTGACCACCACACCCGGGTCGGCGCTGGAGCGGCGCTTGCGGCCGCGCCCGCGGGCGGGCGGCACGCTCTCGTCGATCTCCTCGGTGGCCGCCTCCTCGCCGCCGAACGCCTGGACGAGCTTCTGCACGATGTGCTGCGCGGAGACATGGCCCTCGCCGATCGCCGCGTACAGCGCGGAGATGTCCGAGTAGCGCATCTCGTGCGCGAGCGTGACCAGGGAGTCGCCGGTGAGGATGCGCTGGATCGGCAGGTTCTGCTTGCGCATCGCACGGACGATGGCGTCCTTGCCCTGCTCGATGGCCTCGTCGCGGCGCTCCTTGGAGAACCACGCCCGGATCTTGTTGCGGGCCCGGGGCGACTTGACGAAGCCCAGCCAGTCGCGGGAGGGCCCCGCGCCCGCGGCCTTGGAGGTGAAGACCTCCACCAGGTCGCCGTTGTCCAGCGTGGACTCCAGCGGCACCAGACGGCCGTTGACCCGTGCTCCTATCGTGCGGTGACCGACCTCGGTGTGGACGGCGTAGGCGAAGTCGACCGGTGTGGCACCCGCGGGCAGCGCTATGACGTCGCCCTTGGGGGTGAAGACGAAGACCTCGTTGCGGGAGAGGTCGAAGCGCAGCGACTCCAGGAACTCGCCGGGGTCCTCGGTCTCCTTCTGCCAGTCCAGGAGCTGCCGCAGCCACGCCATGTCGTTGATGGCGTCCTTGTCCTTGCCGGAGGACTTCGGCGCGTCGGTGCGGACCTTGGAGGCGCCCGCGACGGCCTCCTGCTTGTACTTCCAGTGCGCGGCGATGCCGTACTCGGCGCGGCGGTGCATGTCGAACGTGCGGATCTGGAGCTCGACCGGCTTGCCGTTGGGGCCGATGACCGTCGTGTGCAGCGACTGGTACATGTTGAACTTCGGCATCGCGATGTAGTCCTTGAACCGGCCGGGGACCGGGTTCCAGCGCGCGTGCACGGTGCCGAGGGCCGCGTAGCAGTCGCGGACGGTGTCCACGAGGACGCGGATGCCCACCAGGTCGTAGATCTCCGCGAAGTCACGGCCGCGGACGATCATCTTCTGGTAGACGCTGTAGTAGTGCTTGGGCCGGCCGGTGACGGTGGCCTTGATACGGGCCGCGCGCAGGTCCTGCTGGACCTCGTCGGTCACTATGGCCAGGTACTCGTCACGCTTGGGTGCCCTTTCGGCCACCAGCCGGACGATCTCGTCGTACATCTTGGGATAGAGGATCGCGAACGCGAGGTCCTCCAGCTCCCACTTGATGGTGTTCATGCCCAGGCGATGGGCGAGGGGCGCGTAGATCTCCAGGGTCTCGCGCGCCTTCTTCTCCTGCTTCTCGCGCTTGAGGTAGCGCATGGTGCGCATGTTGTGCAGGCGGTCGGCGAGCTTGATGACCAGCACACGGGGGTCCTTGGCCATGGCCACGACCATCTTGCGCACGGTCTCGGCCTGGGCGGCCTCGCCGAACTTGACCTTGTCGAGCTTGGTGACGCCGTCGACCAGCAGGGCGACGACATCGCCGAAGTCGCGGCGCAGATCCTCCAGGCCGTACTCGGTGTCCTCGACGGTGTCGTGCAGCAGGCCCGCCATCAGGGTGGCCGGATCCATGCCCAGCTCGGCGAGGATCGTGGTCACCGCGAGCGGGTGGGTGATGTACGGGTCACCGCTCTTGCGCTTCTGGCCCCGGTGCCAGCGCTCGGCGACCTGGTACGCCTTCTCGATCTGGCGCAGTGTCGACGTCTCGATCTTGGGGTCGTTGCTGCGCACTATCCGCAGCAGCGGCTCCAGGACCGGGTTGTACGGGTTGGCGCGCTGCACGCCGAGGCGGGCGAGCCGGGCCCGGACACGGTTGGACGAGCCGGAGCGGGCGGACGGCTGCGGCGCCGCGGGACGGATCGGGGGCGCGGGCGTGGGCGCGGGGCGCTCTGCGGGAGCCGGCTTGGGACGGGCGGCCTCCGCGGGGCGCTCGACGGGCGCGGACTGGGCGTGCTCGGCCGTCCCGCGGGTGTCGTTCGTCGCGTTCGCCGCGGGCGGGGCGGCCTGCTCCGAGGCGCGCTCGGGCTTGGCAGCGGTCAGGTGCTGGGCCTCGTCTGGCAAGAGGGCTCCTCGTGCGCTTTCCGGGTCCCCCGGTCAGGCTCCGGAAACCCCATGGTAGCGATCCCGGGCTCCGGGATCGCCTTCGGACCGGAGTGCGGGACGTATCCGGGGAACGCCAGGGACGGACTCCGGATCCCTCCGGGTCCGCCTCTTCACGCCCCCACCTGCGCCGCTGTACGCCGAAGGGCGCCCGGGCCGAAGCCCCGGGCGCCCTTCGAGCCGGTTCGCACCGGTCCGTTCACACGGTGAGCAGCGCCTCCAGCGGCGCCCCGTCGAGGGCCGCCCCCAGACGGGCACGGCCGGGGAGGAAGCTCAGCTCCATCAGCACGGCGACACCCGCGACCTGGGCACCCGCGCGCCGGATCAGCTGGAGCGACGCCTCGGCGGTCCCGCCGGTGGCGAGGACGTCGTCGACGACCAGGACCCGGTCGCCGGCCGACAGGTCCTCGGCGTGCACCTCGATCTCGGCCGAGCCGTACTCCAGGTCGTACGCCTGGCTCAGGGTGGCTCCGGGGAGCTTGCCCGCCTTGCGTACGGGGATGAAGCCGACGCCCGCGCGGACGGCGACGGGGGCACCGAGGATGAAGCCACGCGCCTCCAGGCCGACGACCTTGGTGGCACCGGTGCGTTCGACGATCCGGGCGAACGCGTCGGTCAGCGCGGTGAAGGCCGCCGGGTCCGCGAGCAGCGGGGTGATGTCCTTGAACATCACCCCGGGCTCGGGGTAGTCGGCCACGTCACGGATGCGGCTGAGCAGCAGGTCCCTGATCTCGGTCATCGACGCTTCCCCGAGGGACGGCCCCGGCCTCCGCGGCTGCGGGACGCCTGGCCCCGGGGTCCGACGACGGCGGGGGTGGCGTCGTCGTCGCCGTCGTACGCCTCACCGACGCCGGCGACCGACGGCTCGGCCTGGTCGCCGCCCTGGGCGCGCTTGGCCAGGACGCGCTTGCGCAGCGCCCTCATCTGCGGCTCGCGCTCCTTGAGGTCGGCGACGAGCGGCGTGGCGATGAAGATCGACGAGTACGCGCCCGCCGCGAGACCGACGAACAGCGACAGCGAGATGTCGTTGAGCGTGCCGGCGCCGAGGACGCCGCCGCCGATGAACAGCAGGCCCGCGACCGGCAGCAGCGCGACGACCGTGGTGTTGATCGACCGCACCAGGGTGCCGTTGATCGACCGGTTGGCGATGTCGCTGTAGGTGAAGCGGGTCTGCTTGGTGATGTCCTTCGTCTGCTCCTTGAGACTGTCGAAGACGACGACCGTGTCGTAGAGCGAGTAACCGAGGATCGTGAGCAGACCGATCACCGTGCCGGGCGTGACCTCGAAGCCCACCAGGGCGTAGATGCCGACGGTGATGGTGATGTCGTGGATCAGGGCGACGAGCGCGGCGATGGCCATGCGCCACTCGAACGCGATCGCCAGATAGATCACGACGAGGACCATGAAGATCGCCAGGCCCTGCCATGCCTTGTCGGCGATCTGGTCGCCCCAGCTCGGGCCGACGAGGTCGGCCGCGATCCGCTCGGAGTCGACCTTGAAGTCCTCGGCCAGCTTGTCCTTGATCTGGTCGGACTGCTGGGTGTCCATGCCGGCGATCTGGATGCGCATGGTGCCGTTGCCGAGCTTCTGCACGACCGCGGTGTGGCCGGACGCCTCCTCCGCGAAGTCCTCGGCCTGGGAGACCGAGACGCTGGTCTTCGGAGTGGTGAAGACCGCGCCGCCCTGGAAGTCGATGCCCATGTTCAGACCCCGCACCGCCAGGCCGAGGATGGCCGTGATGGTGATCAGGATCGAGATGCCGTACCAGAGCTTGCGGTGGCCGATGAAGTCGTAGCTGACCTCACCACGGTGCAGTCGGGCGCCGAGGTTGCCGAGCTTCGACATACTCACGCCTCCTTCGGGTCGACGGGGGCGGAGGTGCGGCGGGTACGGCGCAGCGGGGGCTGGACACCGAGGCTCTTCGGGTCGAGGCCGGACCACTTGTGGCCCTGTCCGAAGAACTTCGTGCGGGCGACGATCGTCATCAGCGGCTTGGTGAAGAAGAAGACGACGACCACGTCGAGCACGGTGGTCAGACCCAGGGTGAACGCGAAGCCCTGCACCTTGCCGACCGTGACGACGAACAGCACCGCGGCGGCCAGGAACGACACGAAGTCGGAGACCAGGATGGTGCGCCGGGCCCGCGGCCAGGCGCGCTCGACGGCGGGACGCAGGGTGCGGCCCTCACGGATCTCGTCCCGGATGCGTTCGAAGTACACGATGAACGAGTCCGCTGTGATGCCGATCGCGACGATGGCACCGCAGACCGCGGGCAGGTTCAGCGCGAAGCCGATGGCCGGGCCGAGCAGCGACATGATCACGTAGGTGAGCGCGGCGGACACCAGCAGCGAGGCGACGGCGATCAGCGACAGACCGCGGTAGTACAGGACCAGGTAGATCACGACCAGGGCGAGGCCGATGGCGCCGGCCAGCAGACCCGCGTGCAGCTGGTCGGTGCCCAGCGCGGCGGTGACGGTGGTGACGCTGGCTTCCTTGAAGGTCAGCGGGAGCGCGCCGTACGACAGCATGTTGGAGAGGTCCTGCGCCTCCTGCTGCGTGAAGTTGCCGGAGATCTCCGCGTTGCCGCCGCTGATGGCCTGGCGGACGTAGGGGTGCGAGATGACCTTGTCGTCCAGGACGATGGCGAACTCGTTCTGCGGGGACTGCTTGGTGGCCAGGTCACCGGTGATCTTCGCGAACTTCTTGCCGCCGGCACCGGTGAAGTCCATCGTGACCTTCCAGCCGGCACCACTCTGGGTGTCGAGGATGGCCCGTGCCTTGTCGACGTCGGTGCCGTCCACGGCGACCGGGCCGAGCACGAACTTCGTCCACTGCTCGCCGTCCTGGCCGCAGGCGACGGTCGGCACCGCGGGCTTGGCGTTCTTGCCGGCCGCGTCGCGCTGCTTGGGGTCGGTGCAGTCCAGGGCCGCGAACTGGGCCTGGAGCTTGCTGTCGTCGGCTGCGGCGGCGTCCGCCGGGGCGGAGGCGCTCGGTGTGGCGGAGGGCTTGGCGCTCGCGGAGGGCGAGGAGTCGGCCTTCAGAGCCTCGCTGACCGCGCGGCCCTGCGAGGTGGCGGAGGCCGACGGGGTGGCCTCACCCTCGCTCGCGGAGGCCGACGCGCCCGGGGAGGCGGTGGCGCTGCCGCTGGGCTTGGGCGACGCGCTGCCGCTGGGGGTGGCGCTGGGGCTGGGGACGGCCGCGCCGCCGGAGGGCGCGCTCTGCAGCACGGGGCGGAAGTACAGCTTGGCGGTGGTACCGACCTGATCCCGGGCCTGCTTGGAGTTGGTGCCCTTGGGGATGTTGACGATGATGTTGCGGTCGCCCTGGGTCTGGACCTCCGCCTCGGACACACCCAGACCGTTGACACGGCGGTTCATGATGTCGACCGCGGTGTTCATATTGGTCTTGTTGATCGCGGACTCTTGGCCGCTCTTCGCCTCGAGCGTGATGCTTGTGCCGCCGGCGAGATCGATACCCAGGCGCGGGGTCGTGTGACCGGCCGCGAACATGCCGCCGGTGAGCGCCACGATGGCGATCAGGATCAGGGCCAGCGAGCGCCCCGGCTTGCTCTGGGCGCTCGCGGTCCGGCCCTTTTTAGGTGCTGCCACCTTCTCGTACTCCCTCTCGGGCCGCCTCGCGCCGGGTCGGCGGGCGGACGGCCATGACATGGTGTCGGGATCCCCTGCGAGAGACGCGTGTCCCGAGGCGCCGGGGCAGGCCCGTGCGCCCCGGTCCCGGGCTACTTCGCGTCGGAGTCGCCGTCGGTCTTCTTCGGCTCTTCCGTCTTCGCCTCGGCGGCGTCCTCGGACGGCTCCTCGTCCGCGTCCTTCTTGCCGAGGTCGACGGGCGTCTCGTCGGAGGCGGCGGAACCGGCGGACTCGTCGGTCTCGGTGAGGGAGGAGGCGTCGTCCGGGACGACGTCGGACTTCAGGTCGTGCTCCACGCCGTGGACGATGCGGTTGTACTCGTCGTCCGTCAGGACGGCGCCGATGGCGTTCTTGGCGAACAGCAGGTCGACGCCCGGCCCGGCGTCGAGGAGGACGGTGTCCTCGTTGACTTCCTTGACCGTGGCGTACATGCCCCCGATCGTGCGGACGCCGGAACCGGGCTGCATCTGGTCCCGCATCTGCACGGCCTGCTGCTGCTTCTTCTTGGCCGACCGGGTCATCAGGATCATGGCCCCGATGAGCACGATGAACGGGAGGAGGGTCACGAGACTCACGGGTCGGAACTTCCTTCATTCGACCGCGGTGGTGTGCGGCCTGATGGATGGGGGTATGCATGCCGTCCGGCACGGGCGGCATCGGCGGAGTCTAAGCGAGTCCCCGCGCATGGAACAACGCTCAGCATGGCACCTGGGTTCCTGACGTCGCCAATCCCGCGCCGTCACGCCCCGAACAGGTCCTGTTGTCCGTTTCCGGCAGCCAGCGCCCCGGGCGGAGTGAGGCCGAGATGCGCCCATGCGGCGGGTGTCGCGACCCGGCCGCGAGGGGTTCGCGCCAGCAGACCCTCCCGTACGAGGAAGGGTTCGGCGACCTCCTCCACGGTCTCGCGCTCCTCCCCCACCGCGACGGCGAGCGTCGACAGACCGACCGGGCCGCCGCCGAACAGCTTCAGCAGAGCCTCCAGGACGGCCCGGTCGAGACGGTCGAGGCCGCGGGCGTCGACCTCGTAGACGGACAGGGCCGCCGACGCGATGTCCCTGGTGATCACGCCGTCGGCCTTGACCTGGGCGTAGTCGCGCACCCGGCGCAGCAGACGGTTGGCGATGCGGGGCGTGCCGCGGGAGCGGCCGGCGATCTCGGCGGCTCCGGCACTGTCGATCTCGACGTCGAGGAGGTTCGCCGAGCGGTGGACGACGCGCTGGAGCTCGCGGGGTTCGTAGAACTCCATGTGCGCGGTGAAGCCGAAGCGGTCGCGCAGCGGGGGCGGCAGCAGGCCCGCGCGGGTGGTGGCGCCGACGAGGGTGAAGGGCGGCAGTTCGAGCGGGATGGCCGTGGCCCCGGGGCCCTTGCCGACGATGACGTCGACCCGGAAGTCCTCCATCGCCATGTACAGCATCTCCTCGGCGGGCCGGGACATGCGGTGGATCTCGTCGAGGAAGAGGACCTCTCCCTCCTGGAGGGAGGACAGGATCGCCGCGAGGTCGCCGGCGTGCTGGATGGCGGGGCCGGAGGTGATGCGGATCGGGGCGCCCATCTCGGCCGCGATGATCATCGACAGGGTCGTCTTGCCGAGACCGGGGGCGCCGGACAGCAGCACGTGGTCGGCGGTGGCGCCGCGCGCGCGGGCGGCGCGCAGGACGAGGTCGAGCTGCTCGCGGACCTTCTCCTGGCCGATGAACTCGCCCAGGTCCTTCGGGCGCAGGGCGGCCTCCACGGCCTGGTCCTCGTGGTCGGCGGACCCGCCGACGAGCCGCTCGGCGGCGGGGGTGTCGGCCGTGTCGTCCCAGTTCATGTGGTGTGCCTCAACAAAGGTGTGGTCAGCGGGCTCGGTTCAGCGTCTGCAGGGCCGCCTTCAGCAGCTGCCCCACCTGGGGCGTGCCCGCGGCGGCCTCGGCCTGCGGGGCGACGGCGGTGACGGCCTCGTCGGCCTCGCGGGTGGCGTAGCCGAGTCCGATCAGGGCGGCGTGCAGCTGGTCGCGCCAGCCCTGGGTGACCGGGGCGCCGATCGCGGGGGCGCCGACGGGTTCGCCGAGGCGGTCCTTCAGCTCCAGCAGCAGCTTCTGCGCGCCCTTCCTGCCGATGCCGGGGACGGCGATGAGGGCCTTCTCGTCGCTGGTGGCGACCGCGCGGCGCAGGGCGTCGGGGCTGTGCACGGCGAGCATCGCCTGGGCGAGTCTCGGGCCGACGCCGCTGGCGGTCTGGAGCAGCACGAAGACCTGGCGCTCGTCGTCGTCGGCGAAGCCGTAGAGGGTGAGCGAGTCCTCCCGGACGACGAGGGAGGTGTGCAGCTTGGCGGGCTGTCCGACGCGCAGTGCGGACAGGGTGTTCGGCGTGCACTGGACGGCCATGCCGACGCCGCCGACCTCGACGACCGCGGCGTCCGGGGCGAGGGCGGCGACCGTGCCGCTGACGAAGGCGATCATGCCGTACGGCCTTTCGGTGCTCTGGCGGCGTGCAGGGCCACGGCCTGCTGGAGCCGGTTCTGGGCGGGGGCTCGCCAGATGTGGCAGATGGCGAGCGCGAGGGCGTCGGCGGCGTCGGCGGGCTTGGGCGGGGCGTCCAGCCTGAGCAGCCGGGTGACCATGGCCCCGACCTGTGCCTTGTCGGCGCGGCCGCTGCCGGTGACGGCGGCCTTGACCTCGCTGGGGGTGTGCAGGGCGACGGGGATGCCGCGGCGGGTGGCGCACAGCAGGGCGACGGCGCTGGCCTGGGCGGTGCCCATGACGGTCCGGACGTTGTGCTGGCTGAAGACGCGCTCCACCGCCACGAACTCCGGCCGGTACCGGTCGAGCCACTCCTCGATGCCCTGCTCGACGGCGACGAGACGGTGGCCGAGGTCGGCGTCGGGGGGCGTGCGGACGACGCCGACGCCGACCATGGTGAGCGGCCGGCCGGCGACCCCCTCGACCACGCCGACACCGCATCGCGTCAGTCCAGGGTCCACCCCGAGTACGCGCACGCGCTTCTCCCTTTTCGATCTCCTGTTTGTGCAGGCTATCGGGTGCCACTGACAACGCGACGGGCCGACGGGGTGTGTTCCCGTCGGCCCGTTCGTCCCGCGCGCGGGTCAGGCGTCGACCTTCTCCATGACCTCGTCGCTGACGTCGAAGTTGGCGAAGACGTTCTGCACGTCGTCGCTGTCCTCCAGGGCGTCGATCAGCTTGAAGATCTTCTTGGCGCCCTCCTCGTCCAGTTCGACCTGGACGGACGGCACGAAGCTGGACTCGGCGGAGTCGTAGTCGATGCCGGCCTCCTGGAGGGCGGTGCGGACCGCGACCAGGTCGGTGGCCTCGCTGATCACCTCGAAGGTCTCACCGAGGTCGTTGACCTCCTCGGCGCCCGCCTCCAGGACGGCGGTGAGGACGTCGTCCTCGGACAGCTCGCCCTTGGGAACGATGATCACGCCCTTGCGGCTGAACATGTACGAGACCGATCCCGGGTCGGCCATGTTGCCGCCGTTGCGGGTCATGGCCACGCGGACGTCGGAGGCGGCGCGGTTGCGGTTGTCGGTGAGGCACTCGATGAGCACCGCGACACCGTTCGGGCCGTAACCCTCGTACATGATCGTTTCGTAGTCGGCGCCGCCGGCCTCGAGACCACCGCCGCGCTTGACCGCGGAGTCGATGTTCTTGTTGGGGACCGACTGCTTCTTCGCCTTCTGGATGGCGTCGTAGAGAGTCGGGTTGCCCTCGATGTCGACGCCGCCCATACGGGCCGCGACCTCGATGTTCTTGATCAGCTTCGCGAAGAGCTTGCCGCGCTTGGCATCGATCACGGCCTTCTTGTGCTTCGTCGTAGCCCATTTAGAGTGGCCGGACATCTGCCTGTCTCCTTCGCGTAACCATCCACATAACGAACGCCAGAGATCCTACAAGGACTCGGCCGTCCTGTCGGCGCGCACCATGTCGACAAAGAGCGCGTGCACGCGGTGGTCGCCGGTCAGTTCGGGGTGGAACGACGTGGCCAGCGCGTTGCCCTGGCGGACCGCGACGATGTGGCCGTCGTGCTCGGCGAGCACCTCGGCGCGGGCTCCCACGGACTCGACCCAGGGGGCGCGGATGAAGACGCCCTCCACAGGATCGCCCGATATGCCCTTGACGTCGACCGTGGCCTCGAAGGACTCGTTCTGGCGGCCGAAGGCGTTGCGGCGCACGATCATGTCGATGCCGCCGACGGTCTCCTGGCCCGAGCGCGGGTCGAGGATCTTGTCGGCGAGCATGATCATGCCCGCGCAGGTGCCGTAGACGGGCAGGCCCTCACGCACACGTGCGCGCAGGGGCTCCATCACGCCGAAGAGGACGGCCAGCTTGGAGATCGTGGTGGACTCCCCGCCGGGGAGAACCAGTCCGTCCACCTCGGCGAGCTCCTCGGGGCGCCTGACCGGCCTGGCCACGGCGTCGGCCGCGGCCAGGGCGATGAGGTGCTCCCGTACGTCGCCCTGAAGGGCCAGGACGCCGATGACGGGGGTGTGGCCCATGGGTGCTTACCAGCCCCGGTTCGCGTAGCGCTCGGCCTCGGGGAGGGTGTCGCAGTTGATGCCGACCATGGCCTCGCCCAGGTTGCGGGACGCGTCGGCGATGATCTTCGGGTCGTCGTAGAAGGTGGTGGCCTTCACGATGGCGGCGGCGCGCTTGGCCGGGTCGCCGGACTTGAAGATGCCGGAGCCGACGAAGACGCCCTCGGCGCCGAGCTGGCGCATCAGCGCGGCGTCGGCCGGGGTGGCGACACCACCGGCGGAGAACAGCACGACCGGGAGCTTGCCCAGCTCGGCGACCTCCTTGACCAGCTCGTACGGGGCGCGCAGGTCCTTGGCGGCGGCGTACAGCTCGTTGTTGTCGAAGCCGCGCAGCTTGGCGATCTCGTTCTTGATCTGGCGCAGGTGGCGGACCGCCTCGACGACGTTGCCGGTGCCGGCCTCGCCCTTGGAACGGATCATCGCGGCGCCCTCGGCGATACGGCGCAGGGCCTCACCGAGGTTGGTGGCACCGCAGACGAAGGGGGTGGTGAAGGCGAACTTGTCGCTGTGGTTGACCTCATCGGCCGGGGTGAGGACCTCGGACTCGTCGATGTAGTCGACACCGAGGGACTGCAGGACCTGGGCCTCGACGAAGTGGCCGATGCGGGACTTGGCCATCACCGGGATGGAGACCGCCTCGATGATGCCCTCGATCATGTCCGGGTCGGACATCCGGGCCACGCCGCCGTCCTTGCGGATGTCGGCCGGGACCCGCTCCAGGGCCATGACGGCGACGGCGCCCGCGTCCTCGGCGATCTTCGCCTGCTCCGGCGTGACGACGTCCATGATCACGCCGCCCTTGAGCTGCTCGGCCATGCCGCGCTTGACGCGAGCGGTGCCGGTGGCGGGGGCCTGGTTCTCGATGATGGACACGGATTGACCTCACTGAAGGTGAAAAGAGGGTTTCTGCAGCACTGAGGAAACGTGAAGGGTCCAGTCCACAGCAAGGGCCAATGGGAAGGCGGTGGATCGTTTTCGCGTCGGCCGGTGCCCCGGAACACGCCACCCGCTTTTCGCCAGGGATATGGAAAGCCCTGGTCAGACGGCTCGCTCGACCAGGGCCACCGGGGGCTCGTCGTCCATCTCGAAGGCCATCGGGAAGGGGGCGTGGCCTGCCAGGCGGAACCAGCGGACCTTGCGGTGCTCACGCAGGCGGCGGGCCGCGCCGACGGCGTCGTTGTGGAACCGGCGGGCCATCGGCACACGCCGCACAGCCTCGGTGAGCTCGCGGGCGGCCTCCTCTCCCCCGGGCGCCTCGCGCACCGCCTCCACCTGTCCGGCGTCCTCGAAGACGGCCCGCAGGGCCTGGCTCAGCTCGCTCTCGGCGACCTCCCGCTGCTCGTCCTCGGCCTGCCGGGCGGCGTGCGCGGACTCGTACAGGACGATCGAGGCGGCCGGATCGAGCACGCCGGACGTGGCCAGTTCCTGGGTCACGGAGGCCCGCCGCAGCAACTGCGCGTCCAGCGCGGCCCGGGCGGCGTCGATCCGGGAGTGCAGACGGTCCAGCCGTCCCGCCGTCCAGCTCAGGTACAAGCCGATCGCGACGAGGGCGACGAGGATCCAGATCAGGGTTGCGGTCACGGGCGGCAAGGCTATCGCGGCCCCTCACCCGCCCAGGCCCACCGCCCCGGCTCCGGCGGCCCCGCCGGAGCGGCCGCCCCGGGGACGGCCGCCGCACCGGAACGGCGGCCCCGGCCCGGTCGGGTCCTGTCCGTGAAGAACCGGTCCCGCATGCCGCGAGGGCGGACCGTGATGCCGGTGAAGGCGGGTCCCATGCCCGTGAAGGCGGATCCCATGCCTGTGGGGGCGGATCCCATGCCTGTGGGGGCTGGCCGCACACGGCCGTGGGGTTCCGGCCGCATATGGCCACGCATGCCCGTGGCTGTCCCGGCCGCAGATGCCCGTGGCTGTCCCGGCCGCAGATGCCCGTGGAGGCCGCGGCGCAGGCCCGTAGAGGCCCGCCACACAGGCCCGTAGAGGCCGGCCACGCAGGTCCGAGGCCACCGCCCATCCCCGTGGAGGCCCGCCGCCCAGGCCCGTGGAGACCGGCCCCGGAGCGCGACCGTTCCCGGGGCGTCAGTCCCTGGCCAGGCCGAATCGTGCGCGCAGGCCCGTGCCCGGCTCGCGGTCGTCCGCCGCCGCCACCGCGGCCGCGCCCGCCGTGACCGTCTCGTAGACGGAGAGGATGTCCGCGCCGACCGTGGACCAGTCGAAGCGGCGTACGTGCGCGCTGCCGCGCTCGCTCAGCTCGGTGCGGCGGCCCTCGTCGGCCAGGAGCCGCACGGCCGCCTCGGCGAGGGCGTCGGCGTCCTCGTTGGCGAAGAGCTCCCCGGCCGCGCCCTTGTCGAGGACCTGGGCGAAGGCGTCGAGGTCGGAGGCGAGGACGGGGGCGCCCGCGGACATCGCCTCGACCAGGATGATGCCGAAGCTCTCCCCTCCGGTGTTGGGCGCGACGTACAGGTCGACGCTGCGCAGGAAGCGCGCCTTGTCCTCGTCGCTGATCATGCCGAGGAACTCCACGCGCGCGTGCAGCTCGGGCGGCAGCTGGGCCAGGGCCGCCGCCTCGTCACCGCGCCCGGCGATCAGCAGCCGTGCGCCCGGGTGCTCGGCGAAGATCCGCGGCAGCGCCTTCATCAGCACGGGCAGCCCCTTGCGGGGCTCGTCGATGCGGCCCATGAAGCCGATCGTCTCCCCCTGCCACTCCGGCTTGGGCTCGGCCTCGGCGAAGAAGTCGACGTCGACACCGTTGGGGATCACCACCGCGTCCCCGCCGAGGTGCTCGACCAGGGTGCGGCGGGCGTACTCGCTGACCGCGATCCGGGCGCTGATCTTCTCCAGGGCGGCCTGGAGGATCGAGTACGCGGCGATCATCGCCTTGGAGCGCGGGTTGGAGGTGTGGAAGGTCGCCACCATCGGGCCCTGCGC
Source organism: Streptomyces sp. NPDC093094 (assembly GCF_044754345.1). Taxonomy (NCBI): domain Bacteria; kingdom Bacillati; phylum Actinomycetota; class Actinomycetes; order Kitasatosporales; family Streptomycetaceae; genus Streptomyces; species Streptomyces sp. NPDC093094. The sequence continues at coordinate 51,780 of NZ_JBIVOX010000014.1, read as the reverse complement.
GGCCCAGCAGGTCAGCAGTCCCAGGGACGGCGAGGTCGGTTCATGGATGTGGACCACGTCGAACGCGCCCTCGTGCAGCCAGCGGCGGACCCGGGCGGCCGACAGGAAACCGAAGTTCAGACGGGCCACCGAGCCGTTGTACGGCACCGGGACCGCGCGGCCCGCGGAGACGACGTACGGCGGCAGCGGGGTGTCGTCGTCGGCGGGCGCCAGGACGGACACCTCGTGGCCGAGGCGGATGAAGTACTCGGCGAGGTCGCGGATGTGGAACTGGACGCCGCCCGGCACGTCCCAGGAGTACGGGCAGACGATGCCGATCCTCACGGGGATCCCTTCGCCGGGCCGGCGGCCGGGCCCGCGGCCCTGTCTGCGGCGGGATCGAGGTCGGCGAGCCACAGCCGTTGCAGCATGTGCCAGTCCTCCGGATGGTCGGCGATGCCCGTGGCGAAGGCGTCGGCCAGGGCCTGTGTCATGACAGACGTCTTCTCGGCGCGCGTGCCTGACGCGGGCACCTCGACCGGCGGGTGCACCCGCCCCCGCATGACGGGCGAGTCGTCGTACCAGAGCGTGACGGGGAGCAGCAGGGCGCCGGTCTGCTGGGCCAGCAGGGCGGGACCGGCCGGCATGCGGGCCGTCTCGCCGAAGAACTCCACCTCGACCCCGGAGGCCGACAGGTCGCGGTCGGCGACCAGGCAGACCAGACCGCCCTCGCGCAGCCGGCGGGCCAGCGTGCCGAAGGCGGAGCCGCCGCTGTGCGGCAGGACCTCCATGCCCAGGCCCTCGCGGTAGGCGACGAAGCGGTCGTAGAGCGTCTCGGGCTTCAGCCGCTCGGCGACGGTCGTGAAAGGGGTCTCCAGCTCGGTGGTGACCCAGGCGCCGGCCAGGTCCCAGTTGGCCAGGTGCGGCAGCGCGAGGATGACGCCGTTGCCCGCGGCGAGCCCGTCGGTCAGATGGTGCACGTCCTTGGGGTCGAAGCCGCCCCGGACCCGGTCGGCGCTCCAGGCGGGCAGCCGGAAGGACTCCATCCAGTAGCGCAGGTAGGAGCGCATGCCCGCGCGGGACAGTTCGGCCAGCCGCTCGGGGCTCGCGCCCGGCACCACGCGCGCGTAGTTGCCCTCCAGCCTGAGCACGCCCTTGCCGCGCCGCTTCCAGGCCAGGTCGGCGACGGCGCGGCCGAGGCGCACGGCGGCCGGCTCGGGGAGCTTCCTGACCGTGCTCCAGCCGATCCCGTACAGGGCGTCCGTCAGACGCTCGGCTGCGCTCACTTCGCCGCCTCGCTCCCCTGGGAGGCGTTCCGGGCCCCGAAGGAGCCGTTCTCGGCCTTGCGGGCGCCGTTCTCGACCGTGCGGGCGCCGTTCTCGGCCGTATGAGAGCCGTCCTCGGCCGCCGGGGAGCCGTTCTCGGCCGCGCGAGAGGCGTTCTCGGCGTTCTCGCCCGCGGCGGCCGCGGCCGCCGCCTCGACCTCGGCGGACTCCCGGCGCACGGTCACCACACGCTGGATCAGCGTGACCAGGCTGCCCGCCGCGACCAGCCACAGGGCGATCGGCAGCAGCACGTCGACGCCGGGCACACCGAAGGCGTGCAGACCCGCGAGACCGGCAGCGACCAGGGAGATCACCAGCCGCTCGGCACGCTCCACGAGCCCGTTGACCGCCACCGGCAGACCGATCGACTCGCCGCGGGCCTTGGTGTACGACACCACCTGGCCGCTGGCGAGACAGAAGATCGACACCGCGCACAGCGCGTTGTCGTCGCCGCTGCCGGCGTACCAGAGGGCGAAACCGCCGAAGATGGCGCCGTCCGCGACCCGGTCCAGCGTGGAGTCGAGGAACGCGCCCCAGCGGCTGGAGCGGCCCAGCTGGCGTGCCATGTTGCCGTCGACGAGGTCGGAGAACACGAACGCGGTGATCACGATCGTGCCCCAGAAGAACTCGCCCCGGGGGAAGAAGACCAGCGCGCCCACGACCACGCCGGCGGTGCCGATCAGCGTGACCGTGTCGGGGCTGACGCCCCGGCGGATCAGAAACGCGGCGAACGGTGTGAGGACACGCGTGAAGAATGCACGCGCGTACTTGTTCAGCATGGCCTTCCCGAGGGTCGCTGTCGCCGCGGCCCCTGCTGGCCTCCGGCTGGCCCATCGTAGTCACGCGCACGGGTGCGCGACTGCCGGGCACCCACACCCCGTCCCGGGATGAGGCGGATGGCCCGCACCGGGTGCCCGGCGGCCGGTTCGCGTCGCCCGTATGGACGCACCGTGACGGGAGTGGAAAGCTCGAAGGACCGCGGGCGTCGCCGGAGCCGCCGCAGCACGCGGGTCCCGCGCGTCCGCGCCCACAAGGACCTCACCCGTGCACGGGAGGCAAGGCCATGGGCGACAAGGCACATACACACCCCGGGGCCGCCGGCAGGGCAACGGCGGCCGACCATCCCGCGTCCGTACGGAATGTGGTGCTGGTCGGCCACTCCGGATCGGGCAAGACCACCTTGGTGGAAGCCCTCGCGCTGACGGCAGGGGCGGTGAACCGGGCCGGCCGCGTGGAGGACGGCGGCACCGTCTCCGACTACGACGACATGGAGCACCGGCAGCAGCGCTCGGTGCAGCTCTCCCTGGTGCCGGTCGAATGGGACGGCATCAAGATCAACCTGTTGGACACCCCCGGATACGCCGACTTCGTCGGGGAACTGCGGGCCGGTCTGCGAGCGGCGGACGCGGCCCTTTTCGTCGTCTCGGCGTCGGACGGCGTGGACGGCTCCACCCGCATGGTGTGGGAGGAGTGCGCGGCGGTCGGCATGCCGCGGGCCATCGTCGTCACGCACCTGGAGTCGGCGCGCGCCGACTTCGAGGAGATGACCCGGGTCTGCGCCGAGGCGTTCGGCGGGGACGATCCGGACGCCGTGCTGCCGCTGTACCTGCCGCTGCACGGCCCGCAGGCCCCGGACGGGCACGCGCCCGTGACCGGCCTGATCGGACTGCTGTCGCAGAAGCTGTTCGACTACTCCGGCGGGCAGCGCGCGGAGCGGGAACCCGGCGAGGACGAGCTGCCGCTGATCGAGGAGGCCCGCAACCGGCTCATCGAGGGCATCATCGCCGAGAGCGAGGACGAGACCCTCATGGACCGCTACGTCGGCGGGGAGCCGATCGACGTCAAGACGCTGATCCAGGACCTGGAACGGGCCGTGGCACAGGGCGTCTTCTTCCCCGTCCTGGCCGCCGCCCCCGCCGCCGAGGGCTCCCGGCAGGGCCTCGGCACGGTGGAACTGCTGGAACTGGTCACCCGCGGCTTCCCGACCCCGCTGGAACGCGAGGCGCCCTCGGTCACCACGCCCGACGGCAGTCCGCGTGAGGTCATGGCCTGCGACCCGGCCGGACCGCTCGTCGCCGAGGTCGTCAAGACCGCCTCGGACCCCTACGTCGGACGGGTCTCCCTGGTCCGTGTGTTCTCCGGCACCCTGCGGCCCGACGAGACGGTGCACGTCTCCGGGCACGGTCTCGCCGACCGCGGGCACGAGGACCACGACGTGGACGAGCGCGTCGGCGCCCTGTCCACGCCGTTCGGCAAGCAGCAGCGCCCGGTCGCCCACGTCGTGGCCGGCGATCTGGCCTGTGTGGCCAAACTGAACCGCGCGGAGACCGGCGACACGCTCTCCGCCAAGGACGACCCGCTGCTGATGGAACCCTGGCAGATGCCCGACCCGCTGCTCCCGCTGGCCATCCAGGCGCACAGCAAGGCCGACGAGGACAAGCTCTCCCAGGGGCTGTCCCGGCTCGCCGCCGAGGACCCCACCATGCGGCTGGAGCAGAACCCGGACACCCACCAGGTCGTCCTGTGGTGCCTGGGCGAGGCGCACGCCGACGTGGCGCTGGAGCGGCTGCGCAGCCGCTACGGCGTCCAGGTCGACGTCGTACAGCACCGGGTGCCGTTGCGGGAGACCTTCGCGGACCGGTCGGCGGGGCGCGGCCGGCATGTGAAGCAGTCCGGCGGGCACGGGCAGTACGCCATCTGCGAGATCGAGGTGGAGCCGCTGCCGGGCGGTTCGGGCATCGAGTTCGTGGACAAGGTGGTCGGCGGCGCGGTGCCCCGGCAGTTCATCCCCTCGGTCGAGAAGGGGGTGCGCGCCCAGGCGGCCCGGGGCATCGCCGCGGGTCATCCCCTGGTCGACGTGCGCATCACGCTGCTGGACGGCAAGGCCCACTCGGTGGACTCCTCCGACGCCGCGTTCCAGACGGCCGGCGCGCTCGCGCTGCGGGAGGCCGCGGCGGAGGCCAGGATCCATCTGCTGGAGCCGGTGGCCGAGGTGAGCGTCCTGGTCGGCGACGAGTACGTGGGCGCCGTGATGAGCGACCTGTCCGGCCGGCGCGGACGTGTCCTGGGCACCGAGCAGACCAGCGGCGGACGCACCGTGGTGCGCGCCGAGGTGCCGGAGATCGAGATCGGCCGCTACGCGGTCGACCTGCGTTCCCTCTCCCACGGCACGGCCCGCTTCGACCGCTCCTACGCCCGGCACGAGCCCATGCCTCCCCAAGTCGCCGAACGGCTGCGCCAGATGGAGAAGGAGGCGTCGTAGCCGGAGAGTTCCCCGGTCGGCCGGTCTGGTGCGGAACGGGTTCCTCCGCGTCGGCGGGCGGCTTCGGCCGTCCGCCGACGCGATGCCGGTGCCTGCGGATACGCTGATGGCCTGATCAACAGGTGTGCACGGCAAGGAAGTCGGGAAGGCCGCAGAAGCGGACACGGCGGCGATCGGGGGCGGGAATGACCGTTGACAGCGGTTACGCGGACATCTTCGGACCACAGGTCCCGCGCACGGGCGACGAGAGCCAGACGGCGACGTACGCGCTGGCCTCGGCGGCCTACCGGGACAGCCCGATGGAGGACATCAAGAAGGCCGACAACGACTGGCACCAGACCACCGTCAACGACGGCCGCTCCTGGGCGGCGATCTTCCGGCCCAACCTCGGCGAGGCGTTCTCCCGCGCGGTCGTCGACCGCATGCTCGGCAGCGGACGCAGTCCGCTGATCCAGTCCTTCGGCACCGAGCCCCAGGTCGTCGTCGAGCACTGCCTGGCGGCCAACCGCATCCGCCGGGAGCGCGACAACAAACTCACCGCGATCAGCGTGGTGTGCGGACTGCTGTTCCTGCCCGGCTTCCTGCTGTGGCTGCTGGTGTTCCAGCTGCGCGCCACCATCGACAAGCGCGACGACAGGCGTGCCTCCGCGCTCGCCACCACCCTGCTCGTCGCCGTCGGCGCGCTCGCCGTCGTCGCCCTGCTCCGGATGCCGTTCACCGGCTTCTGGGCGTGGTACGCCCGCGCGGCCGTCGTCATGCCCGTCATCGGCTGGTTCGGGGCCCGCCGGATCTGCGAGGCGACCGCGCGGGATCTGCGGGAGCGCTGGGACAGCCTGCTGTCGGGCAGCAGCGTCGGCGCCAAGGTGCCCGAGGCCGTCCCCAGCAGCCCCGGCGAGACCGCCGCCGAGCAGTTGCGCCAGTCCCTGGCCCGGCTGAGCGCCGAGCAGCAGTCCAACTCCGTCTTCTACGCCGGTCCCAAGGGCATCCTCGGCATGGGCACCCGCTGGGGCGCCTGGCAGCTCGCCGAGGAGCTGGTCGCCGCCGACGCGGACCGCGAGATCCACCCGTTCCGCAGCTGGGACGTCGTGCGGGCCGTCCACGACCAGCTGCGCATGCTGGAACGCGGCCCGCTGAACACCGGCGGTTTCCCCACCCCGTCCATACGGCACTGGATCGTCACCCCGGTCGGGGAGAACGCCAAGGCCGTCTCCCGGCCGGACGGCACCGACGTCGAGGCGTACCAGATCAAGCCGCACGCGATACAGGAGATCTGCAACCGGCAGCAGTTCGGCGCCGGCGACCGCCACTACCTCGGCGTCCAGTGGACCCTGTGGGACGGCCAGCTGGTCATCACCATGCTGATCACCGTCACGGTGCTGCACGCGACCCTGCGCATCGAGGTCACCGGCCATGCCCTGGGCCCGGTCAACCCGCTGTTCATGGCCAAGCCGCAGGCCCCGACCAAGCAGGTCACCAAACAGTTCAAGCCATGGGAGAGCCGTACGGTCAAGCTCCCGCTGGTCACCACCAACGAGGTCGTACGGCTCGCCGTGCGGGCCCCGCTGACCTGGTACCCGCCGCTGCTGAAATGGCTCGGCGGCTCCATGGGCCTGCCGGAGCCCTTCGGTCTGCGGCATGCCTGGGCGGACCAGCCCTGGCGGCACCGCTTCATGGCCGACGACGCCCTGCGCGCGGCGACCCCGGTCCTGCGGGTGGTGCACTCGGCGGCCATCCGGGTCCTGGAGGAGAACGGCGTGGACACCGACAAGTTCGGCTCGCGTTCGGCCTTCCTCAGCACGGCCGTGCAGGACCCGTCACCGCGGAAGGCCGATCTCTACGACGCGTAGACGACGCATGGACGACGCGGGGACGCCGGACGACGCGGGGACGCCGGCGCCCGGAGCGGTCCGCTCACGCGGGCCAGGCGTCCGCCAGCATCTTCCGGGTGTCGGCGAGAAGCTGCGGCAGCACCTTGGTGTGGCCGACGACCGGCATGAAGTTGGTGTCGCCGCCCCAGCGCGGCACGATGTGCTGGTGCAGATGGGCGGCGATGCCGGCGCCGGCCACCGTGCCCTGGTTCATGCCGATGTTGAAGCCGTGCGCGCCGGACGCGGTGCGCAGGGCCGTCATCGCCTGCTTGGTCAGCGCGGCCAGCTCGGCGGTCTCCGCGTCGGTCAGATCGGTGTAGTCGGCGACATGCCGGTAGGGCACGGTCATCAGGTGCCCGCCGTTGTACGGGTACAGGTTCAGCACCGCGTACACCTGGGCGCCGCGTTTGACGATCAGGCCGTCCTCGTCCGACTTGGCCGGGATCGAGCAGAAGGGACAGCCGTCGTCGGCCCCGGGGCCGGTCGGCTTGTTCTCTCCCTGGATGTAGGCCATCCGGTGGGGGGTCCACAGGCGCTGGAACGCGTCCTGCGTCCCCACTCCGATCTGCTGCTCCGGCTCACTCGTCATGCAGTGCAGCATATGGCTTCGCCCGTTCGGGGCGTGTCGCCGGGGCGACGCGGGGGCCTCCACCGGCCAAGCTGGGCCGGTGGACGACGACAGCCCCTCCGCCCGCTGGGAGCAGCGCACCGAGATCCCGCTGTTCCTGGCGTCGCTGCTCTTCCTGGCCGCCTACGCCGCACGCGTCCTTGCCGTGAGCATGCCTTCCTTCTGGAAGGACATGTGCGCCTACACGATGCTCGCGCTGTGGCTGCTGTTCGGCCTGGACTACGTGGTGCGCTGGCGCCTCAGCGGGCAGCGCTTCCTTCACTTCGTCAGGACGCACTTCCTGCACACGGTCGTGGTGCTCCTGCCGCTGCTGCGGCCGCTGCGGATCGTGCCGCTCTACGACGTCATCCAGCACCGGCAGGGGGAGCCCCGGCTCTCCCTGCACGCGCGTGTGATCTCCTACGCCAGTCTGTCGACGCTGCTCCTCGGCTTCGCCGGTGCCCTTGCCGTCTACCAGCTGGAGCGCGGCGCTCCCGGGGCGACCATGAAGTCGTTCGGGGACGCCCTGTGGTGGGCCGCCGAGACCCTCAGCACGGTCGGCTACGGCGACATCGTGCCGGTGACCACGGGCGGCCGGGCGATCGCGATGGGGATGATGGCCGGCGGGCTGGCCCTGCTCGGGGCGGTGACGGGATCGTTCTCGTCGTGGCTGCTGCAGATCTTCTCCCGCGAGAGCGACAGGAGGCCCCCGGAAGGCTGAGCCTTCCGGGGGCCTGGATCCCGCGTGTGCGGGAGCACGTCGACATCTGTCAGGTCCGACCGATGGCGTCGGGAACACCCCCGCTCGCGCGGGGAACACATCACACCTGAACGCGACGCTCCACGACATCGACGAGCTTCGCCAGCGCCTCGTCCCGCGGGATGCCGTTCTCCTGCGAGCCGTCGCGGTAGCGGAACGACACCGTGCCCGCGTTCATGTCCTCGTCACCGACGATGATCATGAACGGCGTCTTCTGCTTCTGGGCGTTCCTGATCTTCTTCTGCATACGGTCCGAGGACGAGTCCACCTCGACCCGCAGCCCCTTCTTCTTCGCCTCGGCGGCGAACTCCTCCAGGTACTCCACGTGCCCGTCGCCGATCGGGATGCCGATCGCCTGGACGGGCGCGAGCCACGCCGGGAAGGCGCCCGCGTAGTGCTCCAGGAGCACCGCGAAGAAGCGCTCGATGGAGCCGAACAGCGCGCGGTGGATCATGACCGGACGCTGCTTGGAGCCGTCGGCGGAGGTGTACTCCAGGTCGAACCGCTCGGGCAGGTTGAAGTCGAGCTGGATGGTCGACATCTGCCAGGTGCGGCCGATGGCGTCGCGGGTCTGGACGGAGATCTTCGGCCCGTAGAACGCGGCGCCGCCCGGGTCGGGCACGAGCGGGAGGCCCTGCTTCTCGGCGACCTGGCGGAGCGTCTCGGTCGCCTCCTCCCAGACCTCGTCGGAGCCGACGAACTTCTCCGGGTCCTTGGTGGACAGCTCCAGGTAGAAGTCGGTCAGACCGTAGTCCCGCAGCAGCCCGAGGACGAAGGTGAGCGTCTTGTCGAGCTCCTCCGACATCTGCTCGCGGGTGCAGTAGATGTGCGCGTCGTCCTGCGTGAAGCCGCGCGCGCGGGTGAGGCCGTGCACCACGCCGGACTTCTCGTACCGGTACACGGTCCCGAACTCGAACAGGCGCAGCGGCAGTTCACGGTACGACCGTCCGCGCGCGTCGAAGATCAGGTTGTGCATCGGGCAGTTCATGGGCTTGAGGTAGTAGTCCACGCCCTCGTCGAGCTGCATGGGCGGGTACATGCCGTCGGCGTACCAGTCCAGGTGGCCCGAGGTCTCGAAGAGCTTCCCCTTCGTCGCGTGCGGGGTGTAGACGAACTCGTAGCCCTCCTCCTCGTGACGGCGGCGCGAGTAGTCCTCCATCACACGGCGGACGATGCCGCCCTTGGGGTGGAAGACGGCGAGGCCGGAGCCGATCTGCTCCGGGACGGAGAACAGGTCGAGCTCGCTGCCCAGCTTGCGGTGGTCGCGCTTCTCGGCCTCGGCGAGGAAGTCGAGGTGGGCCTTCAGCTCGTCCTTGGACGGCCAGGCGGTGCCGTAGATGCGCTGGAGCATGGGGTTCTTCTCGCTGCCGCGCCAGTAGGCGGCCGCGTTGCGCATCAGCTTGAACGCCGGGATGAGCCGGGTGGAGGGCAGGTGCGGACCGCGGCAGAGGTCCTTCCAGCACAGCTCGCCGGTCTTGGCGTCCAGGTTGTCGTAGATCGTCAGCTCGCCGGCGCCGACCTCGACGTCCGCGCCGTCGTCGCTGGAGGCGGAGCCCTTGAGGCCGATCAGCTCCAGCTTGTACGGCTCGTCCGCGAGCTCCTCGCGGGCGGCCTCGTCGGAGACCACGCGGCGGGAGAACTTCTGCCCGCGCTTCTGGATCTCCTGCATCTTCTTCTCGATGGCCTTGAGGTCATCGGGGTGGAAAGGCTTCTCGACGTCGAAGTCGTAGTAGAAGCCGTCCTTGACGGGCGGGCCGATGCCGAGCTTGGCCTCGGGGAAGAGCTCCTGCACGGCCTGGGCCATCACGTGCGCGGTGGAGTGGCGCAGGATGTCGAGGCCGTCCTGGGAGGAGATCTCGACGCCCTCGACGGTCTCGCCGTCCTGCAGGACGTGGGCGAGGTCCTTGAGCTCGCCGCCCACGCGGGCCGCGACGATCGAGCGCTCGCCGGCGAAGAGGTCGGCGGCCGTGGTGCCCGTCGTCACCGCGCGCTCTTCCCGCTCGGAATCGCGTTGGATGATCACACGGACGTCTGACACCGGTCTCTCCTGACTGCAGGTGGGGTGCGGCGCCATACCGGGAGCGCGCGCATTGAAGGATCGTACCGACCCCCACCCGTCCAGGGCGAAATCAATCCCCTCCGCATGCCTCCTCGAAGAAGTCCAGATTCTCCTGGAGGGACTTCAGCAGCCGGTCCCGTTCGGCCTCGTCGACCTGCACGGGGACCACTCCCGAGGCTCCGGTGAGCCGCCGGAAGCCGCCTCTGCTCTCCAGGCGTCCGCGCACCCGCACCGGCAGCCCGACGAGGTGGGCGTGGCCGGCGATGCGGTAGTCCTCCTCGTCGAGGACGACCCGGACGTGCGGGATCTCGGCGCCGGCGAGGACGCGGAGGCGGACGCCGCCCTCGCCGCGCGGCTGCGAGCGGCGCATCCGGACGACGGCCCCGGTGATCGTCACGGGTACGGAGGGCTCGGCACGCAGATAGCGGGCACCGGCCGCGCGCAGCGCGGGCAGGTCGCCGGGCGAGAACTCGACGGGCTCGGACGCGCAGCCGTCGGGCACGCCCGCGGCGGGGGCCCAGGCGACGGCGATCCGGGCGCCCTCGCTGCCGCGGACCAGGGCGATCAGCGCCTCGGTGAGCTCGCGGCTCACGCCCGCCCCGACCGCGCCGTCGAAGGCGTCCATGCCGCCGGTGGCGCGCTGGTAGTCGACGGCCTCCCGGGCGGCGTGCAGCGCCTGGTGCAGGCGTACGGCGAGGGGGCGGCCGCCGGTGACGGGCACGAAGGCGGTCAGCCGGTCGCCCGAGGCGTCGGCGCCGACGAGGACGCTGTCGAGCAGCGCGGCGGCGGGGCGCCGGTGCCGGGCTCCGTGGTAGCCGGCCGGGGCGCGGGTGGCGAGGGCGCCGGCGAGCAGGATCTGGCGGGCGGCGGCGCGCAGCTGCTCCTCGACGGTCCAGGGGGCCGCTCCCTGGGGGCCGCCGGGCGCGTCGCGCCACCAGCGGATCTCGTCGCTCGGCACGGTGAGCCCGAGGAGGACCTCACGGGCGGAGGGCGTGCCGCTGCGGGCGAGGGCGACGAGGGCCTCGCCGAGCAGGTCGTCGCTGTCGGGGAAGGCGCGGCTCTCGGGCACGAGCAGGCTGGTGCCCGCGCCGGCCGGTCCGGGCGGGGTCCAGCGGCCGTAGCGTCCGGCGGCCCCGCCGCGCCGCTGCCAGCCGTGCCGGTGCAGCAGGGCGCCGAGCACGGCGGGGTCGATGTCGCCGGGCTCGGGCGGGCGGTTCCAGCGGGCGTCCTCGGGGTGCGGCCGCACCGGCCGCAGGGGCTCGTCGAACGGGCGGTGGGTCATGGTCTGCCTCCCGTTCCGACCCGGCTCATGATCTCGCACAGCGCCCGGTCGTCGAAGATCCGTGCGGTGGGGATGCGCACGGTGGTGCGGTACCGGCCGGTGACCGGGTGCCCGGCGAGGTTGGTCCAGTAGCAGCAGTGCCTGAGGTCGAGCCGGTCGTGGCTCGCGCGCAGCCAGTCGTCCTGGGACCGGGGCACGAGCATCACGACGAGGATCTTGTGCACGGAGACCGGGGTGCGGGCGAGTTTCCTCAGGTGGTCGTTGTCGAGCGTGAAGGAGAAGGAGGGGCCCGCCGGGTTCGGTGCGACCTGGTACGTCGCCTTCAGCTGGACCTTGATGGTGACCTCGTCGTCGACGGTGTGCCCGGGGGCGCTGTGGCTGACGTGCCAGTCGATGCCGTTGTCCGGGAACGGCTGGGACAGCGAGCAGCCGGCCGCGGCGGCGACCGCGTGCAGATAGCCCACCTGCAGTGTCTCCATGCACGCGGTGGTGGCGAGGGTGCCGCGCTGGGGGCTCGTGCGCTCGGGCAGCAGCCCGCCCCGCTCGGGCTGCGCTATCGCCATGTCCGACAGCCTTCCAGGCAAGGTGTTTTCCCCGTACCGGGTCGCTGAACTGCAAAGACCCGTACTCCTGTTGTCTCCTTCCGGCGTAGCGCGCAAACAGCCCGGGTATCACCGAACGGGCGGAAGACGGCGCGTCAGCTGCCGCGGGTGAACAAGGAGTTGCGGGTGATGAAGAACTGGTACGAGGGTCCCCTGGCGGCATTCGACACGGAGACCACGGGAGTGGACGTCGAGACCGACCGGATCGTGTCGGCCGCTCTCGTCGTCCAGGACGCGCCGGGCACCCGGCCGCGGGTGAGCCGCTGGCTGGTGAACCCCGGTGTGCCGGTGCCGGAGGGCGCGACGGCGGTGCACGGACTGACGGACGACCACCTCCGGCGCAACGGCCGGTGGCCGGCGCCGGTGATGCACGAGATAGCCGACGAACTGCGCGGACAGGCGCGCGCGGGCCGCCCTCTGGTGGTGATGAACGCGCCGTTCGACCTGACCCTGCTGGACCGTGAGCTGCGCCGGCACCGTGCCTCGTCGCTCGGCCGCTGGTTCGAGTCGACGCCGCTGCTGGTGCTGGACCCGAGGGTGCTGGACAAGCATCTGGACCGCTACCGCAAGGGCCGGCGCACGCTGACGGACCTGTGCGCGCACTACGGGGTGCCGCTGGACGACGCGCACGACGCGGGCGCCGACGCGCTGGCCGCGATGGAGGTCGTACGGGCGGTGGGGCGCAGGTTCGCCTCCCGGCTGGAGCGTCTGTCCCCCGCCGAACTGCACACTCTTCAGGCGGTGTGGCACGCGGCGCAGGCGAGGGGGCTGCAGACGTGGTTCGCGCGCAACGGCAGCGAGGAGGTGGTCGACCCGGCGTGGCCGATGCGCCCGGAGGCACGGGCGGTGCAGGAGGGCGCGGCATGAGGAAGGCCGGTCCGCGCTGGGCGGACCGGCCTTTTCCCGGTGGGCGATACTGGGTTCGAACCAGTGACCTCTTCGGTGTGAACGAAGCGCTCTCCCACTGAGCTAATCGCCCGGGAACGCACTGAACCATACAGGTCTTCGCGGGGTTCGTTCAAACCGTCCGCAGGTGCGCGAGAAGTCCGCGGTGCCCGGCGCGCATCATCAGCCGGTGGTTGACGCGGAAGAGGGGACGCCCGGGCAGGGCGAGGCGTCTGAGCAGCGGCTTGGTGACCTCGACCTCCTGGTCGTAGCGGGCGAGGCTGCCGGTGCCGTGCGCGGTGACGGTCCAGCGGGCCCAGCCCTCGATGTCTCCGCTCATGGCGATCTCCAGCACCCCGGCAGCGGGGTCTCGGCGCACCGCGCGCGCGGTGAACGTCATGCCGTACGGCAGGACGGAACGGATGCGGACGACGCCGGTGGTGTCGTCGAGGCGTTCGACGGCGCGGACCTGCGGCCACCAGCGCGGATAGTCCTCGGCCCGCTCCAGGGCGGCGTAGACGGCCGCGGGCGGCGCGGGCAGCGGCCACAGGCTGAGGAAGCGGTAGCGGTTGCGGTTGCGGTCCATGGGCGCAGTGTGCCCGGCCGCGGGGCGGGTTCTGAGTACGTCGTCTGAGTACGCGCACTCATGCCGTGCGCCGTGACGCCGGACACACTCACCGGTATGACGCACATACCGCCTCCGTCCGAGGAGTTGCGGCTCCTCGACGCCGAGCTGTTCCGGCTGGACGCCCGCCGGACCCAGTTGCTGGCCCGCCGCGCCTGGCTGGTGTCCCAGCTGACTCCCGTACGGCCGCTGCCGACGGGCACGCCGCCGCGTGCGGAGACGTCGGCGCCGAGCGTGCAGAACGTGCTGCTGGTGCTGGGCGGGGTGCTGCTGACCGTCGCGGCGACGGCGTTCACGGTGGTGAGCTGGGGCAGCCTCGGCATCGCCGGGCGGGCGCTGGTCCTCGGCGTGGTGACCGCGGCCGCGCTCGCGGCGCCGCTGCCGCTGCTGCGGCGGGGGCTGCGCTCGACGGCCGAGTCGGTGGCGGGTCTCGCGCTGGCGCTGACGGTCCTGGACGCGTACGCGGTGCACCGGGTCGCGCTCACGGGCACGGACGGCACCGCCTACGCGGCCGCCGCGTCGGCGGTGCTGGCGGCGGTGTGGGCCGGGTACGGCCTGGCGGTCGACCGGTGGTCCGCGACGGCGCTGCGGTTGCCGGTGCCGGCCGCGGTGGCCGTGGCCCAACTGCCGCTGCTGCTGTGGGCGGTGGCCGCGGGCGCGGACCCGTACGTGATCACGGCGGCCCTGCTGGTGACGGCGGCCTGCGACACGCTTGGGGCGCTGCGGCCGGGCACGGGGGCCGTACGCCCGGTGGCGGTCGTCGGCGCGTTCGGCATGGGCGGCTGGGGTGTGCTGGCGGCCGGCTGGCTGTCGGCGTCGGCCTCCGGTCCGGGTGCCGCGGCCCGTGCGGCCGTGCTGCTGCTGTTCGCCGCGGCGATCGCGCTGGGCGCGGCCTGGCGCTGCGCGCACCGGGGTCTCGCGGTGGGTACGACGGTGACGGCGGGGCTGCTGGTGGTGGCCGCGCTGGGCGGTGTGCCGCGGGCGGTGCTGGCGGAGCTGTGGACGGTGCCGGTGCATCTGGTGCCGGGTGTCGCCCTGCTGGCGGTCCTGCGGGTCTCCCGTGTGCCGGAGCCGGTGCGGCAGGGGGCCGCCTGGGCGTCGGGGGCCGTGCAGGCGCTGGCCGTGGTGTGGGCACTGCCGGTGGTGGCGGTGGCGCTGCTGGGTCCGCTGGGCCGGGTGGCCGCGGTGTGGTCGGGCGCGCCCTCGGACGCCCGGACGGCGGTGACGGCCGATGTGCCGTGGCCGGCCGACGCGGCGCTGGTTCCGCTGGTGCTGGTCACGGTCGCCGGGGTGGTGGCGCTCATGGCCCGGGACGCCGGGTGGCGGCCGCAGGCCCTCGACACGGCCCTGGGCCTGGTGTGGGCGGCGGTGCTCGTGCTGCCCGCGACGCTGGAACTGCCGTACCTCATGGCGCTGTTCGTCCCGGCTGCGGTGACCGTCGGTCTGCTGCTGTCGCGCCGGCTGGTCGCGACGGTGCTCGCCCTGGTCACCTCGGTGGTCCTGGCGCTGCTCTCGCTGGCGACGGAGGCGGCCACGCTCACGGTCCTCGCGCTGCTGACCGTCGTCTGCGCGGCCCTCGTCCGCCGGACGCTGCCGGCCGTGGCCGCGACGGGGTACGCGACCGCGCTGGCGTGTGCGGCCGGTGCCTCGCTGGGCTGGGCGCCGCAGTACACGGCGCTGCTGGTGCTCGTGGTCCCCGCCGCGGTCGTCGGGTACGCCCCGCGCGCCGAGGGCGCGGCCCGGCTCGCGACGGAGGTGACGGGAGCCGTGTCGGGGCTGGTGGCCGTGGCTCTGGCGGTGGCCGACCCGGCGATGCTGTCCCTGGTCCTCGCGCTGTGCGGGGTGCTCGCGGCGGCCTCGGCCGTACGTCCCGAGCGGCGCCCGGTCGGCTACGCCGCCGTCGCCCTGTTCGTACTGGCGTCCTGGGTGCGGCTCGCGGTCTGGGAGGTCACCGACCCGGAGGCGTACACGCTGCCGGTGACGGTCCCGGCGCTGCTCGTCGGCCATCTGCGCCGGCGCCGGGATCCGCAGGCATCGTCCTGGACGGCGTACGGGCCCGGTCTGGCCGTCACACTGCTGCCGAGCCTGTCGGCGGCCTGGGCGGACCAGGACTGGCAGCGTCCGCTGCTGCTGGGCATGGGCGCGCTGGCGGTGACGCTGCTGGGCGCCGGGAGCAACCTCCAGGCCCCGCTGGTGCTGGGCGGCTCGGTGCTGGCGCTGGACGCCCTGCACGAACTGGCCCCCTACCTGGTCCAGGTCGCCGACGCCCTCCCCCGCTGGGTGCCGCCCGCCCTGGCCGGCCTTCTCCTCCTCGCCCTGGGGGCGACGTACGAACAGCGCCTGAGGAACGTGCGCAGCATGCGGGACAGGCTCCAGAGCATGCACTGACCCTCCCCGGGGGCAACGCCCTCAGGGGCGAGGGGAACCGCACGACCGGCGTGCGGTTCCCCGGCCCGCTCCGGCGGAGCGCTACGGCATCCTGTCTCCCGGCAGCGCCAGGTTCTCGATCGCGGCGAGCCCGTACGGCGCGGTGCCGTCGGTGGACACCCGGGCCGCCTCGCTGCCGGGCGCCAGGGAGACCGGGCCGCTCAGCGGCTCGGTCCTCCAGGGCGCGGACTCCCGGTGGCCGCCGGAGTCGCAGAACTTGTCCCACACCCGCGCGGCGAGCTTCCCGTCGCCGGTCCGGACGGCCGCGCAGGCGCCCAGGCGCGAGTGGCCCTGGAGCAGGACGAGGCTGCCGACGTGAAGAACTCCTTGCCGTTCCGCCGGAGACAGAGGTCGTACAGGTGCATGATGGCGTGGTGGCCGCTGTCGCCGGAGACCCCGGCCCTGTCGTGGATCGTCTCCGGAACCCCGAAGCAGTCGTCCCAGGTCCAGTCCGACTCCGTTGTCGCACGGGCTTTCTGACAGACCTTCTTGTCGACGACCGGCGCCATGGTGTCGGAGCCGACGGGAATGCCGAGCTGCTTTCCGTCCGCCTCACCAACGGAAGTGACGCCGGATCGGAAGTTGTCGGGACTCGGATTGCCCGCGTCTATCTGCGACTTGAGGTCGAGAAGGATGCCACGCTTGTCATACTTGCGAAGAAATCCGACAGCGTTCCGGAAAACGTCCGGGGGATTTCCACCGGCGCCCGGGTCCGGAACTTCTCCCAGAAAGACACATGGTCCTGGAAGTCCGCCTCCACCTTGACCTTCGGGAACTTCTTCTCGAAGAGCTCGACGGACTCGTCGGTCCGCCTGGCCCGCTCCTCGGCACCCCACCACGAGTAACGGATCGTCACCGTACCGTCGGCCGAGGCCCCTCCCCCTCTCCACATCCCCTGTGCCCACAGCGGACCCCTCCCCGCAGCATCCTCACCGCCTCGTGAATCGTTTTGAGCAATCGCTTGCTGGCGCAAGGCACGGGGGTCGGGAGTGCGTCGATGACCCGTGCGGGAATTCCTTCCGGCCGAAGCCGCCGGCCCGGCGGAGGTCCGCCGGGCCGCACGGCCGGCGGCGGCGCGCGATTCCACAGGCGGGCGAAACGGGTTCGACGAACCGAACGGTGAACGGCCTGCCGGACGGAAGCACGGAGCGGCCCGAAGCCGTCCCGGGGTACGGACGGGTACGCGCAGGCAGGAAGAACCCTTGCGGAGAGGCCCGGGGCGACCGGCGCGGCGCGCGGGGAGAAAGGGCGGCCCGGAGGGCGACGCGCTCTCGCGGAAGCGGGACGGCTTCGAGGAAGTGGTGCACCTGCGGGACGGGCGAGACCGCTCCGAGCGGCGGCACCCCGGGGAGGCAGGACCGCCCCGCAGGACGCCAAGCTCCCGGGGAAGCGAAACCGCCACCGGGGACGACCCCCGCGAGAGAGGCCGGACGGCCCGGGAGGGCTGCGCGCCCTCCGCCGGGCGGCACGTCCTCCGGGAGGCGGACGCAGCCGTGACACCGCACGTCACCGCACGTCACCGCAGGGCACGCACGACGACGGCCCGTCTGCTGTGCAGCAGACGGGCCGTCGTTTCCGGGTGGGCGATACTGGGTTCGAACCAGTGACCTCTTCGGTGTGAACGAAGCGCTCTCCCACTGAGCTAATCGCCCGGGCGCAGGAAGAACATTACCCCATGTCAGGGAGTACCCGTGACCGGCCTCGGCCGGTACCGCGCCCGCTCCCGGCTCACTGGTCCTTGATCTTCCAGGGCATCACAAGGCCGAACTTCCACAGGTAGAAGCCCATCAGCGCGGCCACGATCACCAGGCCGATCACCGTCAGGGCGATGTTGCGCCGCCGCACCTTGGGGTCGAGGGCCCGCTGGGCGGCCTCGGTCACCTTGCGCTTGGTCCAGCGCAGCACGAGCTGGGCCCACACGAACTCGGTCGCCCAGATCGCCATGCCGCCGAAGATCACGACCCAGCCCGGACCCGGCAGCGGCAGCATCACGATGCCGGCCCCCACCACCGCCAGGCCGACCACGAAGACGCCCACCTGCCAGCTCAGGTGCAGCGCGCGGCGCGCCTTGATGAACTCCGGAGCCCTCGAACCGAGCTCCCGCTCGGCCGGTGCGCCGTCCGACTTCGACCTGTCCGCCGCCATGGCAACTGCCTCGCCCGGCTCGTCACTCCCCGTATTCATACGGCCAAACCCTACCGGACCGATTCAGGTCACTGTAATGGTCGTACCCGTTGAAGCCTCTCTCGGCCGGAAGAGTTACGTAAAGACATGCAAAACACGCAGAGGGGTTTACAACGGCACCGTAGGTGGCATGTCGATTTCGCCGACGTGCGAATCCCCGAGCGCACACTGAGCGAAAGGCCCTGGCGCTTATGAACACCACGGTCAGCTGCGAGCTGCACCTGCGCCTCGTTGTGTCGAGCGAGTCCTCCCTGCCTGTCCCCGCAGGCCTGCGGTACGACACGGCCGACCCCTACGCCGTGCACGCCACCTTCCACACCGGAGCCGAGGAGACCGTCGAGTGGGTGTTCGCCCGCGACCTCCTCGCCGAGGGCCTCCATCGGCCCACGGGAACCGGCGACGTCCGAGTCTGGCCGTCGCGCAGTCACGGCCAGGGCGTCGTGTGCATCGCCCTGAGCTCCCCGGAGGGGGAGGCGCTGCTGGAGGCCCCCGCGCGGGCCCTGGAATCGTTCCTGAAGCGGACGGACGCCGCCGTACCGCCCGGCACGGAACACCGGCACTTCGATCTGGATCAGGAGTTGTCGCACATCCTGGCGGAGAGCTAACCGACCACCTCACAGACTGCCCGGAGCCGTCCACTCGGGGAGACGGCTCGGGCCAGGACAACCGCATACGGCACACACCGGCGTGGGGGGGGGGGGGGCCCCCCGCCCCGCCCCGCCGGGGGGGGGGGGGGGGGGGGCCCCCCCCCCCCGGGGGGGGGCGGCCCCGCCCCCCCCCCGGGGGCCCCCCCCGCCCCCCCCCCCCCCCCCCCCGCGGCGGCCCCGCGCCCCCCCCCCCCCCCCCCCCCCACGCCGGTGTGTGCGGGCGGGAGCGCCCCCGCATGCGTCGGGAAGGCCGGCCAGAGCCCCTGACGGTGACCGTGCGTGACGGAAGGGGCGGCCGGAGCGGTGGCTGCCGGGCGGGGCCGCTCCCGGCCCGCCCGGCAGGGGGTCGGCGGGAACCCGCGCGAAGCGGGAACGCCGGAGGGCCGGTGTGCGTTGTAACGGCATCGCGAGCGGATGTGCGGATGCGAGGCCCTTTCGGTGCGGCCGGAAGCCACTACCATCGGCCAGCATCGACGGGCGCCCGCCCGACCCTCAGGCCAGGGAGAGCGAAACGTGCTGATCACCCACGACACCCGGTGCGCCCTCGACACTGTGGTGGATCTGGTGAACACCGCACCGGAGGACGAGACCCCCGAGGCGCTGCCCGACGTGGCGGCGCTGGAGGAGTTCGTGCGGGGCCACAACGTCAGTGACATCGGGACGCTCTCCGAGTTCGACCTCGCCGCGGTGCGCAAGATCCGCGGGCGGTTCGCGTCGATCTTCGCGGCCCCCGACGCCCGCGCCGCCGCCGGGCTGATCAACGAGCTGGTCGCCGCCGCAGGCACCACCCCCCGGCTGACCGACCACGACGGCTACGACTGGCATGTGCACTACTTCGCCCCCGGTGCCTCCCTCTCCGACCATCTCGCCGCCGACTGCGGCATGGCGCTCGCCTTCTTCGTGGTCGCCGGCGAGGAGGAACGGCTGCGGCGCTGCGAGGCCCCCGACTGCCGGCGTGCCTTCGTCGATCTCTCCCGCAATCGCTCCCGCCGGTACTGCGACAGCCGCACCTGCGGCAACCGTCTGCATGTGGCCGCGTACCGGGCGCGCCGCAAGGAGGCGACGGGCTGAGCGAAGCTCTCCGGGCGGGCACAGCCCTCGGGGCGCTTCGGTGAGGTGTCCGATGCCGACGTGGCCCCCGGCGGGTGGCGCCGGGGAGCACGGGTACGGCTCAGAGCAGCAGCAGGTCGTGCAGCGCAGCGATGAGCAGCAGACTCCCGATCACCGCAAGGAAGATCATCAACGGTGGCTGGGAAAGGGCGAAGAGGCATCCGCGCGGCTCTTCCTGCGGCGGCGCGGCATCGCTCTGTGTCGTGTCGAGCATCTCGCGGCGATGATGGCGCAATCGGCGCTCTTGACGCGATCAACACGCCCGAAAGCGGGGGGAGTTCGCCGGAATCCGTGACAGGGGGGCGCGGGTGGGGTAGACGGCCGCCCGGGCGGCGGTCAGGCCGTCACCCGTCCGTCATGGTCAGGGCGTCGCGGCGCGGATCATATGCCGTGCTTCTTCAGGATCGCCTCGATGTCGCTGAAGTCGTCGGAGTCGCCCCGCGAGGTGCCCGGGGAGGTGGACTGCGGCCGGGACGCGGCGCGCGGGCCCGCGCCGAGCGAGGGGGCCGACGCCTGGGGGGCGACGGCCTCACGCTGGGCGGCGGCGGCCGCACGGCGCTCCTTGCGGGTGCCGCCCCGGCGCCTCTCGACCGCGCGCGTGCTCGCGAACAGCACCCAGGCCAGGCCGAGCACGCCGAAGCCGGCCCAGGCCGTCGGGCTGAAGGCGGTGTCGGCGAGCCAGTCGATCACGCCGGTCATGACCAGGCCGAGCGGCACCAGGGCGTAGGCGGCGGTACGGGCGGCGGCCAGGTAGCGCTTGCGGTACGCGGTGACCGCGGCGATGCCGAGGCCGGCCGCGGCGACGGCGGAACACACGGTCTCGGCAATCATCCGGTCCTCCAGGCAGGGCGTGCACGGACAAAGCGGTTCGCCCCTCCATCCTGCACCTGCCGCCCCGCGTCCGGCCATGTTCCGGCCGGACATCAGGGACATCTCCGGGTCGTCTCCTCCGGGAGCGGGGGGCGCCGGGCAGGGGCGCCGGTGCGGGGCGCGCGCGCCGGGCTGGGAGACTGGGCGCATGAGCGACTCCTCCTCCGTGTCCGCGGGATCCGCGGCCCCCGTTCTCGACGTCTGGTGCGAACTGCAGTGCGTGGACTGCCGTACCGCGCTGGACGACCTCCGTGCCCTGCGTGCGCGGTACGGCGACCGGCTGGAGGTGCGGCTCCGGCATTTCCCGCTGGAGAAGCACAAGCACGCCTTCGCCGCGGCGCAGGCCGCCGAGGAGGCCGCGGAACAGGGGCAGGGGTGGCCGTACGTCGAGGCGGTACTGGGCCGGGTCGAGGAGCTGGACCGCAGGGGTGAGGCCCTCCTCGTCGAGGTGGCCGGCGAACTCGGGCTGGACGCCGAGGAGTTCGACACGGCGCTGATCGACGGCCGGCACATCCTGATCGTCGACGCCGACCAGGCCGAGGGCAAGGCCATCGGAGTGACCGGCACGCCGACCTATGTCATCGGCGGGGAGCGGCTCGACGGCGGCAAGAGCCAGGAGGGTCTGCGCGAGCGCATCGAGGAGATCGCGGACCGGCTTCTCGCCGGCCAGGGCTGACCGGAGGACCGGTGGCGGAACCGCCGACACCCGGACACCGGCGGTGCCGGGGCCGCGGGCACCGGCACCGGGGCCGCCCCGTCCTCCCGGAGCGCGCTCAGAGCAGCTGCTTGTACATCGAGTACCCGACGGGCCGGTATCCCAGCGACTCGTAGAGCCGCTCCGCGGGGGTGTTGCCCGCGAAGACGTTGAGGCCGATGACGGGCCGCCCCGCGGCGACGGCCTGGGACTCGGCCAGCAGCATCAGGGAACGCCCGTGGCCCCGGCCCCTGAAACGGGCGTCGGTCTCCACGTCGTAGACGTACGCGCGGTCCGTGTCGAGGGCGAGCCAGAGCGTGCCGACGGGGGTCCCCTCGTGCTCGAGGACGCTCAGCAGCACGTCGGGGGTGTCCAGGCCCCGCGGGAGCAGATGGACGTTGTCGCTGAGTGCCTTCTCCCGGGCCTCGGCCTCGGGGACGCCCCGGTCGATCCAGTTGCGGGCGTAGTCGGCCATGCCCTTGTCGTTCCAGGGGCCGAACTCGGCCGGTGTCATCGGACGGGCCCGGCTGCCCTCGGGCAGGGCGGGCGCGGTCGTACCGAGCCGTTTCTCCATACCGCGGTTGCGCTGGACGTAGCCGAGGACGGTGACCAGCCGCAGGGCGGGCCCGGCGTCGGCGGGGACGCTGATCTCGATGCGGGAGCAGCCCCAGCCGCGGGCGGCTTCCTCGGCGGCGAGGGCGGCGACGGTGCCGCGGCCGCGCCGGCGGTCGGGTTCCTCGATGCGCAGATCGCGGATCTGGGCGACGGCCGGCCCGAACACGGGATGGGTGGCCAGGTGCACCGCGCCCACGGGGCGGCTGTTCACGCACACGTTGAAGTGGCGCGACAGCGCCCCGCCGGCGGCACGCTGAAGCGGCTCGGTCGGCCGCAGGGTCGTGGTCATCACCCGTGTTCTACCCGCCGACGGGCCCCGTGGCAGCCGGTTTTCGCGGCGCTGTCCGCGTTCTACGGGTCGAGGTCGTCGCCGGAGCGCTCGTCGAAGACACGCATGGCCTTGGCGGTCACCGGTCCGGGCGTGCCCGGCAGCAGGCGGTCGTCGACCCGGTGGACGGCCTGGACGTCGCGGAGGGTGGAGGTGAGGAAGACCTCCTCGGCCCGCTCCAGGACGTCCAGCGGGAGGTCGGTCTCCTTGGCGCCGGTCCACTCCACCGTCAGTTCGCGGGTGATGCCGGCGAGGCAGCCGGAGGCGAGCGGCGGGGTGTGGATCTCCCCGTCCAGGACGACGAAGACGTTGGAGCCGGTGCCCTCGCAGAGCTGTCCGACGGTGTTGGCGAACAGGGCCTCGGATCCGCCCCGCTCGTGGGCGCGGGCGAGGGCGACGACGTTCTCGGCGTAGGAGGTGGTCTTCAGGCCGGTGAGGGCGCCGCGCTCGTTACGGGTCCAGGGGACGGTGATCACGGCGGTGGAGTCGGGGCGGCGGCCGGTCTCGCCGAGGGCCACGACGAGGGTCGGGCCGTGTTCGCCGCGGTCGGAGCCGAGGGGGCCGTGGCCGCCGGTGTAGGTGATGCGCAGCCGGCCGAGCGGCATCGGGTTGGCCTCGACGACGGCGGCGCAGGCGCGGCGCACCTCGTCGAGGTCGGGGTCGGGCAGGCCGAGGCCGCGGGCGGAGCGGGTGAGCCGGTCCAGGTGGCGGGTCGGCGCGAAGAGACGGCCGTCCACCGCCTTCACCGTCTCGAAGATGCCGTCGCCGACCGTCAGCCCGTGGTCGAAGACGGATACGCGGGCGGACTCGATGTCCTGCAGCCCGCCGTCGAGCCAGATCTTCACTTCCTAGAGCCCCTCTCCGTTCACGTACGTTCCCGACGCTACCGCGAGCAGCCGGGACGCCTTCAGTTCGGTCTCGCGCCACTCCCCCTCCGGGTCGGAGCCCCAGGTGATGCCGGCTCCGGTGCCGAAGCGCAGCATCCCCTCGTCCCGGTCGATCCAGAAGGTGCGGATGCCGACGGCCAGCTCGGCCGTGCCGCGGTCGGCGTCGACCCAGCCGACTCCTCCGCAGTAGGGGCCGCGGGGTGCCGTCTCCAGGGCGTCGATGATGCGCAGCGCGCTGGACTTGGGGGCGCCGGTCACCGAGCCGGGCGGGAACGCGGCGGCCAGCAGTTCGGGCCAGCCGGCGTCGGCGCGCAGCTCACCGTGCACGGTGGAGACGAGGTGGACCAGTCCGGGGTGCTTCTCCACCGCGCACAGGTCGGGCACGGTCACGCTGCCGGTGGCGCAGACACGTCCGATGTCGTTGCGGACCAGGTCGACGATCATGACGTTCTCGGCGTAGTCCTTCTCCAGGAGGTCCGCCTCGGTGCGGCCGGTGCCCTTGATCGGCCCGGACTCCACGGTCCGGCCCTCCCGGCGCAGGAAGAGCTCGGGGGACGCGGTGGCCATCTCCACCCCGTGCCCGGGCAGCCGGATCGTTCCTGCGTACGGTGCCGGGTTGCCGCGGGCGAGCAGGGCGGTCAGCGCGTCGACGTCGGCGCCGGGGCCGACGGGCGCCGACAGCACGCGGCAGAGGTTCGCCTGGTAGACCTCGCCCGCCGCGATGTGCTCGCGGATCCGGCGTACGCCCGCGGTGTAGGCGGCGTGGTCGAGGGAGGACGTCCAGTCGCCCGGGGCGGGGCCCCGCCAGGCGCCCGGCACGGGGGCGGGCACCGGCGCCGGGCGCACGTCGGCGAAGCGGGCGCAGGTCAGCGAGCCCTCGAAGCCGGCGCAGACGGCCCAGAAGCCGGTGGAGTCGAGTGCCTCGGGGTCGTCGGTGACATCGAGGAGGCCGGTGGCGACGCGGTCGCCGAAGCGGGCCAGAGGAGCGAGGTCGAGCACGGTGTCGAGTCTAGGGCGGGTGTCCCGCGGGTGGCTCCGGTGCGACCTGCGGGGCGGCCCGCGCGGACCCCCGGGCGACCGCAGGGCAGCACGCTGCGCAAACGCGTTTTTGTGCTGGCCCGGGAATCCGCTAGAGTTCAACACGTCGCCGGGACGCGCAAGCGGACCGAAACGACAGGCGGACGTAGCTCAGTTGGTAGAGCGCAACCTTGCCAAGGTTGAGGTCGCGAGTTCGAGCCTCGTCGTCCGCTCGAAGGTAGCGGGGGTTTCCCGATCCCCTACACTCCTGGTGGAGTGGCCGAGAGGCGAGGCAACGGCCTGCAAAGCCGTCTACACGGGTTCAAATCCCGTCTCCACCTCCAAGGACGATTAGCTCAGCGGGAGAGCGCTTCCCTGACACGGAAGAGGTCACTGGTTCAATCCCAGTATCGTCCACTGGTCCGCAAGGACCCGATCCGCAAGGATCCCCGCGCGATTAGCTCAGCGGGAGAGCGCTTCCCTGACACGGAAGAGGTCACTGGTTCAATCCCAGTATCGCGCACGCAGTGTCCCTGACCTTCGGGTTCGGGATCCCGAGGACGATTAGCTCAGCGGGAGAGCGCTTCCCTGACACGGAAGAGGTCACTGGTTCAATCCCAGTATCGTCCACACATCGAAGCCCCCGGTCGGAAGACCGGGGGCTTCTTCGTGCCCGGATCGGCCCGGCAGGGCCGGGACCGGTCGGCCGGTGCACCCGGCCGGAGACCGGTGCGCTCAGCTGGAGAAGAGCATGCGGCCGAAGCTCTTGTGCCGGTAGTGACCGCCGCCGTGGTGTCCGCCCTGGTGCTGGGCGCCCCAGGCGGGAGCCTGCGGAGCCGGGTACGCCTGCGGGGCGGCGGGCGGGGCCGGCGGGGCGGGCTGGCCCCACTGGGACTCCAGACGCGTCAGCGCCTCCAGCTCGCCGTAGTCCAGGAAGATCCCCCGGCAGTTGCTGCACTGCTCGATCTGGACGCCGTTGCGGTTGTAGGTGTGCATCGCCCCGTGACACTTCGGACACTGCATGCTCGGCTCAACTCCTCGCCGGTCGGTCCTGCTTCGTCTATCTCCAGGACAGACTCCGCCCCGTCGCCGCCGGTTGCACACTACTTCGCGAAACTCGTCGCCAACTGCGGTGATACGGAACACATGCGGGCACAGGCGTCGACCAGCGCCTCCTCCACCTCGTCCAGGGGGCGGCCCGCCGCGGCGGCCTTGGTGATCGCGAGGGCCGCCGTCTGCACGGTCAGGGCGCGGGCCGGGACGTCCAGGGCAGGCCAGGGGTCGCCCTCGGCGGGCACGGCCGGACCGCCCGCGGCCCGGTAGGAGGCCAGGAAACGGGTCCACTCGTCGGGCGGAAGCAGTCCGCAGGCGTACCAGGCGGCGGGGCGGGCCAGGTCCCAGGCCGGCACACCGGTGCCGAGGTCGTCGATGTCGATCAGGCGCCAGGGGCCGTCGGGTGCCGGGTGGCGCACGAGCTGGCCGAGGTGGAGGTCGCCGTGGCACAGGGTCGTGGTGTCCGGCATGGGGCTCTCGTCGCGGGCCCAGGCGGGGAGGGTGGCCCAGGCGCGCAGGACGGGCGCGGTGGCCGGGTGCTCCGGGGCGCCGTCTCGCACCCGGGCGACCGCCCGGGCGGCTTTGGCCGGGCCCCGCATCGGGGGCAGGGCGGCGGGCGCGGGGCTGCGGTGCAGTCCGGCGAGGAGGGCGGCGGCCGCTTCCCAGGGGGCCGCGTCCGGGTCGTCGGGGTCCACGGGGACGCCGTAGGGCCAGAAGGTGACCACGCGGCCGTGCAGGGTGGCCGGCCCCGGGGTCCTTGGGGCCGTGCGCGGTCCGGGCCCGGCCGGCGGGCCGAGCGGCGGCAGGAGGAGTCCGGGCAGCGCGGCGGCGGCCGAGAGGCGGGCGGCCAGCCCGTCGGGGGGCGTGCCGGGGGCGTGGGCCTTGGCGACCGTGGCGGCGTGGCGCACGACGGTGGCGTCGGGCCGGTCGGCGAGGGTGACGTCCGCCCCGCAGGCGCAGCTCTCGGCGGCGGGGTGGGCGGCGCGGCGGGCCCGCGCGGCGAGCTCGGACAACAGGTCTGCGGTCACTTCTCCCCCAGTCGGTCTGGCCGAGAGGGTACGTGAGGGACCGCGCCCGGCGGCAAGGAGAATCCGGGGACGAGGGGGATCCGGGAACGAGGGGGCCGGGATCCGGGTCCAAGGGCAGAGGGGATCCGGGCAGAGCAATGCCGGCGCAGCTCCCCAGCTGCGCCGGCATCTGTGCCGTCCGCCGCACCCCCGTCCCCACGGGGTTATGGGCTGATGTCCCCGCCCGGACCGCTCTTCCGGGCCTGGGGTCGCCGCTCAGCGCCCCAGCATCACTCCCACGGACGACGCCTGTGTGGCCACTGTCTCCCAGCCGTCGAAGACGACGAGGAGCAGGACCGCCAGAGGAAGGGCCATGGCCGTGGCCACCAGCGGATGGCGGCGCCCGGTACGGCGGGGGCGGAAGGCGGCGTACGCCCTGGTTCCCTGCGTGCGGAGCGTCGTCCGCGGTGCCGTGTGGGCCATGGTCCCTCTCCTGACCGTGCTCGGTTGTCGTTGACAGCGGCGGGTGTCTGACCTCGGGGGACGAGTGCTGCACCCGCCGCTTGCCCTTAAATCTAGGCTTGCGGTGAACTCCGGGCGTCATGCCCTCGTACCGATTGGCGGGCCTCCCGGAGGATGAGCTCCTCACCGGGGAGTACTCCCCTGGGTGGAGACGCTGTCGTGCGTCTCGGGGTCTTCCCGGAAGGGGCGCCCGGTCTGTCCGGGCTTCTCCCCGGCCGGGCGGACCCGGGGTGACTTCGCTCACTTCCTTCCCCGCGGACGCGCCGCCGCCCGTCCTGTACACCGCCGGCCCGTCCGTACAGGCCGGGACCCCGGCCTCGGGGGCCGTCCGGGGACGGCTGTCCTGCGCGATTCCAATCTCCTTTGCCCGGCGGGCCGTTGGGATCACCGCCGGCTCAAGGGCGCTTGATCCGCTGGGGGGCTGACCGCCTTTCAGGTCGTGCGGCGGGCGCCGACAATCGATCGGACCGAGAGGGCGCGGCCTCTGCGCGGACACGGCCGTGGAAACGTAAGCTGTGCCACGTCAAAGGGACCGGGCAGCGGGGATGAACATGGCGATGATGCGCCTGAGGCGCGAGGACCCGCGCGTCGTCGGCTCCTTCAAGCTGCACCGGAGGCTCGGCGCGGGCGGCATGGGTGTGGTCTACCTGGGCTCCGACAAGAAGGGGCAGCGGGTCGCGCTGAAGGTGATCAGGCCCGATCTGGCCGAGGACCAGGAGTTCCGGTCGCGGTTCGCCCGTGAGGTCTCCGCCGCGCGGCGTATCCGGGGCGGGTGCACGGCCCGGCTGGTGGCGGCGGACCTGGACGCCGACCGGCCGTGGTTCGCCACCCAGTACGTGCCCGGCCCGTCCCTGCACGACAAGGTCGCCGAGGAGGGTTCGCTGATCGCGGCGGACGTCGCCGCCGTCGGGGCCGCTCTGTCCGAGGGGCTGGTCGCGGTGCACGAGGCCGGTGTGGTGCACCGGGACCTCAAGCCGTCCAACATCCTGCTGTCCCCCAAGGGGCCGCGGATCATCGACTTCGGCATCGCGTGGGCGACGGGCGCCTCGACCCTCACGCATGTGGGCACGGCCGTCGGCTCGCCCGGATTCCTCGCTCCCGAGCAGGTGCGCGGCGCGGCGGTCACGCCCGCCACCGACGTGTTCTCGCTGGGTGCCACGCTCGCCTACGCCTGCACCGGCGACTCTCCCTTCGGGCACGGCAGTTCGGAGGTGATGCTGTACCGCGTGGTGCACGAGGAGCCCCAGCTGCACGGTGTCCCCGACGCACTGGCGCCCCTGGTGCGGGCCTGTCTGGCGAAGGACCCCGAGGAGCGGCCCAGCACGCTCGACCTGTCGCTGCGGCTGAAGGAGATCGCGGCGCGCGAGGCCCAGATCCTGCTCGACGGAAGGCCGCCCGCGCCGCGTGCGGCGGAGCCTGACCGGCCCACCGACACCTACCCCGACCAGCAGCGCGCCCCGCAGCGCCGGCCGCGCCCGCAGGGCACGCAGGGGACGCCCCCGCCGCGTGGTGCGGCGCCCTCACGGGGTTCCGGCGCGGCCCGGGGCGCGACGCCGTCGCGCGGCGGCAGCGCCTCGCGGGGCGGCACGGCCCCGCGCTCCGGGCAGTCCCGGCCCACGCCCCCGCCCCGGAACACCGCCGGCCGCAGTTCGACGCGCGGGGGCAGCGGCACCCGGCCCGTGCCGCGCGGCGGCCGTCCGGCTCCCCGGAGCACCGGGACCAAGCTGCGTCCGGCCAACCCGCGGCTGCTGCGGCAGCGGCTGTTCGTGTTCGTCGTGGTCACGCTGCTCGTGGCCCTGGGCATCGCCCTGGTGCAGGGCTGCCAGAGCTCGACGCGCGGTCTCGGCGACGACGGGAACGGCGGGCGGCAGCGGCAGGAGCGGGTGCTGCCCTCGTACGTGCCCCTGGAGAAGGGGGACACGATGGCGGAGCGGTACGAGTCGGTGCTGGAGACGCGGCCCGGGCCCGAATAGGCCCGGGGTCTGCCGGAACGGCCCTACGCCGCCGGCCGGCCGGTGGCCACCGCGTAGAACGCGACGGCCGCGGCCGCTCCGACGTTGAGCGAGTCGACACCGTGCGCCATGGGGATGCGCACCCATTCGTCCGCGGCGACGAGGGCCTGCCGGGACAGGCCGTCACCCTCGGCGCCGAGCATCAGGGCCACCCGGTCCATCGTGTGCGGGGCGGCCTCGTCGAGGCTCCTGGCCTTCTCGTCCGGGGTGAGGGCGAGCAGCGTGAAGCCGGCCTCGCGGACCGACTCCAGGCCCTTGGGCCAGGTGTCGAGACGGGCGTACGGCACGGAGAAGACCGCGCCCATGGAGACCTTGACGCTACGGCGGTACAGCGGGTCGGCGCAGTCCGGGGACAGCAGGACGGCGTCCATGCCGAGCGCGGCCGCGGAACGGAAGATCGCGCCGATGTTGGTGTGGTCGTTGACCGACTCCATCACGACCACCCGGCGTGCGGTGCGCAGGAGCTCACCGGCCGACGGCAGCGGTCTGCGCTGCATGGAGGCGAGCGCGCCGCGGTGCACGTGGTAGCCGGTGACGCGCTCGGCGAGCTCCGGGCTCACGGCGTACACCGGGGCCGGGAGCTCGTCGATGACGTCCCGCATGACGTCGACCCACTTCGCCGACAGCAGCATCGAGCGCATCTCGTACCCTGCGTCCTTGGCCCGGCGGATGACCTTCTCGCCCTCGGCGATGAACAGGCCCTCGGCGGGCTCGCGCCTGCGGCGCAGCTCGACGTCGGTCAGGCCCGTGTAGTCGCGCAGGCGCGGGTCGTCGGGGTCCTCAACGGTGATGAGATCGGCCACAGGGTGATACTGCCTTGTCGTACGTGCGGTGCCAACGGCCCGGGAGCGGGTGAGTTACCTCGGGTTACCTCAAGGTGGGTCAGCCCGGGATCACCGGACCGACCCGGACGACGTCGCCGATGACGATGACCGCCGGGGGCTTGACGGCCTCGGCGACGACGGTCTCGGCGACGGTCGCGAGGGTCGCGTCGACCCTGCGCTGGGCGGCGGTGGTGCCCTCCTGGACCAGGGCGACCGGGGTGTCCGGCGACTTGCCGTGGGCGACGAGGGTCTCGGCGATCTTCCCGATCTTGTCGACGCCCATGAGGACCACGAGCGTGCCGGTCAGCTTCGCCAGGGACGGCCAGTCGACCAGGGAGCGCTCGTCGTCGGGGGCGACGTGGCCGCTGACGACGGTGAACTCGTGGGCGACGCCCCGGTGCGTGACCGGGATGCCTGCCGCGCCCGGGACGGAGACGGAACTGGAGATGCCCGGGACCACCGTGCAGGGAATGCCGGCCTCGGCGAGGGCCTGGAGCTCCTCCATGCCGCGGCCGAAGACGTAGGGGTCGCCGCCCTTGAGGCGGACGACCGACCTGCCCTTCCTGGCGTGCTCGATCAGGGCGTTGTTGATGGCCTCCTGGGCCATGAAACGGCCGTACGGGATCTTCGCCGCGTCGATCACCTCGACGTGCGGCGGCAGCTCGGCGAGCAGGTCGCGCGGGCCGAGGCGGTCGGCGATGACGACGTCGGCCTCGGCGAGCAGCCGACGGCCGCGCACGGTGATCAGGTCCGGGTCACCGGGCCCGCCGCCGACCAGGGCGACGCCGGCGGTACGGGTGCGGTGGTGCGGGGCGACCAGGGTGCCGTCGCGCAGGCCCTCGACGACCGCGTCACGGACGGCGGCGGTGTGGCGGGGGTCGCGGGACTTGGTGTCGGTGGTGAGGACCGCGACCGTGACGCCCTCGCTGTGGCCGGTCGCCGGGGTCCAGGCCGTGGCCGCCTCGGCGTCGTCGGAGCGGACGCACCACACACGGTGCCGCTCGGCCTCGGCGGAGGCCCGGGTGTTGGCGTCCGGGTCGCTGGTGGCGATCAGGGCGTACCAGGCGTCGGCCAGATCGCCGTCCTCGTAGCGCCGCTTCTGCCAGGTGATCTCGCCCGCGTCGGCCATGGCGTCCACCGACGGGGTGGCCTCCGGGGACACGAGGTGGATGTCCGCGCCCGCCGCGATCAGCGCGGGCAGGCGGCGCTGGGCCACCTGGCCGCCGCCGAGGACGACGACCTTGCGGCCGGTGAGGCGGAGACCTACCGGGTAGGCGGGGTTTTCGGCCATGAGGGGCGGCTCCTCGTGCAGGCGGTGCGGTGGGCGCTACGGCGTCGGAGCGGCCCTGACGTGCGGATTTTAGGACGGCGGCGGGGCAGGCGGCAGGGGCGGTCCGATGGCTGGGCACCGGACCGCCCCGGGGGGTGACGCGTGGGTCCGTGTCTCCCCCGGGGTGTCGCCTACTTCTCCGTCACTCCCGCCGAGTCGAACGTCGCCACCTCGTGCATCGCGCGGGCCGTGCTCTGCACCAGCGGGAGGGCGAGGAGGGCGCCGGTGCCCTCTCCGAGGCGGAGGTCGAGGTCGACCAGCGGGCGCAGGCCCAGCTTGTTCAGGGCGGCCACATGGCCGGGCTCGGCGCTGCGGTGGCCCGCGATGCAGGCCGCGAGGACCTCGGGGGCGATGGCGCGGGCCACCAGGGCGGCGGCGCCGGCGCTGACGCCGTCGAGGATCACCGGCGTGCGCAGGGACGCGCCGCCGAGGAGGAGGCCGACGATCGCGGCGTGCTCGAAGCCGCCGATCGCGGCCAGTACGCCGATGGGGTCGGCCGGGTCGGGCTGGTGCAGCTCGACGGCCCGGCGCACGACCTCGGTCTTGCGGGCGAGGGTCTCGTCGTTGATGCCGGTGCCGCGGCCCGTCACCTCGGCCGGGTCGGTGCCGGTGAACACCGAGATCAGGGCGGCGGACGCGGTGGTGTTCGCGATGCCCATCTCGCCCGTCAGCAGGGCCTTGTTGCCGGCCGCCACCAGGTCGCGGGCCGTCTCGATGCCCACCTCGATGGCCTGCTTGGCCTCCTCGCGGGTCATCGCGGGGCCGGTGGTCATGTCGGACGTACCGGCGCGGACCTTGCGCGGCAGCAGGCCCGGGGTGGCGGGCAGGTCGCCGGCCACGCCCACGTCGATCACGCAGACCTCGGCGCCGACCTGGCCGGCGAAGGCGTTGCAGACCGCGCCGCCGCCCAGGAAGTTGGCCACCATCTGGGCGGTGACCTCCTGGGGCCAGGGGGTGACTCCCTGGGCGTGCACCCCGTGGTCACCGGCGAAGATCGCGACGGCCGCGGGCTCCGGGATCGGCGGCGGGCACTGCCGGGACAGGCCGGACAGCTGCGCGGAGATGATCTCCAGCATGCCGAGCGCGCCGGCCGGCTTGGTCATCCGCTTCTGCCGCTCCCACGCCTCGCCGAGCGCCTTGGCGTCCAGCGGGCGGATCTGGGCGACGGTCTCGGCGAGCAGGTCGTGCGGCTCCTCGCCGGGCAGGGCGCGGCGGCCGTACGTCTCCTCGTGCACGACCCAGGACAGCGGGCGGCGCTTGGACCAGCCCGCCTGCAGCAGCTCGGGCTCGTCCGGGAACTCGTCGACGTACCCGACGCACAGGTAGGCGATGACCTCCAGGTGGTCGGGCAGGCCCAGGGAGCGGACCATCTCGCGCTCGTCGAAGAAGCTGACCCAGCCGACGCCGAGGCCCTCGGCGCGCGCGGCGAGCCAGAGGTTCTCCACCGCGAGGGCGGCCGAGTACGGCGCCATCTGCGGCTGGGTGTGACGGCCGAGGGTGTGGCGGCCGCCGCGGGTCGGGTCGGCGGTGACGACGATGTTCACCGGGGTGTCGAGGATGGCCTCGATCTTCAGTTCCTTGAACTGCTTGGCCCGGCCCTTGGGCAGCGACTTGGCGTACGCCTCGCGCTGGCGCATGGCCAGCTCGTGCATGGTGCGGCGGGTCTCGGCGGACCGGATGACCACGAAGTCCCAGGGCTGCGAGTGGCCCACGGAGGGCGCCGTGTGGGCCGCCTCCAGGACCCGGAGCAGCACCTCGTGCGGGATGGGGTCGCTGCGGAAGCCGTTGCGGATGTCGCGGCGCTCGCGCATGACCTTCAGCACGGCCGCGCGCTCGGCCTCGTCGTAGCCGGGCGCGGCCGGACCGGTGGACTGCCGTGCCTCCGCCGCTGCGGCCGGGTCCTCCGCGTCCTGGGCCTGCTGGTCCTCCTGCTCGGCGCCCCGGGTGTCCAGGTCGTCCGCGCTCTGCACGAGTTCCGGGTCGCCTTCCGCGCCGGACAGCGCCTCCCGCTGCGCCGGTACGGGGATCGGGTGCGGCGGGGTGGGAGCGAGGTGCGGCGTGGTCGGTACGGTCCCGCCCTCGACCGGCACGAACTCGCCGAGCGGCTGCGCGACCGGCTCCTGCGGGGCGATCGACTGGGGGCCCGCGGGGGCGGCGAGGACCTCCGGCAGGACGGTCTCCGGCGCGGCGGCCTCCGCCCCGGGAACCGGGACGCCGGCCGGCTCGACGGACAGGGCGTCCGGGATCCGGGCGGCGGGGTCCGCGAGGGGGGCGGCGGCCGGGGCGGGAACGAGCGCGGAGCCGCCGTCGGCGTCCACGGGAACGCCGGGGTGCGGCGGGACCACGGCCAGGGGCACCTGCTCGGGCACGAGGGGCTGCGGGGCCTGTTCCGGTGCCGCGCCCTGGACGTCCGGCGCGGCCTGCTCCGCCTGCGGCGCCTCGGCGGCGACCGCCGCCACGAGGGGCTCGCCGGCGTCACCGGCCGGTTCGGCGGCGGGGACGGCGACGGGCACGGGCTGCGGGACCGCGTGGCCGGCGGCGACGGGCTGCGGGGCCGGCGGGACGGACTCGGCCGGCTGCGGGGCGGCCACGGCCGCGGCGTCCGCCGGCGGCTCGATCGGCTGCGCGGGCACGACCGGGGCCTCGGCCTGCTGCGGGACCTGCTGGTCGGCGGGGCCGTCGGCCACGGCGGCGGGGCCGTCGGCCGGCTCGGCCACCGGCTCGGCGGCGGGCTGCGCGGGGACGGCCTCGGGCGCCTCGGCCACCGGCTCCGGCTCCGGCTCCGGCTGGACCGGCTCCAGGGGTGCTTCGGCGGCGTCCGCGGGCTGCGGCTGGGCGGCCTCGGGCACGGCGACGGCTTCGGGCACGGCGACGGCCTCGACGAGCGGCTGGACCACGTCGGCGTCCGCGGGCTGCGCGGGGGCGGCGACGGCCTCGGCGGGCGGAGCGGCCTGGAGCGGGCCGGCCTCCGCGGGCTGCGGCGCGGCCGTCTCCGGGACGGCGTCCGGGCCCGGCCCGGCATCCGCCGCGGCGGCGTCGGCCGTCTGCCGGGGCGCCTCGGCCGGGGCTGCGGCCGGGACCTCCACGGGCTCCGCCCCGGGAGCTCCGGCGGCAGCGGGGTCGCCGGACCGCGGGAGGGCCTCGGCGGCCTCGGCAGGCTCGACGGGCTCGGCGGGGGCGTCCACGGCCTCCGGCCGGGCCGGCTCGGCCTCGGCGACGGGGCTCTCCCCGGCCTGTTCGGACACCTGCTCGGCGTCGGGCTCCACCGGCGCCTGCGCGGCGTCGGCGGGGACCGCCGCGGACGTCTCGGCGCCCGCGGCGGGCTCGGCCGGGGCAGGCTCGGCCGGGGCAGGCTCGGCGGCGACGCCCTCCGGGGCCGGGCCGGGCTCGGCGGCGCCCTGCGCGGGCACGCCGTCCTGCGGCGCGGCCGCGGCGGCATCCTCGGCGGGAACGGGCTCCTCGGCCGGCTGCCCGCCCCCGGTGCCGGGCGCGGCGGAGGCGTCCTGGCCGGCCGGGGAGTCCTGCGCGTCGGCGGGCGCGTTCCCGTCCTGCGCGTCGGGACCCGGCACGGCCTCGGCGGTCACGGCCTCGGCAGCCACGGCCTGCGGTGCCTCGGCATCGGGTGCGGCGGCGTCCTGGGCCGTCGCCGTCGCGGCGACCGCCTCCGTGGTGAGGCGGGCCACAGCGGCCTGGGCCGCGCCCACCGGCTCGGTCTGCGGGTGAGTGGCCGGGGCAACCGTTTCCGCGGTCCGGGCCGTCGCGGCGACCGGAGCCGGGGCCGTCGTACCCGCCGGGGCCGGGGCCCCCCACGGCACCGCGCCCTGCGGCACCGCGCCCTGGGCCGGCGTCTCGCGCACGCGCGTCGCGTCGGGGTGCTCGGGCGCGGCGGCCGACGGGCCGGACTGGCGTACGGGCACGCCGGCCGGGCCGCGGTCGGCCAGGGAGCGGACGGGGCTCGCGGAGGTGTCGGGGATCGGCGGCCCGAGGTGCAGCGGACGGCGCAGGGCCGCCGGCGCCGGGTTGGGCAGGCGTACGCCGGTGAGGTCGACGGAGCCGCTGTCGCGGCCGCCCGTCTCGTGCGGGTCCGGCTCGTGCACGGCCTCGACGACCGGCTCGGGCACGGGCGGGGCCACTTCGTTGCCCCAGGCGCTCTGGGCGCCCGGGAGCAGCATGTCCTCGTCCTCGGCGGGGGTCTCGGAGAGGTAGGTGAACGCGCCGTGCTCGGGAACGCCCGGCTGTTCCACCGTGCCTGCGTTCTCCGGCAGTCCCTCGCCCGGGACCTGGCCGGTGTCGGTCATGCGTACCCCTCGCCCATCGGTTAGTGCCTCTACGACCAGCTCGCCCGGAACGGCGCACCGACCGCCCCGCAGTGAAGAACGAGCGTGCGTGTCCAGCGGCACGAACGACCCGCCCGGAAAAGGCGACAAAGCCATACGGTGGCATTGTCCCGGTCATTCCCCCGTCGCGACAGCTTGATCCGCGACGGTCCACTGTGGACTGCGCCACGTTGCGCGTCCTCCGGCTTCTGCCGTACCACACTCACCCCAAAACGGGTGTGCTTTCCGGACATTGACCGACGAGGTGCCGGGCGACCGAGTTGCGGTACAACGGTCGGCCAGCCTACCGCGCGCGGTACGACAACAGGATCACGGGGAGCGATCCGGCAGAACCCCGCTGAGCAGGAACGCAACGCTCCGCTCCGTCTCGGTCCAGGCACGTGTGTCGAGTTCCACGGACTGCAGGAGAGCGCACTCCACGTCGTACCCGTGTTCGGTCAGATCGCGGCCCAGGACCTCCGCCTCGTCGCGGGTGGCGGCGTGGGTGACGATGCGCTGCGGGCGGCGGTCGGCGACCGCGGAGACCACGGCCGCTCCCCCGCCGCCGACCCGGACGACGTCCGGTTCGGGCAGGTCCTCCAGGACGTGCGGGGCGGCGCCGCGCACGATCTGCATCTGCACCCCGAAGCGGCGCGCGGCGGCGTCGGTGCGGGCGCATGCCTCGATGTCGCGGTCGACGGCGAGGACGGCGGCGCCCGCGCGGGCGGCCTCGGTGGCGAAGGCGCCGGATCCGCAGCCGATGTCCCAGACGAGGTCGCCGGTCCTGGGGCCCAGCCGGGCGAGCTGGGCGGCGCGCAGCAGATCCGCCTCGCCCTCGCCCAGGGCGCCCCGGTAGGCCGCGGCGGGCTGGGTCCAGCCGCGCGGCCCGACGCCCGGATCGCGTCCGGTGGTCCAGGCGTCCTCGGCGGGGGCGCCCGCGCGCGCGGGGCCGCCGATCACGATCACGACGTTGGGGTCGCGCCAGCTGTGGTCGGGGGCCTTGTCGGAGGTGACGACGGTGACCTGTTCCCGCTCGGTGCCCAGTTCCTCGCAGATGACGAAGGTGCGGTGGACGCCTTCCAGCAGCAGGCCGAGCTCCGCGGGTCCGGCGCCGGGCGAGGTGAGGACGGCGACCTTGGTGTGGGCGCGGCACACGTTCACCGCGCGCCGCAGGGTGCGGCGGTGCGCGACGACCACCTGGGCGTCGTCCCAGGGCATCCCGGCACGGGCGAACGCGGTGGCGACCGAGGAGACTCCGGGCACGACCTCGACCTCCAGGCCGAACTCGGGCGCGCGCAGCGTGCGGACGACGCCGAAGAACCCGGGGTCGCCGTCGGCGAACACCACGGCGGTGCCACGGTGGGCGGCGATACGGCGGGCGGCGAGGGAGACGCTGCCGAGCCGGATGCGCTCGGCAGCGGGAGGCACCTCGGGCAGGTCCAGATGGTGTGCTGCTCCGGCCACCAGGGTGGCGGCCCCCAGCGCGGCGCGTGCCGCCGCGGTCAGGGGGGATCCGTCCCAGCCGATCACCGTGACCCGGTCGGCCATCGTCGTCAGTCTCCAGGGGTCGTCGCAGGTCGTCGTGGGGATCGGCCCGCGGCGGGGCGGGCTTGGTGAGCGTACCTGTTCGGGCTGTGCGACGGCGGCCGACGGGGTTTCGCGCCGGTCAGTTCCAGTCGGCGTACGACGTGAAACCGCCGGTGTCGGCGAGCTGCTCGCCGGCGCCCTCCAGGTCCTCGGGCAGCAGGCTCCAGACGATGAAGTCGGTGCGCGCGTCGGTCCAGGTGCCGTCGTCCGTGCGGACGTGCACTATGCAGGCGTTGCGCAGGACGCCCTCGCTGATGCAGCCGATCTTCTGGGCCACCTGCTGGGAGGCGGTGTTGTCGGCGGCGGTGCGCAGCTCGATGCGTTCGAACTTCTGGTCGCCGAACAGCCATTGGGCGGTGGCGAGGGCGGCTTCGGAGGCGTAGCCCTCGCCGCGGGCCCAGGGGGCGATGACGTACGACAGTTCGGTCGAGCGGATGTGCCAGTTGGTCTTGCCCAGCTGGACGATGCCGACGAGTCGCTGGGTGAGGAACTCGGTGACGGCGAGGTCGAGTCCGCGGCCGGCCTCGCGCTCGGTGGGGGCGTACTCGCCGATCCAGGTGCGGGCGCCGGCCTCGGTGAAGGGCTGCGGGACGTCGGTCCAGGCCGCGACCTGCTCGTCGTTCATCATCTCGGCGAGGGCGGGGACGTCGTCCTCGTCGAGGGGACGCAGCACCAACCGCTCCGTGCTGATGGAGATGTTGGGGAAGGTGCTCGTCATGCGCCGCTCCGTAGCCGTGGAAAACCTTCGAGACCCTGAGGTCTGCTGAACTGCCCAGCATGCAGCATGAAAGCACCGAACGGCACCCGGGGTCCCCCCAGTTCGAACGAGGGGACCCCGGGTGCGGTGAGCGCTTGCTGCCCGGCGGATCAGAAGGAGGCGATGACGGAGCCGTCGTACTCGTCCTCGATGAACTTCTTGACCTCGGGCGAGGTGAGCAGCTCGGCGAGCTTCTTCACGCGCGGGTCGTCCTCGTTGCCCTCCTTGACGGCGAGGAAGTTGCCGTAGGGGTTGTCCTTCGCGGACTCCAGGACGAGGGCTTCCTCGGCGGGGTTGAGGTCGGCCTCGATGGCGTAGTTGCCGTTGACGACCGCGGCGTCGACGTCCTGGAGGGAGCGCGGGGTCTGGGCCGCCTCCAGCTCCTTGAACTTGAAGTTCCTGGGGTTCTTCGTGATGTCCGCGGGGGTCGCCTCGTTGCCCACGCCGTCCTTGAGGGTGATCAGGCCGTTGTCGGCGAGCAGCTTCAGGGCGCGCGCCTCGTTCACGGTGTCGTTGGGGACGGCGATGGTGGCACCGCTCTTGAGGGCGTCGGCGCTCTTGGCCTTCTGGGAGTAGAGGCCGAGCGGCTCCAGGTGGACCGTGACGACGGGCACGATGTGGGTGCCGTTCTTCTTGTTGAAGTCGTCGAGGTACGGCTGGTTCTGGAAGTAGTTCGCGCCCACGGAGCCGTCCTCGGTCGCCGTGTTCGGCAGGACGTAGTCGGTGAACTCCTTGACCTCCAGGTCGAGACCCGCCTTCTTCGCCAGGTTGTCCTTGACGAAATTCAGGATCGCGGCGTGCGGGGTCGGGCTGGCTGCGACGACCAGGGGGCCGTCGGTGCCTGCGCCGGAGTCGGAGGTGCCGGAGCCGCAGGCGGTGAGCCCGAAGGTGAGGGCTCCGGCGGCGAGGACGGCGGTCGTGATCTTGGCGGTGTTACGCACGAAAAGTGCCTTTCCTTATGGGTGGTGCGACCCCGTCGTGGGTGGACGGGGAGTCGGTGGGGTGCGGGGCGCCCCGGCGCCGGGTGTGTCCCGGAGCCGGCTGCGTCCCGGTGTCAGGGGTGTCCCGGTGTCAGGCGGCCTTGCGGACGTCCGCCGCGGCGGGCCCCTTCGCCTTGAGCAGACGGAGCCTGGGCCCGGGGCCGGAGCGGCCGCCGCGGCGGTGCAGCGAGCGGGCGGCGTGGTCGCCGGCGAACTGGATGACGGAGATGACGACGGCGAGGACCGCCACGGTGATCCACATCAGGCCGGTCTCGAAGCGCTGGAAGCCGTAGCGGACGGCGAGGTCGCCGAGGCCGCCGCCGCCGACGGTGCCGGCCATGGCGGAGTAGCCGATGAGGGCGATGACCGTGGTGGTGGTGCTCGCGATCAGGGAGGGCAGGGCCTCGGGGACGAGAACCTTGCGGACGATCGTCCAGGTGTTGCCGCCCATCGACTGCACGGCCTCGACCAGTCCGCCGTCCACCTCGCGGACCGCCGTCTCGACGAGCCGGGCGAAGAAGGGGATGCCGCCGATGGCGAGCGGCACGATCGCGGCGTAGCTGCCGATGGTCGTGCCGGTGACCCAGCGGGTGAAGTCCATCAGGGCGACCATGAGGATGATGAACGGCATCGAGCGGCCGATGTTCACGATCTGCCCGAGGACCTTGTTCACCACGGTGTTCTGGACCAGTCCGCCCCGGTCGGTGAGGACCAGCAGGACACCGATCGGCAGGCCGAGGGCGACCGCGATCAGGGTGGACCAGCCGACCATGACGAGCGTCTCGGTACACGCCTGCTCCAGCAGGGGCTGCATCTCCGACCAGGTCACCGGGCACCGTCCTTCACCAGCAGGGGCGCGTCGTCCGAGGCGCCCAGCACGTCGATCTGCAGGCCCTGTTCGCGCAGGAACCCGAGGGGCACCACGTTGTCCTCGTAGCGGCCGGGCAGCTCGATGCGCATCCGGCCGATCTGGAGGCCGCCGACGGTGTCGACGGCCGCGCCGAGGATGGAGATGTCGATGTTGTAGGTGCGGGCCAGCTGGGAGATGACCGGCTGGGTCGCGGCCTCGCCGTGGAAGGTGACGTCGACGACGGTGCGGTCGGTGCCGGACGCCTCGCCACCCACCGGGAAGAGGGCGGAGGCGAGTTCGGAGCCGGGTGTGGCGAGCAGCTCGCTGACGGTGCCGGACTCGACGATGCGGCCCCTGTCCATCAGGGCGGCCGAGTCGCAGATCTGCTTCACGACGTCCATCTCGTGCGTGATGAGCAGCACGGTCAGGCCCAGCTGCCGGTTCAGATCGCGCAGCAGCTGGAGGATCGAGCGGGTGGTCTCCGGGTCGAGGGCGCTGGTGGCCTCGTCGGACAGCAGCACCTTGGGGTCGCCGGCCAGGGCGCGGGCGATGCCGACGCGCTGCTTCTGGCCGCCCGAGAGCTGTGCGGGGTAGGCGCCGGCCTTGTCGGCGAGCCCGACGAGGTCGAGCAGTTCGAGCGCCTTGCGGGAGCGCTCCTTGCCGGACCTGCCGAGGATCTCCAGCGGCAGCTCGACGTTGTCCTGCACGGTGCGCGAGGACAGCAGGTTGAAGTGCTGGAAGACCATGCCGATGCGGCTGCGTGCCTGCCGCAGCTCCCTGCCGGCGCGGGGCCCGCGGCCGGCGAGGGCGGTGAGGTCCTGGCCGGCGACGGTGACCGTGCCGGAGGTGGGGCGCTCCAGGAGGTTGACGCAGCGGATGAGGGAGGACTTGCCGGCACCGGACTGGCCGATGACGCCGTACACCTCCCCTTCGCGGACGTGAAGATCGACGCCGTCGAGGGCGGTGACCTCGCGGCCGCGGGAGCGGTAGACCTTGGTCAGGCCCGTTGTGGTGATCACTGGGGTTTCCGTCACTGTCGAGTGCGCGGCGCGCTGGTGGGCGCCGGGCACGTGGCATGCATGGTTCGGGAACGGCCGGATCGCGGCACGGTTCTCGCTGACGCGGTGGAACCGGGGAGAAACTGTGCGCGGGGGCGTGCTCGGTCCTGGCGCGCGGGCGCTGTGGAACACGAGCGGGCACTCGCTTCGGGGCGCGAGGCTCAGATGGTGCGGGGGCCCTCTAGAAGGCGCACATTCGGCACATGTGGCGACACATGGCCGTGGGGAGACACAGACAACGAGCACCGGGCGTCATGGTCGCCTCGGTCGCAAGGATGCGGCTGCTCGTCGTGGTCATGCGATCAGTAAACCAGACGGACACTCCTGACCGGCCACGACTGTCCGGATAGTGGACAGTCGTGGACGCCGCCGGAGTCGTTCTCAATCGCGTACGGCAATCTCCACACCGGCGCCGGTGACCAGTACCGACAGGGCCGACAGGTCCCTGACGACCAGATCGGCGTCGAGCTGTTCGGCGCGGTGGGTTGTGGCCAACGCCACGGTCCGCATCCCGGCAGCGCGGCCCGCGGCGAGCCCGGCGGGGGCGTCCTCGAAGACGACGCATGCGGCGGGGTCCACGCCCAGCTGCCGGGCGGCGAGCAGATAGGGCTCCGGGTCGGGCTTGCCGCGGGTGACCTCGTCGGCGGTGATCAGCGTCTTGGGCAGGATGCCGACGGCGTCCAGGCGGGCCTCGGCCAGTCGGCGGGTCGCGGAGGTGACGACCGCCCACCGGTCGGCGGGCAGGGCGTCCAGGAACACCCGGGTGCCGGGCAGCAGTTCCACGCCGCCGGGCACGTCGTCCACCTCCAGCTGTTCGATCCGGGCGACGGCCTGCGGCACGACGTCGGCGGGCAGCAGGTCGCCGGCGACGGCGACGGCGGTCCGGCCGTGCAGCGGGACCCGGGCGAGGTCCTCGGCGGCGATCCCGTACTCCCCCGCCCACCGGGCCCAGCAGCGGTCCACCGAGGCGAGGGAGGACACCAGGGTGCCGTCGTTGTCGAAGAGCAGGGCGTGTGCGTGGATCGTCATGCCCCGACCCTACGCCGATGTGGTCTAGACCCTTACCGGTGCCCCGCCCCGGGCGCCGGCGCCCGTTTGCCCCGTAATAGGGTCACGGCATGCTTGATGCCCTGACGCTGGTGACCGCTGTCGCCGCGCTGCTGCTCGCCGCCTGGTGCGGCTGGGCCGCCTACCGTGATCAGCCGACCAAGGACTGGCACTTCATCGGCATGGCCGTGGTGTCGGTGCTGGCGCTGGTGCAGCTGGTGGTCGGGATCGTGCAGCTGGCACGGGGCGAGAAGCCGGAACAGGGCACGACGATCTTCGTGGCGTACCTGCTGGGCGCGTTCGCGTGCGTGCCGGTGACGGGCTTCATGTCGCTGGCCGAGCGCACCCGCTGGGGCTCGGTCACGGTCGCCGCGGGCGGCGTCGTCCTCGCGGTGCTGGAAGTACGGCTCTACGACATCTGGGGTGGCTGAGATGACGGCGGTCGAGGAGAAGCCGGCACGGCTGATCAGCGGGCCCGGGATGCTGCTGGTGTGGCTGTACGGCGTGATGGTGGTCGGCGCGGTGTCGCGCTCGGCCGTGCAGATCTCGACCGACTTCGGCCGGGCTCCGCTCGCGTACTCCCTCTCCGCGGCGGCCGGTGTGGTCTACGGCTTCATCACGTACTCGCTGGTGCGCGGCGGGGAGACGGCGCGCCGGGCGGCACAGGTGTGCTGCGCCGCCGAACTCGTGGGTGTGCTGGTCGTGGGCACCTGGACGCTGGCCGACCCCGGTGCGTTCCCCGACGCGACCGTGTGGTCGGACTACGGGATGGGATACCTGTTCATCCCCGTGCTGCTGCCGGTGTCCGCGATGTACTGGCTGCGGCGGGCGCGGACCCGGCGGGGTGACTGAGGAGCGGCCGCGGCCGGCCGTGACCGGGGGGTGATCGCGCAGTTCCCCGCGCCCCCCAGGGCATCAGACCCGGGCCCGCCATGTGCTGAACGCGGCGGGCGCGGACCCGGCGGGGTGACTGAGGAGCGGCCGCGGCCGGCCGTGACCGGGGGGTGATCGCGCGGTTTCCCGCGCCCCCAGGGCATCAGGCCCCGGCCCGCCATGCGCCGACCCGGCGGGCGCGGACCCGGCGGGGTGACCGAGGAGCGGCCGCGGCCGACCGCGGCCGAAGGGTGATCGCGCGGTTTCCCGCGCCCCCAGGGCATCAGGCCCCGGCCCGCCATGCGCCGACCCGGCGGGCGCGGACCCGGCGGGCGCGGACCCGGCGGGCGCGGACCCGCCATGCGCCGACCCGGCGGGCGCGGACCCGGCGGGGTGACCGAGGAGCGTCCGCGGCCGGCCGTGACCGGGGGGTGATCGCGCGGTTTCCCGCGTTTCTAGGCGGTTGCCGCGTAGGACGTCGCTTCCTTCTCCAGGACGATCATCGGTACGCCGTCCTGCCCCTGGGCCGTGCCCACGGCGACGTAGCCCACGCGGCGGTAGAGGCGCAGGCCGCCCTCGCTGCGGT
Source organism: Streptomyces sp. NPDC093094 (assembly GCF_044754345.1). Taxonomy (NCBI): domain Bacteria; kingdom Bacillati; phylum Actinomycetota; class Actinomycetes; order Kitasatosporales; family Streptomycetaceae; genus Streptomyces; species Streptomyces sp. NPDC093094. Next base: position 8,945 of record NZ_JBIVOX010000014.1, on the reverse strand, counting down.
GGCCCGCGCTGAGGCGGAAGCGGGTGGCGCCGCGCTGTCCGGCGAGAGCGGACTCGGCGGCGCTCAGGAGGCGGGCGCCGATGCCGTGGCCCTGGAGGCGGGGGTGCACGCAGAGCTTGCCGATGGCGGCGGCGCCGTCCTCGGTGAGGGTGCCGCGGACCGAGCCGACCACCTCGTCACCGAGCCGCGCGACGAAGACGCAGTCGGAGGCGACCTCCCGGCGCACGGACTCCAGGCTCTGCACGAGCGGGTCGATGCGGTAGTTGCCGTACAGCGCGGCCTCGCTCTGGAAGCACAGGTACTGCAGCCTGAAGATCTGCTCGACGTCCTGGTCGGTCGCCCCGGAGATGATCACGCTCATGCCCATGTGTGCACGCCTCCCGCTCACCTGTTGCCTGTCGTCCCTCACTCCTATCCCCGCGCTCTCCGAGCCGCAACCTCCGGTGTGAGCAAACGACGCAGACATCCCAGACATCTGGAACGTTCCGGCCCCAGGCTGCCCTGTGAGATACCCAACTCCCCCGCGATCTCGCGGTAGGTGAGGTCCCTCGGGGAGAGCAGGGCGGCCAGCAGCCGGGGGCAGCGGCCGGGCAGCCGGCTCACGGCATCGCGCAGAACCCTTTGGCGCGCGGCGGAGAGGGCGTGCTGCTCGGGGTCGTGGGCCGCCTCGTCGGCCGGCTCCCTCTCGTACGGCTGCTCGAAGACGGTCGTACGGCGGCTGCGGCGGGCCTCGGCCCGCACGGCGGAGCGCAGCCAGCGCTCGGGGTCGTGCGGCGGGCCGTCCGCGTCGAGGCGCTCCAGCAGCCGCAGCCACACCGACTGTTCGAGGTCGCCCGGCTCGGCGCCGGCGGCATGGGCCTCGGCACGGGCCTCGGCGGCGAGCAGGGGGCGCAGGGCGGTGAGCAGGTCGTGCGTCATATGCGGCACGACGCGGCCGCCCGGGGCGGGGTTGCCCGGACGGCCGCGGGTTCACCGGGACCGGTGGCGGGCCGCTCAGCCGTTGACGAAGTCCTCGCGGGCGAGCACGCCGGTGTCGGGCTGGTCGGTGAAGACGCCGTCGATGCCGGTGGCGAAGTACACCCGGTAGGCGCCGAAGACATCGCCGTAGGCGTCGGCGTCGGTGCCCTTGCGGAACTCCGCCGGGAGGAAGGGGTTCTCGTTGCGCAGGGTCCAGGGGTGCAGGATCAGGCCGACCTTGTGGGCGTCGGCCACCAGCGTGGTCGGCCGGGTCAGTCTGCCGCTCGCGTCCTTCGGGACGATCAGGTCCAGGGTGGGACCGATGCCCTGGGCGTAGGAGGCGATCTCCCTCAGTCCGGCCGGCCGGACCAGGTCGGCGACCGTGCGCGGGTCACCGGTCTCCACGAAGTCCCAGGGACGGGTGGCGGGCCCGGACAGCAGGACGACGAGGGGGTTGTCCACGAGCCGGTTCAGCCGCTGGACGCTGGTCGGCTCGAAGGACTGCACGATCACCGGCGAGGTACGGCGGTCCTTGCCGTGCCGGTGGAGCAGCTCGGCGACGCGCTCCTCCAGGCCGAGGCCCAGCTTGCGGAAGTAGGTGGGGTGCTTCATCTCGGGGTAGATCCACACCTGCCGCCCGCGCGCCCGGGTCTGCTCGTCCTGCCAGCGCAGCACCTCCTCGAAGGTGGGGATCTCCCAGCGGCCGTCGTAGAGGGTGTTGTGCGGGCGGTTGGCCGGGATGCGCTCGGTCGCGCGCAGGGTCTTCAGCTCGGCGAGGGTGAAGTCCTCGGTGAACCAGCCGGTGACGGAGACGCCGTCCAGCACCTTGGTGGTCCTGCGGCCGGCGAACCCGGGCCGGCTCGCGACGTCCGTGGTGCCGCCTATCTCGGGCTCGTGCCGGCAGACGAGATGGCCGTCCCTGGTGGGCACCAGGTCACCGGCCTCGACGATGTCGGCGCCCAGGTCGAGGGCCAGCTGGTAGGAGGCCAGGGTGTGCTCGGGGCGGTGGCCGCTGGCGCCCCGGTGGCCGATGATCGTCGGCTTCGGCAGGCTCCGCAGGCCGCCCGCGCGGCCGGCCGCGCCGGGCCCGTCGGCCGCCCGCGCCGTGCCGGACAGACCCAGGGCCCCCGCGCCCAGCACGGCCGCGCCGAGGAGCGCCCGCCGTCCGGTGCCCTGCGGCTCGTTCGACTCCTGCGTTCCCATGGGGCGGCCTCCTCGCCGTCGGTGCTCGGTGTGTGCGCGCCGATCGTAGGGGCGCCCGCATGACCGCCGGGAGACCGCGGCTCAAACGTATGGATGACGCTGAATGTCGTACACGAGGACGTAGATGACGGATCGTCGGACTGATCCGCGCACTCCTGGGACACTCGGAGGGCGGGTGCCCGCGATGTCCGTCACACCGTCACGGCGAGGCCACGGGCGCCCTGGGCGAGGACACCGCAGGTAAACCCCGGTCAACTCTGTGTAAGACCTCGGTGAACCCGATGTGCGCAACCCCCTGGGCCGCGAGTATCGTCCTCACCTGCACAGACTCAGACAGAATCGCCCTCGACACCGGAGGACCCGTTGTCCCGCTTCGCGCTCATCAAGGCAGTGCTCGGTCCGATCATGCGCCTGATGTTCCGCCCCCGGGTGGAGGGTGTGGAGAACATTCCGGGCGACGGTCCGGTCATCCTCGCCGGCAACCACGTGACCTTCATCGACTCGATGATCCTTCCGCTGGTCTGCGACCGCCAGGTGTGCTTCATCGGCAAGGACGAGTACGTCACCGGCAAGGGCCTCAAGGGCCGGGCGATGGCGTGGTTCTTCACCGGCGTCGGCATGATCCCGGTCGACCGGGACGGCGGCAAGGGCGGCGTCGCGGCGCTGATGACCGGCCGGCGGATCCTGGAGGAGGGCCGGGTCTTCGGCATCTACCCCGAGGGCACGCGGTCGCCCGACGGACGGCTGTACCGGGGGCGCACCGGCATCGCCCGGCTCACCCTGATGACCGGGGCGCCGGTGGTGCCCTTCGCGATGATCGGCACCGACAAGATCCAGCCGGGCGGGGCGGGCATGCCCCGGCCCAGCCGGGTCACGGTGCGGTTCGGTGAGCCCCTGGAGTTCTCCCGGTACGAGGGGATGGACCGGGACCGGTATGTGCTGCGAGCCGTGACGGACTCGGTGATGACCGAGGTCATGCGGCTGTCGGGGCAGGAGTACGTCGACATGTACGCCACGAAGGCGAAGGCGGCGTAGGGCTCCCGACTCGCCGCCGCAGGGCTCCCGACTCGCCGCCGTAGGGGTTCTCCCGTACGGCGGCCGTCGCGTTCGTGGTGGTTTCCCGCGCGGTTCCCCGCGCCCCTCGGGCGGGTTCCCTAGGCCCCGCTCTCCAGCTTCTGGCCCTTCAGGAGGAACCAGGCTCCCGCCGCCGTCGCCAGGAGCACGGCGGCGCCCACTCCCGCCGCCAGGGCGAGGCCGTCGACGAAGGAGTCGCGGGCGGAGTCGAGCAGGGCTTCCGCGGTGCGGGGCGGGAGGCCCCTCGCCGTGTCCACCGCGCCGCCGAGGGACTCATGGGCCTGCTCCGGGGTGCCGGCGGGGGCCGCGAAGCCCCGGTAGACGCCCGTGACGATCGAGCCCAGGACGGCGATGCCGAGGGCCGCGCCGAGTTCGTACGCCGTCTCCGACACCGCGGAGGCGGCGCCCGCCTGGTCCTTGGGGACGGAGCCGAGGATCACGTCGGCGGTCACCGTGAAGGAGAAGCCCGCGCCGACGCCGACGACCAGCAGGGCGGTACCGAGGAACGGGTAGCCGGTGGTGCGGTCGAGCAGGGTCAGCGAGCCCAGGGCGAGACCGATCGCGGCGAGACCGCCGGAGACGACCGCCCGCACCGACAGACGCCGGGCCGCGCGGCCCGCGACGAGACCGGCCGCCACCGCGCCGACCGCGGCGGGCAGCTCGGCCAGGCCCGCCTCCAGCGGCGGCCGGTCCTGGACGAGTTGCAGATACTGCGACAGGAAGAACACCAGGCCGGACAGGCCGAGGATGGTCAGCAGGTCGGCCAGCACCGCACCGCTGAAGCCGCGGTGGGCGAACAGGCGCATGTCCAGCAGCGGGGCCGGCAGGGTGAGCTGGCGGCGGACGAAGCCGTACAGCGCGGCCGCTCCCAGCGCGCCCGCGGCGAACGCCTCCCAGGACGCGCCGTGCGAGGCGGCCTCCTTGACCGCGTAGACCACGCCGATCATGCCGACCAGGGACATCAGCACGCTGGGCACGTCCCACGGGCCGGGCTTCGGGGTGCGTGACTCGGGCAGCAGCCTGATGCCGACCAGGACCAGGACGGCCATCACCGGCAGGTTGATCAGGAAGACCGAGCCCCACCAGAAGTGCTCCAGGAGGAAGCCGCCCACGATCGGACCGACGGCGGTGCCCGCGGAGGCGGTGGCGCCCCAGATGCCGACGGCGAGGCTGCGCTCACGCGGGTCGTGGAAGAGATTGCGGATCAGGGCGAGGGTGGCCGGCATCAGGGTGGCGCCGGCGACGCCGAGGAGCGCGCGGGCCGCGATCATCATCTCGGGGCTGGTCGCGTAGGCGTTGAGCACGGATATCGCGCCGAAGGCGGTGGCGCCGACGAGCAGGATGCGCTTGCGGCCGATGCGGTCGCCGAGGCTGCCCATGGAGACGAGCAGACCGGCGATGACGAAGGAGTAGACGTCACCGATCCACAGCAGCTGGGTGCCGGTGGGGTTCAGGTCCTCGCTGATGTAGGGAGTGGCGAGACCGAGGACCGTCGCGTCGACGGCCACCAGCAGCACGGCGAGCACGAGGACGGACAGCGCGAGCCAGCGGCCCGGGCGCCTCACCGCCTCGGTCGTGGACGCCGGCTGCAGGGTGCTGGTCATGGTTCCTCTCTCCGGAGTGCGCCGCCGAGCATCAGCTCGACGATCATGAACTGGAAGTCGTTGCGGGCGACCTTGCCGTCCTGGACCGCCCACGCCCCGGCCGCGACCAGGCCGTAGAGCGCCTCCGTCAGCCAGGTCGGGCTGAGGTCGATGCGGAACTCGCCGCTGTCCTGGCCGCGCCGGAACAGGGCCGCGACCCGGGCGTCGAGACGGGCCCAGCCCTCGTTCTGCCCCTCGCCCTCGAACAGCTGGTTCTCGCTGTACAGGAAGGACAGCAGTCCGGTCGCGGGCTCTATCTCGCGCACGAACCGCCGTACGGCGCCGGCCGCGTCGCCCTCGTCCAGCCGGGCGGCGTCCAGCGCCGCCTCGCACTCCGCGATGCCGAGCGACTCCAGCGCCCGGACGAGCGCGTCGCGCCCCGCGAAGTGACGGTGCAGGGTCGCCCGGCTGATCCCGGCGGCCTTGGCGACCTCGTCCATGGTCGCGGTGGATCTGCGGGTGAGCAGGGCTGCGGCGCTGCGCAGTACGTGGTCACGGTCGACGGCCATGAGACAAAGATAGCCCATGTGAGACATTCATGTCTCACCATAGGCATGTGTGACTCATGACCGTCGCCCGGTCGCCCGGTCGCCGGAGGAGATCACGGGAGCCCGCCGCCCGGCGGGGTGCGGGTCAGTGCCAGGGCAGCTCGCCGCGCCGCTGCCAGTAGGCGCGGGGGTCCTCGGCCAGTGCGGCGAGCCGCGACAGCTGTTCCTCGTCCAGGTCCACGACGGGGGCGTGCAGATTGGAGGCGAGCTGGGCGGTGGTCGCCGCGCCGGAGAGGATCACCCCGGCCCAGGGCATGCGGAGGATCACCGCGAGCGCCACGGCGTCGCACCCCAGGGACGCCTCCCCGGCGACCGTCCGCAGCGCGTCCGGCGCATGGGGGTCCGCGAGGCGTCCGTTCGCCATGCCCTCCTTGACGATCACGGTCAGCCCCGCGTCGTGGGCCTCGGCCAGGGCGGGGCCGGCGGAGGGCTCCAGGACGTTGTAGGTGGACTGCACCGTACGGAAGAGGGGCTCGCCGTCCACCGTCACGGCGAGCGCGGCGCGGATGGCGTCGGCCTGCGCGGGACCGCTGGTGGAGAAGCCGACGGAGACGCCCTGCGCGGCGGCCTCCGCGAGCTTCGCGTGGAGTTCCTTGTCGGTGAGGGCGGGACTGTCCGGGGTCACCGAGTGGATCTGGTAGAGGTCGAGGCGGTCGCCGAGCAGCTCGGCCGTCTCGGCGCGCTGGCGGTCGTACGTGCGGACGCTGTGGTCCTTGACCTCGTGCCGCTCCGCGTCGGTGGTCCAGCCGGCGGTGTAGGTGTAGCCCCACTTGCTGCCGACGACCACGTCGTCCGCACCGGGGTTGGCCCGCAGCCAGCCCGCGAGGAACTCCTCGGAACGGCCGTAGGAGCGGGCCGCGTCGAAGTAGCGGACGCCCTGGGCGTAGGCGGCGTCGAGGAGTTGGTGCGTGCGGCGTTCGAGGGCCTCGACCGTGCGGTCCTCGGGGAGGTCGTCGTCGCGGCCGAGGTTGATGTAGCCGGGGCGGCCGACCGCGGCGAGACCCAGTCCGATGTGGCAGGTGGGGGTTGTCGCTGCGGCCAGTCGGGCGAAGGGCATCGCGGGCTCCGTTCGGTCGGTCCGGTACGGCTTCGACCAACGTAACCCGTGACGGCCTTCGCCCCGGGACTCGACGTGTTCGGTTGTCCGTCCGGCGGGGGCGGGTGCCCCGCGCCCCGCGCCCCGCGCCCCGCGCCCCGCGAGGAGCGTGGCCGCTCAGCCCCGCTTCTCGGCGGAGGCCCACGCGTGCTGGGCCGCGACGTCCGCCCTCAGCTCGCCCAGCTGGATCGCGACCGCGCTCGGGGCCGTGCCGCCCCGGCCGTTGCGGGAGGCGAGGGCGCCGGGGACGTCGAGGACCGTGCGCACCTCGGGGGTGAGGTGCTCGGAGATCTTGGCGAACTGCTCGTCCGTGAGCTCGTCCAGCTCCTTGCCCTCGGACTCGGCGACCTTCACGCACTCACCGGCGACCTCGTGCGCCACCCGGAACGGGACGCCCTGCCTGACCAGCCACTCGGCGATGTCGGTGGCGAGGGAGAACCCGGCCGGGGCCAGCTCCTCCATGCGCTCGCGGTGGACGGTGAGGGTGGCCATCATGCCGGTGAAGGCCGGCAGCAGGACCTCCAGCTGGTCGATGGAGTCGAAGACCGGCTCCTTGTCCTCCTGGAGGTCGCGGTTGTACGCGAGCGGGAGGGCCTTGAGGGTCGCCATCAGACCGGTGAGGTTGCCGATCAGGCGGCCGGACTTGCCCCGGGCCAGCTCGGCGATGTCCGGGTTCTTCTTCTGCGGCATGATCGACGAGCCCGTGGAGAAGGCGTCGTGCAGGGTCACGAAGGAGAACTCCTTCGTGTTCCAGATGATGACCTCCTCGGCGATCCGGGAGAGGTTGACCCCGATCATCGCGGCGACGAAGGCGAACTCGGCGACGAAGTCGCGGGAGGCCGTGCCGTCGATGGAGTTGCCCGCGCTGCCGCGCTCGAAGCCGAGGTCCGCCGCGACGGCCTCGGGGTCCAGACCGAGGCTGCTGCCGGCGAGCGCGCCGGAGCCGTACGGGGAGACGGCCGTGCGCTCGTCCCACTGGCGCAGCCGCTCGGCGTCCCGGGAGAGCGCCTGGACATGGGCGAGGACATGGTGGGCGAACAGCACCGGCTGGGCGTGCTGGAGGTGGGTGCGGCCGGGCATGGCCGTGTCCGGGTGGGCCTCGGCGAGGCCGATCAGGGCGTCCTGGAGGTCGGCGATCAGACCGGCGACGACGCGCGCGTGGTCGCGCAGGTACATCCGGAAGAGGGTCGCGACCTGGTCGTTGCGGGAGCGGCCGGCCCGCAGCTTGCCGCCGAGGTCCGGGCCGAGGCGCTCCAGCAGGCCGCGCTCCAGCGCGGTGTGGACGTCCTCGTCGGCGACGGTGCCGGTGAAGGAGCCGTCGGCGACGTCCGCCTCCAGCCGGTCGAGGCCCGCGATCATCCGGGTCAGCTCGTCCTCGGTGAGCAGGCCCGCCTTGTGGAGCACGCGCGCGTGGGCGCGCGAACCGGCGATGTCGTAGGGCGCGAGCCGCCAGTCGAAGTGGACGGAGGCGGACAGTTTCGCGAGGGCCTCGGCGGGACCGTCGGCGAAACGGCCGCCCCAGAGCCGGACGTCACCGCTGTTGCTGCTCACTGCGCTGCTCCTCAGGAGATGCGATTCTGATGTGCATGATTATGCAGAGCCTTGCATGATTCGTCAATTTCATAGGAGGCTGAACGGGGGAAACCGCTTTCCCGTACTTCCTGCCGGACGCAGGCGCCGCGGCCGTCGGACCTCTTTCTACTCAAGTGAGGCATACGCATGTCCAGGGCTCTTCCGAAGTACGACAAGCGCCGTGTGGTTGTCGCCGGCGGGGTCGCCGCCGTGCTGCTCTCCGGCGCGGTGATCGCCGGGTCCGCCCTCGCGGGCGAGCCGCGGGCCGAGGGCCGTACGACCGCCGCGCCGGGGAGGATCTCCTGCCCCGACGTGAGAGCGAAGCTCCCCGCCGTACCCGCCTCCGCCCGCGCCGAGGTCGAACGCAACCTCACCCTCCTCGACACCCAGATCACCGAAGCCGGCAAGCGCCTCGTCGACACCGTCGGACAAGGCGGACCCGACTTCGTGGACAACGCCATCCTCGGACCCCTCAAGTCCAAGCGCGCCGCCGCCATCGACCGCATCGCCATCTCCATCGACCGCACCACCGCCCGGCCCCAGGGACTGGAGGCATTGGCCGGGTGCGTGCTGGGCTCCGGCGGAGCCGCACCCGCCGCGCCGCAGGCGCCGGGCGCCCCGGCCGCCCCCCAGGGACAGGCCGCCGCCGCGCCGGGGAGGATCTCCTGCCCCGACGTGAGAGCGAAGCTCCCCGCCGTACCCGCCTCCGCCCGCGCCGAGGTCGAACGCAACCTCACCCTCCTCGACACCCAGATCGCCGAAGCCGGCAAGCGCCTCGTCGACACCGTCGGACAAGGCGGACCCGACTTCGTGGACAACGCCATCCTCGGACCCCTCAAGTCCAAGCGCGCC